>JAVHLG010000020.1 GCA_031082225.1 Desulfovibrionaceae bacterium | reverse complement strand
GAGGCCTGGCGTGCAACGCGCCAGGCCTCGCGCCGGGGGAAAGACAGGGGATTACGGGAACCGTACACCCGTGGGCAGGAAGAGGCAAAGCCCGTTGAAAGTTTTTGGGAGAGGGTTCCCCCCTGGCCGCCGCAGGCCTAGATCCGTGCCACGCCAAGGAATACGGCGTGCAGGGCGATGACCACGGCCAAAAAGATGCGGCGGGAGGTGTCGGGCGAAAGGCCAAACAGGCGGTAGCCCATGTGGGAGGCGGGGCTTTTCCTGGGGCACACGCCCACGCAGTCCCCGCACAGGGTGCAGGAGAGCCCCGGGCGGCCCAGGGAGACGTCGCGCTCGCCAAGCGCCCCATAGCGGCAGGCCTGGGAGCAGCGGCCGCAGCGGGAAAAGCGGTCGCATCCGGCGTCCATGCGCAGCCGCCAGGGCGAGAGCCTGCCAAGCAGGTTGCCGACAAGCCCGATGGGGCAATAGGCCGTGCAGTGGACCATCATGCCGCGCCTGCGGGAGACGGCCAGCATGACCAAGACGCCGACAAGCCCGAAGGCGGCGGCCAGGATGGCGGCTGTCCAGGCGGACGCGCCGAGCAGGCGCAGGGCCAGGGCCAAAAGGACCGTCAGGGCCAGGGCCAGGGAGCGCGTGAGCCAGGCCCGGCGCGGCAGGGGGCCGGGCGGTGTGGGGCCAAGGCGTGAGGCGGCGTCGTCCCAGGCCCCGATGTAGCACAGGTGCGAACACCAGGCCGGGCCCACGAGCAAAAGCGTGGAGACATACAGGATGGGCATGAAAAAGCCGCCCCCCCGGTACAGGGGGCCGCCGACGATGAGCGCCGGTACGGGCAGATGCAGCGTGCCGGTCATCAGGAAATCGGGCAGCCCGGCCAGCCCTAGGACGAGTTGCAAAAAGAACACGGCTGAGAAAAGGCCCCAGTAGCGCGGCCGAAGCCGTCTGGCCCGGGCCGGGTCGGCCATGGCCCCGGCCAGGAGCGCCGCGTAGACGGCCAGGGCCAGGATCTCCAGACGTCCAAAGCCCGGAAAGAACCGGTCGACGAGGAGAATGGGAATGCCCGCCCTGGTCCGGGCCAGTTCCAGGATGGCCATGGTCAGGAGCATGGCCGCGGCCTGGAGCCCGGCCGTGTCCGCGCCGCGTGGAAAGCGTTTTTTCGCCCAGGCCGTGGTCAGCAGCCAGGCCGCAAACAGGTTCCAGGCGGCCACGCCGGACAGGATCAGGGCCAGCCGCAGCCAGGGTTCGCCGAAGGCCTGGCGCAGGGCGGACAGTTCCAGGGCCGTGTGCGCCCAGAAAAGGGCTGCGCCGCACAAAAGCGGGATGGCGGCCAGGCGCACGAAGGCCCGGCGGGAAAAAAGCAGGCCCGCGCAGCCCAGGCAGGCCGAAAAAAGCCCCATGTCGCCGGAACGCAGGCCGTGGGCGGCGGTGAGGGCGAAGGCCAGGACGGCGGGGAGAAGCCACAGGACGGCCATGGTCGGTTAGGTCCGGTGTTTTACGCGGGCACGGGCATGGCCCGGGGATGGCCCGGACGTCGCGGCTGGCGTGGCGCCGCGCAGGATTTGGCCCACGGCTGCGGCGTCCTTTGGCAAAAGGCTGGACAGGCGCACCCCGGGACGATGCCGGGCCATGAAAAAGGCCGCCAGACGGGCCAGACAGGCGGCGGCCTCGGCGTCGGAAAAAAGCCCCGGCATCTCCACGGCCAGGGCCGGATGCCGCCCCAGCCTGCCTCCGGCCATGACCCGCCAGCCCAGGCGGGAGAGCGTCAGGGCCTCATGGGGGCAGGCCCGGACGCACAGGCCGCAGCCCAGGCACGCTTTGCGGTCGATGACCGGCCCGTCCGGGGTGATGGCCACAAGGCGTTCGGGGCAGGCCGCGGCGCAGGCCCCGCAGCCCGTGCACCGGTCGGGCTCGCGGGCCGGGCGGCAGGCCCGGATGAGCCCGAAGTCCGCCACCTGGGGACCGGCGCAGGCGTTGGGGCATCCGGCCAGCACGACCTTTATGGCCTGATGGTGGCGGATGGAGGGCTCTTTTTCGGCCAGAAACGCGGGCCAGCCCGTTTCGGCCAGGGTGTGGGCCAAAAGTCCGGCCATGTCCGTGTCGCAGGGCAGGGCATGGGGGCAGGGGCGGGCCCCGGGGGCCGGGTCGAGACCCCGGCAGGTGGTGAGGCGAAAGGTGTGTTCGGACATGGGCGGCGATCCTTTTGGCGTGGTGTATCCCGAACGGGCCGGGCTGGCCTTGACGTAGGTCAAAAAACCGGGAATCGAAAGCCCATGCCTGGAATCGACAAAAAAGCGGCCGTGGCAGGACTTGAGATATTCGCGGGACTTGCCCCGGACAAGATCGCCGAGCTTGCGGCCGTGGCCGAGGTGCGGCGGCGGGAGCGGGGGCGGGTGATCTTCCGAACCGGGGAGGCGGCTGACGGGTTTTACGGCGTGGCCTCCGGCAAGGTGCGCATCTACCGGTCCTCGCCGTCTGGCAAGGAGCACATCCTGCATGTGTTCGGCCCGGGCGCGGCATTCGCCGAGGTGGTGGTCTTCCAGGGCGGGGTGTTTCCGGCCGACGCCCAGGCCTTGGAGGACAGCGATCTTTTATTTTTCCCGCGCCGGGGCTTTGCGGCGCTTCTGCGCGACGACCCGGAGCTGGCCATGTCCATGCTGGCCTTGCTTTCCGCCCGCCTGCGGTTTTTCGTCCACAAGATCGAGGAGTTGAGCCTCAAGGAGGTGCCCGCCCGGCTGGCCGCCCATCTGCTTTTGCTGCATGCGGCCCAGAAGAAGATGCGCCTGGACCTGGAGCTGCCCAAGGGACAGTTGGCCGGATACCTGGGCACCATCCCCGAGACCCTGTCCCGGGTGCTGCGCAAAATGGCCGACGACGGGCTTATCGTTCTGGATGGGCAGGCGGTGGTGCTGCGCGACGTGGCCCGGCTGGAGGAATTGGCCTCGGGGCAAAAAAACCTGTAGCCATGCCGTCGGTCAGGCGGGGCCGATGCTCCCGAGCAGCCGCCGCAGATCCGATATCTCCACGGGCTTGGCCAGGTAGCCGTCCATGCCCGCCGCCAAAAACCGCTCCCGGTCTCCGGACATGGCGTGGGCCGTGAGCGCGATGACCGGAATCCCCGCCCGGTGGGCGAAGGCCGGATCATGGCGCAGGACGGCCAGGGTCTCGAGCCCCCCGAGTTCCGGCATCTGGATGTCCATAAGGATGCAGTCGACCCCCTCCCGGGCCAGGATGTCCAGGGCCGCCCGGCCGTTTTCGGCCTCCACGGGGGCATGTCCCATCTTCTCCAGCATCCGGCGCAGGGTCATCCGGTTGATGCGCTCATCCTCCACAATAAGCACCCGAAGGCCTTCCGCCTGAACCATCTCCCCCTGCAGCACGGGTTCTTTTGTCTGTTCCGGGGGCGCGGCGGACAGATCCAGCCGCAGGCAGCAGGAGACCGTGGTGCCCGCGCCGGGTTCGGTCTCCACCACGATGTGCCCGTCCATGAGCTCCACCAGGCGCTTGACGATGGCCAGCCCCAGCCCCGCGCCCTCGTATTTGCGGGTCACGGCCCCGTCGGCCTGGGTGAAGGAATCGAAGATGGAATCGAGCTTGGCCTCGGGGATGCCGATGCCCGTGTCCGAGATGGTGAAAAACACGCGGGCCGAGCCGGACCGGTGGGTGGGCAGGGGATAGGCCTCCAGGTGGATTTCCCCCTTGTCCGTGAATTTCACGGCGTTTCCCACCAGGTTGAAGACCACCTGGCGCACGCGCACCTCGTCGCCGAGATACAGCCGGGGCAGGGCGGAGCTCAGGTGCAGGATCAGGTCGATGTGGCGTTCCCGACACACGGGACCGAAGGTGTCGGCCACGGCCGCAAAGACCTCGCGCAGGTCGAAGGGCTCGTGGCACAGGAAGAGCTTTCCGGCCTCCACCCGGGCCAGATCAAGGATGTCGCTCAAAAGGCCGGTCAGGCGGTGTCCCGAGCGCAGGGCCGTGTCCACGTAATCCGCCTGTTCCTCGTCGAGGCAGGTATCCTGGAGGAGTTGCAGCATGCCCAGCAGGCCGTTTAAGGGCGTTCTGATCTCGTGGCTCATGTTGGCCAGAAACTCGCTTTTCATGCGGCTGGCGGCCTCGGAGGCCTCCCTGGCCGCCACCAGTTGCCTCTCGAGTTGGATGCGGCAGATGCCCAGGGCCATGATGTCGGCCAGCCGGTCGATGATGATGCGGTCCTTGCCGGTATAGGGCCGTCCGGGGTCGGAGACGATCAACATGCCCACGGTGCGTCCGTCGACCGCGGCCCGGGCGCCCAGGCAGCCGGAGGGGCGGGCCGTTATGCCCGTGCCCAGGGAGAGGGGGGGCGGCTGGTCCCCCTGGGGCGTGGGTCGCCGGGGCGCGGCCTCGGGTTCGGGGGACAGCCGGGCCAGGCAGGGGGCCAGACCCGGGGCCACGGAGGCGGCGTCCGGGCAGGGGGTGGCGTCGGCCTCGGCCCCGGGGGCCGCTGCGGGCGATGCGGGCAGGCGAAGCCCGGCCAGGGCCTCCTGATCGACGGGGCAGGCCAGGGCCTGGGCGCTGTGGGTCAGGAGCATGGCCACGCGGCGGGTGGCCGCGCAGATGTCCTCAAGGCTGCGCGATCCCATCATGCCCTGGGCCAGGTGCGACATGGACCGGCTGATCTGGGATTCGCGCACCAGCGCCGCGGTGATGGCCTTGCGGCGGGTGATGTCCCGGGTGACGGAGACCAGCCCGGGGAGCATGCCCGATGCGGCGGCGTCGCGGGCTAGCGTGATGCGGACCTCGAACCATCTCAGGCGTCCGTCGGCGTTGCGGATGCGGAAGGTGATGTCCCGGCTGGCCGTATCGCCCCGGACGAAGCAGGCGAAGACCTCGCGGACGCGCGGCATGTCCTCCGGGAGGATGAACCGGCCCGGCCGGGTTCCGATCAGGGCCTGCGGCTCGACGCCCATGATCTCGCGGCAGGCGGGGCTGGCGTAGCGGTAGGTTCCGTCCAGGTCGTGCAGGCAGATGAGGTCGAGCATGTTCTCGGCCAGCAGGCGGAACATGGCCTCGCTGCCGACCGGGGAGGAACCGCCGTCGGGCGGGATGTGGTCTGTGACGGGGCAGGGGCGGGAGGCCGGGGGTGAGTCGTTCATGGCCGGTTCGGAGGTCTCAATCGGAATAGCGGCGTTTGATGTCGAGGATGCCGTCAAAGCTGTCCAGGAACAGGTCCAGGAGGCGCGGGTCGAAATGGCTGCCGCGCCCGGCCCGCATGATGTCCAGGGACACCTCGTCGGTGAAGGCCTCCTTGTAGGGGCGCTTGCTGGTCAGGGCGTCGTAGACGTCGGCCACGGCGCAGATGCGTCCGAAAAGGGGGATGTCCTCCCCGGCAAGGCCCTTGGGATAGCCCGAACCGTCCCATTTCTCATGATGCGACAGGGCGATGATCTCGCCGGCCCGCAACAGTTCGAAGGTGGACGAACCCAGGATGCGCGACCCGAAGATGGTATGCTTTTTCATCAGCTCCCATTCCTCGGGGGTGAGCTTGCCGGGCTTGAGCAGGATGGAGTCCGGGATGCCGATCTTGCCGATGTCGTGCATGGGGCTGGCCTGCTCCACCAGTTCCACCTCGCCCGTGTGCAGCCCGAGCCGGGCGGCCAGGAAGGCGCAATAGCGGCTCATGCGCGTGATGTGGTTGGCCGTCTCCTCATCCTTGAATTCGGCGGCCGAGGCCAGGCGGTAGATGGTCTCGCGGTGGGCGGCCAGGATGGTTTTCTGGGATTCCTCCAGATTCTCCAGGGCCATGCGCAGGGCGCTGGTGCGTACCGCCACCATCTCCTCGAGTTCGGCCTGGTAGCGTTTCACCTGGTCCTGGGATTGCTTCATCTTCAGAAGCGACCCCATGCGCACCCGCAGTTCCGTGAGGTCGATGGGTTTGGCGATGAAGTCGTTGGCCCCGGCCTCCACGGCCGAAAGGCGGTCCTGCTTGCCGGACAGGGCCGTGACCATGATGATGGGCACGTCGCCCACGTCATTTCGTTCGCGAATCTGCTTGGCCACATGGAATCCGTCCATGTCCGGCATCATGACGTCCAAAAGGACCAGGTCGATGTCCGGACCAATGAGTTCCAGGGCCTGTGCGCCGCTTTCAGCCAGGACGGGGTCATGCCCCAGGGATCGTAAAAGACCGCTTAAGACCCGCAGGTTCATTTTTTCGTCGTCGACGGCGAGGATGCGTTTGGTCATGGCGGGTGAGGGCTTAAAGGATCGCGGAACAGGGAACGTCAGCGCGGCGCCATGCCGCGCAAGTCAAAATACGGAGGGTCGATACCGGCGTCAAGGAACATTCCCCCGGCGGATGCCAAGGACGTTGCCTGCGGCGTGCGCCGCCGCACGAAAAAAGCGCCGGAGACGAAAGCCCCCGGCGCTTGCCGTGCGAAAAGGGCCATTGGGGCCTACATCATGGAACCGGCCAGCTTGATCAGGCGCAAGAGCTGGTTGGTGAACCCGGCCTCGTTGTCGTACCAGATGAGCACCTTGGCCAGGGAGCCGTCCAAGACCTGGGAGGCTGCGGCATCCACCACGCCGCCATGGGTGTCGCCCATGAAGTCCACGGACACCAGGGGCTCGTCGGTATAGCCCATGTGCTCGTTTGCGGCGGCCTTGAGCACGGCCAGCATGCCTGCCGTGTCCGTGGGCCTTTCCAGTTCCGCCACCAGATCCACCAGGGACACGTTGGGGGTGGGCACCCGGATGGACATGCCGTCGAGGCGTCCGGCCAGCTCGGGGATGACCTTGGTCACGGCCCGGGCCGCACCCGTGGTGGTGGGGATCATGGATACGGCGCAGGCCCGGCCGCGTCGCCAGTCCTTGTGGGAGCCGTCCAGGATGCGCTGGCTCATGGTGTAGGAATGGATGGTGGTCATGATGCCGTGCTTCATGCCGAAGGCGTCGTGCAGCGCCTTGACCACCGGAGCCAGACAGTTGGTGGTGCAGGAGGCGTTGGAGATGATTTTGTGTTCGGGTTTGAGCTGGTGCTGGTTGACGCCCATGACGATGGTCACGTCCTCGCCCTTGGCCGGGGCGCTGATGACCACGGTCTTGGCCCCCCGGGCCAGATGCTTCTCGCAGCTCTCGCGGTCGTTGAACTTGCCCGTGGACTCGACCACCAGATCGCATCCCAGATCGCCCCAGGCCCATTCCCCGACCCCGTGCCGGGTGATCTTCACCGGTTCGCCGTTGACGGAAAGGCCGTCGGCCGTGGCCAAAACCGTGCCGGGGAAACGGCCGTGCACCGAATCGTATTTGAGCAGATGGGCCATTTGGGGGTTGTCCGCCCTGGCGTTGACCGCGATCACCTGGACGTCGGGATCGCTCGCCGCAAGCCTGATCAAATACCGGCCGATGCGGCCGAAACCGTTGATGCCGATCCGAATGGCCATACGCTGTCTCTCCTTGTGGGTAAAACGCTCGTGCCCGGGGCCTTTCGGCCATGCCCGAGCCCGGAGGGGGCGCGGCGCAACAATGCGGCAGGCACCCCTGTCTATAGACCGGCAACGGATTTTGTGTCAACGAAGCCGGGTTTTTCTCAACCATTGCAGAGGGAAATTTTCGTTTGCGAAAAAAAGCATGCCGGACGGCCGCCGCCTGGCATGCTTTTGCGAAAAGACCGTCCCGGACTTATTTCGGAAGCAACCAATCCTCTTTGATATCGAACAGGGGGAACGACGGCTGCACCTGGGGTTCCTTTTGGCGCGTCTTCTCGTAGCACTCGCGTTCCAGGTCCAGCATGGCGTTGTCCGTCAGCCGGATGGAGGTGCCCTCGGTGTCTTCGGGATCGTCGCCTGCGGCATGTTCGAGCAAAAGCGCGGTCACGCCGGTCTTGATGTTGCCGAATTTCCAGGCCATGCCGAGGTACAGAGCGCCCTGGTCGGACATCAGCGGCTTGGGGTCGCCGTAGCGGGTGGTCAGGGTCCGGCCGGTGCTGCGGAAAAACGACGGATCCTTGTCCTGGTATTTGAGCTTGATGCGTACGATCCTGCCGGGGTTGGCGCAGTTGCCGAACAGCACGTAGCCGGTGCGGAATCCCTTGGTGGGCTGGATGTTGGCCCGGGTGAGGTAGGGCTTGTCCCACAGGGGGACCGCCTTGCTCAAATCGAGGCGCTGGGCGAGATCCTTGACGTCCGCGCCCAGGGCGATCCCGGCGATCTCCCGGGGGGCGCCTGGCTGGGCCTGGGCGGTTGCGGCCGCCATGGCGGCCAGGATCACGAGACACGCGAGAAGGCGTTTCATGGATGCTCCTTGGGGTTGCGGGAACGTACGAAATCGCCATGAAGAAAAAGCCAAAGCGTAAGGACTGTCAAGGGTGCGCCGCAGGGAAAAGCCGGGTCAAAAAATCCCATAAATCCCGGCGTCCTCGTCGGCCGTTTCCTTGCCGTTTGGGGAGGCGTCCGGCAGCGGCGGCAAAAAACGCACGGCGGCCAGCCCGTCGTCTTCCCGGGACGGATCGGCCGGTTGCGGGGCAAAGGCCGCAACGCGATCCCGGACGGCGGCGAGTTGTTGCGGGGTGAGCCGTTTCTCCACCCGCGCCCTCGCGGTGGCCGCCTGGGTCACGTCGAACTCCGTCGAGGGCCCCCGGGTGGCCAGGCAGAGCCAGTAACAGGATTCGGGCAGGTCGCGGGCCACAATCCGTCCTTCGAAATAGGCCGCGCCGAGCATGGCCTGGGCCTGGGGCAGGCCCTGATGGGCGGCCAGGCGGGCCAGCCGGAAGGCCTCGCGGGGATTTTTCGGCCCGCCCTGGCCGCGTTGGTACATGAGCGCGGCCATGAGCCGGGCCCTGGCGTCCCCGGCCCGGGCGGCCCGAAGGAGCCAGTCCAGGGCCTGGACCTCATCCGGGGGGCCGTTTGCGCCTGAAAGATGCAGCAGCCCCACGTTGAAGGCCGCCCGGGGATCGCCGCTTTGGGCGGCGCGGGTGAACCATTCCAGGGCCTGGGCGGGGTCGGCGGGCGCCCCCACGCCCTTGCCGAACATGGAGGCCAGGGTGAACTGGGCCGTGACGTCCCCGGCCCCGGCGGCCCGGCGATACCAGCGCAGGGCCTGGGCGTAGTTGCGCGTGGTGCGCAACTCCTCGTCGTACATGGAGGCCAAAAGCGTCTGGGCCTCGGGCAGGCCCTGTTCGGCCGCCTTGCGGCACAGGGAAAAGGCCTGGGCCGCATCCCGGACCACGCCCCGCCCGCCCAGATACAAAAGGGCCAGGGCGTACTGGGCCTGGGGCATGCCCTGTCCGGCCGCAGCAGCCAGCCATTTGGCGCTTTCCAGTTCGTCCCGGGCCGTCCCCAGGCCGCGTTCCAGCAGAAGTCCGTACAGAAACCGGGACCGGACGTCGCCGCCCATGGCCGCCTGGCGGCACCAGTCTGCGGCGGCGGCCGCGTCCCGGGCGGCCGGGACTCCCGTTGCGTACAGGTCGCACAGGGCGGCCCGGGAGGCGGCGTCCACCGACCCGGCGGCCTGGCGCAGCCGCGTGGCCTCGTCCCTGTCCCGAAACACCCCCCGGCCGTCGAAATACATGTCCGCCAGGCGCAGCATGGCCGCCGCATGGCCCTGGTCGGCGGCCATCCGGTACCACTGCGCCGCCTCCAGGGGGTAGGCGTCCACGCCCTCGCCCCGCTCAAGGCGCTGTCCCACGAGATATTGGGCCATGGCGTCCCCGGCCGAGGCGGCGCGCGAAAACCAATCTAGGTCGTCGCCCGGCCGGGCGTCGGGGAGGACGCCGTCGCGGTACAGTTCGCCCAGGCGGAACATGGCCGCTGCGTCGCCAGTCCCGGCGGCGGCGACCAGCCAGTCCCGGGCCCGGGAGCGTTCGACTGCCTGGTTTTTTGGCTGCGCCGGGTCGTCGGCCAGGGCCAGATGCGTCTCGGCGGCCTGCTTCATGGCCTGGACGTGGCCGCGCCGGGCGGCCCGGGTGAACCACCGCAGGGCCTTCCCCCTGTCCCGGGGCACGCCCCGGCCGTCTTGCCAGCACAGGCCCGCCTGGAATCGGGCCTCGTTGTCGCCGCGCTGTCCGGCCCGCATGTACCAGGCGGCGGCCTGGGCCAGATCGTCCGGCGTGGGGGAATCCGGCACGCCTGGGCGGGGGGCCGAGAGCCGGTCGGCGACGCGTTTTTGGGCGTCGCGGTTTCCCATGCGGGCCGCGCGCTGGTAAAGCGCCAGGGCCTTTGCGGCGTCGGGGGGCGTGCCAAGGCCCTCCTCCTGCATGCGCCCGAGCAGCCAGGCCGCCCGGGCCGAGCCGCCCCGGGCGGCGCGTTCGAAATAGGGGCGAGCGGCGGCCGGTTCGCGGCGGGCGAGCAGGGCCTCGCCCTGGCCCGTGTCGTCTGGCACAAGGCCCGCAAGGGGCACGGCCAGGCCCGCCAGGGCCAGGATCAGCAGGATGAAGCCGAAGGCCCGGAGAAGACGACGCAGCGGGCCGCGCGGGGGACCGGACATGGCGTATCCTTGTCGGGAGTCAGACGTCGGGGAATGGGAAAACGGCTGTGCCGCCGGAGAGACTGGCGAGGGGAGACGCAAAAAGACGCCGCTATTTCCCGGTCTGTCTATACGGAAATCGGAACCCGGCGGCAAGGCCGCCGCGGCTTAGAAAAGGGCCAGGTAGTCCCGGCCCGACAGACGCCACAGCATGGCCGCCACGGTCCCGGCGGCGATGGCCGCTCCGTAGCGCACCCGGAAGGTCCGTCTCCGGCGGGGTGGTTCGCCGCTCTCGGCCGGGACCGTTTCGTCCTGTCCGGGCGGGGTTTCGGCCGGTGCGGGCGACAGCCACAGGTACAGCACGATGTGCGCGCCCCCGGCCAGGCTGGTGAACAAAAAGACCGTCAACAGGGCGGGCAGGCCGAGGGCCGCGCCCACCACGGCCATGAGCTTGACGTCTCCCGCGCCCAGGTAGCCGAACAGGTGCGGCACAAGCAGAAAGGTCAGGCCCGCACCGCACCCGGCCAGGGAGAAAAGCAGCCCGGGCAGGCCGGAAAGGGCGGCGTGGGCGGCGGCAAAGGCCAGCATGGCCGGAAAGGTCAGGGCGTTGGGGATCTTGCCCGTGCGCATGTCGAACGCGGCGGCGAAAATCACCACCGCAGCCAGGACCGCGTACAGGACATGGGTGGCGACGGGGGGCATGGGTCGTTTCCCGTGGGGTTGGGGGACGGCGGGGTTATTTGCGCCGCAGGCGCGCGCCGATGACCGCGCCCACCACCAGGGCCAGGATGACCACCACGAGGACGATAAGGGAATTCGGGTCCATATCGGTTCGATCCTTGGTTTTTTGTCCGTTTTCAGGGGAAATAGCCTTTCCCGCCGGACATGGCAAACCCGAACCGTTCCGGCTTGGTCGACAGGCCGTCGGGTCGGGGCTTTTCTTTGTTGCTGAAAAAGGCGAAATTACCCAGGGCCGCAGGTGTTCCCGGATACGGCCGCAGGGTGTGGCGCATGGCGCGCAAGCTGCACAACGTGCGATGGAAAAAGGCGGTCACAGGCATGAGCAGCGGCATCGTGGGAAGGCTGAAGCGGTTTTTCGCCACCCAGTACGGCATCGGCCGCCATGCGGCAAAAGAGGACGCAGGCCGGGTCTTCCGCGTCAAATACAATTATTTCCAGGAGCTATTGGAGTCCAACTCCGAGCTTTTGAAGATCATCGCGGACATGGAGATCAAGCAGGACGGCCGGGAGCTGTTCGGCATGGCCTATCTGCGTTCCCAGACCAGCCGGGCCGTATTCCATGCCATGCGCATGATCCGGGCCTTCGAGGGGCTGTCCGGGCGGGCCTGCCCGGCCCTTGGGGCCCTGGTGGAGCGCATCCGGGAGGCCATCAAGCTGGCCATGGGGGCACGCCAGGATGCGGCGGACGCCGAGTTCGTCCTGCCCCTGACCCGGGTGGTGGCGACCATGGTGGATGAGGTGGGCGGCAAGTGCGCCAACCTGGGCGAGGTGGGAAACCGCGTGGGCCTGCCCGTGCCCCGGGGATTCGCCGTGACCACGGCGGCCTTCCGGACCTTTTTCGCGGCGGCCGGGCTTGGCGACGAGATCGCCCGCATCAAGCTCACCCTGTCCCTCGACGATCCGGCCTCCCTGTCCGCCGTCAGCGAGGAGATTCAGCATCTCGTCCTGCGCGCCGAGTTGCCCCCGGCCGTGGCCTCGGCCATCGAGCAGGCCCACCGGGACATGGCCGGGGGCATCGGGGTTTCCCCCGCCGACCTCATGGTGGCCATGCGTTCCAGCGCCATCGGCGAGGACGGGGAACTGTCCTTCGCGGGACAGTATCTCTCCATCCTCAATGTTCCGGCGGATCGGCTGCTCACCTCCTACAAGTACGTGGCGGCAAGCCTTTTCACCCCCCGGGCCATCTCCTACCGGGTGCTCAAGGGCATCGCCGACGACGACGTGGCCATGAGCGTGGCCTGCCTGGAGATGGTGGAATCCCGGGCCGCCGGGGTCATGTACACCCGCCATCCCCTGCATCCGGACCAGGACCGGGTCATCGTCAATGCCGTGTGGGGCCTTGGGCCCTATGCCGTGGACGGCGTGGTGAACCCGGACACCTACGAGGCGGCCCGGGACGGGTCGGGAGTCCTGGAAAAGCGGGTGACGGACAAGCCGGTCATGCTCGTGGGCGCTCCCGGGGGAACCCTGGCCGAAAAGCCCGTGCCGGAGGGCTTGCGCGCCGCGCCCTGTCTGGACGACGCGCATATCCTCACGCTCGCCGGATACGGCATGGCCCTGGAGCGGCATTACGGCTGCCCCCAGGACGTGGAGTGGGCCCTTGATCCCACGGGCCGTCTGGTGATCCTCCAGTCCCGGCCCCTGGCCATGGCCTCCGGCCAGGGCGGCGAGGCCGTCGTCGGGCACTGCGTCCGGCCGGAGCTTCCCGAGGTCACGGGGCATGCGGTGCTGGCCGCAGGCGGCGAGACGGCCTATCCCGGGGTGGGGATGGGGCCCGTGGTCCACGTCCGGCGCGACGAGGATCTGGAGGGCTTTCCCCAGGGCGGGGTGTTGGCGGCCGTGCATTCGTCGCCCAAATTCATGGTGGTCATGCCCCGCTGTGCGGCCATCGTCACCGAACACGGCAGCGTCACCGGGCATATGGCGTCGCTGTGCCGGGAGTTCGGGGCGCCCACGCTTCTGGGCGTGCCGGACGTCATGTCGGCCCTGCCCCCGGGCGAGGTGGTGACCGTGGACGCCTGGTCGGCGCGCATCTACCGGGGCCGGGTGGAGGCCCTGGCAGGACTGGACGTCCCCCGGCAGATCGCCATGCGCGACACCCCCGTGCATGGGGTGCTCATGCGGGTGCTGGCCCATGTGGCCCCGCTGCATCTGCTCGATCCCAAGTCGCCGCAGTTCAACGAAAAAGCATGTTCCACCATCCACGACATCATGCGCCTTCTGCACGAGTGGTCCTATGCGGAGATGTTTCGCATCAGCGACATGGCCTCGGGCCAGTCGGGCATGACCATGCGCCTGGACGCGGCCACGGGGCTCGACCTGTACGTCATCGACCTGGGGGGCGGCGTGGCGCAGGGGGGCGGCGACCGGGGCCGGGTGACGCCGCAGGAGGTCGTGTCGCGGCCGTTTTTGGCGCTTCTGGACGGGCTGGTGCTCGGCGAGGAGCAGTTGCGCACGCCGCGTCCGGTGCATCTCAAGGGGTTCATGTCCGTTCTGGGCGAGCAGATGCTGTCCCAGCCCCGGGCCGAGGGGCAGCGGTTCGGGGACAAGAGCTACGCCATCATCTCGGACAAGTATTTGAATTTCAGCTCCCGGGTGGGCTACCACTACGGGGTTCTGGACTGCTACTGCGGCAGGACCGTGAACAAGAACTACATCACGTTTTCGTTCAAGGGCGGCGCGGCCGACGACGTGAAGCGGGCCCGGCGCGCCCGGGGCATCGCGCTGATCCTGGAGCGGCTGGGGTTTGCGGTGGAGGTGACCGGGGACCGGGTGTCGGGGCGGTTCCAGAAGTTCGGCGCGGAGTTGATCGAGGATCGTCTGCGGTCCATGGGGCGGCTTTTGCAGTTCACGCGCCAGACGGACATGCTCATGGTCGGCGAGGACAGCGTGGCGGCCATGGCCGAGTGCTTTTTCACCGGGGCCTGCCAGTTTACGGCCGAGGGCATGGGGAGGTGAGGGGGGTGTCCGTTGATGCAGGCCGGGCATGATGGGAAAAACCGTCAAGAGCCCTGCATGATTCGTGAGCGCCTCCTCTACGCCGTCGCCTGCCCGGAGAACCGCCGCACCACCATGTCCTGAGCCTTGTTCCGGGCCTTGGCCAGGTCGTAGTGCAATTGCAGGGTCAGCCATGTCTCGGGTGTGCCGCCGAAGGCCTTGGACAGGCGAAGGGCCATCTCCGGCGACACCCCGGAGCGCCCGTTCACCAGCTCCGAAAAGGTCTTGCGGGTCACGCCCAGGCCCCGGGCCGCCTCCGACACCGTAAGGCGCAAGGGCTCAAGGCATTGATCCCGGATGATCTCCCCGGGATGCGGGGGGCTGTGCATGTGCATCGCCTGCCTCCTTGGCTGGCTGTCAATGATAATCCACGAGATCGACATCCGTCGCGTCGCCGCCGTGAAACGTGAACACGATCCGCCCGTTCCCCGAGACCGACACCGCCCAGGAACCCTTGCGATCCCCTTTGAGTTGATGCAGCCGGAATCCCGGCAGGTTCATCCCCTCCGGGGATGCGCTGGCGTGCAGCATGGTCAATATCGAACGATTTCCCTCGGTTCGAACTTGTAAGAAATCCTTACACGTTGCCTTTTCAGCCAGCTCCCCTTCCTGGAAGATGGCTTTTAAGTGCATGGAAATGTTTTGCGGGCTGGTCTGGTACAGAACGGCCATCTGGGCTTGTGACAACCAAGCCATGTGATCCTTCAGGCGGACATCCACCTGGGTTTTGCCGTCTGCGGTCTCGAAGAGAATGATTTCGCTTGGTGGCGCAAGGTACGTGGGGTTCACGGCCTTCCTCCGGCATATATCCGGGTAGTTCGTGCAAAACGACCAGGGGAGGGCCGGGGGAATCATTCCCCCGGGCGGGGTTCGGGGCGGCAGTCCCGATGGCTCATCGCATCAGGGGCCTCACCCCTCCTGCAGCGTCACGAACTCCGTGGAAATCTTCCCGGCGTCGAGGGTCACGATGGCCAGGCTGCCCTCGCGCAGGCTGCCGGGATTGATGCACCGCGTTTTCCCGTACTGCGAATCCTCCCGGGCGTGGGTGTGCCCGAAAAAGATGATGTCGTAGCCCGGCCCGAAGGCCTCGTAGATGCGCCGCGACAGCCCGGCCTTGTAGCCCCAGCCGTGGCACACCGCCACCTTCAGGCCATCCAGTTCCAGGTCCAGCCGGGGCGGCAGGTCCACGGCCAACTGGTAGTCGTCCATGTTGCCCTGCACGCAGTAAAATGAGGGATGCTGCAAAAAAAACGACCAGGCCGAGCGCCCGGTCATGTCGCCGCAGTGGATGACTGCGTCGGCCGTGGCCAGATGGTGCGCATAGGCGCGCTCCAGCCAGTCCGTCGGGGCCGAAAGATGGGTGTCCGAGACCACGGCGATGCGCATGAAAGGCTACTCCTTGCCGTTTTTCCTGGTCCACCACATCCTGTCCGGGCCCTGAAACCACCAGTCGGTGTGGTCGGTCTCCATGACGCTTCTGGCCAGGGCCCTGGCCTCGTCGGTCTTCAGGCGCTCCAGCGAGCAGTCGAGCCATTTGGCGGCGTAGCGGTTGCCCAGGTCCAGTTCTTCCTTGAGGTTGACGATGAGATCGAGCTGGTCCGCGTCGTGGGCCAGCACGGACTCGGGCGTCTTTCCGGCCTCCAGTTCGTTCCAGGTGTCGAGGATGCCCTCGCGCAGCCCCGTGCCGGTCAGGGCGTCGGTCAGGGCGCGTTTCTCGTCGGCGGTGTTGTAGAGCTTGTTGACGTAGTTGAAATCGCCGGTGCGGGCCTCGTGCAGGTCGTGAAACAGGCACAGGGCCATGGTCCGAAGCGGGTCCGCGCCGCACATCCCGGCCAGCACATAGCCGATGACCGCCGTGCGGAAACTGTGCTCGGCCACGTTCTCCGCCCCCGAGCCCAGAAACTGGTAGCCCGTGCGCGGCGTCTTGCGCAGCATGCCGACCTCGAACAGAAAATCCGCCAGCCGGGTCAGACGGTCGCGGCCGGTCATGTCGAAGGGGGCCTGACCGTCGGCCCTGCCTGCGGGCGGCGCTTCGAATCCGTCAGCCCCGCCTGCGGCCAGCCCGTCGCTGTCGTCGGGCGTTTTCACGAGCGGTAGTCCGCGTTGATCTTCACGTAGTCGTAGCTCAGATCCGAGGCCAAAAGCACATACCGCCCCGGACCGTCGCCAAGCTCGATGTCCACGGGGATCTCGCCCCGGCGCATGTGCGGGGCCAAAAGCCCGTCCAGGTCGCCCCCGGCGGGAATGCCCTTGGTGAAGACCGGGATGCCGCCCACGGCCACGCTGACCTGGGAGGGGTCAAACGCCGCGCCGCTTCTGCCGATGGCGCACACGATGCGCCCCCAGTTGGCGTCCTCGCCGAACATGGCCGTCTTGACCAGGGGCGAATGGCCCACGGCCCGGGCGGCAAGCTCGGCCTGGGCGTTGTCCGCCGCGCCTTTGACCTTGATGCGGATGATCTTGGTGCCGCCCTCGGCGTCCTGGACGATCATGTAGGCCAGGGCCTGGCAGACCTCCATCATCACCGCCAAAAGCTCCTGGCGGCCCTCGGCGGAGTCGATGGCGACCTGCGAGGCCCCGTTGGCCAGGGCCAGCACGCAGTCGTTGGTGCTGGTGTCGCCGTCCACGGTCACGGAGTTGAAGCTCGCATCCGCGCAGGCGGCCACGGCCTCGTGCCACCACAGCGACCCCACGTCGGCGTCGCACAAAAGCACGCCGATCATGGTGGCCATGTTCGGCGCGATCATGCCCGAGCCCTTGGCCATGCCCAGAACCCGCACCTCGCCAGAGGGCGTGGAAAGCGAACTCCAGGCCAGCTTGGGGAAGGTGTCCGTGGTCATGATGGCCCGGGCGGCCCGGCTTGGTCCGGCCTGCCCAAGGCCGTCAAGGAGATCCGGCACGGCCGCCTTCCACGTGTCCAGGTCCATGCGCGGCCCGATGACGCCCGTGGAGGCCGGGAGCACCTCGCGCGGCGCAATGCCCAGACCCTCGGCCACAAGCTTCAGGGTATGGCGGCAGTCCGCGATGCCGTCCTCGCCGGTGCAGGCGTTGGCCTGTCCGGCGTTGACCAGGATGGCCCTGGCCTTGCCGCCGGTCTTGGCCAGATTGGCGCGGGCCACGGTGACCGGCGCGGCCTGGAAGGCGTTTTGGGTGAACACCCCGGCGGCGGCGGCCTCGGCCTCGCTGACGATGAGCATCAGGTCGTCGCGGCCGGAATATTTGAATCCCGCGCCGACGGCGGCGAATGAAAATCCTTTGGGAACCGGAACGATGTCGGAGGCCATGTCGTGTCCTTCGCGCTGAGAGTGATGTGCCGTCCAATTCTGATGTGGGGAACATATATGAGTTTGCCGCGGCAGGCCAGGGGGGAAACCCATGGATTGCGGCCTGCACCGGGGCGGGCGTCCTGCAACGCCGCCGACCCGGGGGCTGGCGGCAGGCCGCCGGGGCGTCCCGGATGTCCGGCCATTTTTTCAAACGCGAGGGCGTTGTTTTGTTTTGCAAAAGATGGGCAACAGGGCTATCTTTCGTCTGATAATGCGTTCCTGCGTCCAGGGCGGGCGGATGCCCGCCTGCGGAGACAGGATCTGCCTGCGGCGTGGCGTTTGATGCGGCGTGGCGTTTGATGCGGCGTGGCGTTTGATGCGGCGTGACCGTGTCGGAGACTCCTTCCCCTGTTGGCAAGGAAAGCCCGGATGTCTGGCGCAAAAAAATTTCGCATCTCCCTTTCCTCCTTGATCATCCTGTATGTCGCATCCGCTGCGGCCATATTGACGGCGGCGCTTGTTGTGAACGTCATGCGTGAAAGCCATGTTGCGGCCATGCAATCGGCGGATACGCATTTTCGGGAAATATCCGGAAAAACAATCGCCGAGATCAACGTCGTCATCGCGTCCATCACCTCCCTGACGGACGTGGCGTCCTTGACCTTCGCCGACGGCCCTTCGCGCATGTCCGAGGAAAGCCTTCTGGCGGGCCTGCGCAAGATGCAGTGTATTTTGGACGCCAATGCCCAATTGATGTCTTCCTATGTCGGCTATGCCGATGGCCAGTTCCATCAGGTCATCGCCCCACGGGGAAACAGCCAAGTCCTGAAGACCTACGACGCCCCGGAGGGCACGGCATACATCGACAGGGTCATTCGCCTGGCTGACGACGGGGCGCGTCGTCAGTCATGGCGCTTTCTCACCCCCGACCTTGACGTCATCTCCGTCCGCATGGATGCCGAGGCGGCCTATGACCCCCGGCAAAGGCCATGGTATCTTGATGCGCGAAAGGCCGGACGCAGCGTGTACACCGCGCCCTATGTCTTCAGCAGTTCCAGGATGCCCGGGATCACCTGCGCCCGCGTCCTTGAGGATGGGCACGGGGTTTTCGGGGTGGACGTGTCCCTGTCCCGGCTCGGCGAGTTGCTTGCCGGACAGCGCGTCACGCCGCAGGGCAGACTGTGGATCGTGGACGCGGACAACCGTCTGGTGGCCATGCCTGGTCAGACCTGGGAGCAGCTTGCGGGCGACAGCCTGCATCTTCCCCCGGCCGACGATATTGCGGACCCGGTGGTGCGCGCGGCGACCCTGGCGGCCGCCTCCGGGGACGGCGGCAGCGGCGGGCCCCGGGTTACGGACATTGCCGGCGTGCCCTATCTCACCGCCATGACGCCCATGGCGAATGAGAACGGGCTGCATTTGCGCGTCGTGGCGGCTGCCCCCCTGTCGGATGTCACCGGCCATATCGACGACATGGCCCTGCGCATCGTCCTTTTGGCGGCCGTGCTGCTGTGTCTGGCCGTTCCCCTGGTCATGGTCCTGTCCCGTCGCGCCGTGCGTCCCGTCCGCCTGCTGTGCGAGGAGGCCGAAAAGATCCGGCGATTCGACTTCTCCGCATCCGTCGCGATCACCTCCCATGTCGCCGAGGTGCAGGCCCTGGCCGACGCGTGCGAGGTCATGAAGACCACGATCCGGGACAAGACCCAAAGCCTGCTGGACACCCAGGCCAAGCTGGAGATGCTCGTGTCCGGCGGCCTGGCCCTGGCCGCCGAGAAGGACATGGCCAAGCTGGTGACCCTCATCTTCCAGTCGGCCCGGACCCTGGCCAAGGCCGACGGCGGCGTCCTGTACCGCGTGGAGGGCGAGGAACTGGGCGTGGAGCTCGTGTCCCTCAAGGACGCCAGCCTTGTTCTGGGCGGGCTGTCCGACAAACCGGCCCCCCGGGTGAAGGTGCGGCCCGCGATCCTGCCGTTTTTAAGCCCCGCGTCCGTGCTGCGCCCGGCCTGCGAGGCCTTGCATTCCCGGCGGACGGTCAGCCTCCGGGAGGGGGAATTGTCCCTGTTCCCCACGGGGCTGCCCGAGGAGCCGACGACCTATCGCATCACCTCGCACCTGACCATTCCCCTGGTGACCCGCCGGGATCAGGTTCTCGGCGTGTTGCAGCTTTTCAATCCCGACTGGTCCGAAGTCGACGCGGCCGACGCGGCCGACGCGGACGGCCAGGACCGGCAGGGGGGCTTTCTCGGCTCCCTGACGGCCCAGGCGTCCGTGGCCCTGGACAACCACCAACTGGTCAACTCCCTGCGTGAACTGTTCGACGCGTTGATCCAGGTCATCGCCTCCTCCATCGACGCCAAGTCTCCATACACGGCGGGGCACTGCACAAGGGTGCCGGTTTTGACCGAGATGCTGGCCCGGGCCGTGCATGAGGCCACGGAAGGGCCTCTGGCCGGTTTTCGCATGGAGACCGCAGACGATTGGCGGCAGTTGTGGATCGCCTCCTGGCTGCATGACTGCGGCAAGGTGACCACCCCGGAATACGTGGTGGACAAGGCCACCAAGCTTGAGACCGTCTACAATCGGATTCATGAAATCCGCATGCGTTTCGAGGTGCTGCGCCGGGACGCCGAGATCAGGCTCCTGCGCGAGTCCTGCCGCGATGGGGATATTTCGCCGCAGCGTCGGCAGGCCTTCGCCCAGGAGGTGCGGGGCCTTGAGGACGACTTCGCCTTTGTGGCCGCCTGCAACCTGGGCGGGGAGTTTTTGTCCGAGGCCGACAGGCGGCGTCTCTCGTCCATCGCCGGGCGTACCTGGCTGCGCCATTTCAGCGACCGGATAGGCATCTCCGCCGAGGAGCGGCGCGGCAAGCAGGCCGTTCCGGAACCCTCCCTGCCCGCCGTCGAGCCGCTTTTGGGCGACCGGCCCGAGCATGTCGTTCCCCGGGTCAAAATCTATCCCGATTTGCGGGACGTCCACGGCAACCTCCTGAGCATTCCGGAGAACGAATACGACCGGGGCGAGCTCTATAACCTGTGCATCGCCCGGGGCACCCTGACACCGGAGGAGCGCTTCAAGATCAACGAGCACATGCTCAGCGGCCTGGAGATGTTGAAGAAAATCCCCTTCCCGGAAGAGCTTGGCCGGGTGACGGAGATCGCTGCGGGGCACCACGAGACGCTTGTCGGCACGGGCTATCCCCTGAAAAAGACCAAGGAGCAGCTGCCGGTGGAGGCCCGCATCATGGCCGTCGCGGACATTTTCGAGGCCCTGACGGCCGCCGACCGGCCCTATAAAAAGGCCAAGACCCTGTCCGAGGCCCTGCGCATCATGTCATTTATGCGCAACGACAGGCACATCGATCCGGACATCTTTGACATTTTTCTGGAAAGCGGCGTTTTTTCGGCCTATGCCGAGACGCATCTGGCTGCGTTCCAGCGCGACGTGACGGACATCGGCCCGTATCTGTCGCAACCGGAAACCTGCACAAAAAAATGAACGGAGTCCGCCATGCCCCTTCTGGAATGGAGCGACAGCCTCAGCATCCATGTTCATGACGTCGACGCCCAGCACAAAGGGCTGGTGGACATGGCCAACAGGCTGCACGACGGTATGATGCGTGAAGAATCAAAGGCCTTTTTGCAGGACATCCTGGCCGAGATGGCGCAGTACGCCGTGGAGCACTTCGGGACGGAGGAGCGTTACATGGACGCCCACGGCTATCCGGACAGCGCCGCGCACAAGGCCGAACACCAAGACTTCGTCGTCAAGGTCCAGGCCATTGCTGCGGACTGTTCCAGCGGCAGGTGCGCCTTGTCCATGGACATCCTGAATTATTTGTGCGGCTGGCTGGTGACCCATATCAGCGACACCGACAAGGCCCTTGGGGCGTATCTCAACGGGCGCGGGGTGCGCTAGTGGTGCGAAGCGCCTGAGAATGAGACAAGTTGACCGCAACACCTTCCAACCGTGCCGACTGCGGCCGCTCGCCGCGCATGTATCCGTAGGCCCGGTCTGGCAAGGCTCTGGGCTGAAAACGGCGCTGCCTCTTGACGTCTCAATGTTTAGCAGCTAAACACTACCCATGCGCGATTTCGACGAGGTGACCCCCCTGTTCATGACCCTTGGCGCGGTGCTGACCGGCTTCGCCCGCATCGAGCGCAGGCCCGTGGACTTCGGCCTGGGCGTGACCCTGTATCCCGCCGAGGTGCATATGCTCTCCACCCTGGACCTTTCAGGCGGGGCGGGCGTGACCGGGCTTGCGGCCTCCTGCGGGGTCACCAAGGGGGCCGTGTCCCAGATGGTCAAGCGCCTGGCGGGCAAGGGACTGGTCCTCCGGGAGTCGGACGAACCCCGGGGTCGGGTGGTTCTGACCCCGCTGGGAAAAGCGGTCAGCCAGGCCCACTTTGAATTCCACAAGGCCCATGACAAGGAGTTCCTCGACTACCTGCGCGGACTATCGGACCGGGACTTCGCCGTGTGCCAGGAGATGTGTCGCCGCATGAAGGCCTGGATGGAGGCCTACCCCGGATAGCCCCTTTTTTTGCCCACGGGGTTTAGCGGCTAAACACCATGACCCAAAAGGAGACGCCCATGGCCCTCGTCACCCCCACCACCTCGTTTGAGCCCATTGAGTCGATCTTGTACGCCTCGACCATCGCCAAGGGGCTGATGGCCGCCCTGGACCTCGGGATCTTCGGCCATCTGGCCCAGGGCGAGAAGTCCGCCGGGGAACTGGCGGCGGCCACCGGCACGCTTCCGGATCGCCTGGGGGCCCTGCTCGACCTGCTGGCGGCCCGGGGCATCCTGGAAAAGACAGCCGCAGGTTACGCCAATTCGCCTGCGGCGGCGGAATACCTCGTGCCGGGCAGGCCGCTGTACCAGGGGCGGGCCATGGCCTTGAACATGCAGTATTTCGAACCCCTGGAGCGGAATTTGACGGAGGCCCTGCGCCGGGAGGACGGGGCGCGGCACGAGGCCGACGCCGCCTGGGCCATGGAGGAGGTCATGGAGGGCACGGCGGGCCATGCCCAAAGCGGGGGGCTCGTGCGGGTGACCCGGCTGGTGTCGGGACTGCCGGGCTTTGCCGCCATGCGTACCATGGCCGACGTGGGCGGCAACCACGGCGAATTCACCATGGCCCTTCTGGACGCCAATCCGAATCTGACCGGGGTGATCTTCGATCTGCCTCATGTGGCCCCCCTGTCCGAGGCCCGCTGCCGGGCGCGCGGCTACGGTGACCGGGTGGCGGCGACTGCCTTTGACCTGCGCACGGACTCCCTCGGCCAGGACGCCTTCGACCTGGCCCTGGCCTCGCATGTGCTGTACGGGGTGGCCGAGGATCTGGAATGCAGCGTGGGCACAATGGCCAAGGCGCTTCGGCCCGGGGGCTGGATGGTGTCGCACCATTTCGCGCCCGGAGGCCGCGATGCGGCAAGCGAGGCCGGGCAGGAGCTTTTGACGCGATTGGCCGGATATCCCACGCATTTTCTGCCCCTGGAGGCGATTGAGGGGGCCATGGCCCGGCAAGGGCTGGGGCAGTTCGTGGTTGAGGCGACGGCCCCGCCCCTGGGGGGCGGCCTCATCGTGGCCGGGAAGAAACGGTAGGCTGGCAGGCCCGGTGCGGCGTCTCCGATCCTCCACCTGGTACACTGGATAAAAAAAGCGCGATGCTTTATGCAGGCACAACCGGGGACACTGCCAAGGTGCGGACTTTCCGGCGTACCGCTCGGTCCTGGCCGATGCGGGCGCATCCCATGACGTCCCGTCCCGCCGCTGCATAAACGGGTAGGGCCTGCCGCATCCCCACGGCTTCGGCAGTCCTAACGGCGGGTGTACCCGGTCTTTCCCGGCGCGTGGGCAGGGAGAGGACGTCTGCACAAGGAGGATGCGGCATGAAGCCCTGGAAGCGCATCGTGGCTTTGGGTCTGGCGGTGGCCTTTGTGGTGGGGATGCTTGGGTGTGCCGGGGCCAGTACTCCGGGCTCCAAACAGGCCGAGATATTTAAACGGATGCGGACCTCGCACCGCAACAATTGAAATAAGCCGAAAGACCGCTCCCTGGCGGTCTTTCGGCGTCATTTTCTGCGCGGAGGGTGTGTTTGGCCCGGACGATCCTCCCACCCGGTTGCCCGGGCCTCCCCGGTCGTTTCGTCCGCGCCCTGAAGGTTATCGGGAATCCGTTACGGCAGGGCTTGTTCGACAGTCGTGAAAGCGGTGTTGATCTTCCCGCCGAGGGCGGTCACGGTGCCCACGATGACGGCGGCGATCAAGGCGGCCAGAAGTCCGTATTCCACTGCCGAAGCCCCTTCCTCGTCACGCACGAAGTTCATGATCTTGTTCAACATGGCGGTTCTCCTTTTATCGAATTTTGAAATTTTCCCCTTGCGGATGATTCCTATAGAGCAACCCCCGTGCCGGATCGCGCGTCCAGGCGGAAAAAGTCGCGCCGCCGTGTTGACGACAACGATAAGATCTTGGGAAAAAAGGACTTTTGAGAAGGGCCTGCCTGGCCGGGATTTTTGCCGGGGATGGTGATCCGGACAGGACGTTCCACGGATCATGGAACCGGAAACTGGCGGGAGTCCGGAAAGGGGCCAGGGCCGGGGCTTTTGCCGCGATTGCCGGGAAGGCGGCTGGCAGGGCGCGGATTCCACGGATTGTGGACTGTGCGGGTTTCGGGCTGTTTTTTTCGAAAAGAATCTTTTTTACAAGGAAAAATAGGGTGTTAGGGCGTCACGGTGACCCGTCCGGCCCGGCCTGGGCCGGGAGCGCGTCCCTGTGGAGCGGGAAAGGAGGGCCTTTGCCGATTCGGGCGGCGCGGATGATCCACGGATAGTAGAAAGGGGTTGGGGGCGGTCGCCATGGCGACCGCCCCCAACGGGTTCGACTCAGCGCAGCGGGGTGAATCGTTCGGGCTGCCGCAGCAGGGGTTTCCCGGCGGCATGGGCCAGCCCCGTGAGCAGGCCCGAGAACACGAGCTGATGCAGGGGATAGGTGGCGTACCAATACAGCAGCCCGCCCAGGCCCCGGGGCAGGAACCGGGAGTGGGCCGTGAGTTCGGTCTGGTTGTCGCCCACGCGCAGCAGTTGGAATTCCAAAAGCGCCTCGCCGGGAAGCTTCATTTCGGCCAGAAGGACCAGGCGATGGTTTTTCTCCACGGTCAGGATGCGCCAGAAGTCCAGGGGGTCGCCCACGCGCAGGTTGTCCGGGGAAATGCGCATCCGGCGCAGGCCCACCCCGCCGAAAAGCTTGTCCAGAAATCCCCGCAGCCGCCACAGCATGTCGCCGTAATACCAGCCGGTCTCCCCGCCGATCTTGGCCAGGGCCCGCCACAGATCCTCCGGTTCCGAGGCGATGCGGGCCCGGTAGCCGCACCCAAGCACCGTGCCCCCGGCATAGGGCGCGTCGCCTACGGCCAGCCATTCGGGCGGCACGGCGCATCCGGCGTCGGTGCAGCAGGTCTCCACCGTGTTCTGGCGGATTTTTTCCAGTGCCCGGGCGATGGTCTCCCGGCAGGTGCGCAGGTTCTGGGGGATGATGTCCCGGATGGCGTGGTCCTGGCAGACCACCTCGTTGCGCAGGCCCTCCACCAGGGGGATGACCAGGGAGGCCGGGATGGGGGTGACCAGTTGCGCCCAGTAGCCCGAGAGCCGGGGGGTCATGACCGGCACGGGGATGATCAGGCGGCGCGGCAGGCCCGCCTCCTCGGCGTAGATGCGGAAGAGATCCTGATAGGAGAGCACGTCCGGGCCGCCGATGTCGAAGGTGCGGCCCAGGGTGCGGGGTTCGTCCAGGCAGCCCAGGAGGTAGCCCAGGACGTTGGTGATGGCGATGGGCTGGCAGCGGGTGCGCACCCAGGCCGGGGTGAGCATGACCGGCAGGCGGTCGCCCAGGTAGCGCAGAAGCTCGAAGGAGGCGCTGCCCGAGCCCAGGATCATGGCCGCCCGCAGATGGGTCAGGGGCGTGCCGCCGTGGGACAGGATCAGCGCCACCTCGTGGCGGGACTTGAGGTGGTGGCTTAAGTCTTCGCGTTCCTCGCCCAGTCCCCCCAGGTAGATGATGCGCGAGAGTCCCTCCTCCCGGGCGGCCCGGGCCATGATCAGGGCGGCATGGCGGTCGGCGGCGGCGAAGTCGCGTTTGTCGGGGCGCATGGAGTGCACCAGGTAATAGGCCGTGTCGCAGCCGCGAAGCGCCGCCCGGGTGGAGGCAAGGTCGAAGAGGTCGGCGGCCACGAGCTCCACCCCGGGGTGGAAGGCCCAGGGCCGGGCCCCCAGCTTGTCCAGGGAGCGGCCCACGGCCCGCACCCGGCGTCCGGCGTCGAGGAGCTTTGGGACCAGTCGCCCGCCCACGTATCCCGTGGCGCCGGTGACCAGGATGGGTTTGTCGGTCATGGGGCCTCTCTTTGGGGATGTATTCAGGCCCAGTCTATCAAGCCGCGTGGGGCGCGGCAATGCGCGTTCGGCGCGGCCGGGGCGTCAGGAGCGCGGGGCGGGGGGGCGACAGAAGGTCTCGAGCAGGCGGCGGAGGGTGTCGGTGCTGGCGGGCTTGACCATGTATCCGGTGAAGCCGGTTTGTCGGCAGGTTTCCCGGTGGACCGGATCGTCATGGGCGGTCAGGGCGATGACCGGGGTCGGCGGCAGGCGACGTTCCCGTTCCATGGCCCGGATGCAGGCCGTGACCTCGTGGCCGTCCATGTCCGGCATCTCCAGGTCCATGAGCACCATGTCAAACGAGGCCGAGGCGAAGAGCTCCAGGGCCTGGCGGCCGTTGCGCGCCCCGTGGGGGTCGCATCCGGCGTGGCGCAGACACATCTCCATGGCCAGCCGGGAGCTGTCGCAGTCCTCGGCGAGGAGCACCCGATAGAAACCGTGGCCGCAGTGGCCGGGGGCGGTGTCCATGTTGTCTCGCGTCTCCTTTCCGGGTGGCCGGGAACCCGAACCGGGTCGTGGGCGGCCTCCGGGAGCGGGCATCGGGTTGCCGTCATTTCGTAATTGACACGAAATGACGCCAAATGCACGGTCTTTCGTCCGGGTCGGCGCGACGGGGCACAGGGCGATTCCGCGCCAGGACGGGGTTTGGCGACCGGCTTTGGTATTTGGTAGCAAGAACCGGGCCGAAAAAAGGCCGCCCCGGGCCATCGGGGTGGTTTGAAGTTCGTGTCACCTCGTTGGTCTAGACAGGCTCACGGGCAGGCTCCAGAAGGGCACTCATGGAACGACGCGGCAGGGAGGTGCAGAACCACCGGCTGCACAGAGACGGCGTATTGCTATGGTTGTTTCTCTGATGTGGAATTCTGATTTCGGTGTGTCTTTTCGGGTTTCGATTTTTCAACGATGCGAAATGGGATGGATGCGACATTTTTCCATCTTTTTTTTGCATACTTATCGATTTTAATGGAGTATGAGCCAGTTTCCCGGATAGGAAGGCTTTCCAGGTTTACTATAACACTGTTGATGTTCGTCGCTTTATCATGATCGATATCAATGCCTCCAATGGAGATAGTTCTCGAAGGTGCCTTTAAAAGATATCTGACTCTGGTGTATTTTTCAGGTTCCATGTCATCATTTTCAAAATTCCACATGGATACGATGGAAAATCCGGGCAATGTCGACGGGATACTGCTGACAGAGCCAGAGGTGATAATTTTGTTTATGGAGATGTTGCCATCTTTTTCCTTCGTCACGGATTGGCACATCAGCGAAAAAACATGGTGCAGCATCGTTATTGGTATCCCCAGGTGGCTTCACTCGTGGATATGTGGTGAGGATTCGGTGGCAATTCGACACTGACGACGGAGGTTTTTACCAGAAGATCGTTCGCCACGGCAAAATGTGACTCGATGTTTTTGATGACACATTGCTCAACGCTTGATGCCGCAAGGCATTCGGTCACAAATTGATTGAGCGAGACGCCTTGCTCCTCTGCCTGGCTCACCAACCGTTCATGAAGGGCAGGCGTGATGCGGGCCAGGAATTTGCCGCTGTATGCAGGTTTCTTCTTCGGGAGAGGGAAGGGTTTGTTAGATTGAATATACTCTCCGACTATCGTGCAAAAGACGCTCTTTAAGCTGGCGATGGCCTCCTCGGGTGATTCTCCATCTCCCACAAAGGCGTATTCCCCAAGTTCCGGCATGGTCGCGGATAAACCGCCGCCATCCTCATCGGGGATCGCTTCGACGACCATCTTGTATCCGAGGTTCCAATACTGCTCAGGTGTCTTCATGGTTCACTCTCTGCTCGATGAAGTCGATAACTTCGACAAGGCGTTTCAGATATACCCGGATGACCCGTTTTCCGCTACGAACCGGAATCGAAAATTCACCGCCGGGTCCGCATTCTTTCATGTTTTTTAGCCTCTCGTCCCTGACGATGTAATGCGAGGAACCCCCTGTTTGCCATGTGTATTGCCCGGGAAAAAAATATTCAAGAATGCCTCCTACTTGTTCGCGCGGAGCATCGACGGGGGTATTGGTTCGCCATCGGTCAAGAAGTTTTGCGCGCTGTGACATTATGATACCAAATAGAATACTTGTTGAAATCAGTCAACGGGGTTTTTTGATCGGCCTCAGGTCCGGGCCAGGAGGCTCATGCCGTCCGGCTATGGGCTATTCCCCGATCATGGTCCCGATGACCCCCAGGGACAGGGCGGCCAGGAGGAAAAAGGCCGTCACCAGCACGCCCACCCAGATGACGAAGCGATGCACGCCGCCCAGTTCGGCGCAGCGCATGGTGACGTCCATTCCGGGAAAGGCCTGCTTGAGTCGGCCGATGTCCGTGCGGGCCTTGCGGTAGTACACGAAGTATCCAGCAGCGCCAGAGGCGACCATGATCGCGAAGTTGAGGTACGGAACGAAGGACAGGACGAACGCCAGGGCGGCGTAGGCATACAGCTTGCGGTAGAGCAGCCACCAGAAGGTGAAGAAAAACGCGGACCAGTTCCAGGTGGCCTTGAAATTTCCGGCCAGGTCGTCGAACATCCGGAAACGCGGGAGGTACTTGTGCTGTTCGCGTCCGATAAAGGCCGCATATTCGTTGTCCGTGACGATGTCCATGGTCTGCCTCCCGTAGAGTTTTTTGTTGCTCTCTGTCATAAAACAGGCCGCCGGACAACCAGGGGCGACGTAAGGGGCCGCGCCATGTCCGATGCGCCGCGCGGCCTCCCGGCCACACCGAAAACAGGAAAAATAAGAGGGAAAGATCATGTATGAGGTCAAGATCATCAGCGATGCGACCGTGGAAGGCCCGGACTTGGCCGAGCTCGACGTCAATCTCCTGGAACGCGGCCTGCGCCAGGACATGATCAACCGCCTGGAGGAGGTGGGGCTGATCATTGAGGGCCTTGAGGTCAAGGTGAGGTTTCTGCCCTAAGAAGGCCCTGGGCGGATTGGCCCGGGGGTGGGGAATAGGCCTGTCCGTCTTTCGAGGACGCGACATCTAGCCCGAGCGACCCCGTATGGCCCGCCAGCCCATGGCCATAAGCCATGTGGCGGCGGCCACGACCCAGACCGCAAAAAGCCAGCCCCGGGTCATGTCCTCACCCCGAAACAGGGCGTGGACGAAGGCCGCAGGCGCGGCCAGGTGGACCGCCAGATGCACGGGCCGCCAGATACGGCGGGGCAGGCGGCCCGAGGTTCCAAGCCACGCCGCGCCCCAGGCGGCCAGAAAAAGCGCCAGGGCCGCCTTGCCCAGAACCATCTCCCAGGTGTTGGGGATGGCCAGGGCGGCCTGGGGATAGGAAAGCCCCATGGCCACGGCGAACCGGTAGACGTGGAGTCCGGCGTGGACCGCCAAAAGGGCCGGGAAGACCAGCCCCAGGGCCCTGTGGACCCGAAACGTCCGGGAGAGTCCCAGGACCTGGACCGCAAGCGGGCTTCGCGTGCCCAAAAGAAACAGCAGCGGGATGCAGGGCAGGGCCGCAAGCGCCGCCAGATTGGCCACGGCCCGCAGCCGGTCCTCCCCGGCCAAGACCACGGGCAGGGCCAGGACCAGGGCCGCCGCCGCCAGCCCGAAAGGCGCAGCAAAGAAGGCCGCTGCGCCAGGGCGGTTCACAGGCCGTCGCCCGAGGGCAGGGCGGCCAGATAGGCGGCCATGGCCGCCTTTTGCGCGTCATCCACCCGGGCGCCGCGTTTTTGCATGCGCCCGATATAATCGGCCCAGTCTTTCTCGTTGTTTTTGCCGACCCGCTCCCGCACCCGGTTCAGGTTATGACAGGCCGTGCAGCGATCCCGGACCAGGGCCGGGGTGTCCGGCTGGCCCTGGGCGCGGGAGGCGGGAAAGGCCGACAGGATCGTGACGGCCAGGGCCGTGACGGTTGCGGAAACCAGCGCGCGCATGAGGGGGCCTCCTTATGGCGAAGGGTGACGCGCCTCCTGTCCCGTATCGGTCACGGTACGGGATGGGTGCGCGCAAATTCCAAGAGATCCTCATAAATCCGTTGCACCTCGGCCACGGGCACCTCGCCCGCCACCATGAGCAGGGGCGTTTCCCGATGGAACCGGGCCGCCCAGGGCAGTGCCGACAACTGTTCCCACACCCCCCATTTGCCGTAGGAAATGACGCCGTGCACGGTCTGCAGGGAGACCTCGAAGGCCTCGTAGTCCATGGCCCCGACCATGGCCCGGGGGATGCTTTCCTGATCCGGGCCGCCTTGCAGGGACAGAAAAAACCAGTCCCCGATGCGGATATCCTTGAACCAGCGGTCCTCGTCGTCTGCCGGGCGGTCAACTTCCGTGAGAAGGGTGCGAACATCCTGTGCCATGCCATGCTCCTTTGGTGCGGTGTCCGCCCCGTGCAGGGGACCGGAAGCGGCGGATGGACACTGTAGGGGCATTGCGCCGACGCGGTCAACCCGGGATAAGTTTCGTGCGGCCGGGCCCAGGCGGCGGGGGTTTTTTCAAGAGCCGGTGGAAGAAGTCCTGGATGTAGCGCCCCGAGACCACGTCGGGCAGCCCGAAGCGCGGCAACGGCTCGTCGTCCATCTCCGAGGTGAAGGCGAAATAGGCCTGCCGGGAGAGGGTCTCCACGGCCGGTTCGAGGGTCTCCCACAGTTCGGCCTTGGCCGCCGCCGCAATCCCGAAGGTGCGGCACTGCAGGGGCCGGTAGTCGAAAAGCAGGCAGGTCCCGGTGTCAAGCAGGGGGCACACGCTCCCGGCGTCGGACAGACAGAACTCCCCTTCCGCCGCCGTGGCTGTTTCCTGCGAGGCCGTCATCCGTTCCCGCCTGGCCGCCTCCACGGCCAGGTCGATGACCGCCAGGCGCGTTCGGCTTGGCAACACCACGTTGCGGGCATGGCTCAGATAGACGGCCTCGATGAAGCTCAGGCTCACGGGCGTGGAACAACATCGGGCGTGCTCCCGGCCGCAGCGTTCCGTGTCCGGGGCGTATTCCTCGGCCAGGGCGCACAACCCCTCATAGTCGTAGAAAAAGGGCCCCAGATCCACCAGGTGCTTGGATTCCAGGGTGGGTTCGCGGATGGTCAGCCGCCCGCTGGCCCGGCCGTATTTGCGGATGGTCCACCACTGGTCGAAGTTGGTGGGCTTGGAGCGCAGGGGTTTGAGGATTCGCGCGCTTAGGCTGTGGCCCATGCCCCGGCGCAGCAGGTAGGCGTTTAAGACCGTGCCTGTGCGGCCGATGCCGTGGCGACAGTGGATGAGCACCTTGCGCCCCAGATAGACGGCCTCGTCGAGCCAGGCCAGGGCCTTCTCCAACTCCGCCAGGGGCGGGGCCTGTTCGTCGGGAATGGGCAGGTAGTAGACCTCGAACCCGGCCTCGGACTCGATGTCGTGCAGATCGCAGAATTCGGCGCACAGGTTGAGGATGGCGTCGATGCCCTGGGCCTTGAGGGAATCGAGCTGCTCCCTGGTCATGGGGGCATGCCCCACAGCCAGATGCGGGGTGACGAAGGTCAGTACATAGGCATGGGTGGGGCGCTTCATGGGGCTACCGGTCGGTCTTGTCCAGGAAGTCGTCCACCAGGGCCCGCATGTTGGTGGTCTCGGACAGGGTGATGTCCATGAGCTTGGTGCGGGCCAGAAGGTAGCCGAGCATGGCCAGGCGTTTCTGGATGATGACCTCGTTTTCCCGGGCCATGCGGGCATCGAGCATGTCGCCCTTGACGGATACCGTGAAGCTGAAGTGGCTGAGCACCCGGGAGATGAACTCGATGCGCGCCAGGCGTTGTTCCAGGCTGCCGCCGCCGCCCTTGAAGCGGAAATTGACGTAGTTGTTTTTGTCGTCTGGGCCGCAGACCGTGTCCAGCACCGAAAAATGGTAGCCGAAACGGATCATGAGGTGGGCATAGTTGGCGGAGATGACCGCATAGCTGGCCAGAAGCTTTGATTTGCCGCTGAAGATGCCGCCGCTTATGCGGTCAAGCTCCTCCCAGTCCACGAACTGGGCATCGTCCTCCCAGGAGGCCTGGGGCGAGGTCAGCCCGGACCATATGGCCCACATGGGCGCGCTCTTGATTTCCCCCGGGGCCACGGTGGGCGATCCCTCCAGGCCTTCGAAAAGGCCGTCGCCCAGATCCAGGATGTACATGGTGAAGGGCAGCGGGGTCTTCAGACGTTTGGCCGAGGCCAGCCCGCGACCGCCACGGCCCACCAGGGAGAACATCTCGGCCACGCTTTTTTCATGCGCGAAGCGCACGATGTCGTGGATGGAACGCATGTTGGCCGGGGCGAAATCCGGGGACTCCGGGTCGGTCAGGGTCAGTCTGGCCACCAGGGGGATGATTTTTTCCAGTCGCATGCCCGCCGCAGTGGCCTTTTTCGGACCGGGGGCGGCCGCCGCCGCGATCAGGCTCTCCACCCGGCCGGGGAACACCATCCCGGCGTTGGCGTCCAGGGTGATGTCCTGGCCGTCGGCGATGCGGGTGAAGATGTCCGGGCCGAACACGGCCACGGGCAGTCCGAATTCCCTGGCCACCGAGGCAAAATGCCCTGCCCGGCTGCCGGCCGCCGCGATCACCCCGGCCACCCTCCCGGCCAGCCGGGCCAGGGCCGGCGACAGGGTGGGGGTCAGAAGAATCGCCCCCTCGGGAATGGTCGAGACCTCGATGACCGTCTGGGCGTGTACGGCCCGTCCCGCCGTCGTCCCGTTGGACACCCTTGCGCCTCCGCTCAGCAGGGGGGCCGGGCGGTCATCGGCCTCAAGCCCGGAGGGCAGGGCATCGTCCACATAGGCGTCGAAAAGGTCGTCGGCCTCTTCGGGAGGCGGCGCGGCGCTCTCCTGGCCCCTGCCGACGTCCCGGCTCTGCAGGATGAAGAGGTCGTCGGCCTTGTCCATGGCCCATTCCACATCCTGGGGATGGCCGAAAAGCCTTTCCAGGCTCTGTCCGATTTCCGCCAACCGCTCGGCGGCCTCGTCAGGCAGGGCCACGTCCGGGGCATCGTGGTCCCCGGGATCCGGATCGCGGGACAGGACGCGGGGGTGTTTGTCCCTGCTCACCACCACGGATTCGGGGATGATGCATCCGTCCACCACGGCCGTGCCCAGGCCCTTGGCGGCATAGACGCCCATGACCTCGCGGCCCTGCACCCGGCCGCCCGGATCAAGGGTGTACAGCACGCCCGCGCTTTTGGCGTCGATCATGGGCATGATCAAGACGGCCATGGAGGTTTCCTCGTCGGACAGCCCGCTCAAGACCCGGTAGGTCAGGGCCCGGGGGCCGTATTTGGAGGCCAGCACCGCCTTGTAGGCCGCAACCGCCTCTTCGGGACGCACGGAGAGCACGCTCTCGTACTGTCCGGCGAAGGAGGCCAGGCCGTCCTCGGCCAGGGCCGAACTGCGCACGGCCAGAAGACCGTTTCCGGCCCGGGCCATGTCCTCGGCGGCCTGGCGCAGGGGGACGGCGATTTCCTCGGGCACATGCACGGAAAGGATCATCTGGCGCAATTCGGCGGCCAGCCCGGCCATCTCGTCGGGTTTGGAGAGGATCACCTTGCGCAGTTTGGCGTCGAGCTTGGGGCGCAGCTCCGCAGCCTCCAGGATGTACCGGAAGGCCCCGGCCGTGACCACCACCCCCGGCGGACAGGGAATGCCGCCCTCGGCATGGAGCCGCCCCAGGGCGGCGGCCTTGCCGCCCACCAGTTCGGGGCGCGCGGCGGCCTCGGCCAGGCTCAGGAGGTAGGGGGGGGACATGTCCGGCGCAGGCACGTCCAGGGCCATGCGCACGTAGAAATCGATCTTGCGGGCGTATTCGGGCAGATCCACGTATTTGGCGGGTGACAGCAGGGTCAACTGGGTCGTCAGGTGCTCCACGGCGGAACTCAGCCGCTTGCAGAGCCATACGATGCGTGCCCAGTCGGCGTGCTCGTTGCCGTAATGGATTTCCTCGATCTCGGCGATGATGTCCAGGCACAGGTCGTCGTAGCGCAAGAGTTCCTTGAAGGCGTTGTATTTCTCGCGCAAGAGGACGCCCGGGGCGAAGATCTGATAGGTCCAGTGGCGGAAGAGCTGGGTAAGGGACATGGCGCGTTTTCCCGGTTTCCGGTTCAGGCGTTTTCCAAGGCGTCGGCCACCTTGCGTTCCAGTTCGTCCTTGTCGATGGGTTTGACGCAGTATTCGCAGGCCCCCAGCCGTACCGACTCCCGGGCCGTCTCCAGGGTGGGATAGCCCGTGAGCATGATGACCCGGGTGGCGGGCGACCGTTTCTTGATTTCCTCCAGCACCTCCACCCCGGTCATCTTTTTGAGCTTGATGTCCAGGATGGCCATGTCCGGCCTGGCCTTGCCGATGTGCGTCAGGGCCTCCTCCTCTTCGGTGAAGACCGTGACGGCGTGTCCTTTTCGTTCCAGGATGCGCTTGATGAGCACCCCGGCGTCGATGACGTCGTCCAAGACAATGATGTTGGCCATTTACGTCCTTCCTTTGTCGATCGCGTGGTCAGGTTCCAGGGTTTCCGCATGATCCAGGGGAAGATCCACGACAAAGAGCGTGCCCGGGCCGCGTCCCGGGGCCTCTTTCGCTTCCTGGTTGAAAAACCCTTTGGGGACGGGGCTTTGTACGGTGATGGAACCGTCGTGGTCCTCGATGATGCCAAACGACACGGACAGCCCCAGGCCCGTTCCCTGGCCCACGGGTTTGGTGGTGAAAAACGGATCGAAGATTTTTTGCAGATTTTCGGTGTCGATGCCCGATCCCGTGTCCGCGAACCAGGCCGTCACCTTCTGGGCCGGAGAATCCAGGCGGGAACGCACCAGAAGCAGCCCGCCGCTCTCGACCATGGCGTCGCGGGCGTTGGTCAGGAGGTTGATCCACACCTGCTTGAGCTTTTCCGGGTCGCCGTAGATGATGGGCATGCGTTCGTCGAGATCGGTCATGATGTAGACCTTGTCCAGCCCGAAGGTGTGGCGCACCAGGCTTATGGCCTCCATGAGCGAGTTGTTGAAGCACATTTCGAGCTTTGCGCTGTCCGTCTGCCGGGAAAAACCCAAAAGATCGGCCACGATTTTGCGGCAGACCTTGGCCTGTTTCTCCATGATTTTCAAATCTTCGTATATCTGGCTGTCCTTGTCCACTTCCTCCTGCAGCAGTTGGGAATAACCAAGGATCACGCCCAGGGGGGTGTTGATCTCGTGGGCCACGCCCCCGGCCAGCTTGCCCACGGATTCCATCTTCTGGGACTGGATGAGCTGTTCCTGGAAGAGCTTGAGCTGGCTCACGTCCCGGGCCGTGCGCAAAAGTCCCATGACCCGGCCGTCCTTGTCGAAGACCGGGGCCCGCACCACATGCAGCCACATGTCCCGCTGGCCGCGCCGGGCGCGTTTTTCGCGGTCAAAGGGCAGGCCCGTGCGCACCACGCGCAGATCCTCCTCGCGGGTGAGCTTGGCCTCGGCCTCGGGGAACAGGTCGAATTCCGAGAGCCCCTCGATGTCATGGGCCGTGCGCCCCACATAGTCGGCAAAGGCCTTGTTCACGGACAGGTATTTGAGATTGTCCCCGATCAGGCACACGAAATCCGGGGTGGCGTCCAGGATGGTGCGCAACAGTTGTTCCTGGCGGGTCAGCACGCCCTCGGCCTGCTTGAGTTCTTCCAGGTGGGTCTTGAGGCTGAGGGCCATGACGTCAAAGGTCTCGGCCAGATCCTGGATCTCGTCTCCCTTGTTGCGGTTGTATACCGGGCAGTTCTTGCAGGACTCCTCCTTGTCCCCGTCCTCGGCGTCGGAGCAGTCGGGGCACAGCGTCCCGGCCAGATACCAGCACCGCCTGCGGGTGTCGTTGTAGGCCGGGCAGTGGGTCAGGTCGCAGTTCATGATCTCCCAGCAGTTCGCCGCCACGATGGGGCCGGTGCGCATGTCCAGGTTGCCCTTGACCACTTCTTCGGCATGTTCGCGCAAAAGCCCGATGCGCCGGGTGACCTGCCTGGCGAACAGGGAACTGAACAGGATGGCCGGGACCAGGGCCGCGCCCGAGAGGGCGAAGATGAAAAACACCAGCCGGTTGACGGAGTTCTGGGTCTGGGCGCGGGACAGGCCCACCCGGGCGGTGCCGAAGCGGGCCCCCACGATCAGGATGGGGGCGGCGAAGTCGTAGATGTAGTCCCGGCCGGTGAAAAGCAGCCGGACGTGGGACGGGGTGGCGTCGTCGGCCTCGTTGGCGGCCAGAAGCTCCACGGGAAAGCCCTGGACGAAGGTATGGACCATGACGTTGCCGTCACGGTCGGTGATGAAGGCGTACACGATGTCCTGTACGCCCTTGTATTCGTCCACCATGTTTTTCAGGCGCAGCAGATCCATGGCCAGCATGGAATCGGCGGCCCGGGAGGCCAGGTTTTCGGAGATGACCATGCCGCGTTTCTTGGTTTCGTCGATGAGCGCGTCAGCAGCCATGCGGCTGACCACGAAGGCCAGGGGCAGGGCGATCAGGGTCACGATAAAAAGCGTGCCCAGATTGATCTTGGTGCTGAATTTGAGCTTGTCGAGAACGCGCACTACTGGATGGCCTCCAGGGCTTCCAGACCGAGTTTCGTGGCCAGCTCCCGCACGGGGGCATAGTCGGCGTCCACGGCCGGGATGATGCCGCGCATGCCTGCCGTGCGCAGGATGAGGGCCTCGTCGGGCCGGTCCATGTTGAGGGCGAACATGGCCCGGGAGATCTTGTTCACCACCTCGGGATCAAGGCCCGGCCGGTGGGCGTAGACCCAGCCCGGATAGCGTTTGGATTCGGCCAGGATGCGGACCTGGGCCAGGTCGATCTTGTCCTTGAGCAGGGACAGGGCCCCGTCGCGTACGGAACCGATGTCGTAGGCCCCGGCGTAGACGGCCATGACCACCTTTTCCTGCTTGCCGCCGGGGCCGGGGGCGAAGGCGATCTCGGCGAAGTCCTCGCGGCGGATGCCGTTGTCGTAGAATTCCCCCAGGGCATAGATGTAGCCCCCCGCCGAGGACGGGTCCACGGCCAGCCAGCGCTTGCCCCGACAGTCCTCGATTCGTTCGATGTTGCGGTTGTCCTTGCGCACGATGATCTGGCTGTAAAATTCGGGAGCGCCCGAGGGCTCGATGATCCTGGCAAAGGCCCTGGCCCCGGCGGCGGCCATGCGGATGTAGACGAAGGGATTGGAGAAGGAGATGTCGATTTCGCCGCGCTCCACCATCTTGACGTGCTCGTCGAAGGTGTCGGGAAAGATCTGGCGGATGGGCAGGCCCGTGGCCTTTTGCAGATATTCCACCAATAGCCGGTGGCGCTCGTAGGAGACGGTATGGGCGAACTGGGGCAGATAGGCGTAGGTCACGGCCCGCTTGGGCACGGACACGGAGGTCTCCACGCGCCTGCCCAGGTTCACCTGGAAGGCCGGCTCCTCCTCGCTGCATCCCCAGACGGCGAAGGCCAGGACGGCAATCATCATGAGACGCACACGGCGCATAGGCGCTCCAAAGGCGTTTGGCCGGGGCCACCGGGGGGGGAGGGCGTTCGCCCTGCGGCCGACCGGGAGGCGAGCCCTCCCCGGTTGTCCCGCATGGTGACCTCTGGCCGTTGCGGGGAGCCCGGCCTGCATCCCCCGGATGGCGCACGCGACGCCTGCCGTGGGATGCGGGTTATTTTGGGGCCACGGCTTCCGCCGCCTCCTGTGCCGAGGCTGTCGTGGGCGAGGCGGCCCCGCCCTTTTCCCCGGCGGATTTTTTTGACGGCATGCCCTCCTCGATCACCTCGATCCAGGGAATGGGTTTCTCCTCGTCTTCCGGGGGAGGGGCCAGACCCGGGTCCAGACGGCGCAGGAATCCGATTTTCGGCTTGATCCGGGAATAGGCGATGCGCGTCAGGATGTAGACGGGCAGAAAGATGGCGTTGAAGCCGACGACCTTTTCCAGCATGGGCAGGGGGATGTCCACCCCCTGGAAGCGTCCGGCCAGCCAGCCCATGGCGAAGGGCAGGGGCCAGATGGACACGGTGAAAAGCGCCGCCCGGGTGAAAAACGCCTTGCCGAAGGTGTCGTTGGCCAGCTTGTTGGCGGCCTTGTAGTTTTCCTTGTCGCCCCGGCGCAGGGCCTTGATGGACAGGTTGTGCAGATGCACCATGTCCTTGGTCTGGGACCGGAAATGGGACAGGTTGATCCTGTGGGCCAGGGCCTGGCTGATGTCGCCCACAAACACGGTCACCGCGGCCACAACGGCGCACCCGAGGTAGAATCCCACGGCCGCATCCTCCGGGATGCGGAAGAAAAAGATGAAAAAGGCGTCGATCAGGCGTGTGGCGTGGGAGACATAATCCATGTCGGCTCCTGGAAGGCGGGTGATCTTCGTAGACAGGATAGCACAGGGCCTTCGCTGAGAAAAGGGCGCACGGCTATGGAAAAAAGGCCGACGACGAGGGATATGTCGTCGTCGGCCCGGGCGTGGCGCGGCCCCGGGAAGGGTTCCGGGGCCGCGAGCACGAGACGTTGCATGTTAACCGAAGATCCGGAAATTGAAGAAGCCGCGCAGGGTGTAGTCGATGCCCACGTACAGGGCCAGGACGATGAACAGGCGCTTGAGCCACACGTCCGGGATGTACTTGGAGGTCCTGGGGCCGATGATGGAGCCGACCACGATGCCCACCAGTTCCAGGCCGATCAGGGTCCAGTCGATGGGCGTGCCGCCACCCATGAACTTGGCGATGGAAGTGATCATGGACACCAGGACGGCCAGGGCCGAGGTGCCGGCGGCCAGATACATGGGCAGGCCGGCCACGCTGGTCAGGAAGGGCACCAGGATGAACCCGCCGCCGACACCCAAAAAGGCCGCCACGGCAGAGATGACGATGCCGCCCAGGAGCGGGATGATGGGGTTGAAGGAGAATTCCACGCCGTAGAAGGTGAAGCTCACCTTGGTCAGGCTAAACGAGGTGGTCTTCACGCCCAGGGCCTTTACGTCCACCTTTTCGCCGGACTTCTGCTTCTTGACCGTCTCTTCGAAGGCCTTGACCGCGGCCTTGGTTTTCTGCTTGCCAGCCTGACCGGCCGGGGTGGTCTCGTAGAACAGGTAACAGCCAAGGGCCAGGACGAACAGGCCGAAATAGCCCTGATACGCCGAGAAGGACACCTTGCCTGCTGTCAAGGCGACAGAACTATAGCTTCCTATGATGGAGCCGATGCCCAGGGCGATGGCCAGGGGCAGCACCAGTCGGCCCATGCGGTAGTAGTTCCAGGAGGAAATGAGCGCCGAGAGACCCACCAGCCACTGGTTGGAGGTCCGGATGGAGTCGGTGACCAGTTTGTTGAGTTCCGGGGCCGTGGTCTTGAAGCCCTTGGCGTAGTTGCCGAAACCGAACACGGAGATGTGGCCCACACCGGCCATGACGCCGCCGAAGGCGCCCACGGTGGAGAAGATCCAGCCGACCCACACGGCCCACACGAAGGCCAGGATCATGTTCACCTGGGGCGCTCCGGGGATGCCCAGGAAGCCTGTGGGTTTGCTGGGATCGATCTGCCCCGCTTCCGCGCCCTGGGGGGCCTTGGCGATGGCGTCGCTCAGGCGGTCGGCCCAGGCCGGCTCCAGCCACAGGCACATGACCGCAGCCATGACGCCAAGTACCAAAAACATGTTTCTGGAATTGCGCACGTCACTCCTCCTTGCTTGCACGTTCATCCGTTCTCGGTGTTCTCCGCCCACGCCTCCGGGAAACGGTCCCGGCCGACGAAACAGCCCGGGTTGCCCTGCCTGCCCGGCAGACCCGCATGGTGGAACCGTCAGGCGCCGGTGACTCGCCCGTGCCGCCAGGCCCTGCCCTGCCTGACGACGACACGGGGTTTCCGCCAGGTCGGTTCCGAAAGGTCTCGCAGTGCGGATTCCCCGCCGCACGGCGATGCATTTCGGTCCTTCCCCAGGCGGAAGTTTCCTTCCGTGTCACAGCGTCTGAAAGGAGGTTCCTGTTCCCTTCAGACGTCTCCTGAGGCCTGCCCATCCGCAAAAGTGTCGTTTTTACGACTCCCGTAATGGAGATCGGCCCCCGGTCACGATGTAAGGCGATTTCTTTTGCATACACGCGCAACCTTTGGAGTATCCCCATAGAGCATTGGGACGGGGAAACTGTCAAGGGTGTTTCCAAGTTCTTTTTTTCTCAAGAAATTCATGAAAAAACACCTGGAATGCAAAAGAATCCGGAATGTTCTTGTGAAATGTTTCACGTACGCCGTGTTGCGGGCGAAAGAGCATGGCCGGACGTCGCAGTGGGCCGACACCTCTGGCGAGGGCGTGCGGCAATAATGGCGGGGAACGGGTGAGCCGGTCATCACCGGCGGGATGCGATGCTTCCTGTGCCCGGCGGTCGGCGTTGTGCAGGCGGGGTCAGCGTTTTGGCCGGTGAGGCCGGGGGCTTTCGCCCCCGGCCTTGTCCGGAAGTGGAGGCGAATCAGGGACGACGCAAGAGGATGCGCCGGGCGTAGTCTTCGCGGGTATGGGCCGAGGCCTCGTTGGGACGCACAAAGGACAGGGCATGTGACGTGCAACCCGCGACGCAGGCGGGTTTTTCCCCGGCATCGATACGGTCGCGGCAATAATCGCATTTCATCACCCGTCCCGTGTAGTCGTTCCACTGCGGCACCTGCCAGGGGCAGGCCTTGATGCAGGCCTTGCAGCCCACGCAGAGGTCTTCCTGTACGTAGACGATGCCGTCGCTTTCCCGCCGGGTCATGGCCCCGGTGGGACAGGCGGTGACGCACCAGGGGCGCTCACACTGGAAGCAGGGCATGAACAGGTTGAGCATGCGCGGCTTGCCATCATGGGAGACGGGCCCCACCGTGATCAGTTTGCCCAGCCGGGCATCCGCCGGAACACGGTTTTTCATCTGACAGTGCACCTCGCAGGCGTGGCAGGAGATGCAGCGATTTTGGTCGAGCATGATCAGATACTTGCTCATGCGGGCTCCTTTTCTGTTTCGGGAACCGGCGCGGATTCTGGAGTCCTGGGGCGTGACGGGGCGGATTTCCCGTCCGCCTGGCTTCTCATCCTGGCCAGGAGGTCGATCCTGAAATCCTCGCGGCTGTGACCGATGAGGTAGACATTGTTGGAAAACCGCAGGGATTTCGCCGGGCAGACGCGTTCACATTGGCCACACAGGCTGCACAGGGAATAGTCCAGGAAAAACTGCACCGGGGCGCGTGATTTTTCCGGGGCTGCGGCTTTTTCGGTTTTGGGAATAACCCTTCCCTCGACCAGGGCCGCAGCCGGGGCATCGGCTTTTGGCTTGGGGGTCTTGGGCGGGGCGACCACGGACAGGCAGCGCGACGGGCAGGCGTCGGCGCAGGCGCCGCAGGCAACGCAACGCGGGGTGAAGGGGTCGTCATCCTTGGGGATCAGCTCCACATGTCCCCTGTACGTGGACAGGTTGTCCACCTGCTGCCAGGGGTAGATCACCGTGATGGTCGGCTTGACGAAGTTTTTTCCGGTCACGCCAAGCCCGATCAAGAGGCTTTTGGCGTAGTTCCAGGCATCTTTGAAGGAATTCGAAACGCTCATGGACTATCCTCCCAGGCGCACGGCCACGGCCGTGCCGGCCAAGACGAGCAGGGCGACGGGGGTCAGCCGCTTCCAGCTTAAATTGAGGAGCTGGTCGAAGCGGACCCGGGGATAGGTCCAGCGCAACCAGATGATCAGGAGCAGCACCGCGTACAGCTTGGCCAGAAACCACCAGATCCCGGAGGCCACCGGCCCCTGGTAGCCGCCCAGGAACAGGGCGGCGGCCACGCCGCTGACCACGATCATATTCGCATATTCGGCCAAAAAGAACAGTCCGAATCCCATGCCGGAATATTCCGTATGGAACCCGGCGGTGAGTTCCGATTCGGCCTCGGGAAGGTCGAAGGGGGCGCGGTTGGTCTCGGCCACGGCGCAGATGATGAAAATGAGGAAGGCCAGGGGGTTTTTCATGGCATACCATTGCCACGGCCAGGCGCCCTGGGATTCGGTTATGACGAACAGATCCAGGGAGCCGGACATGAAGGCCACGGCCAGGACCGACAACAAAAGCGGCACCTCGTAGGCCACGGACTGGGCCACGGCCCGGGCCGCGCCCAGGATGCCCCATTTGTTGCCCGAGCCCCATCCGGCCAGACACAGGGCGATGACGTTGACTCCGGAAAAGGCCAGGATGAGCACCAGGCCCAGGTTGATCTCAATGGCTTTCAGGCTGGCGTCGAAGGGCAGGGGCAGGAAGCACAGGGCCACAGGCAGAAAGGCCAGAAGCGGGGCGGCCCAAAAAAGGATGCGGTCACCCTTGGCAGGCGTCAGCAGTTGCTTGCCCACCAGCTTGAGGGCGTCAACCAGGGGTTGCAGAAGGCCCTGCGGCCCCACGTGCAGCGGACCGGGCCGACGCTGGCAGAACCCCGCCACCTTGCGTTCGACGTAGACCAAAACAAGGCCGTTGAGGGCCACGAAGGCAAAGATGCCGACCAGGGCCAAAACGAGCCGCACCAACGGATCGGCGAGACTTATGGTCATGCTCATCGGTCGATCTCCGGGATGACGAGGTCAAGGCTGCCCAGGATGGACACGGCGTCGGACACAAGCGTTCCCTGGGCCAGCTCGGCGAAAAGGCTCAGGTTTGAGAAACCTGGGGCGCGCAGCTTGACCCGGTACGGCATGGGGCCGCCGTCGCTTTGCACCATGACCATGATCTTGCCCCGGGCGCCCTCCACGGCGAAACAGGCCTCGCCCTTGGGCGGCCGGATCTTGCGCGGTCCCTTGCCCTGGATGGGGCCCTCGGGGATGCTGTCCATGGCCTGCTCCACGATGGACAGACTCTCGTCGATTTCCGACAGCCGGACGTAGTAGCGGGCCATGGCGTCGCAGGCGGACTCCGTGGGTATGCGGTATTCGAAGCGGTCGTAAATGGAATAGGGTTCGGCCCGGCGCACGTCGTAGGCCTGGCCCGATCCGCGCAGGCAGGGCCCCGTGGCCCCGTAGCGGCGCGCAGTGTCCAGGTCGAGGATGCCGATGCCCTCGCAGCGGCCGCGCAGGATGCCGTTGTCCGTGACCAGATCCTTGTACATGGGCAGCCGACTGCGCAAGGTGGCGATGAATTCCCTGGTCTTGGGGATGAACTGGGGCGGCAGGTCCATGGACACCCCGCCGAAGGTGAACGACGAATAGGTCAGGCGCGACCCCGTGACCATCTGGAGGATGTCCAGGATGCGTTCCCGGTCGTCGAAGGCGTACATGATGGGGGTGAACGCCCCGAGATCCAGCAGATAGGCCCCCCACCACAACAGGTGGGAGCTGATCCGGTTCAGTTCGCAGGTGATGACCCGGATGTATTCGGCCCGCTCCGGAACCTCCATGCCCGTCAACCGTTCCACGGCGCCCACATAGGCCCAGTTCCAGGCCAGGGCGTGCAGATAGTCCACCCGGCCCATGTTGGGGATGAACTGGGCGTAGGTCCGGTTTTCGGCCATCCACTCATGCATGCGGTGGATGTAGCCCAGCACGGGCTCGGCGCGCACGATGTATTCGCCGTCAAGTTCCAGCAGGACTCGCAACACCCCGTGGGTGGAGGGGTGCTGGGGACCCATGTTGACGATCATCCGTTCCCCGGAGGGATCGGGCTCGAACCGGGCGGCATAGGAATCGCCCCAGAAGGACATGTCCACGGGCGGCGTGGGCGCGGCGGCGGCCGCAGTCTGATCGCGCATGGCGGCTACCCCTTGGCCTGTGCCCCGGCGTCGCCGGAAGCGGGTTTGTCGGAGGCTTGCGTCTCGGGGGGCAGCCCGCAGTCCACCAGATATTCCAGAGGAAGGACATCCGTGCGGCTCTTGCGGGCCTTGTTGGACTTAAGCAGGGGCGGCGGCGTGCCGTCGTCGGGCAGAAGCAGGGCGTGCAGATTCGGATGGCCGGTAAACACCACGCCGTGGAAGTCGTGACATTCCCGCTCATGCCAGTCCGCTCCGGGAAGGATCCTGGAGACGGTGGGGATGCGGGCGTCGTCGCGGGGCACGCTGACCCGCAGGGTGAGGCGGCCGGGTTCGGTCCAGTGGGCGAAGTGGTACCGGACCACAAACCCTTCCAGCACGTCGCAGGCGGCCAGGCTCTCGATGTGATAGCCCTGGTCCCACAACACCTGGCAGGCGTTCTCGATCTTGTCCCGGTCGACCAGGAGGCTGGCGGTCTGCCCGGTGCGGGCGTGGTCCAGGGGGACGACGCAGTCGGCGCCGATCTGGGATATCCATGCGGGGATCATGCGACCTCCGCCTTGCCGACGGGCGCGCCCTTGGCAACGGGCCACCACCGCCGACCGCTGATTTTGTGCTGCAACTGGAAAAGGCCCTCAAGCAGGGCCTCGGGCCGGGGCGGGCATCCGGGTACGTAAATGTCCACGGGGATGAGGGTGTCCACGCCCTCGACCACGGCATACTGCCCCGGACACTTGAAGGGACCGCCCGAGATGGCGCAGTTGCCAAGGGCCATGACCCATTTGGGCGCGGGCATCTGCTCGTAGAGCCGCACCACGGCCGGGGCCATCTTGCGGTTCACGGTGCCGGCCACGATCATCAGATCCGACTGGCGCGGCGAGGGCCGGAACACCTCGGCCCCGAACCGGGCGATGTCGAACCGGGCCATGCCCACGGCCATCATTTCGATGGCGCAGCAGGCCAGGCCGAAGGTCATGGGCCAGATGGACATGGCCCGACAGACGTCCACGATGCGCTGCACCGGGGACATGTTCACCAGCGCCGGCTCGACGTTGACGACCGTCGGGGCGATGCCCCCTAGCTGCGGGGCGAGACTTGGATCCTGCGGGGCCATTCGAACACTCCCTTGCGCTGGAAATAGACCACGGCCAGGCCCAGGACGCCAAGGAAGATCAGAATCTTCCACACCGGGGCGAAGCCGACGGACTGGTTGAACCAGGTGGCCACGGGAAAGAGGTAGAGGATGTCCACCTCGAAGGCCAGAAACACAATGGCGTAGAAGTAATAGTTGATGCCGAACCGGGTCAGGGAACTGCCGTGGGTGGGGATGCCGCACTCGAAGGGCTCGCCGATGGCGCCTCCGACAGCCTTGGGCGCCAGAAGGATGGAGCCCAGGAGGGGGCCTGCGGCGAAGGCCACTCCGGCAGCCAGGAAAATGATGAGCGCCGCCTGCAGCCAGGTGAAAACCATCTGGGCCTCCCATGTCTCGCCTCGGGCCGCGCGGCCCGAAAGGGTATGACGGTTTGGCGACAAAACGCGTAAGTCGCTGTCCGGACACTTTTTATGGTCGATTACAAAGCCCCTTTCCAGGGGAAAGTCAAGGGAGGGTCGCAAGTTTTTTCGTTCACATGCCGTTTGATGCCCGGGAAAGCGCGCCGTTCCTGCGTTGTTCAATTTTTCACAACACTTTTTTCTTGCCAGATGCTCCTGCTGTGGTAGCTTACCCTCCGAAATGTCAGGCGGACACCAGAGCATCTATCCCAGGGGGAGCCATGAAAAAAACGGTCTATGGAATATGCGGCATGTGTACGGTACGCTGTCCGATGATGAGCGTGGTGGAGGACGGCAATCTTGTCACCATTCACGGCAATCCCCACGCGGGCGGCATCAAGGGGGCGCTGTGCGCCCGGGGTGCGGCGGGCATGGCCCTGGTGAACGATGACGAGCGGCCCCAGTTTCCCATGATCCGGGCCGGAGCGCGCGGCGAGGGCAAGTGGCGTCGGGCCACCTGGGACGAGGCCCTGACGTATGTGGCCGAGAAGCTGTCCAAGATCAAGGCCGAGCACGGCGCCAAGTCCATCCTGCTTTCGGATCGGGGCGGCCCCTTCCGGGAGATCTACCGGGCCTTTTTGCGCGGCCTGGGCACGCCCAACTATTGCAATCACGATGCCGCCTGCGCCCGCAACGTGCAGCATGCCGCCCTGTCGGTTTTCGGTTTCGGACGCAAGACCGTGAGCTACGACCTGAAAAACTGCAAGCATGTGGTGCTGCAGACCCGCAATATCTTCGAGGCCATCAACGTCAAGGAGGTCAACGACCTGCTCGACGCCAAGGCCGCCGGCTGCAAGATCACCTGTATCGACGTCCGCGCCTCGGTCACGGCGGCCAAGGCCGACAACTTCTTCCTCATCCGGCCGGGCACGGACTATGCCTTCAATCTCGCCGTCATTCATGAACTGGTGACCAAGGGGCTGTACAACAAGGAATTCGTGGAAAAGTGGTTCCACGATTTCGAGGCCCTGTCCACCTTCATCGCCCCCTATACCCCGGCCTGGGCCGAGGCCGAGACCGGCGTCCCGGCGGCGTCCATCGAGAAGCTGGCCGTGCAGCTCTCCAAGGCTGCGCCGTCGGTGATCTGGCATCCGGGCTGGATGACCGCCCGCTATTCCGACTCGTTTTACATGAGCCGCACCGCCTACATCATCAACGCCCTCCTGGGGGCCATCGGGGCCAAGGGCGGCCTGCCCCTGGCCAACGGCCCGGGCGACGTGGGCAAAAAGGGCGTCAAGGATCTCATGGCCATCTATCCCAAGCCCGAGGACAAGCGCGTGGACGGCGTGGGCTGGATGGAGGAGCGCACCCACTTCGAGGCCGGTCCCGGCCTGGTCAACCTGGCCTATGAGGCCATCGCCACGGGCAAGCCGTACCCCATCAAGGCCTACATCGCCCATCGCCACGACCCGCTCATGGCCTTTCCGGACACCAAGGACGTCAAGTCCCTGTGGGAAAAGCTGGACCTGCTCGTGGCCGTGACCTTTTCCTGGTCGGATACGGCCTGGCACGCCGACGTGGTGCTGCCGCTTTCGCCGTACCTTGAGCGCGAGAGCACCATCGCCACCAAAAAGGGCGGCAACCCGTACTTCTTCGTCCGCAAACGCACCGTGGAGCCCCGCTTCGACACCAAGGCCGAATGGGAGATCTATTGCGGCCTGGCCAAGAAAATGGGTCTGGACAAGCTGGCCTTCGACTCCATCGAGGACATCTGGAAATACCAGCTCGACGGCACCGGCTACAGCATCGAGGACTTCGACAAGACGGGCATGGTGACCCTGGGCTCCGGGCCGCTGTGTCGCGAACCCGACGAAAAAACCTTCAAGACCCCCTCGGGCAAGATCGAGATGGTGTGCGCCAAGCTGGAAAAGGACGGCGTGCCGTCCCTGGCCCCCTACGTCTCCCCCCAGCGGCCCCCGGAAGGGAAATACCGCATCACCTTCGGCCGCTGCGGGGTGCACACCCAGGGACACACGGTCAACAACCCCCTGCTCAATTCCCAGATGTCAGAGAACCAGGTGTGGATCAATTCTGACGTGGCCGCGAAGCTGGGCGTCTCGGACGGACAGTATGTGGAGGTGGCCAGCCCAGGCCATAGCGGCCGCATCAAGGCCTTTGTCACGCCGTTTATGCACCCCGAGGCGGTGTTCATGGTGCACGGCTTCGGGCACACCCTGCCCGTGGAGAGCCGGGCCCGGGGCAAGGGCGTGGCCGACAACGAACTCATGCCCCAGGGCATCCGCAAGTGGGACAAGGGTGGCGGGGCCATCGCCATGCAGGAGCACTTCGTGGAGATTCGCACGGCCTCCTGACGGGGGCCAGACATGAACCGAAGCCGGGGCATCGCCACAGTGGCGCAGCCCCGGCTTGGCATATTCTCCGGAAACCGGCAAGGCCGCACAGGCTGCCTCACCGAAAGAAAATGTACAGTACCCGCCCTGAAAAGCGCTTGTTGGGGTTTCGGGGATGTGTCATCAAATGATGTATGTCGCCGGATGCAGCCACGTGGCGAAGGGTTGTCCCGGCGGCGGGTTGATTGAGAGCGCGACCTGTTGCACGGGCCTCGGCCCGGCCGGAGATGCCCGATTCTTCGGCCCGCCGTCCCGGCATGGGCCAAGCCGGTTTTCCCCTTCGGCCAGTCTTGCCCTCTGTTCGCGATCTGATTTTCTCCTAAACTGATATGTTTTACGATGGCCGCATTCGCCACGCGGCCGTCACGGAGGGATCATGGGCATTCGCAGAAAGATGTTTCTCCCCATTGCCGTCGCCTTTCTCGTCCTTGGCGGCATCAGCCTGGCGGTCATGTATTATCAATTGGACGGTCTGGAGAGCGATTTCGTTTCCCAGATCGTCCAGAATAAAACCCGTGAGGTGGACAACGCCATCGACACGGCCTCGCGCATGACCCTGGAACAGGCCGCCTTGTTTTCGCGGCTGCCCGTGGTGGTTTCGGCCTTCGAGACCGCCCACTCGGGCGACATCCACGCGGAAAGCGACCCCATGGCCCAGAAGGCCCGGGAGGAACTGCGTGCGGCGCTGTCGCCGTTTGTCAAGGGGTATGCCCAGGCCATGGACGGCCGCAAGTTCCAGCTCCACTACCATCTGCCCAGCATCAGAAGCCTGGTGCGGGTGTGGCGGGACAAACAGGTCAAGCGCGACGGCAAGGGCCTGGACATCTCCGACGACCTCTCCGCGTTTCGGCCCACGGTCGTGGAGGTCAACCGCACGGGCAAGCCGGTCATGGGCATCGAACTGGGCGAGGGCGGCTTCGTGTTCCGGGGCATCGCGCCGGTGGTGTCGCCCGACGGCAGGCACCTGGGATCGGTCGAGGTCTTAAGCGAGTTCGCCCCGATCCTGGCCAAGGTGGCCGGGGAGGGCCAGGACATGGCCCTGTATATGAATTCCGAGTTCCTGAAGTACACCGGGGCCCTGCGCGACCCGGCCAAAAATCCCGTCATGGACGGCCGGTTCGTGCAGATCACCGCAGCCAAAAGCGAAGCCCTCACCAAGTGGATCAAGCCGGATTTTCTGGAAAAGGCCAAGACCGGCACGGTCATGGCGCAGCATGGCGACAAGGTCGTGGCGGCCATGCCCGTCAACGACTACAAGGGCAACCAGACCGGCATCCTGGTGTTTTCCTTTTCCACAGCCAAGGAGTCGGCGGCCATCCATGCCGTGCTGTACGTGTTCCTGGGGCTTCTGGCCGCCCTTTTGGCCGCCTCGTCCGGGGCCGTGCATCTGGTCTTCGTGAAAAACGTGGCCCTGCCCATCGAGACCATGATCGCCAAGATCAAGGACATCACCGAGGACCGGGCCGATCTCACGTCCCGGCTGGACGAATCCCGCCGGGACGAGATGGGGCAATTGGCCTCCTGGTTCAACAAGCTCACCTTCAAGCTCTCGGAGATCATGTGTCTCAGTGATGCGGTCTTAAACGCCATGCCCGACCCGCTGTTCGTGTCCGACGACAACAACCGCATCATCTTCGCCAACCTGGCCATGGCCGACATGGTCGGGAAGACGCCAGAGGACTTGAAAGGGACGTTTTGCGGCGATGTCTTTAAAACCAAGGTCTGCGGCACCCCGGATTGCCCGGTGCGGTGCGCGGTGGAGGGGCGCCGGTGTGATCCCGAAACCTATGTGGAAAGCATGCGCCATGGCGAACGCATGGTCATCCGGCCCCTGGTCCAGGCCATGCGCGACTGCAACGGCAACTCCCTCGGATATCTGGAACTGGCCCAGGACATGACCGCCGTGGTGCGCAAGGAAGAGGAACTGGCCGCCAACCTGGAACGCATCCAGGGCATCAACGCCGAACTGACCGGCGTGGCCTCCGGGGTGGCCGGTTCCCTTGGCGAGCTTTCCCGGCAGTCCGAGGAGGTCCGCCAGGGGGCCGAGGTCCAACGCTCCCGTATGTCCGAGGTGGTCACGGCCATGGATCAGATGAACTCCGCCGTGCTCGAGGTGGCCAAAAACGCGGGCCGGGCCGCCGAACTGGCCGGGCAGGCCAGGGACCGGGCCGAGAAGGGCGTCAGCGTGGTGCGCCAGGCGGTCACCGCCATCGGCGAGGTGCAGGGTCTGACCTTCTCCCTGCGCGACGGCATGGAGGGGCTCGGGAAAAGGGCCATGGACGTGGGCCAGATCATGAACGTGATCTCGGACATCGCCGACCAGACGAACCTTTTGGCCTTAAACGCAGCCATCGAGGCCGCCCGGGCCGGGGATGCCGGCCGGGGCTTCGCCGTGGTGGCCGACGAGGTCCGCAAGCTGGCGGAAAAGACCATGAACGCCACGGGCGAGGTGGGCAAGGTGGTGGCCGCCATCCAGGCCGAGACCAAAAAGAGCATGGACCTGACCCAGAGCGCGGCTACGGCCGTGGAGCGGGCCACGGCCCTGTCCAGCGATTCCGGCAAGGTGCTGGACGAGATCGCGGGACTGGTGGGCGACTCTTCCGATCAGGTGCAGACCATCGCCGCCGCCGCCGAGGAACAGTCTGCGGCCAGCGACGAGATCACCAAGGCCATCGGCGACGTGGACCGCATTTCCTCGGATACGGCCGAGGGCATGACCCATTCCGTCCAGGCCATCGCCGGGCTGTCGGAAATGGCCGAAAAGCTCGAGCGCATCGCCTCGGGCGTCTAGCGGCCTCTGTCCTTTTGTTCCCGTCCCGGGTCGCTGTTCCCGGGACGGGAACTTTTTTTCTGTGCCCCTTTTCTTTTTTTCAAAGTTGGGACACAGGGAAAGGATCGTTATGACATTTTTAACAGAGGATGGTTCGCATGAACATCGGACAATATACCTTTGACGAATACGTGATCATGGCGGCGGCCTTTCACGGCAACCCGGCCCCGGGGCTCCTGATCGGCGGCTTCATGGTGGAGCTGGCCAAGAGCGCTCTGCCGGAGGGGACCATCTTCGACGCCGTGGTGGAGACCCCCAAGTGTCTCCCCGACGCCGTGCAGCTGTTGACCTTGTGCAGCTTCGGCAACGGTTGGATGAAGACCGTCAACCTGGGCCGCTACGCCCTGGCCCTGTACGACAAGTATACCGGCGAGGGGGTGCGGGTGTGGATCGACCCGGCCAAGCTCACCATGTGGCCGGAGATACGGGCCTGGTTCCTCAAACTCAAGCCCAAGCGGGAACAGAACCGGGAGCGGCTGGTGGATGAGATCCGCCGGGCGGGTCCGGGCATCTGCGGCATGGCCCCGGTCAAGGTGTCCGAGTCGTTTCTCAAAAAGGGCGGCATGGGGGCCATCGCGGTGTGCCCCTTGTGCGGGGAGGCCTATCCGGCGGCGGATGGCGGCATGTGCCGGGGCTGCTCCGGCGAACACCCCTACATGACCGACGCCGGGACGGCCATGGACATGACGCCCCAGGCGGAGCCCGGCCTGCGGGCCATCCCCACGGCCCAGGCCGTGGGACGCCGCGCCCTGCATGACATGACCCGGGTCGTCCCTGGCGAGAGCAAGGATCCGGCCTATCTGGCCGGGCAGCTTCTGACTGCCGGGGACGTGTGCCGTCTGCACACCATGGGCCGGGAGCGGGTCTTTGTGATGGACGACGTGGATCCGGGAAGTGCCTGGATCCACGAAAACGAGGCCGCCCTGGCCTTTGCCCGGGCCATGGCCGGGGAGGGCGTGACCTTCGAGGAGCCGCCCAGGGAGGGCAAGATCAATTTCCGGGCCGAGAAGGAGGGGCTTTTGCTCCTTGACCGGCATCGCCTGCGGGCCTTCAACCTGGTGGAGGACGTCATGTGCGCCTCGCGCCAGGGTTTTCTGCCTGTCGAGGGCGGCAAGCGGTTCGCAGCCTGCCGGGCCATCCCCCTGTATCTGTCCCGGGCCCGTTTCGACCGGGCCATGGCCGTTCTGGAAGACGGGCCGCTATTTTCCATCGCCCCCATCAATCCCCTGCCCACGGGCATCCTGGTGACCGGCACCGAGGTTTTCAAGGGGCTTGTCCAGGACAAGTTCATTCCCATCGTCAAAAGCAAGGTGGAAAAGTTCGGCTGCCAGGTCTCGGGAACGGCCGTGGTCCCGGACGACATGGAGGCCATCGCCCGGGCGGCGGCCGATCTGGTGGCCGACGGGGCCAAGCTGTTGGTGACCACGGCCGGGCTGTCCGTGGACCCGGACGACGTGACCCGCAAGGGCCTCGTGCAGGCCGGGCTGACCGACGTGTTGTACGGCGCGCCGATTCTGCCCGGGGCCATGACGCTTCTTGGCCGCATGGGCCAGGCCAGGGTGCTTGGCGTTCCGGCCTGCGCCCTGTACTATCAGGTCACGGCCCTGGATCTGCTTTTGCCCAGGCTTCTGGCCGGGCTGGACATCACCCGGTCGGATCTGGCCGACATGGCCGAGGGCGGCTTCTGCCTGACGTGCAAGACCTGCACCTTCCCCAAGTGTCCCTTCGGGAAATAGGCGGGACGAAAAAAACGGTTTGCCCAGACACCCTTTCGGGCTGCGGTCGGCCGACGCTCCGGCGTCCGGCCGGCTGCGGCCCGCCCCGTGATCCTTACGCATACGGGAGGCGTCATGACTGCTTCCCCGCCGCCGTCTCCACCCCGCCGCCCGGGTTTTTGGCCCGCCGTGTCGTGCGTGCTTGCGACCCTGGTCGTCCTGTGCCTGCCGCCTGCTGACGCCCTGGCCTATACCCTGTACGGCTATGAGGACGAATACGGCATCGTGCAGTTGTCCGAGACCAAGGCCAGCGACCGCCACGTCTTGCTCTTCGAGGGGCCAGGCGACCCCAAGCTGGGCTTTGCGGAGATAAAAAAACGCATCAGGGAAAAGGGCGGCGTGGCCAGTCAGCAGCGTACGGACTGGATCGCCGGGGCGGTCAAACCCTTCGGGGCCGTCCCCTTTGCGGGATCGGGGAGGCCCATGGCCTTCGGGCCGGTGGTGACCACCGGGCCGATCTTTGAGCTGCTTGCGCGCTACGCCAGACAGCACAACGTGCCCGTGGAGCTGCTCTATGCCGTGGCCGAACAGGAGTCGGGCTTTCAAAGCGGGGCCGTGTCTCCCAAGGGGGCCCAGGGGCTCATGCAACTGATGCCCGACACCCAGACCACCATGGGCGTGACCGACCCCTTTGATCCGGAAAAAAGCGTCGCCGCCGGGGCCCGGTTTTTGCGTATGATGCTCGACCGCTTCAAGGAAACGCACCTGGCCCTGGCCGCCTACAATGCCGGGCCGGAGGTGGTGGCCCGCAGCGGCGGGGTGCCTGCCATTCCCGAGACCGTGGCCTATGTGGAGCGGATTCTGGCCCGCCAGGCCATGGTGCGCGAGGCCCTGGCCGTGGCCGGGGAGGCGGAAAAACCGTCCCCGCCGGTCAGGCCGAAGGGGAAAGCCGGGCCGTTGCGTCGGAAATGACCTTGGAGCGAAACGACTCCGCGTTGATGTAGGCCATGGCGGCCACGAAACGGGCCACGTCGGCGAATTCCGGGAGATGGGTGGCGTACTGGTGCTGGCCGCAGAGATGTTCGTTGTCGGGATAGTCTACGATGTAATAGACCACGAAGCGGCCTTTTTTCGTCCGGAACAGGGCCAGGGTGAGCAGATGGCTCACCCCGGGATAGTCCGGGGCGTCTTCCTGGTCGGCATGACGGTGGTAGGCCAGAAGCTCCCCCTGGAACGACAGGACGCCCTCGCCACGGGTCAGGCGGTAGCGGCGTATTTTTCCCACAAGCTTTGGCGAAAAGGATTTTTCCGTCAGCGCTGGCCACCACAACATGCCGGGCTCCCTCTGCGGGGTTGCGGCCGGACTGGCGCGGCAGGCCCCGTTTTTGTCGCTGTCGTTTGTATCCTTCCCGGGCCCCGGCGTCAAAAGGGGATCATGACTTTCCCGACCTGCAACGGTACACTGCCATGCAACCCGTTTCACAAGGAGGAGTCATGGGCCGCGCCATGCTGCATCCGGACACCCTGTGCGCCAGGGCCGGAGAAAAACTGGACCGAACCGTGGGCGGGGTGACCACGCCCATCCACACCGCCTCGGCCTACATGCGGGCCGACGTGGATGGGACGGCCGCCTACCGCTATCCGCGCTACGGCAACATCCCCACCCAAAACGCCCCGGCCGAGAAAATCGCCGCCCTGGAAGGGGCCCAGGCCGGGCTGGTGACAGCCTCGGGCATGGCTGCCGAGACCGTGGCCCTTTTGGCCGTCCTGGCCGCCGGGGACCATGTGGTCTTCCAGGCCGACCTGTACGGCGGCACCCACCACTTCCTGTGCGTGGAACTGCCGCGCCTGGGCATCGGCTACACCCTGGTCGACCATGCCGACGCCGCCTCCCTGGAGGCCGCCGTGCAGGCCAACACCCGGGCCGTCTATGTGGAGACGCCCTCCAATCCGCTTTTCCACGTGGTGGACCTGGCCGCCGTGGCCGACGTGGCCAGACGCCACGATCTGGTGAGCATCGCGGACAATACCTTCGCCTCGCCCATCAACCAGAATCCCCTGGCCCTGGGCTTCGATCTGGTGGTGCACAGCGGCACGAAATACCTAAACGGCCACAGCGACCTCAATTGCGGGGCCGTGGTCGGCAGCCGGGCCCTCATGGACCAGGTCCGGGAGCGGGCCGTGGATTACGGCGTCACGCTCAACGTCTACGACTGCTTCCTCCTTGAGCGCGGCATGAAGACCCTGGCCCTGCGCATGGCCCGGCACAACGAAAGCGCCATGGCCCTGGCCGACTATCTGTCCGGGCACCGGCTGGTGTCCCGGGTGTTCTATCCCGGCCTGCCGGATCACCCCGGGCATGCCGTCGCGGCCCGGCAGATGCGCGGTTTCGGGGGAATGCTGTCCTTCGAGCTGGACTGCTCGCCACAGATGGCCAGAAAGGCCGTGGCTGGCCTGAAACTGATCCTTGAGGCCGTGAGCCTGGGCGGCGTGGAGTCGCTCATCTGCTTTCCCTGCGAGACCTCCCACGCCAAGATGCCCCCGGACGAGCGCCGCAGGCAGGGCATCACCGACACCCTGATCCGTTTTTCCACGGGCATCGAGGACGCCGCCGACCTCATGGCGGATCTGGAACAGGCCTTTGCCCGGGCCATGCGGGAGGGATGATGCACAGGAATTTGCCATGGAATATGGACCAGCCCCCGGGGCATGCTTATCTCAACAGTTCAACCGATCCCGGTTAAACACGAGCAGGGGAGGATGCGCATGAAACGGACGATGTGGGCGTTTGTCCTGGCGGTTATGGTGTTGTGGCCCGGACTGGCCCGGGCCGGGGGGGCCTCTGAGGCGGCCGGTTCCGAGGCGTTGCCCGTGGGCGCGACGTTTCCGGATGTGTCCCTGGGGAGCGACCTGCCTGATGCCCACCGCAGTTACCTGGGCATCGCCCAAAAAGACGGCCCGGTGCGGCTGGCCGATGTGACTGCGCCAGTGGTCATCCTGGAGATTTTCAGCATGTACTGCCCCCACTGCCAGCGGGAGGCCCCGGTCTTAAACGACTTGTACGCCCTGCTTGAGCGCGGCGGACATGCCGACACGGTGAAGATGCTGGGCATCGGGGCGGGCAACTCGGCCATGGAGGTGGACATCTACCGCAACAAGTTTCAGACGCCCTATCCCCTGGTGGCGGACCAGAAATTCGAGGTCCACGACGCCTGCGGCAAGGTGGGCACGCCGTATTTCTACGTGCTTGCCAAAAAGCCCGGCGAGACGGCATATACGGTAGTCTTAAGCCGCCTGGGGCGGATGGATTCTCCCGAATCCTTCGCCGCGGACGTCCTGGCGGCGGCGCCATAATCTTGTGAGGAAAATCACATGAGCCGATCCCATTCCTGGATGACGCCTCTGGCGTCAAGCCGTCGTGGCCCGTTTTGCCGGATCCTTCTGGCGGCGTTGCCGCTTATGGTCGTGATCGGTTTTTCCCCGACCGCGCGGGCCGAGGAGGCCCCGGCCTTTACGGACAGCCTTTTTCAGGCCCCTGAACCACTGAAATCCGTGGACAGCGTCCTGGCGGTCAAGGTCGGCGACCCCATGCCGGACTTCGACCTGCCGACCATCGACGGCGGCCGGGTGCGCCTGTCCGACTTCGTGGGCAAAAAAAAGCTGGTGCTGTCGTTTGTCCCGGCGGCCTGGACCCCGGTGTGTTCCGGGCAGTGGCCGGGCTACAACATCGCCCGGGAGCTTTTTGCCGCCGAAAACGCCGAACTTGTGGGCATAAGCGTGGACAACGTGCCGTCCCTGCATGCCTGGGTGACCCAGATGGGGGGACTGTGGTTCCCCGTGGCCTCGGATTTCTGGCCCCATGGCGGCCTGACCGGCAAGCTCGGCATTCTGCGGCCCGAGGGCGTGGCCGAGCGGGCGCTTTTTATCGTCGATGAAAAGGGGATCATCCGCTACATCGACGTCCATGACATCAATTCCCGCCCGGATTTAGGGGTGCTGCTCACTGCCCTGCGCGGCATCAAGGACTGAAAAAGCAACAAAATGAGCCTGTTGGCAAATCGTCAGGCAACAGGTTATTTGTTGCGGCATATGCCCGGGCGTGCCGCCCAGTGATCCAAAAACCGCCACAGGAGGCGTCATGAAATCCATCAAGGGTTCGCAAACCGAAAAAAATCTGCTCATCGCCTTTTCCGGCGAGTCCCAGGCCCGCAACCGCTACACCTACTTCGCCAGTGTGGCCAAAAAAGAGGGCTACGAGCAGATCTCTTTTATTTTTACCGAGACCGCCGACCAGGAAAAGGAACATGCCAAGCGCCTGTTCAAGTTTCTGGAGGGCGGGGAGCTTTCGATCACCGCCGCCTTTCCGGCCGGGGTCATCGGCTGCACCGTGGACAACCTGAAGGCCTCCGCCGAGGGCGAGCACCACGAACAGGCCGTCATGTATCCGGACTTCGCCAGAATCGCCCGGGACGAGGGCTACGGCCTTCTGGCCTCGGTCTTCGAGTCCATCGCCGTGGCCGAACGCTTCCATGAGCGCCGCTACCTGGAACTGGCCGGAAACATCGAGGCCGACCGGGTCTTCAAGCGGAGCGAAAAGGCTGTGTGGCGCTGCCGCAACTGCGGCTATGTCCATGAAGGAACCCAGGCCCTGGACAAGTGTCCGGCCTGCGACCACCCCCGCGCCTACTTCGAACTGCTGGCCGCCAACTGGTAGGGCCGGTCGGGGAGGGGCCTTTCGCCCCTCCCCGAACCCCTCCCCGCCCGGGGGGAAATCATTTCCCCCCGGACCCCCC
>JAVHLG010000001.1 GCA_031082225.1 Desulfovibrionaceae bacterium | reverse complement strand
CGGGGAGGGGGCGTCGCCCCCTCCCCGCCTCCCGGCTATTCCGTTTCCATCTCCGTGGCCTCCATGACCCGCAGTTCGTTGGTCAGGGGGTCCACCTTGCCCAGGCGCAGGGCGAAGGGCTGCCCAGGACGTATCTTCTCCCCGAGCTGTTCGCGGTTGGCGCGCACGTAGATCTGGAAATCGGGCAGGGCCAGGGTGACGAAGGCCCCGCCGGATTCCACCACCACGCCGGTCCATGTCCTCACCCGGCACTGCTGCCGGATATGCAGCAGTTTCCAATAGCGGGGCCTAAAGCGCTGGATGCGTCCGGCCGCCTCGGTCTGGGCGCTGATGTCCGGCAGGCGCTGCTCCAGTTCCGCCCGGGACCATTTGGGGCTGCCGGTGGCCAAAAAATGTCGCAACTGGGCCAGGTTGACCAGATCCACGTAGCGGCGAAGGGGCGAGGTGACCGTGGCGTAGGCCTTGGCCCCGATGGCGGCGTGGGGCCGGGGGGCGGGTTCCAGGCTGGTGGGCGGCAGATGCTTGACCACGTGGTGGATGTCCTCGGGGCGGCTCCAGATCCCGGCCAGTTCCTTGGGCAGCACGGCGTCCTGGGTGCGGAACAAGAGCGCAAATCCGTGCGCGGCGGCGAACGCGGCGGCCGAGGAGTTGGCCAGGATCATGAGTTCGCTGACCAGAAGCTGGGCCGTGGGATACTGGTCTGAGGGCGCCAGATCCACCTGCGGGTCGTCGGGCGGCCCGACCAGGACCACATCGGGTTCGCTGCGCTCGATGACAGCCGCCCCGGCTGCCACCCGGCGCTCGCGCAAAACCCCGGACAGGCGTGCGGCCAGGGCCAGGCTTTGGCCAGGCGCGCCCGTGGTCAGTTCCGCCTCCACATCGGCATAGGTCCGGTTGGCGACCACGGCCACGGAGGAACGCATGGAAAAATCCCTGGTCGCGCCCGCCGCATCCAGGTTCCACTCCATGATCAGGGCCGGACGCGGCGACGCCTCCACCAGCGAAAACAGGTCTGCGGCAAAGGCCTCGGGCATCATGTGGCTGGTGCCCTCGGGCAGATAGATGCTGCTGGCGCGGCGGGCCACGGCCCGGTCCAGGGGGTCGTCGAAGCGCCATCCCGAGGCCGGATCGGCCAGGGCCAGGCGCAGCAAAAATCCGTCGTCCGGCAGGGGTTCGATGTGAAAGGCGTCGTCGATGTCCCGGGTCGTGGGCGAATCCACGCTGACGAAGGGGATGGGCTCGGGCTCGGGCAGCGTGTCCGCACTGGCCTCACGCATGGCCGCGATCTCGCCTGCAAAACGCCCGGACCAGGCGTCGCCCGGCTCGTATCCGGCCTGATCCAGCAGATAATTGTAGTGCGGCGGCACCACGCCCCACTGCTCGGCCAAGACCAGGGGCAGGAAGGGATGATCGGGCAGCCCTTTGCGCAGCGTCCCCCACAACACCGCCAGATCGGCATTCTCCGGATCGGCCACCAGCCCAAGCAGAAGCTGGCGCAGCTTGTCCGCCGCCTCGGGGTCCAGCCGGGCCGCCAGCCGGGCCGCATCCCGGTCCGTGCCCGCCGCCCAGGCCGTCCACAGCTCCTTGAAAAACCCCTGCCCGGCCGTGACCACCCGCTCCCGTTCCAGCGCCGCCGCCTGCTCCACAAGCCGCCTGTCCACCACCTCGGCCGGATAGACCTCGAATTTCGGCGGATGAAACTTGAAATGCGTCTTGCAGGCCAGAAGCGCCCGCCCCAGGCCGGCCACCTGGTCAAAGCCCGGCGACTCCCACAAAAGCCCGGCAAACCAGCCCGCCGTCTCCTCGCGCACCTCGCCCTGGGCAAGCTCCCAGATCTCCATGGCGTCCACCTCGGCCGCCGCCTTGGCCCGCCTGGTCTCGCAGGCGCAAAGCCGCTCCAGCATCCCGCCCCGCTCGCGCACCGACGCGTCGCACGGCCCCACCCACGGCAAGACCCGGGCCGCAGGCAGCTTCATCTCGCGCTTGTTGATCGTGTACAGGCGCAGCCGACCGCCCGTCTCTTCCAACACCCAGGCCAACTGCGGCTCGTTGCCGTGCATGAACTCGACGATACACCCCGAGCCGGGAAACTGTTGCATGAATCATCCTTTACGATCGTATGATGTGAGGAGAACACGGGAGGGGGAACCCTTTTGAAAAAGGGTTTCCCCCTCCCGAACCCTCCCCCTTCGAAAACTTTTAGCGGCTTCGCCCCGCGTGCCCCCCGCCGGGGGGGTCCGGGGGGTGTGCAACCGGGAACATCGCTGACACTTTGGACCGGGTACATCCCTGACACTTTTACCCGATCAAGCGCCTCACCGGGACCACGTGTTTCGGCTCTTCGGAGACCAATCCCCCGATGAGAATATCCCCGGCGTACACCAGCCATCTACCGTCATAATTCTGGATCAGCCCGATTCGATTTCTCCCGTAGGCCTCCCCGATAAATACCTGACCGCCTTTCCATTTGAACATCCCATCGCTACGAACAAAGCGACTTTCGAAGTATGGCGGATAGCTGAACTGTGGAGCCTCACGGGGAAAAGAACGCAAAGACCGACGATATATCGAACTTGGCGTCTTTTGCCCTAACGCCTCATGTGGGCGCTCATAATTGAACCGGTGCCGCCAACTATCAAACTTCTTTTGTTGTTCTGAAAGACTATCCTGTGGCGGCATTGTTGACTCAAGCTTCAACGTTTTATGCATTCGCTCGTGGCTACCGTTTTGCTCCGGCTTCCCTGGCTCTATGAAATCAACGATGATGCCTAATTGAATCCACCAAACACTAAGTTGTGTAAATCCACCTATCCCGCTGGAGCCGAAAGGCGTCCCGTTGTCCACTCGGATTGCCTGAGGCAGCCCATAGTCACAAAATACTTTTTCCATGGCCGATTTTGTATTTTCGAGTGTCTGGCGAGCATATCCCTTGCATGCCAGAACATACCGACTGTGCATGTCTGTTATCGTTAGTGGATAGCATATACTCCTGTCGCCAAGTCGGAACCATCCTTTATAATCAATGGCCCAGACGTCATTCGTTTCTTGAGGAGACAACAAATCATGCCGTCGCAAACGTCCAGCCGACTTGCGCCGTATTTTTCTCGATTCTGATATAAACCCATGACGCTTTAATATTGCGCCAATTGTGCTTGGTGCTGGAGGATCACAAACTCCATATTTATCAAATAGAAGTTGTGATAGCTTTTTAGGCCCCCAATACGGATACGCCTCACGAAGCAATAATATTTTCTCAATGATCGCATCAGACGTTTTGTGGGGGCAGTTTCTCGGGGCACGGCTAAACTCCTCGACGCTGCCTCGATCTTGAAAACGCCGGACCCATTTATACCCCGTCTCACGGCTGATCCCGAACCGCTGGCAGATTTCAGAAAACGGTTCGCTTCTGCGCGCTGCCTCAACGATGAACCGAGCTCGTTCTTCCATGGTCTCGACCTTTTTCCAGGGCATCGGAGCTTCCTCCTCTGCCAAAGGTGTCAACCATGTACCCGGTCTATTCTGTCAACCATGTACCCGGTTCGTACCGGACGATTGTCCCCCCGGGCGGGGTGCGGGGCGGCAGCCCCGCTTCGCGTCGGGGCGGCAGCCCCGGTTATCTGTTTGCTTTGGCCCAGGAGTCTTTGAGGGCCACGGAGCGGTTGAAGACGGGCATCTTGGGGGTGGAGTCGCGGTCTTTGCAGAAGTAGCCCAGGCGTTCGAACTGGAAGGAGTCGCCGGGCGCGGCCGCAGCCAGGCTGGGTTCGAGCATGGCGCCGGAGACGGTTTTCAGGGACTCGGGGTTTAAGAAGGTCAGGAAGTCGGCCTTGCCGTCGGCCGGGCATTCGGTGGTGAACAGCCGGTCGTAGAGCCGGACCTCGGCCGGGATGGCGTGGGCGGCGGACACCCAGTGCAGGGTGCCGCGCACCTTGCGTCCGTCCGTGGACCAGCCGCCCTTGGTGGCGGGGTCGTGGATGCAGCGGATGGTTGCGACCTCGCCGGTGACGGGGTCCGTATCGAAGCCGGTGCAGGTCACGTAGTAGGCGTGGCGCAGGCGCACCTCGGCCCCGGGGGCCAGGCGGTACCATTTTTTCGGGGCCTGTTCCAGGAAGTCGTCGCGTTCGACGAGGAGTTCGCGGGAAAAGGGCACGGGGCGGCTGCCCATGGCCGGGTCTTCGGGGTGGTAGGGGAAGTCGATGTGTTCGACGGCGTTTTCGGGATAATTCTCGATGACGAGCTTGACGGGTCGCAGCACGCCCATGACGCGGCGGGCGCTGCGGTTTAAGTCTTCGCGCAGGCAGTGTTCCAAAAGGGCCATGTCCACGAGGTTGTCGGCCTTGGAGATGCCGATGCGGTCGCAGAAATCGCGCATGGCCGCAGGCGTGTAGCCCCGGCGGCGCACGCCGCACAGGGTGGGCATGCGCGGGTCGTCCCAGCCGGAGACGTGCCCCTGGGTGACGAGCTGGATGAGCTTGCGTTTGCTTAAGACGGTATAGCCCAGGTTCAGGCGGGCGAATTCGATCTGCTGCGGGTGGCAGGGGGCCGGGATGTTGTCCAGCACCCAGTCGTAGAGGGGGCGGTTGTTTTCGAATTCAAGCGAGCACAGGGAGTGGGTGACGCCTTCCAGGGCGTCGGAGATGCAGTGGGTGTAGTCGTACATGGGATAGATGCACCAGGCGTCGCCGGTGCGGTGGTGATGCACGTGTTTGATGCGGTACAGGGTGGGGTCGCGCAGGACCACGTTGGGGCTTTGCATGTCGATCTTGGCCCGCAGGACGCGGGCGCCGTCGGGGAATTCTCCAGCCCGCATGCGCCGGAAGAGGTCGAGGTTTTCGGCGGGGGAGCGGTCGCGGTAGGGGCTGTTTTTGCCCGGTTCGGTGAGGGTGCCCCGGTAGGCGCGGATTTCCTCGGCGGAGAGGTCGTCCACATAGGCCTTGCCGTTTTCGATGAGGTGCTCGGCGAAGGCGTAGAGCTTTTCGAAGTAGTCCGAGGCGTAAAAGAGCCGGTCGTCCCAGGAAAAGCCCAGCCAGCGCACGTCTTCCTGGATGGATTCGACGTATTCCACCTCTTCCTTGGCCGGATTGGTGTCGTCGAAGCGCAGGTTGCACAGGCCGCCGAATTCCTTGGCGATACCGAAATTGAGGCAGATGGACTTGGCGTGTCCGATGTGCAGGTAGCCGTTGGGCTCGGGGGGGAACCGGGTCTGGACGCGTCCGCCCCATTTGCCGGTGCGGTTGTCCTCGTCGATGATGGTGCGGATGAAGTCCCGGGAAGGAGCGGGCGCGCCTTTTTTGTCGGAGCCGGTGGCGGTCATGGGGGATCCTCGGTGTTGTCTTTGGGGGGCGGGGTTCCCGCCGGTCGCGGCAATGGGCCGCAATAGGGCAAAAAGGATAGAAGAACTTGGGGCTGCGGTCAAACGGGCAGACGGCGGGGTGCTGACCGACTCCGGCCGGGGGCTATGAAAATTGAGGATGTGTGGATGCAAAGGGGGCCGGAGACGATTCCGGCCCCTTGCGCTACGTGTTATTCCTGAAGCTGGCGAAGCAGTTGCCTTGCCCCGGCCGCCAGGAATCCGGAGCGGGTCATCCCTTCGCGCTTGGCTCTCCGGTCAATGTCCGTGAGCAGTTTTTGGTTGATCGAGACACTGATGCGGACCGGGCTCGGTTCCGGATCATTTTCCGGGACCGGGACCAGGGCCAGGAATCCCCCTGGAGGGACGGCAACGCCGGACAACGGTGATGGCGCGGGGACGTCCTCCCCGTTGGAGCGTAAAAGCCCCAGGTATCCATCCATGGCGTCCATGGCCATGGTCAGGGCCTCGGCTTCGGTGTCGCCCTCGGTGAAGCATCCCGGAAGATCGGGGAACGAGACCACGAAGCCCCCTTTTTCGTTTCGCTCAAAAAGCGCGGGATAAGCCTCCATGTTCGATGCTCCTTTCTCTCTTTTTCATCCGGCCAAAGGGGGCGGGCGCTTTCGTCCCTGCTCCGTCTCACCGAAGCGTTATCCCCGCCTGCCTCTCCATTTTCTTCACGAGGTCGACGCTTAAGTCTTTCGCGGGATGTTTGACTGTCACCTTGCCGGGCTTATCCGGGTGTTCAAAGTGGTGGTGGTCACCCTTGGCGTTTTTCAGAACCCACCCGGCCGCCTTGAGCCTCTTGATGATTTCCGCGCTGCTCGGCATGCCCTTCTTCCCGTTCGTGGTTGAAATCAAAAGACGGAATTTTTGCGCAGTTGTCAACAATAAATGTACAAAAAATACATAAAAGGCCACGCTTTCGAGCGGCCTTGAGGGCTTGCCGGGCCTTTCCGATCACTCTCTTCTGGTTTCGGCCCTGGCCTCCCGCGATGTCTTGCTCGCGACGCTTCGAATCTTCGTTCTTCAGGAGGCCTCGGTTTTGGACGAACCGGGCACGATGCGTTTCATGGTTTCCGACGCCGGGCGTGGTTTTCCGGCGGCGGCCAGGCAGTCGACAAAATTGTCTGTTTATTTGAACAGTTTTGTCGATGATGCGATAAAAGGGGTTGGCAATGTCAATGATTTCGCATTATTGACAAATTGGTGAAATTCTTGCTAACCTTCCGGCAACGCGACGCTCAAGTGACTTACGCATGACGAATCCTCTCTCAGATCCGACCGATCCGGCCTTTCCGGCCCCTGACGGGGGCGCATCCGGCACGGTTTTCCGCACGCTTTTCGAAGGTTCCCCCAACGCCGTGGTCTTGCGCGACAAGACGGGCCGCGTGCTCCTGGTCAACAAGGCCTTCGAGCGCATCTTTGGTTATGCCGCGGCCGAGAGCACCGGGGCGGACCTGGCCGGACTCATCATGCCCGGGGAGCGGCTGGCCGACGATCCGGCGGAATGGATCGAGTGCAAGGCCGACGAGCACCGGGAGACCCTGCGCAGACGTCGCGACGGCTCCCTGGTGCACGTGACCATGGTCTGCATCCCGGCCGACGGCAGGCGGGACGGCCTGCCGGGAGAGGTCTTCATCATCTACCGCGACATCAGCATCCGCAAGCAGACCGAGGAGCGTTTGCGCGGGGCCGAGCGCAAGTTCCGCTCCATCTTCGAGAACGCCGTGGAGGGCATCTTCCAGACCACTCCGGCCGGGAGGTATATGGACGTCAATCCCTCCCTGGCCCGCATCTACGGTTTCGCCACGCCTGCCGAACTCATTGAGCACTTCAAGGACATCAAGAACCAGTTGTATGTGGACCCGGGGCGTCGCGACGACTTCGTGCGCATCATGGACGCCTACAACGAGGTCTGGAACTTCGAGTCGCGCATCCGCAAAAAAGGCGGCGAGATCATCTGGATCAGCGAGAACGCCCGGGCCATCTTCAACGAGGAAGGGGAGATCGACCACTACGAAGGCACCGTGGTGGACGTCACCGAGCGCAAGCGGGCCGAGGAGGCCCTGGAGGCCCAGCGGGCCTATTTCCGGCAGCTTTTCGAGAATTCGCCCCAGGCCATCATCCTCATCGACAGCAACCGCAACGTCCTGGACGCCAACAAGGGCTTCGAGGAGCTGTTCGGCTACCGGGCTGCCGACATGAAGGGCTTCGGGATGCGCTCGTTTATCGTGCCCGAGGAGCTTTTAGCCGAGTGCGAGAATTTCCGGGCCGCCATCCTGTCCGGCAGCACCGTGCAGCGCGAGACCTTGCGCCGCCATCGCGACGGCAGGCTCATTCCCGTGTCCATGATCGGTTTTCCGGTCAAAAGCGGCGAGGCCGCCGGGGGCGTGGTCTACATCTACCAGGACATTTCCGAGCGCAGGGCCTTCGAGGAGCAGATCACCCACCAGGCCTTCCACGATTCCCTCACCCAACTGCCCAACCGCAGTCTTTTTGCCGAGCGCCTGCAGCGGGCCCTGGCCCGGAGCAGGCGACGCAGCGACTACCAGTACGCCGTGCTCATGATCGACCTGGACAAGTTCAAGGCGGTCAACGACAGCATGGGGCATGCCGCCGGGGACATGCTTCTGGTGGAGATCGCCGCGCGGCTCAAATCCTGTATGCGCTCCGTGGACACCGTGGCCCGCCTGGGCGGGGACGAGTTTGCGGTGATCCTGGAGGAATTCAAGATCAAGCGCGAGGTGCTCACCGTGGCCGAGCGCATCCAGGAGACCCTGCGGCGGCCCTGCACCATCTGCGGCAACGAGGTGTACCCCGGGGCCAGCATCGGCATCGTGCTGCGCACCAAGGAATACGACAGCGCCGAGGACGTGTTGCGCGATGCGGACATCGCCATGTACCGGGCCAAGGAAAGCGGCAAGCCGTACATGATCTTCGACCGCAGGATGCACAAGGAGATCCTGGAGATCATCAGTCTTGAGGCCGAATTGCGCGACGCCCTGGCCAAGGGCGAGCTGGTCCTGCACTACCAGCCCATCGTCAACGTGGACACCCGGGCCCTGGAGGGCTTCGAGGCCCTGGTGCGCTGGAACCATCCCTTAAGGGGCATCGTGCCCCCGGCCAAGTTCATCCCCCTGGCCGAGGAGACGGGCATCATCCTGCCCCTGGGCCGCTGGGTCATCATCGAGGCCTGCCGCCAGCTCGGGCATTGGCAGAAGACCATTCCCGGGGCCGAGCGCCTAAGCGTCAGCGTCAACGTCTCCTGCCGCCAGTTCGTGCGCGACGGGCTGGTGGAGTATGTGGCCCAGGTGTTGGAGGAGACGGGCCTTGACCCGTCGCGGCTCAAGCTTGAGATCACCGAATCCGTGCTCATGCAGGACACCAGCCATTCCATCCACGAGCTTAACCGGCTCAAGGCCCTTGGGGTGCGCATCGCCGTGGACGATTTCGGCACGGGCTATTCCTCCTTGAGCTATCTGCGCCAACTGCCCATCGACCATTTGAAGATCGACCGGTCGTTTATCAGCGGATCGGACAACGCCGAGGACAACATCCAGATCGTCAAGTCCATCATCACCCTGGCCCGCAATCTGGGGCTGACGGTCATCGCCGAGGGCGTGGAGCGCGAAGACCAGTTCGCCCGCCTGCAAAACGTGCGTTGCGACAAGGCCCAGGGCTACATGTTCTCCCGGCCCGTGGACAGCATTGCGGCCGAACGCTACATCCTGGAGTACCAGCGCCGCATGACCGAGACCTGTCTCTGTGGCGCCTCGTCTTCCTGATTCCCCTCGCCGCCGTCCGGCCTCCAGAAGCGGCGTCAGGAGCGTGGCCCGTCTGTCCTGATTCCCCTTGCCGTCATCCGGCCTCCAGAAGCGGCATCAGGAGCGTGGCCGGTCTTCCGGGTCGTCTTCCGGATATTCCTCGCCGCCGTCCGGCCCTCTGAAACGCCCTGTGGGCATGGACATGCCCGGGGGAACCGCCTGCGTCCATCCCTGCGGGGTCCGGGCGCGTCGTCTCCGCTCTCCCGACATCCGATCGGCGGGGCGACATGCGCGCCGACCCGTCGCGGCCTTCCCCCGGCCCCATGGGGTGACCCGCGCGGCCATGCCCATGCCTGAAAGGCCGTGCTCCGCGTTCGGCGCGGGGAACATCCGTTTTGCCGCAGTGTCATTCGGAAATGTGCGGGCGTCGTCGTTTTTTTGCTCAAGTTTTGCACAAGTTGTCCGATAAGAGGTGTCATGCTTTGCACATGACAAGGGGGTAGGCTATGGCGACCACGTTCTCCGGCATTGGTTCCTTCATGTTGTCGGCCTCGGTATTGGGGACGGAGACGACCGGGGCGGCCGCGTCGGCCGAAAACGGCACGGCCGCGAAGTCCTTGGCCGCGACCGGCGACACGTTGACGATCTCGCCTGAAGGATTGCGTCTGGCCGCCGCGCAAAAGCAGGAAGAGGATTCGGACGAAAGCGCTTCCGCGAGCAAGATCAAAGACAAGATGAAGGACATCCAAAAGCTGATCAGGGAGCTTCAGGAACAGATCCGCCAGATTGAGGAGCAAAACCTGTCTGACGAGCAAAAACGGCAAAAGGTTCAGATGCTGCAATCCCAGATTTCCCAGTATCAGGAGCAATTGGCCGAGCTGCAAAAGGCCCTGACCGGCTCAAGCCGCAACCCCGGCGGCACCCGGGCCGAGGGGGCGTCCATGTCCCTGACCTGACGCCCCTGGTGGAGCACAAGGCGCTCAACATCAGGTCAGGATTGGAGAAAAGCTGTCGGCAGGAAAAAGGCGCCCCGAATTGCAAAGGCCAACCGTTTGCGGTCTGGCCACCACAAAGCGGCCCTGGATCGTCACGATCCGGGGCCACTTTCCTTTGTGGCGGCCGTGACCTGGGAATAATTCGCGCCTGGGGGCCGTCCTAACGTGACGAAAAGCCGGGGCAGATTCCCTGACAGGATTCTCCTTGTGCGCGATGCGGGGAGTTGCCCTGCGGGCATAGGGCCATGACCGCGGGAAGATATCGTGTCCGGAGGCCGCCCTGCCGCGCCGACGGGCCGGGGTCCGCCCCCCGGCGGGATTCGCCCTGTGCGCGATGCGGGGAGATGCCCTGCGGGCGGAGGGTCATGACCGGGCATGGATTCGCCCGGTGCGCGGTGCGGTCCGCCCGTCGCGCGGCATGGATGGGGAGGGAGGCTTTGCACGTGGTGATTTCAACGGCGTTGTGCAACTCGATGTGTGCAATGTGCAATGGTGCAAAGGGACATGTGCAGGGATGGACGTAGGGGAAGGCCCGGGTTGCATGCCTTTCAAAAACGGTACGAGCAGGGTGTTCGATGGAATTCTACAGACATGGGTTCGTGCAATGCATTGCACGACATGCGGAACGAGGAATAATTTTCTAAAATACCGTCGTCCTGCCTAAAGCATGTTCACCCTTGGCCGATAAGAGCAGTATATTTGTGCGTAAGACCAGGGGGTACGACATGTCCTTCGAAATTTCCGCTTCCAGCCTGTATGCGACGGCCACGTCCCTGACGGGAACCTCCCAGACCAACGCCTCCGGCGCCAGCAGCCAAAGCGGCGCCACATCAGGCGCAACCACCGACTCCGGCGACACCGTGAGCCTTTCCGCCGAAGGTCTCAAGCTGGCGGCCTCGTCCAAGTCCGGCGGCGCGGGCGGCGCCTCGAAGTCCGAGGACACGACCAGCGACATTGAGGATCAGATCGACGAGATCGAGGAAAAGATCGAAGATTTGCAGGAGAAGATCGAGGAGGCCCAGCAGGAAGACCTCCCGGACGATCAGAAGCAGCAGAAGATCCAGAACCTGCAGGCCCAGTTGTCTCAGTACCAGGCCCAGCTCACCCAGTTGCAGACCGAACAGTACGGGACCACCAGTTCCGGCGGCACCTCGGCCGAAGGCATGGCCTCCTCCCTTACCTGATGCGGCCAAATCCCGGAAGCAGCCGAGGCCCGTTTTCCCTTGTGGACGGGGCCTCGGCGTTTTGTCTGCTCGTCCAGATGGTTACGATGCGCCCAGGGCGTCTATGGCCGCCAGCAGGGTGTCGAAGGAGGCCAGGCTGAACAGGATCAGCACCTCCCCCTCAATGAGATGGTCCTTGATGGTGAACTGGGTACGGGCCATGAGCACCATGGCCCGGTCATCGGCGTGTTCCCCGAAAAACACCAGACGCTCGAAGCGTTCCTCCACATAGTCCGGGGTGGAGAACACGATGTTCTCCTTGAGGATGTTGCCGATGGAGCCCATGACGCCGTTTAAGACGATGTTGCCCACTTCCTGGAGGGTTTCCACCCGCATGGCCTCGGCCTCGTCAGGGGAGATCACGGAGTTGCCCAGGATGATGCCCACCAGGCGCGAGGCGCTTTCGGGCGGGAAGATCAGGGCGCTTAACCCCGAGAAATGCCCGGTAAACGTCAGTTGTACGGCGGAAAAGATCTCCTTGCCCCGCGTTCCGTAGCGGGTGAGGAATTCCTTGGAGGACAAAACCACCAACTCAGGCACCTGCAACTGGATATGGGTGCTGACCATGCGGTTGAGCATGCCTGCGGCCCGGCCCACGCCGATGTTGATGAGCTCCTGGAGGATGTCCAGTCGCATGGGGGTCAGTTCCATGAACGCTCCTTCCTTGGCCGCGCTGGCGGCCGGGCAAGCCGAAAAACGCCGTCTGTGTCCCCTGTCGTCATAGCGCTTGGCGGGCCTCGGCCAGGATCCTGCCCAAAACGGCCTGATCCACGGGCTTGTTGATGCAGTCGTGGGCGCCCAGGTCCATGCACCTCGCGCGGGTGGTGTCCTGGATGTCGGCCGTGAGCACGTAGATCCGGGCCGGGAGGGCCCCCTCGGCGGCCAGACGTTCCATGACGGCCAGGCCGTCCAGGGCGGGCATGTTGAGGTCTAAAAGAAGCACGTCGGGGCGTTTTTCCAGCATCAGCCGCAGGCACTCCTGGCCGTCCTTGGCCTCGATGACCTCGTATCCGGCCCCGGCGGCGGTTTTGGAGGTCTGGAAACGCTGGAACATGGAATCGTCGGCAATCAGGATGGTGGGCATGGGGTCAGCTCCGCAGGGTTGGGGGCGTGGGTTTCTCGGTGTCAATCTCACGTTGGGCGTCCTGGATGCAGGCGGCTACCTTGCGCAGTTCCTTCTCCAGGGCGTCCAGACAGGCGGCCGCCTCATCCGTTTTTCCGGCGTCGGCGGCGTGTTCGAGATGGCGGGCGTATTCCGCGCACTCCACCGCGCCGATGGTGGACGTGGTGGACTTGAGGGTGTGGGCGTGCAGGGCCAGATCGGCCAGATTGCCGCCTGCCATGGCCGTGCGGCACAAGGCGAGCCGCCGTTCGATCTCACGGGCGGAAACGGCCAGGATGGGGGCGTAGCCTGCCGCGTCGATGCCCAGGCGCTCCATGGCCGCGCGGGTGTCCAAAACGGCGTAGGGGGATGGGCCGGAGGGCGCGTGGTGCGGCCGGGGGGCGGGACAGGCGGCGGTCGCCGGTTCTCCGTCCCCGGGCAAAAGCCGCCGGATAATGGCCGCCAGTTCCCCGAAATTGATGGGCTTGGTCAGGTATTCGTCCATCCCCGCCTCCAGGCAGCGGCGGCGCACCTCGGGGGAGGCGTGGGCGGTCACGGCCACGATGGGCACGTCGGGATCGAGGATCGGGTGTTCGGTGGAGCCGCCGGAGCGGATGACGCCCGAGGCGGTCACGCCGTCCATGCCCGGCATCTCCACATCCATGAGCACCAGGTCGAACCGCTCCCGGGCCAGGGCCTCCAAGGCCTGGAGGCCGCTGATCGCCACGCTCAGGCGGTAGCCCATCTTCTGCAGGTGGGCGCTGGCCAGCTTGACGTTGACCGGATTGTCCTCGGCCAGGAGGATGGAGGCCGGAACCCGGGCCTGGGCCACGGCGGCCTGGACCGGCGCGTCGCCGGTCGCCTTCGCCGGGGGGCTGCCCGGCACGAAGACCGCCGTGAAGGTGAAGGTGCTGCCCTTGCCGGGCGTGGATGACACCTCGATATGGCCGCCCATGAGTTCGACGAGCTGGCGGCTGATGGACAGTCCAAGTCCCGTCCCCCCGTATTTTCGGGCCGTTGAGGGGTCGGCCTGACGGAACGTGTCGAAGATCGAGGCCGAGAGATGGGGGGGCAGGCCGATGCCCGTGTCCGTGACCTGGAAGCGCAGGGCCACCCGGGAGGCCGTGGCCGGTTCGGCGTGGGACACGCGGATGGTCACGCCGCCGGACTCGGTGAATTTGAGGGCGTTGCCCACCAGATTGATGATGATCTGGCGCAGGCGGTTCGGGTCGCCGCGCAGATGGCGGGGGACGCTGGGCGCCAGGTCGAGGTTGAGCCACAGGCCCTTTTTGGCGGCCAGGGCCCCGAAGGTCTTGATCGTGGACCGCAGCACGGCGGTGACGTCGAAGTCGATGTGCTCCAGATCGAGCCGTTTGGCCTCGATCTTGGACAGATCCAGGATGTCGCCGACCACGGTGAGCAGGTGGCGGGCCGAGTCGCGGATGGTCTCCAGGTAGTCGATCTGTTCGGGCTCCAGCCGGGAGGCCAAAAGCAGGTCGGCCAGCCCCAGCACGGCATTCAAGGGGGTGCGGATCTCATGGCTCATGCCCGCCAGGAAGTCGCTCTTGGCCCGGTTGGCCCGGTCGGCCTCCTCCTTGGCGGCGCGCAGGGCGGCCATGGTGCGGCGGCGGTCCACGCCGTAGGCCAGTTGTTCGGCCACCGAGAGCATGAGGTTCATGTCTTTTTTGGAATAGCGGGCGGGGCTGTCGAATTTTTTGACGGCCATGACCCCCAAGACCTCCTGGCGCACCCGGATGGGGACGCCCATCCAGACCTCGGGAAGGGCCCCGGGGCAGGCCATGCCGGTCATGCGCATGACCTTGCGGGTGACGCACAGGGGGTGCGCGGTGCGGATGACCTCGGTCAGGAGGTTGCCGCATTTGAAGTCGCCGAAGTTCTCCTTGGACAGGGGGGGCGTGAGCAGGCTCAGCCGTTCCACAGGGGGGAGATCCCGGTCCCTGTCGCTGGCCGTATAGACGAAATCCAGACAGTCCCGCTGGCGGTCCGCCAGGGCCACGTAAAAATGCTCGGCAGGGATGACCTCGCCCAGAACGCGGCGGATGATGGGATAGATTTCCTCGGTCTCGCCGGATCCGGCGATGACGTTGGAGACGCGGAACAGCAGGGAGGTGGTCTTTTCGCTTTCCCGCAGGTCGTCAACGATGCGTTGCTGGTCGGTCTGCTCCCGGATGATGAGGATGACATGGGGGGCCAGGGTGGCGGGATCGGTCCAGGGGTGAAAGCGGGCCACGCAATAGATCCGTTGCCGGGTGCGCGGATGCTCGAACCAGCCCTGCCATTCGACGGCCTCGCCGCCAAGGCAGCGCAGCAGCCGGGGCCTGGCCTCCGCCTCGAAGAGGGCGGGGGGCAGCAAAAGGCCCGTCCGGGCCCCGAGGATGCGCTCCCGGGGGATGCCCAGCAGGGCGGGATAGGCGTCGTTGACCAGGACGTAGCGCAGATCCTGGTCGATGACGCACATGATGTCGGGGGTGCTGGCCCAGGCCTTTTCCAGACGGCGCAGCGTGTCCCCTTCCGGGGCTGTCCCGCCATGGGCCAAAATGGCCGGGGCCGTGGTTCCCAGGGCCTGGGCCAGGGCGCAGATTTCGGAAAGCGACGGGTCCGCGTTTCCGGCCTCGATATCGCGGAGGCGGTCGCTGTCCATGGCGGCCAGGCGGGCCGCTTCAGACAGATCCAGGGCCGCCTGCTGGCGCAGACGCCGCAGATTTTCGTAAAATACCAGGGGGGTGCGTGTGTTCATGGATTCTCGCGCCAGCAAGGCCAAACGGGAAAATCCGTCTGCCGACAGAGGGAAATGAACATGCCGGGTAACCTGTGTCAAGGCGGCGGTCTTCCCATGGCGGGGCATTGCAGCGGCGGGTCGGGGGGAGGCCTGATGGGCGCGCCGCATCGTGTCTGTTCCCGGGACGGCGGGCGGGCGCGGGATGACCGGGGTCTCTTAGCGCAGCCGATGCAGCGTAAGGGCGATGGGCGGGGTGTCCGTGAGAAGGAGCTCCCCGTCGGCCTCGTCCGGACCGCGCAGCCAACCGCGCAGCATGTGCCCGCTGCCGTGGACGGCTGCAAAAAAGTCGCCCACGATGGTGCCGGAGAGGTGATAGGTGTTTTGGGCGCCGGAAATGTCCGGCAGGACCAGGAGGCCCGAAATCAGGTTGCCGTTTTGGGTGAAGGCCACCGTGGCCGACTGGCCCATGACCTGGGCCTCCCATGTCCCGGCGATGTCGCGGGCCGGACCGGGGGCGGCCGGACCGGGGGCGGCCAGGGGCGGGCCCGGGACGGCCAGCATGAGCCAGGAAAGGGCCAGGAAAAAAAACGCGAATTTGTGCATGCATTCCTTTACCGCAAAACCGCCGGGAGGTCACTTCCTGGATTGGAACCCGGCCGGGGCGGCGCAGCTCCCCACTCAGAAGGACCGGGATCGGCCACGGCATGACGCAAGCCGCTTCCGTCCAGGGAGAGACGGAAACGGCTTGCGTCATTGGGCTGTGCGGCCGTGGGGGAGGAGGCTGGGGGTTGGCCGCAGCAGCCGGTGGAGACCTTCCATGCAGCGTGCCGGTTGGGGGGACCGACGCGCTTGGCATCTCTCTAAGCAGGAAACGGGCCAATGAGCCGAGATGCCACGGAAAAAATTTTTGCCATGAAATCCGGCATGTTGAAAATTGTCTGCGTCGCCTTTTCCAATTCCTATGGAAAGGGTATATTCCTTGGTGACGTTCCCGATTGATTTTCTAAAAAAAACAAACGGCCGGACAGCGGCAGCGCGGAGTGCGCACCGGAGAGAAAACGCATGGGCCAGGAACACCAGACAGGTCTCTCGCGGCGGGGCATGTTTCAGTTGATGGCCGGGCGGGCTCCCGATGCGCCTGCCGGGCCGTCGCAGGAAGCGGCGGCGTCCTGGCGGGATCGGGGGGTGGCGGCGTTTTCGGCCGGGGACATGGATGAGGCGGTCACGAACCTGCGTCTGTGGCTGCGGCAGACGCCGGGCGACGACGAGGCCAGGATGCTCCTTGGGCGGGCGCTGTACGCCATGGAACGCCATGTCCAGGCCCTGGTGGAGTTCGAGCGCGTGGCCAGGCGCTCGGAGGGGCACCCGGCCGGACTGTATTTGTGCCTGTGCCGGTTGCGCCTGGGACGCGCCGCCAAGGCCCTGGAGGCGTATTCAGCCTGGGCCGGGGCCAGCCCCCAGGCGTCCGGGGCCTGGGACACGGCGGAACTGCGGCATCGGCTGGCCGGGCATATCGAGGCTGCGGCGGCCGATCCCGCCCAATCCGACCGCGCCGCCCGCGTCCTGGAGGAGACCCTGGACGCGCGGGAAGGCCTGGCGGCGTTGCCCTCCCCCGGGGGGGAGAGGGCATGAACACGCAGCACAAGACGCCGGAGAGGCGGTTTTTCGAACCCGTGTTCGTGGCCAGACAGCCCATTTTGGACCGCGATTCGCGGGTCTACGGCTTTGAACTGTTGTTTCGGCAGGCGGCGAACGCGACCACGGCCCGGGTGGCCGATGCGGATACGGCCACGGCCAAGGTCATTGCCGACGGTTTTCCCCTGGTTCTTGAGACCATGCTCGAACCCCGGAAGGTCTTCATCAACTTCCCCACAGGGCTTTTGCTCAGACAGACCCCCCTTGCCCTGCCCCGGGAGCTGTGCGTGGTGGAGATACTGGAGGATGTCCGGCCGGACCCGGAGGTTCTCGCCGCCTGCCGGGCCATCAAGCAGGCGGGCTATCTCCTGGCCGTGGACGATTTCGTGGGGCAGCCGGAACTGGCGCCGTTCGTGGCGATGGCCGACATCGTCAAGGTGGATGTCCTGGGGTTGCCCCCGGGGCGTCTGCAAGAGCTCGCCAGGCCCCTTGTGGCCGGGCGCAAGGCCCTTTTGGCCGAAAAGGTGGAGGACCGGGAGACCCACCTGGCCTGCCTGGAGGCCGGGTGTTCGTATTTCCAGGGCTATTATTTCAGCCGCCCCGAGGTGGTCAGCGGCCGCAAGCCGCCGGTGGGGGTGGTGTCCAAGGTCCGCCTGCTGCAGGAGGTGTCCGGACCCGATCCCGATCCGGAGCGGATCGTGGCCATCCTGTCCTCGGACGCCGGATTGTCCTTCAGGCTGCTCAAATACCTCAATTCGGCGGCCTTCTACCGGATGGACAAGATCGTCTCCCTGTCCCAGGCCATGCTGGTCATGGGCCAGAATCCCTTGCGCAAATGGCTCATGGCCGTTTTGCTGTCGGACATGGCCCACAGCCCCCTTGGCCGCGAGGTGTCGTTTCAGTCCCTGACCCGGGCCCGCTTTCTGGATCTGCTGGCCCAGGGGGACGGGCGTCTGCCGTATAGCCCGGACTCCCTGTTCATGCTGGGGCTTTTTTCCCGCATGGACGCGCTGTTGGGGCAGTCCATGGCCGAGGTGGCGGCCCAGCTTCCCCTGCCCGAGGATATCCTGTCCGCCTTGCGCGGGGAGACCGGGAAGGCCGGGCAGTTGCTGCGGTTGGTGGGCGATCTGGAGGGCGGGCGTTTCGATCAGGCCCTGGGCCTCCTGGCGCAGACCGGGGCCGATGCCGCGCATGCGGCCAAAATCTACGCCGAGGCCACCCTGTGGGCCAAGGACATCCTGGGCTGAGCCGCGCAGGCCGGGCCTGGTTTCCCGGCTACGCCGAGGCGGCCGACGCCGCGCAGGCCTCCCGGGGGCCGTCTTTCTACAATGACGCCCTTTCAGAAAGCTTGTCGCCGTTCCCTGTTTACGCTATGGTCAACACCATGGATAAGGGCGGACTCGGAACGCGGCTTCGTCGAAAGCGTCTGGCGCTTCTGGCCGCCGACAGGCGGTATTCCCTGCGCCAGGTGGCGTTTGCCGTGGGCATGCAGCCCTCGCACTTAAGCCGCATCGAACGCGGCGATTCCGTCTCCCTGTCCGAGGAAAAGCTGGTGGCCCTGGCCCGGGAACTGGGCGAGTGTCCGGACGAGATCCTGGCCCTTTCGGGCAAGGTGGCGGGCGATGTCCTGGCCGCGATCCGCCGCCGCCCCGGCTTTTTTGCGGACATGGTCCGCAGGGCGGAAGGCAGCGGGGGGGAGGCCGGGCAGGCCGGACGAGTCGGCCCAGGCCGCGATGTAATCCCTGCCGGTCCCGCGCCAGATCCATCCTCCGGCCCATCCTCCGGCCCATCCTCCGGTCCAGCCTCTGGCCCAACCTCCGACGCAACCTCTGCCGGTCCAGCCCCCGATCCAGGCTGCGACAAAGCCTCTGATCCACCCCCCGACGCAACCGCTGCTGGTCCAGCCTCCGACGCAACCTCTGCCGGTCCAGCCTCCGATCCAGGCCGCGCCAAAGCCTCTGATCCAGTCCGCCGCCCGGACTCTGGTCCGGCGCCCGGCCCCGTCTCCGGCCGGGATGACGACCGGGAACTTCTCCAGTGGCGCTTCAACGAATCCCAGCGCCTGGCCGGGATCGGCAGTTGGGACAGGGATCTGGTGGCCGGGGTCAACTACTGGTCCGACGAGATGTATCGTCTGTTCGGACGCGAACCGGCCGAGGCCGATCCCACCTGGGATTTTTTTCTCGGGCATGTGCACCCGCAGGACCGACGCATCCTGGTGGCCGTGCGGGAGTCGGCCCTGTCCGGACCGGGCGAGGTGGATTACCGCTTCCGGTTCGTGCGCACGGACGGCCAGGAGCGCGTGGCCCAGGCCCGGGCCGTGGCGTCCTTCGCCCCGGACACAACCCCGGTGCGCATCTCCGGAACCCTGTGCGACGTCACCGAGCATCTCGCCGCCATTCGCGAGGCCCAGACCCTGGCCCGTTTTCCCCTGAACAATCCCAATCCGGTCCTGCGGGTGAGCCTGGACGGGCTCGTGGAATACGCCAACCCGGCCGCCCGGCTTCTCTGGGGGACGGACACGGGCGACACCCTGACCCAGGCCGGGAGGCAGTCCGGCCTGTGCGCGATGGTCCATGCGGCCCTGGACGAGGAGGAGCGTCAGGAGGGAGAGTTGTCGTATCCCCCCAGGCATTTTCATTGCGTGGCCGTTCCCTGTCCCGAGCGCCAGTGCGCCAATGTCTACGGCCTGGACATCACCCGCCGGGTGGAGGCCGAGAAGGCCCTGCGGCTGGCCCATGACGAGCTGGAACGGCGGGTGCAGAATCGCACCAGGGAGCTTGGCGAGGCCAACCGGATGCTGCGGGAGCGTCTGGCCGAGGTGCAGCGCATGGAACGGGCCCTGCGCGCCAGCGAGGAACGCTACCGGGCCGTGGTGGAGGACCAGACCGAGATCATTTTCCGGTTTCGCCCCGACGGAACGGTGCTCTTCGCCAACGAGCCCTCGTGCCGCCTGTTCGGCAAGACCCTGGAGGAGCTTTCGGCCGGAACCTGGAGGCCTTTTCCCCATCCGGAGGATCTTGCCTACATTGAGCGCAGGCTGGCCGAACTGACCCCGGATCGTCCCGTGGTGGTGGTGGAGAACCGGGTGGTGGGCGCAGGGCGGGTGCGTTTCATGCAGTTCGTCAACCGGGGCATTTTCGACGCCCAGGGGCGCTTGACGGAAATCCAGTCCGTGGGCCGGGACGTCACGGACCGCCGGGCCGCCGAACTGGCCCTGGCCGAGAGCGAAAAAAAATACCGGGGACTGGTCTCCAACCTGGAGGTCGGCGTGCTGACCGCCGCCGGAGACGGCCGCGTGGACATGGTCAACCGCAAGGCCCTGGAGATTTTAGGCGTCTCCAGCCAAGACATCCTCAACCAGCCCCTGTCGCGGCCCCCGTTCGCCCTGTGCCGGGAGGACGCCTCGCCCCTGCGGCCCGAGGAGACCCCCCTGGCGGAGGTCTTTTTGTCCCAGGAACCACTGCGCGACGTGACCGTGGGCATCCCTCGGGACGGCTTGGAGGCCATCCGCTGGATATCGTTGAGCGTTTTTCCGGAACACGACGCCCGGGGCGGGCTGTCGCGGGTGGTGGCCCTTTTGACCGACGTCAGCGACCGGCGGCGCATGGAGGCGGAACTGGTGGAGAGCCGGGAACGCTTCCGGTTTCTGTACCGGCATTTCCCCCAGCCCGCCTGCGTCTTCCGGCTCGTGGAGGGGGATTTCGTGCTGGCCGAGGCCAACCGGGCCGCCCTGGCGGTAGGGCGCGGCCGTCTGGAAGGACTTCTGGGCCACCGGGCCGGGGAGATTCTGGCGGAGGCCCCGGAGATCTATCTGACGCTGTGGACGGCCTTCGAGGGGCGGCAGTCCGTGCGGCGCAAACTGGAGATCAAGGTTCCCCAGGCCCCTGTCGAGATGCATGACGTCAGTTTCGTCTTCGTGCCCCCGGACATGGTGCTGGTCCATGCCGTGTCGACGTCCCAGACGGGTCCGGGGCAGGACGGCGGCCTGGCCGGGTGACGTCTCCTGGTCCGGTCCCCTTGCCGTCCGGCGCGGCTTAGCGGTTCCTGCGCCAGCTTTTCTCTTCCCCGGCCAGAAGCCGCGAGATGTTTTCCCGATGCCGCCAGGCGATCCAGGCCGCCACCACCACGGAAACCGGGATATAGGCCGCATTGCCGGTGACGAGCAGGGCCAGGGGCAGGGTCGCCGCCAGGGCCAGGGAGCCCGCCGAGACGTATCCCGTGCGCTTGATGACGGCGACGCACACGGCCACGGCCAGAAGCGCCGCCAGGGGGGAATAGGCCAGAAAGACGCCGATGGTGGTGGCCACGCCCTTGCCCCCCCTGCCGTAAAGGAAGATGGAGCACATGTGCCCCAAAAGGGCCGCCAGTCCCACCAGACTCAGAAAGATCCACGAATCCGAAAACGCCGCCCCCAGAACCACGGGCAGATAGCCCTTGAGCAGATCCAGGACCAGCACGGCCACGCCGCGCTTCGTGCCGCACAGCCTGGCCACGTTGGTGGCCCCGGTGTTGCCGCTCCCGGCCTGCCTCGGGTCCACCCCGGCGCAGGACAGGCCGATCCACAGGCCAAAGGGAAAGGAGGCCGTCAGATAGGTCAGGGCCAGCCAGACGATCAACAGCATGGAACGCTCCCTGGTGGGCTTGGTGTCGTTTCCCCGAAACAGGCGTATCCGGATTGCGAAAACAACAATTCGAAAGAGTTTTTTCTAACAGGCCGTGGTGTCTTGCAAAGGACGCGGCCCTAGTGCTTGAACGACCGCTGCCCGGTGAACACCATGGCCGTCTGGGGCACGGCCTCGTTGACCGCGGCGATGACCTCGGTGTCCCGGATGGAGCCGCCGGGCTGGGCGATGGCCGTCACCCCCACGGACAGGGCCAGATCCACGCCGTCGCGGAAGGGGAAAAAGCCGTCCGAGACCAGCACGGAACCCGGCAGGCCGCCCTTGGCCTCGGCCGTGCGGCGGCGGATGTCGGCCAGAAGCGTTTTCGCGGCCTCATCGGTCTCGGCCTTTTTCTCCAATTCGTACAGGGACAGCCCGGCCTCGGCAAAGGCCAGCCGGTCTGCGTATTTGGTCTGGGCCTTGTAAATGGTCAGCTCCACGCAGCCCACCCGGTCCTGTTCGCCGGTGCCGATGGCCACCGTGGCCCCGTTTTTGGCGAAGATGACCGAGTTCGAGGTCACCCCCGCCTCCACGGCCCAGGCAAACAGCAGATCCTCGGCCTCCTTGGACGTGGGCGCGCGCGCCGCCACGGTGACCCCGTCTTTTTCGGCCGTGGCCGGAAAAAAATCCGCCGGGGACAGGATGCGGTTGCGAAAGGAGAACTGGAGCACCATGCCGCCGTCGTTTAAGCACTTGATGTCCAGGAAGGGCGCCCCGGCCAGGGCGTCCAGTTTGGCCAGCCCGGGCAGGCGCAGGATGCGCAGGTTTTTCTTGGCGCGCAGCACGGCCAGGGCCGCGTCGTCGTAGTCCGGGGCGGCCACCACCTCGAAATAGACCGTGGACAGGCGTTCGGCGGTTATCGCGTCCATGGTCCGGTTGACCACCACCGTGCCGCCGAAGGCCGCGATGCGGTCGGAGGTGAAGGCCTTGTCGAAGGCGTCGGCCAGGCCCGCATCGGACCAGGCCGCGCCGCAGGGATTGTTGTGCTTGAGGATGACCACGGCGGGCTTGGCGCTTAAGTATTGCAGCACGGTGACCCCGCCGTCCACGTCGGTCAGGTTGATCTTGCCCGGGTGTTTGCCGGACTGGACCAGGTGCTCCTCGGTCATGGCCGCCACCAGCCTGTGGCCGGGGCCGCGAAAGGCCACCCCGCCAAGGGTCAGTTCCCCTGCGGCCAGCTCGTAGAGGGCCGCGGGCTGGTCCGGGTTTTCCCCGTAGCGCAGGCCTTTTTGCGCGCCGTCGATGGTCCAGGTCTTCTTGGCGAAGCGCAGTTCCGTGTCGCCCAGGCGAAGCGTCATGTCCGCCGGAAAGGGATCTTCGGCCAGGGTGGAATACATTTTTTTGAGATCGCTCATGGGATCCGTGTCTCCGTGATGTGGCGTTGCGACTGGCTGTGCCTACCACAGCCCGGGGGACCGGGCAAATTGCATTTGGCCCGTGGCGGCATTTCTGCTAGACCATACCCGCCCGCATGCGCCCCCCGGGGCGGGCGCGGGGCATCCCGGCAAGGAGCGTGACCGTGGAAAAGGTGCTTGTGAAGTTGGCCAGGCAGTTGGCCGCCTTTGACGAGGCGTCGCTTATGTCCTTGTGGGAGGAATATGCCGGGCGCGTCAGCCGCTTCGAGCCCTCCAGGCGTTGGGAGGAGGCGGTGCTGGTTCTGGGCATGATCCAGGCCATGCGTTTCAAAAATCAACTGTTCAATCACCATTGGGCCGCCACGGCCGCACCGGGGGCGGCCGCCCCTGGCGCGTCCGCCGGAGGCCGGGGGATGCCGCGCGAGGAGGGGCTTCGGCCCGTGCCGAGCCAACCCGCCCCCGATCCGGCCAAGCGGGGCAAGCTTTTGACCCTGCGGCCCAAGGAAGACGGGGAGTAACACACCATGGTCGAGCGCAGCGTCTCCGCCGGACGGGGACTCGTGGTTCACGGCGCCCAGTGGGGCGACGAGGGCAAGGGGAAAATCGTGGACCTTCTGACGGAAAACGCCCATGCCGTGGTGCGTTTCCAGGGCGGCAACAACGCCGGGCACACCCTGGTGGTCGGAGGCGAGAAGACCATCGTGCATCTGATCCCCTCGGGCATCCTGCATCCGGGCACGACCTGCCTGGTGGGCAACGGCGTGGTCCTCGACCCGGAAGTCCTGTGCCGGGAGATGGACATGCTGGCCGAGCAGGGCGTGGACGTCTCGCCCCGGCGGCTGATCATCAGCAAAAAGACCCAGGTCATCATGCCCTATCACCGCCTGCTCGACGGGGCGCGTGAGGCGCTTCGGGCCGGGGCCAAGATCGGCACCACGGGCCGGGGCATCGGCCCCTGCTACGAGGACAAGATGGCCCGCATCGGCATCCGGGCCGGGGATTTCGCTGATCCGGAACTGCTGCGCACCAAGATCGAGACGGCCCTTGTGGAGAAAAACGCCCTGTTCGCCAATCTGTACGGCCTGGAGGCCGTGGACCCGGCGGCCGTGTTCGAGGCCATATTGCCCGTGACCGAGCGGCTTGTGCCGCATCTGGGCGACGTGTCCACGGAGATCCAAAAGGCCCTCGGGGCCGGGGGCGACGTCTTGTTCGAAGGCGCCCAGGGCACCCACCTGGACATCGACCACGGCACTTATCCCTACGTGACCTCCTCCAACACCGTGGCCGGGCAGGCCGCCGCCGGAAGCGGCTGTGCGCCGTCGGTGCTGTCGCGCATCGTGGCCGTGGTCAAGGCCTACACCACCCGGGTCGGCTCGGGGCCGTTCCCTACCGAGCTTTTCGGCACCGTGGGCGACTATCTCCAGTCCCAGGGCGGCGAGTTCGGGGCCACCACCGGTCGGCGGCGGCGCTGCGGCTGGCTGGATCTGGTGCTTTTGCGCGAGGCGGCCAGGCTGTCCGGGCCGACCGAAATCGCCCTGACCAAGCTTGACGTGTTAAGCGGCCTTTTCGAACTCAAGCTGTGCATCGGCTACCGCTACAAGGGCAAGGTCTACGAATATCCGCCCCAGGAGGAAAACGCCCTGGAGCAGGTGGAGCCGCTCTATGAGACCATGCCCGGCTGGGACGAAGACATCACCGGCCTCACCGCCTGGGAGGATCTGCCCCTGGCGGCCCGGGAATACGTGTCGCGCATCGAGCAGGCCCTGGGCACCCGCTGTTCGATCCTGTCCGTGGGACCGGACCGGCGGCAGACCATCATCCGGTCGTAGGGCCGGCCTGCCCGAAACATGCGACGGTATGTCCGCACATGACGACCCCAGTCGATATGGCCAGCGAGGGATGTCCGGGCGCGGACCGCGCGGCCGTGGCCGCGGGGGGAACGACGTGAGGCCGCGACCATGAACGGCGAGGCCTTCGGCATCCCGGCGCGCCAGGGCCATGTCCTGGCCCGGCTTTGCAAGCTGGCCAAGGCCCCGCCGCAATCCCTGGTCATCGAGGGCGGCGCGGCCTCGGAACGCCTGTGCGCGGCGCTTTTTTTCGCGGCCCGGCTCAATTGCCCGGCGTCCGGCGCGCCCTGCGGGGTGTGCCCGGCCTGCGTGCAGATTCGGGAGCAGGTTTTTCTGGATCTGATCCTCTTGGACGGCATGGCCGGGACCATCAAGGCCGACGACGTACGCGACATCCGGGCCAAGGCGGGCGAACCGCCGCGCGGCGACGGCTGGCGGGCGGTGATCCTGGCCGAGGCCCAGGCGCTTAGCATCGAGGCCGCCAATTCCCTCTTAAAGACCCTGGAAGACCCCCGCCCCAGGCATTGCTTCATGCTGCTCGCCCCGCAGCGGGAGCGGCTTTTCCCGACGCTGGTGTCGCGGTCCTTCGTCATGACCCTGGCCTGGCCCGACCCCGAAACCCCCTCGCTTCCCGCCGAGCTTGGCGACGAAGACCCCATGGAATGGGCCGAGGCCCTGGCCGTGTTCTACCGCACCGGCCGGGGCTGGTTCGTGCGCACCAGTGTCAAGGGGCGCATGACGCGGCTACTGGCCGACCATATCCTTCTGGCCTGCGCCCGGTGCCTGGCCGAGGCCCTGTCCGGCCGGGCCGCGTCGCCGCTTGGCCGGTTCCTGGCGGAACTGTCCGATCCCGGCGCGGTGCGGTTTTTCGATGTGCTTTTGAGCGAATGCCAGGAGGCGCTGGTGATGCAGGTCAATCCGTCCCTGGTCCTGGAGTGGCTGGGGGTGCGGATGTTTGGGAGATGCGGGGGGTAGGGCCTATTTCCCGTACCGCTCGAACATGGCGGATTCAATCCCCAGGCTGCTTGGCCAGTGGCCGCGCCGTGACCCGGAGTGGGTTTCGTAAGCCGCCAGATCATCCGGATCGGGCGCAACCACCCGGCCGTCCTTGAGAAAGAGCATCCCGGCCTTGTCCGTGGGCATGCGCGCCACGAACGCCTCGGCCTCGTCCAGCGCCAGCCGGAACCGCCGCATGACCCAGGCGGCATCGACCGGCGGATCGCTGGCCAGCCGCCGGAAATCCGCCTCGGTATAGCGCGCCAGCCGCCGCACCTCCTGCAAAAGTCCCTCGGGCGTAAACCCCAGCGACTTGCCCACCGCCGCCCAGGCCACCGCCCCAAGCGGCAGCACCCGCTCGTGGATCGTGACCAGATCCACCACGTCGCGCGGCTCCCGGCGTCCGGCGGCGGCCATGATCTTGTTGGCGGCCAGGTCCGCCGGATGCAGCACGTATCCGAAAAGTTCGTCCGGCGCGGCCGGGAAAAACCGGAAATCGCTGTCCACCACCCATTCCAGCCGGGTCGTCTCGCCGCCCTTGCCGACCAGCACGGTGTACAGGGCGCGTTCGCGCCGCACAAAGCGCACGTCATAGCCGTTATCGACCAGCACCCGGGCATCGGCCTCGGCGGCCTGGGCCACCCGCTCCTCGCGGTCCTGGAAGATGTCGATGTCGCCGGAATAGCGGGACGTGTCGCGATGAAGCGGCGTCCCTCAGGCCACGTAGCTCTCGGGGTCGCGATGCGCCGCCAGCAGGCGCAGGATGTCGGATTGCAGGCTAGTCAGCGGCACGGCAGGCCTGCTCGATCTGTTCCGCCAGCCGCCGGGCCGCCAAATCGCCCTCCACGCGAAGGCTGGTGGTGATGGCCAACGCGTCGGCGCGGGTGGGATTCGGCACGGGGCGGCTGCTCCACAAGGCGCTCGGCCCGTAAAGCGCGAAGGCGCGGCGGTACAGGGCCGCGTAATCGGGAAATAAGGCGTCGTGGGCGGTCATGGCGGCCCCATGCTAGCACGGGTCGCGGGGTTGTCCAAGGGTGAGGGCACGGGGCCACCTCACGGTATCAACGCTTATGCCTGCCACGGGGGGTACTCCCCCCCTGGCAGGCAACGTACTTGAATGAGTGAGGAGGATGCTGAAAAATTAATACTTTATTTCAACTCCGCCATGGTACGTTGACTTTTGGCTATGCGTGGAGGGATCAGTTGTCGTTGTGGAGCCAACGTAGGCGCCGACCTTACCACTTTGAGTAATCGGCATACTACCGGTCGTAACGGTTGTAGAGGTGTTTCCTGTTGTATAACTATTTGATTTAATTTCAACATTTGGACTGTTAGGGGAGGGGGCCGCATTTTTATCCTTTGCGAGTGAAATATTTGAAAAAGTAAGTGTAACGACAAATAGCGCAATGGTCCAGGCTAATTTAAACATAACGACCTCCTTATGTGGTTTGTGTTATATATGTCTCCCATAGTGTCGGCTAATAGGCAATATGAATATAGCGTTTTGGAAAAAAAACACCCGCCGCACGGACTCTCTCCATGCGGCGGGCGGATGCGTGTGAAGGGTGGGAGAGCGGACTACTTTTCGGCGTCGGCCGGAGCCTCGGGGGCGTCAGGGGCAGGAGCAGCTTCGCCCTCAGGAGCGGGCGACGCTGGCGCGGCGTCTTGCGCGGGCGCGGCCTCGGCCGCAGGCGAAGCGTCGGTCGCCGGGGCTGCCTTGGTCACCGGGGCCTTCTTCTTTTTCGGCGTGCCCTGAAGGTGAATCGTCTCCCGCTCGGCCGAGGGCTTGCGGTGGGTATTGTCCATGAAAAGGCAGTGGACCGGGCAGTGATCCACGCAGATGGCGCAGTACACGCAGGCGAACGGATCGCAGTCCCACGTCCCGGCCTTGGCGTCCACGGTAATGCACTGCGACGGGCATTTCACCTGGCAGGTCTTGCAGAAGATGCACTCCTCGATGCGGTTGTCCAACCGCCCCCGGTAGCCCTCGAAGGGCTCGCGAACGTCGAAGGGATAGAGCCGCGTGGCGCTTTTGGTCAAAAGGTTGCGCACGACGTTTTTGGTCATGGTGAACATGGAACCGCGCTCCTTGTCTTAACGTTCGGTGCAACTGATGCACGGGTCGATGGACAGCACCACCACGGGCACGTCGGCCAGTTCGATGCCCGGCAGCATGGCCAGAAGCGGCGGGATGTTGGCGAATGTCGGGGTGCGGATGCGCAAGCGGTCCAGATATTTTGTGCCGTCGGCCTTGATGTAGTAGAAAAGCTCGCCGCGTGGCTGCTCCACGCGCATGGTGACCTCGCCCTGGGGCTTGGCCTTGGTGGGATTGACAATCTCGCCGCCGGGCATGCGGGCGATGGCCTGGCGCACCAGATCGACGGATTGCAGGGTCTCCCGGAAGCGCACCGCGCTTCTGGCATAGGAGTCGCCGTCGGGCTCGGTCACCGGCGCGAACTCCAGCCCCCCGTAGGCCGCATAATTCTCCTGCCGGGCGTCCTGGGCCACGCCGCTGCCGCGAAGCGTCGGCCCGGCCGCGCCGAGCTGATAGGCCTGCTCCGCCGTGAGCACGCCCTTGCCCTTGGTGCGCTTGCACACGGTGTAGTCGGTGAGAAGGGTGGATTGCAGGCGTTTGACGTCCTTTTCGGCAATGGCCAGCTGCTCCAGGATCCACGAGCACTGCTCCGGGGACAGGTCACGGCGCACCCCGCCGATCACGTTCACCGACACCACCACCCGGTTGCCGCAGGTGGCCTCCATGATGTCCATGATCCGCTCGCGCACCTTCCAGCACTGCATAAACAGGCTCTCGAAGCCGAAGGCGTCGGCGAAAAGCCCAAGCCACAGCAGGTGGCTGTGCATGCGGTGCAGTTCGCCCCAGATGACGCGGAGGTATTTGGCCCGGGGCGGCACGTCCAGGGCAAGCAGGGCCTCGATGCCCTGGCAGTAGCACACGGCATGCAGGCAGGAACAGATGCCGCACACCCGCTCCACCACCTGGATCATCTGGGCCACGTCGCGGACTTCGCACAGCTTCTCCAGACCCCGGTGGACGTAGCCCAGGGCGGGCACGGCCTCGAGGACGATCTCGTCCTCGACCACGAGTTTCAAATGCAGCGGTTCCGGCAGCACGGGATGCTGGGGACCAAACGGCAGGATGGTGCGGGCCATGAAGCTATCCCTCGCTGGGTTTTGTTTGGGAGACGCTGAACTTGCAAAACGGCGAGGTGCGCACCTCGTCCTCCAGGTACAGGGTGCCGCCGAAATCCAGCACGATGCCGTCGAAGCACACCCCGAACTGGTCGCGTATCTCGTTTTCCACCAAAAGCGCGGCGAAGTAGACCCCGGAGATGCTCGGCACGGTCTCGCCGCGCGGCACGGTCAGGCGGTAGTTCTCCAGGTGCAGGTCTTTGTCGTAGTGGTAGAGGATGTCGAAGCCCGTCTCGCCCAGATCCACGCAACTTAAGGTCAGCAGACGGTATCCGGCGGCGAACTTTTCCTTGGCCAGGGCCACGAGCCCTTGGGCGGCGATGGGGGTTGCGTCCATGTCAGGCGGCGTCCTTGTGGTGTTGTCGGGTCATGTGGGCGCGGCGCGCCGGGAACTGCGTTTCGAAACGTCTCGGGTCGGGGCGCCTAGGCCGTAAGCCCCAGCTTGACCTTGACCGCCTCCAGGGCCTTGACCACGCCGTCGATGATGGCCTCGGGCCTGGCCGGGCAGCCCGGCACGTACACGTCCACGGGGATGACCTTGTCCACGCCGCCCACCACGTTGTAGGCCTCGCGGAAAATTCCCCCGGACAGGCCGCAGGCCCCGATGGCGATGACCGCCTTGGGGTCGGGCATCTGGTCGTAGAGGTTTTTTAAGACATGCTTGTTGCGGTGGTTCACCGTGCCGGTGACCAGGAGCACGTCGGCGTGCTTGGGGTTGCCCACGTTGACGATGCCGAAACGCTCGATGTCGTACATCGGCGTCAGGCAGGCCAGAACCTCGATGTCGCAGCCGTTGCAGCTGCCGCAGTCGAAGTGCATGATCCACGGCGATTTGAGGCGTCCCTTGTTGATCAGGTCGGTGAACATGGGTTCGGCTCTCTTGTGATGTCCCGTCAAGGGGTTAGGCCACGTACAGCCACAGGATGTTGACCAGCGACAGAACCAGCCCCACGGTCAAAACCGAGCGCAGCATCCAGCGCCAGGTCATGCGGGCCATGACGTTGTCGATGAGGATCTCCAGGAAATAGGCGGCCGCCAGAAGGATCACCACGCCCAGGGCGCTGGTGGCGAAAAAAAGCGAGCAGATGCCAAGCACCAGGACCACCTCGAACCAGTGGGCGATCTCGATCATGGCCAGATACGGCCCGGAATATTCCGTGAGCACGCCGCGCACGATCTCCTGGTGGGCGTGCTGGCTGGCCGAGATGTCGAAGGGGGATTTGCGCAGCTTGATGGTCAACACGTAGCCCAGGACGATGAACATCAGCGGCAGCTCGAAAAGAAGCGGCGTGGGATGGTCGAGAATGGCCGTGATCTTGAAGCTGCCCGTGACCATGGCCATGGACACGAACACCAGGACCAGGAGCGGCTCGTAGGCCAGCATCTGCCACAGTTCGCGCTGGCCGCCGATCTGGCTGTAGGGCGAGGGGGCAGACAGGGCGCCGACCACCAAAAACACCGCGCCGATGGTCAACACGAAAAAAATCAGCAGCAGGTCGCCCTGCATGAAGAAGATGAACACCGAGGTCACGGCGGCGGCCAGATAGACATAGGCCGAAAGCGCCTGCCAGGGGTTGACCACCATCTTTTTTTTGCCCAGGAGCTTGAGCACGTCGTAAAACGGCTGCAAAACCGGCGGGCCGTAGCGCGACTGCAGCCAGGCCGTGAGCCGCCGGTCCACCCCGGCCAGAAGTCCGCCCACCAGGGGCGTCAGCGCCACGGCCAAAAGGGCCAGGACGAGTTTGCCTACCACAGCACACCTCCGAGCATGAGCGCCACAAGCGCCAGGGCGGCCACATTGGCGTATCTGCCAAGCATCTCCTCGCCGAAAATCCGGGGCAGGTACGCATTCCCCGGGGTCGCGGCCACAGGCTGGTTCATGGGGCCGGTGAATCCCGGATGGCCGTCCACGTCGCGCTGGGCCCCGCACATGTAGGGGGCGGCGACATCGGCCGGGCGGATCCTCCCGGCGGCCCGCACGGCCAGGGCGAACCCGATGCCCAGAATCAGGAACAGGGGATAGATCCAGAAGACGCCGCTGGCGTTCTCCATGATGCCCGCGCTCACGGCGTATCCCGGGGCGGCGTAGTACATGGCCACCACCGGGGCCACCAGGCTGTCGTACAGAAACGGCGCGCCGAGGCTCAAAATCACGGCGGCCCCGGCCAGGATCACCAGGGGCAGGCGCACCGAGGGGGGCTGCTCCTCGGGTGTGCCCCGGCCAAAGGGTGCGGAAAAGAGCATGCCCGCCCACCGAGCCCAGAAAAGCACGGTCAGGGCGCTGCCCAGGGCCAGCATGGTCACCACCAAAAACTGGGCCGAGGCGGATTCGATGGCCATCCACTTGGCCAGGAGCATGCCGAACGGCGGCAGCATCATGGTCATGATGCCGATGGCGGCGAGCACCGCCGTGCGCGGCATGACCTGGGAAAGGCCGCGCATGTCCTCAATGTCCCGGCTGCCGATGCGTTGCTCGATGCTCCCGACGCACATGAAGAGCAGGGCCTTGGACACGGCGTGGAAGATGATGAGCATTACCGCAGCGGTGATGGCGGCCGGGGTGTTGATGCCCGCGCAGGCAATGATCAGGGCCAGGTTGGAGATGGTGGAATAGGCCAGGATCTTTTTGCCGTTGGACTGGCCCACGGCCATGGCCGCCGTGGCCAGGAAGCAGAAGGCCCCGAAAAGGGCCACCAGGGCCGAGAGGTAGGTGCCCACGAAAAGCGGGGCCAGACGGACGATGAGATAGACTCCGGCCTTGACCATGGTGGAGGAGTGCAAAAGGGCCGACACCGGGGTGGGCGCGACCATGGCCCCGGTCAGCCAGCTCTGGAACGGGGCCTGGGCGGCCTTGGTGAATCCGGCGAAGACCAGAAGGAACAGCGGCACCACCAGAAGGCCCCCGGCTGAAACCTCCGGGGCGACGGCCAGAAGCGCCTGGAGCGACAGGGTTTGGGCCCCCTTCTGGAGCAGGATCAAGCCCAGTACGAAGGCCGCGCCGCCCACCACGTTCATCCACAGGGCGCGTTCGGCGTTTTTACGGGCGATGTCCGTGCCGTCGTGGGCGATGAGGAAAAACGAGCACAGGGTGGTGATTTCCCAGAAAAAGTACATCCAGGACAGGCTGTCGGCCAAAACCAGCCCGTTCATGGCCCCCAGAAACAGCAGGATGAAGAAAAAGAACCGGGGCTGCCTGGATTTTTCCAGGTGCAGGTGCTCCTCATGCACCTTCATGTAGCCCAGGGCGTAGACGCCGATCAGCGAGCCGATCATGGAGATGATGGCCACCATGACGAGGCTTAAATCGTCCACGTAAAACGCCGGGGCTGTGGCGGCGTGGTCCACGAGGGCAAAGTCCAGGAAGGCCAGTCCGGCGATCTGGCCCAGGGACAGCCAGACCACGAGCTGGTTTTTCAGCCGGAGGCCGAGAAAGACGATGATCCCCAGCAGCGCGAAATCGCCCACGGTCACCAGGGCCTCGAAGACGGGCGAGGCCTCCAGGGTGAAGGGCCCCGTGGCGACCAGACAGGCCGAGGCCGCGAAAAGGATCAGGGCGGTTGCGACCACGAGCAGTTTGCGCGGCGCGGCGCCCCGGGCCAAAAAGGCCAGGACGGCGGCGAAAAACGGCAAAAGCACGGTTGCGAAAACCAGGGTGTCGCGCATGGACGCCTCGCTTGGGGGTTGAGGACTTTTCGATCCGCCGACCGGACGGGGGACTGCGGGACGCAGACCGCCCAGGTCGTCGCCGTGCGTTGTGATGCGCCTGACGGAGGCAGACACGCAGGACGCTAGTCAAAACCCCCGACCGGGTCAAGAGGGTGTGAAAAACCAGATGGATATCTTTTTCGCAAGCGTAACATGGGGCGTGCCGTCAGACCGGGGCGGCACAGGGGCCGCTTCGCGCAATGGCGACGGGCAGGACGTGTGTCTCGGGGCGGGGCGGGCGAAGGATCAATGCTCAGGTCTGCCGGGCGGTCCGGGCGCACCCCGCAGGGGCGCAGGTTGTGAAGCCCAGCCCCTGCCCGCGACAGGGCGAACCGGCGCGCGGCGTAAAGAGAGGTACGACAGGGCGATCCGGGCGCGCGGCGTTGCGCGGAGAAAAAAACGGGCCGCCCACAATTTTTTTTCTTGCCTTTACGGGAATCGTGGTTAGATTCTCTCCCGCCTGAGACTGGCACTCGACCCTTGCGAGTGCTAACAGAAAAAACACATCAAAACACCCAATGGAGGTCATAGCACATGAAGCTTAAACCGCTTGGCGATCGCGTTCTGGTGAAGCGTCTCGAAGAAGAGACGATGACCAAGGGCGGCCTGTACATTCCGGATTCGGCCAAGGAAAAGCCCATGAAGGGCGAGATCAAGGCTGTGGGCGACGGCAAGCTCGGCGAAGACGGCAAGCGCATCAAGCCCAACGTCAAGGCCGGGGAATTCGTGCTTTTCAACAAGTACGCCGGGACCGAGATCAAGGTCGAGGACGAGGAATTCCTGATCATGCGCGAGGACGACATCCTCTGCATCATCGAAAAATAGCGGCGCGTGAAACCCGTCTTCGCATTTATTCCCATTTTCCACCATTTTCGAAAAGGAAGGAGAGTCATCCATGGCCAAAGAAATTCTTTTTGACGCCCGGGCCCGTGAACGCCTTAAAAAAGGCGTGGACAAGCTGGCCAACGCCGTGAAGGTCACCCTTGGACCCAAGGGCCGCAACGTGGTCATTGAGAAGTCCTTCGGTTCCCCGATCATCACCAAGGACGGCGTGACCGTGGCCAAGGAGATCGAGCTCGAGGACAAGTTCGAGAACATGGGCGCCCAGATGGTCAAGGAAGTGGCGTCCAAGACCTCCGACGTGGCCGGCGACGGCACCACCACCGCCACCATCCTGGCCCAGTCCATCTATTCCGAGGGCGTGAAGCTGGTGGCCGCCGGACGCAATCCCATGGCCATCAAGCGCGGCATCGACAAGGCCGTGGAGGCCATCGTGGCCGACCTCGAGACCCTGGCCAAGCCCACCCGCGACCAGAAAGAGATCGCCCAGGTCGGCACCATCTCCGCCAACTCCGACGCCACCATCGGCAACATCATCGCCGAGGCCATGAACAAGGTCGGCAAGGAAGGGGTCATCACCGTCGAGGAGGCCAAGGGCCTGGAGACCACCCTGGAAGTCGTGGAAGGCATGCAGTTCGACCGCGGCTACCTGTCCCCCTATTTCGTCACCGATCCCGAGAAGATGGTCTGCGAGCTCGACGAGCCCCTGATCCTCATCAACGAGAAAAAGATCTCCTCCATGAAGGATCTGCTGCCGGTTCTGGAGCAGGTGGCCAAGATGAGCAAGCCCCTGCTGATCGTGGCCGAGGACGTGGAAGGCGAGGCCCTGGCCACCCTGGTGGTCAACAAGCTGCGCGGCACCCTGCAGGTCGTGGCCGTCAAGGCCCCGGGCTTTGGCGAGCGCCGCAAGGCCATGCTCGAGGACATCGCCATCCTGACCGGCGGGCAGTGCGTGTCCGAAGACCTGGGGCTTAAGCTCGAGAACATGACCCTGCAGAGCCTGGGCAAGGCCAAGCGCCTGATCGTGGACAAGGAAAACACCACCATCGTCGACGGCGCTGGCGATCCCGAGAAGATCAAGGCCCGGGTCAAGCAGATCCGCGCCCAGATCGACGAGACCACCTCCAGCTACGACCGCGAGAAGCTCCAGGAGCGTCTGGCCAAGATCGTGGGCGGCGTGGCCGTCATCAATGTCGGCGCGGCCACCGAGACCGAGATGAAAGAGAAGAAGGCCCGTGTGGAAGACGCCCTCAACGCCACCCGCGCGGCCGTGGAAGAGGGCATCGTGCCTGGCGGCGGCGTGGCCCTGGTGCGTTGCGACAAGGCCCTGGGCAAGCTCAAGTCCGCTGACGACGACGAGCAGGCGGGCATCCAGATCGTGCGCCGGGCCATTGAAGAGCCCCTGCGCCAGATCGCCCAGAACGCCGGATTCGAAGGCTCCATCGTGGTGGCCAAGGTCAAGGAGAGCAAGGACGGCAGCATGGGATTCAACGCCGCCACCGGCGTGTACGAGGATCTCATCAAGGCCGGCGTGGTCGATCCCAAGAAGGTCACCCGCATCGCCCTGCAAAACGCCTCCTCCGTGGCCTCCCTGCTTCTGACCACCGAGGCGGCCGTGGCCGAGAAGCCCGAGCCCAAGAAGGATATGCCCCCGATGCCGGGCGGCGGCGGCATGGGCGGCATGGGCGGCATGTACTAGCCCGCGCCCGCACCGCGCAACCGATCATGACCCGGGGCCGGACATCCGTCCGGCCCCGCAGGCTGATTGCGAACCCCTTCCGGTTATGCCGGGAGGGGTTTGCTGTTTTCCGGCCGCAGCGCAGTGTGTGTCGGGACGTCCGGATGATCCCGGCTGCGGCCTGGGCGGCCTGCCTGGCAATGACAAATGAAAAGGACCGACTTGGGCGGCATGCGAATTGACCGGCCTGAGGCGTGGTCACGGGCGCCGTGGCGGCACGCCTTGTCCCTGCCCGGCGGTTCGGATAGGTTCGCGCCCCACGGAGGTTCCATGAAAAGCAGGCTCCTGGCGCAAACCGGCAAGGCGGCCCTGGCCGTGACCGGCCTCATCACCCTGTCCTTTCTGTTTTTCGACCGCCCGGCGGCCTGGTTCGCCCACGGCCTCAAACAGACGGCGGTGTTCGACCTGGCGAAATACGTCAGCCTTGCGGCCGACGAGACGTTTCTGTCTTCGCTTGTGGCCGTGGGCCTGGCCGCAAGCGCCGTGAACCTCCTGGGCCCGACCCCGAAAAACTGGGCCCGCGACCTGTTGTGCATCTGTCTGGCGGTCTGCGCGGCCATGGCCCTGGCGGACTGCCTGAAATTCGTGTTCGGGCGCTGCCGACCGCCCCTTCTTTTCACCGAGGACCGCTACGGCTTCACCTGGTTCACCGAGGAAAGCGGGTTCACGTCCTTTCCCTCGGGGCACGCCACGCGCATCTTCGCCCTGTGCGCGGCCCTGGCCCTGCGCTTTCGCCGTCTGGCCGGACCGTTTTGCCTCCTGGCGGTCCTGGTGGGGGTCAGCCGCGTCTTCGCCCTCAGACACTATCCCTCCGACGTGCTGGCCGGGGCCTTTGTCGGCGTCGCGGCCGCCTGCTGGGCCTGGGCCCTGCGCCGGACCGGCCCCGGGGCCTGAACCCTCCCGCCGCCGTCGCGGCGCGTCGTCGACGTTCGCGGGATCCGCGAGGTCCGGCCACCCGGGGGTGTTGGGGAATGCCGTGCGCAGCGCGGCCCGCAAGCGGGTTTGCCACGGTCTGCCCTTTTGGCTATGGCCTCGCAGTGACCACGACAAGGGAGACCGCCATGAAAGACTGCACCATCCCCACCACAGCCTTCGACCTGACCAACCCCCAGGTGCTTCTGGCCTGGCAGCGCAACCATCTGGCCAACGAGCGCACCTTCCTGGCCTGGTGCCGCACGGGGCTGGCGCTTTTCGCCTTCGGGTTCGTCATCGAGCGCTTCGATTTTTTCATCCGCCAGATGCAGTCCCTGCCCATGTTCGAGGGCCTGACCAGAAAGCACCTGCACACCGAGGCCATCAGCCTGACCACCTTCGCCGTGGGCGTGGCGGTGATCATCATGGCCGGGTGGCGCTTCGCCTACGTGCGCCGCCTCATCAACCGGGGCGAACAGCAGTTTTCGGCCCTGCCCGACATGTTGTTCATGATCTCCATCATGGTCATCATCGTAAGCCTCTTCGCCGCGTTCTGGCTCCTGGTGGCCAGGTAGCCGGGCGAAACGCCTCAAAAGGCCCCCATGCCCCCCACGCCCCACATCCCCCCCGTCACCCACGGCGGCCATGTCCTGGCCCTGGCCGCGTCCTGCGGCCGCGATCCGGCGGACATCCTGGATTTTTCGGCCAGCATGAACCCGCTTGGGCCGCCGGACGCCCTGCGCCCGGTCCTAAGCCGCACCGTGTCCGACCTGATCCGCTATCCCGACCCGGACAGCGCCGGGCTGCTTCGGGCCGCCAGCCGCCGCTACGGCGTGCCGCAGGAAACGCTTGTGGCCGGAAACGGCACCAGCGACCTGCTCTTCGCCCTGGCCCGGGCCGCCCGGGGACCGGGGGGGACGGGTGGGGCGGATGGGCCGGTCTGGTCCCGGGCCGTGGTCGTGGCCCCCTGCTATGTGGACTACCGTCGGGCCTGCGAGCGGGCCGGGCTGGCCGTGACGGCCTTTCTCACGCCCCCGGAGCGGGATTTCGTCCTGGACTTCGCCGAACTCGAAGCGGCCCTGCCCGATGCCCCGGCCCTGGTCTTTCTGGGGCGGCCCCAGAACCCCACCGGACAGAGCTTTCCGGACGCGCCCCTGCGGGCGCTGGCCGCCAGGCGTCCGGACTGCCTGTTCGTGGTGGACGAGGCCTTTGCCGACTTCGTGCCGGACTTTGCCAGCCTGACCCGCAACCGGCCGACGAATGTGGCCGTCTTCTTGTCCCTGACCAAGTCCTTTGCCGTGCCGGGCCTGCGCCTGGGCCTTTTTGCCGCCGATGCGGGCATCATCGGCCGGGTGCGGCAGGAGTTGGCCCCCTGGCCGGTCAACGCCATGGCCCAGGCCGTGGGTGAGGCCTTTCTCGGGGAGGCGGCCTTTCTGGCCCGCACGGCGGCGGAGACGGCCCGGCTGCGTGAGATCCTTGCCAGCGACCTGGCCGGGCTGCCCGGGGTGCGGGTGTTCCCGTCCCAGGCCAATTTCCTGTTGTGCCGCCTGGAGGGCGTCCCCGGCGCGGCCCTGGCCCTGCGCGACCGGCTGTTGGCCGGACACGGTGTGGCCATCCGGGCCTGCGCCGACTTCGAGGGCCTGTGTGGCCGCTTTTTCCGGGTGGCGGTGCGTAGCGAGGAGGACAACGCCCGGCTGTGCGCGGCCATGGGACGCGAGCTTGATCCGGCCCGGCCCTATCCGCTCCGGTCGACCCGGCTGCGCCGGACCCCGGCCATCATGCTCCAGGGCACGGCCTCAAACGTGGGCAAGTCCGTGCTGGCCGCCGCCCTGTGCCGCATCCTGCGCCGCCGGGGCCTGTCCGTGGCCCCGTTCAAGGCCCAAAACATGTCGCTCAATTCCGGGGTCACCCCGGACGGCCTGGAGATGGGCCGGGCCCAGATCCTCCAGGCCCGGGCCTGCGGCCTGGCCCCCGAGGCGGCCATGAACCCGGTGCTGCTCAAGCCCTCCTCGGAGACCGGCGCCCAGGTCATCGTTCTGGGCCGTCCGGTGGGCAACATGGACGCCCGCACCTATTTCGCCCGCAAGCGGGAGCTGTTCTCCACGGTACAGGCGGCCTACGACGGCCTGGCGGCGCGCCACGAGGTCATGGTCCTGGAGGGCGCGGGCAGCCCGGCCGAGATCAACCTCATGCGCCACGACATCGTGAACATGGCCATGGCCGCCCATGCCGGGGCGGCGGTGCTTCTTGTCGCGGACATCGACCGGGGCGGGTCGTTCGCGGCCCTGGCCGGGACCATGGAGCTTTTGCCCGAGGCCGACCGGCGGCGGGTGTGCGGGTTCGTGCTCAACCGTTTTCGGGGCGATCCCAGGCTTCTGGGCGACGGACCGGACTTTCTTGACCGGCTGACGGGCAGGCGGGTGTGGGGCGTTGTGCCCAACATCGCGGACCTGGGGCTGCCCGAGGAGGATTCGGTGTCGCTTAAGGCCGGGGGGTTTTTGCCCCTGCGCCGGGACGCCGATCTGGACGTGGCCGTGATCGATCTGCCCCACCTGTCCAATTTCACGGACTGCGACGCCCTTTTGGCGGAGCCGGATACGGCCGTGCGTCTGGTGCGCGCCCCGGGGGAGGTGGCTGGCGGCCATATGCCCGACGCCCTGATTCTGCCCGGCAGCAAGAACACCCTGGCCGATCTGGCCTGGCTGCGGACCGTGGGCCTGGATCGGGAGATTGCGGCCTGCGCGGCCTCGGGGCGGTGCGAGGTGGTGGGCGTCTGCGCCGGGATGCAGATGCTCGGCGACGAGGTGCGCGACCCCACGGGCCTGGAATCGGGCCGGGAGCGGGAGGCGGGGCTTGGGCTTTTGCCGCTGGCCACGGAGCTTGTGCCGGAAAAGACCCTGCGCTTCGTGACCGCCGTCCATCTGCCGAGCGGCTTGGCGCTGGCGGGCTATGAGATCCACCACGGGGTGAGCCGCCCGTTGGGCGCTGCTGGGCTGGTGGAGGTCGTGCGCCGTCAGGACGGCCAGGCCCTGGGCCACGCCCGGCCGGACGGGCTGGTGTGGGGATCGTATCTGCACGGCCTGTTCGACGCCGACGCCTTCCGCCGCGCCTGGCTGGACGGCCTGCGCCGCCGCAAGGGCCTCGCCCCCCGGGTGGTCCCCACGCCCTATGATCTGGAACCGGCCCTTTCCCGGCTGGCCGACGTGGTGGAAGAGCGCCTGGACATGCAGGCCGTGGCGGCCGTGCTCGGGCTGTAAGGCCCGGGACGTCGTTTCACGCCATGGCCACGCAAAAAGGCCGGATCGCTCGGGCGATCCGGCCGAAGACACCCTGGCGGCCGGGTATGCGCCGTCGTGAAGGGGCGAAGGGCCGGAAACTACTTGGCCGCAGCCGCGCCGCAGCCGCTGCACGCGGTGGAGCAGGACGCGGCGGCCGGGGCCTTGTCGCCCGACGTCCCAGACGTGGAGGACGCAGGGGACGTGGCATCAGACGCGGCAGATGCGGAATCGGACGCAGCGCCGTCCTTGGCCTTGGACCCGTTGTCGCCGTTGCCGCCTGAATCGGCCCCGCCGTGACGGTTGCAATAGTCGGTCACGTACCAGCCCGAGCCCTTGAGCACGAAGGAGGTGTTGGAGATGATCCGCTTCGACTCTCCGCCGCAGACGGGACAGGCCTCGGCGTGCTCGTCGAAGCTGCGTTCAATCTTTTCAAACACCTTGTCGCAGTCCTGGCAGCGATATTCATAGATCGGCATGTCTTTTCTCCACGAGATGCGGTCTTGCGTAACCGGTGATGCGCCGAAGCCCCGGGCGGGCCTGCGGCCACGGCCGCGCATTTCCTGGAAAGCGTGCGGCGCTATTGCCTTAACAGTTTGAGATATCTTAGCTTTTCTGAGAAAAGCTGGCACTTGGCGTGTGCGAGCGCCAAATAGATAATCGATGAATCGCCCCAGTCAAGGGGGCAAAGGGCGGTTTTTTAGGGGGAAAACCAGAAAATCCGAGTGGTTGCGGGAAATTCTCTGGTTGCCGGAGAAAAGATGGTTCGCAGGAAAAAACGGTCGCGCAAGCCGGGACGGAATCCCGCGTACGCCACGACCCCGGCAGGGGAAGCGTTTCTTCCCCCGCCAGGATCAGGCCTTGGGGACCATGCCGTTTCTTTGCCGTTGGTTCGCGGCCAGGCGTTACCGTCATCCGGCGCGCAGGCCTGCTGCAAGCACCGTCGTCTTTTCAGGCCCGCCACACCAGGCCGGGCGGATGTCCCGGCCCCCTTACTTCTTTTTCGTCCGCTTCTCCCACAGCTTCATCTCTTTCATCTTCTTGCGGCGCTCGCGTTGCAGTTCCTTGCACACCAGGGGCAGATTCTTGGCGTAGCCCCATTTTGCCCTGTATTCGGCGGGCGTCATGCCGTACTTGGCCAGGTGCCGCTTGGTCAGAATCTTGAAGGACTTTCCGGATTCGAGACACACGATGCTTTTTTCCCGAATGGCCTTCTTGGGATCCATGATCGGGGCTTTGTCTTCGACTTCCGCCTCCGGTGTCGTGCCCTCGCTGATGTTCTTGATGCCCTCTGCCAGTTTCGTGACCATGGAGGTGAGTTCCTCCTCGGTCATGGTGCGCACGCTGGCCTGGGCTTTGACAATGTCCAGGGCCTGTTTCAGATAATCATCCATGGTGACCTCCCGTCGCCGAATTGCGTTTTTTTCAAAGACTCTGTTTCATTGTAAAGCGCATTTTCCAATGTGTTGTCAAGAAAAATGTTTGCATTCCACGCATGAAAGTCAGGATATACAGTTTTGAGGATATGTTGGGTGTTTGCACGGGGTTGTGCGTTCACGGCTCCATTTCGGACTGTGGTGCGGACCTGGGTTGCGAGAGGAAAAAAAGCATGCCCCATGCCGCGTGTGCCGTCGCGCACGGTCAGCCTGTCCTGGTATGCGGCATGAGGCGGTGTAAAAGGATGGTGTCGCAGGGGGGATATGGCGTTTCACGTCGGCGGCCAGCGGTGCGGGAGGGCTCAGACCAAAACAGCGTCCGGCGCGATGGATCAGGGGGATGGCCTCGGCCAGGAAAAGAGAGACAGGGGAGATTGTGGTGTTGACAGGGAGGACGCTTTCCGGAAAATTGACGTATTGCCCTGGAACATGCGGAAAACCGAGGGAGAAACCACTTGAACCGTTTGTGCGTGCTCCTTGTGACGGTCTTTTTTCTGGCCGGATGCGGCCACCGCTGGGTCAACTCCCAGATCACCGACCCGGCCGAGGCCAAGGCCCGCCTGGCCAGCGACACCTCCTATTGCAGGGAAATCGAGAATATGCTGGAGCAGCGGGTCAACATCCAGGACCGGGTGTCCTTCGACCCCACGGTCGTCGGACAGATGTCCAATTATTACAGCAATTATAAGATCGAAAGCACCAGAACCAATGTGTTCGAACGGTGCATGAACGACCGGGGTTGGACCGGGCTCTAGCGGCTTGTGACGTCTTGCGCCTCATCCGTTTGTGCCCACGGCGCGGAGAGGTTCACGCCTGGGGCGCGGCCATGCCACGCCGTGGGCGGGGGATGTTCGCGTTTTTTTGCCCGGCGGCGTGGCTGGCGCTTGCGGCGCACAGCCCCGGTTTCGAAAAATCGGGGCTGCGTCATCAGTCTGGGGGGCGCGTGAGCCGCACGGGCGTGCGTCTTCCTGCTGACCGGCACGTCACGTTCCTGACCCGCACCGAGCGCCACGTAAGCCGTACGGGCGTGCGCCTTCCTGCTGTCGCGGCGTGAACCCGCCGCGCCACCGGAACGCCGGTTGCGGGGCGGCAGGAAAAAAGCTGATGCGGCAGGCTGCGGACCCCTTTGCCGTTCGCGTCCGGGAAACTAATGGACGCCGCCCGGTTCGGGTTTCTCCACGTTGCCGCTCCCGGCCAGTCCGGCGGCGAAGCGGCGCACCTGTTCGCTGGCCCGCCAACCCTCGAAGTATTCGAACCATTCGTCCAGCTCCCGCACGCGCTCGTCCATGATGGCCTCGTGGCTGGTCAGCCACATGGCGAAGAGCCGGTTCTCAAGCTTGAAGGCCTCGCTGTCGAAGGCCTGGGACAAAATCCCCGGGGCGTAGCGGCTGACCTCGAGGTTGCGGAACACGAACTCCCCCACCACCCGCTGTGAGGTCTCGTAGTCCGTGGGCTTGCCGTTGATCTCCTTGAGGAATTCGGCCAAAAGCGGCTGGTTTTTCTCCGCCGCCAGGATGCGTTCGGCCGGGATGTCGACGAACACCTGGCCGTCGCGGTCCACGGCGAAGTAAAAGCGGGCCCAGTTCTCGGCGGCCAGCACCTTGAAAATGTCGCCAACGGCGGCGTTGAGGTCGTTGGAAGGCGTTGTGGTGGGGCAGTTCATGGGGTCTCCTTGAGGCAACGGACGAAGTGTCCGGGTGATGTTTCGAGAAGTTTCGGGGACGATACGGCGCATTCCGGCATGGCCTCGGGACAGCGGGGGTGGAAGACGCATCCCGGGGGCGGGGAGAAAAGGCTCGGCGCGTCGCCCGCCAGGGGGGTGCGGGCGGCCTGGCGTCTGGCCGGGTCCGGGATGGGGGCGGCGGCCAAAAGGGCCCTGGTGTACGGATGGGCAGGGTTGTCCATGATGGTGTCCGTGGGGGCCAGTTCCATGATCCGCCCCAGATACATGACCGCCGTGCGGTCGCTGATGTGCCCGACCACGGCCAGGTCATGGGAGATGAACAGGTAGGCCAGGCCCAGGCGGGCCTTGAGGTCGCAAAGGAGATTGATGACCTGGGCCTGCACGGACACGTCCAGGGCCGAGACCGGCTCGTCGCAGACCACCAGGGACGGGTTGGTGGCCAGGGCCCGGGCGATGGCTACCCGTTGCCGCTGGCCCCCGGAAAACTGGTGCGGATAGCGGTCGGCGTGCTCGGGCAAAAGCCCCACCTGATCCAAAAGCTCCATGACCCGCTCCCGGCGGGCGGCCCGGTCGCCCATGCCCATGGCCCACAGCCCTTCGGCCACGCTGAACCCCACGCTGCGGCGCGGGTTGAGGGAGGAAAAGGGATCCTGGAAGACCATCTGGATCAGGCGCGGCAGATTGTCGCGCACCCGGGGATCGTCCATCTCCCGGCCGTCGTAGAGCACCCGTCCGGCGCTTGGCCGTTCAAGCCCGGCCACGCACCGGGCCAGGGTGGACTTGCCGCAGCCCGATTCGCCCACCAGCCCCACGGTCTCCCCCCGGTTCACGGCCAGGTCCACGCCGTCCACGGCGGTCACCGTGCGCCGGGATGTGCCCAGCACGCCCCCCCGGACGACATAGCGCCGGGAAAGGCCCTGCACCGCGATAAGCGCGCTCACGGCAACGTCTCCAGGGCCGCCTCGGCATGCAGCCAGCAGCGGGCGCAGCGTCCGGACTCCAGGCGGAAAAAGGGCGGGGCGTCCGTGCGGCAGCGGTCAAAGACCCGGGGGCAACGGGGATGGAACCGGCAGCCCCGGGGCAGCCGGGTCAGGCTGGGCACCGTGCCCGGGATGGCCTCAAGCCGGGTTTTGTCCCCGGGCCGGGGCAGGGAGCGGATCAACCCGGCGGTGTAGGGATGCAGGGGATTGGCGAAAAGCGAGGCCACGTCGCCGTATTCGGCCACCTGCCCGGAATACATGATGGCCGCGTTGTCGCAGGTCTCGGCCACCACCCCCAGGTTGTGGGTGATGAGCAGGATGGCCGTGCCCTTGGCGGCGGCCAGATCCAGCATGAGGGCCAGGATCTGCTTCTGGATGGTGACGTCCAGGGCCGTGGTGGGCTCGTCGGCGATGAGCAGGTCCGGGGACAGGCACAGGGCCATGGCGATCATCACCCGCTGGCGCATGCCCCCGGAAAGCTCATGGGGAAAGCTGGCCAGACGGCGGTCGGGATCGGAGATGCCCACCAGGGACAGCATGTTTCCGGCCTGGGCCAGGGCCTCGCGCCGGGACTTGCCCCGGTGCAGGCGGATGGCCTCGGCGATCTGTTCGCCCACCCGAAGCACGGGATTGAGCGAGGTCATGGGCTCCTGGAAGATCATGGAGATGCGGTTGCCGCGCACCCGGCGCATGGCCTCCGGGGACAGGGTCAAAAGGTCCGTGCCGTCAAAGAGCACCCGTCCGGCGTCGATGCGCCCCGGCGGCTGCACCAGCCCCAGGATGGACAGCCCGAGCACCGTCTTGCCGCACCCGGACTCGCCGACCACGGCCAGGGTCTCGCCCCGGGCCACGGACAGGCTTACGCCGTCCACGGCCACGGCCGTGCCCTCGGCGGTGTGGAAGGCGGTGCGCACGTCGAAAGTGGAGAGCAGGGTGTCCGGCATGGTGGTCGGGGCCTTTTGCGGCGGAGTGCCGTGCCCGGGACGGTACGTGTTTTGGGCCGTGGTTTCAAGGCCGGACCACGGCCTGGAGGCTGGCGCATCCGCTGGCCCGGCGACAGCGGTTGACGGGTACGGCAATCTGCCGTATTTTTCACCCATGAACAGCCGCAATGCCACAGCCCGCCTCGAGGCGCGCCTGCCAGGGGAGGTCCACGCCCTGCTCAAGCGCGCCGCCGAGTTGCAGGGACGCAGCCTGACGGATTTTGTCGTGACCGCCGCCAGCGAGGCCGCCCGCAAGACCATCGAGGACATGGAGATTCTGCGCCTGTCGGCCGACGACCAGCTTCGCATCGCCCAGGCCGTGCTCGACCCGCCGTCTCCGGCCCCGGCCCTGGTCCGGGCCGCCAAAGGTCACCGCGAAAGGGTCGATCCGGCGTGAACCTGCGTATCGCGGCCCTGGACGAGCGCCTGGACCGGAGGGGGTTTGCCTGCGGCGAGGAGGCGCTGGACCGCTATTTCCGGGAGCGCGTCTCACAGGACGTGAAACGCCGCGTGGCCTCCTGCTTCGTGGCCCTTGGCAAAACGGCCGTGGCCGGATTTTACACCCTGGCCTGCGCCGGCATCCCGGTGGTGGATCTGCCCGAGGCCCTGGCCAGACGCCTGCCGCGCTATCCCACGCTTCCGGCCATCCGCATCGGCCGGTTGGCGGTGGCCCTGGCCTTTCAAGGCCAGGGTCTGGGCGGCGTGCTATTGGTGGACGCCATGCGCCGCGCCCTGCGCACGGAGGTGGCGGGATTCACGCTTGTGGTGGACGCCAAAAACGAGCGCGCCGCGTCCTTTTACGAGCATCATGGATTCATGCGGCTGGCAAGCCGCCCGGGGACGCTTTTTCTCCCCCTGGCCACGGCGCAAAAGGCCCTGGACCTTTGACTCCGGCCTGCCGCCGCCACACCCGTGCCCCTATTGCATGGCCTCGGGCGGGTCGCACCAGATGCCGTCGCCCTCCACGTCCCGGGCCGTCACGCCGCCGCCGAACGGGGCGCGCCGCAAAATCTCCGTCACCAGGGGGTTGAGCCCCTCCCGGGACAGGGCCGACACCGGGATGGCCCCGGGGAAGCGCGACAGCAGTTCGCGCCCGGCCTTGTCCTCCATCCGGTCCCATTTGTTCATGACCAGGATGCGGGGGATGGTGTCCAGGCCCAGGTCGCGCAGGATTTCCTCCACGGCCCGTATCTGGTGCAGCACCTCGCGGTGGGAGGCGTCGGCCACCTGCACGAGCAGGTCTGCTGATTCCAGTTCCTCCAGGGTGGCCCGGAAGGCCTCCATAAGCTCCCTGGGCAACTCCCGGATAAATCCCACCGTGTCCGTCAGGATGACCTCGCGTTCGCTGGGGAACCGCAGCCGCCGGGTGGTGGGGTCCAGGGTGGCGAACAGGCGGTTCTCGGCCACGACGTCGGAGCCGGTCAGGGTGTTGAGCAGGGTGGATTTCCCGGCGTTGGTGTAGCCCACAAGCGACACCACCGGAAGCCCCGCCCCGGATCGCCCGGCCCGGGCTGCGGCCCGGCGTTTGCGCAGTCCGGAAAGCTCGTTTTTGATGCGCGCGACGCGCTCCCGGATGCGCCGCCGGTCGATCTCGAGCTTGGTCTCGCCCGGGCCCCGGCCGCCGATGCCGCCCATGAGCCGGGACATGGCCCGGTCCTGCTTGACCAGCCGGGGCTGGAGATACTTGAGCTGGGCCATCTCCACCTGGAGCTTGCCCGAGCGGGTGCGGGCGTTTTGGGCGAAGATGTCCAGGATGAGCTGGGTGCGGTCCAGGATTTTTAACTGGGTGACCTCGGCCAGGTTGCGGATCTGGCCGGGGGCCAACTCGTTGTCGAATAAAAGCGTCCCGGCCCCGCTGCGCAGCGCCAGGATCTCGATCTCGGCCAGCTTGCCCTTGCCCAGGATGAACTTGGGATTGACCCGGGCCACCCGCTGCACCACCCGATCCGCCACGGCAAGCCCGGCCGTGTCCGCCAGGGCCGCCAGTTCGTCCAGGGAGGCCTCCATGTCCTCCCGGGGCGCGTCCGAGACGCACACCAGGATGGCCGACTCCCGGCCCCCCGCGCCAGGGGCGGCATGGGCGGCCAGGTTTTCCCCCTCCCGGGCCAGTTCGTCCTCCAGGGCCTGGGCCTGGGCCGTGAAATCCGTGTCCACCTTGTCCCAGTCGGCCGGGGGCAGGAGGCGGTAGGGGGCCTTGGAGGCCGCCGGGGGCAGCAGATGGGCGGCAAACAGGGTGCGCGGCGCGGCGGCCGGGTCCACGGTCAGGGCGGCCACGCTGTCGAGACGCAAAAACAGCATGTCCGTCAGGTCTTCTTCCGTCAGGGGCTCTTCGGAGAGATGGGTGTGCAACAGGCGCAGGCCCCGCAGGCGGCCGGTTCCCATGCGGGAGCGGGCCAGTTCGGGGATGTAGATGCCCTTTTGCTCGCCCACGATGACCATGCCCGGCCGACCCTTGCGGTCGATGAGCAGGCCGATCTGGCGGCCGATCCCGGCGCTTAGGGCCGCCAGTTCCCGGGCCTGTTCGATGGTGTAGCCGCCCTGTCCCGGATAGCGCCGGGTCAGGAGGCGTTCAACGGCGCGCAGTTGGCTGGGCTTGAGGCCCGTGGTGTTTCCCTGGACCTTGGAGGCGATGGCGGTGTCCCTGTAGTGGTTGCGATCAACGGGCCATGTAGGAGGCGATCATGGCGTCGTATTCCGAGGTCAGTTTGAAGGTGGCGGCGGCCATGTCCTTGCGAAGCGGCAGGCCCGCATGGAAATCCTTGTCATTGAGTTCCCGCTGCACCCGGGGGTAATGTCCCGGACCGGGAACCACCAGGACGCTCTGGAAGTTCTTGGCCGAGGCCCGCAGAAGCGTCGGGCCGCCGATGTCGATGCGCTCCACCATGTCGGAAGGCGACAGCCGGGCCGTCAGGGCGTCGGCGAAATTGTAGAGGTTGACGCACACCAGATCGAAGGCGGCCAACTGGTGTTTGGCCAGGGTGCGCCGATGCTCGGGATTGTCCTTGTCGGCCAGGATCCCGGCGTGGATGTGGGGGTGCAGGGTCTTGACCCGGCCGTCAAGGATCTCGGGGAACCCCGTCACCCGGCTGACGGAGGTGACGGCCAGCCCGGCATCCTGGAGGGCCTTGCGGGTGCCGCCGGTGGAGACCAGCTCCACGCCGCCACGGTGCAGGAATTCTGCGAAAGCCGCCAGACCGGTCTTGTCGGTGACGCTCAAGAGGGCGCGTCGAATGGGGAGAAGATCCATGCCTGTCCTCTGTGTTTTTCGTAAAAGGCAGTGCCAAATTCGGCCCATCTTGGCAAGCGTCTCCCGGCGGCCGGCAGGGGATGGGGAAAGATCGGTTTCCGGCCCCCGGGCGCGCTGCCATGGGGGTCGGAAACCGAACGGGGAGGGGAGATGCCGTGGTCGTGCGGTCCGGGCGGACACGTCCGGTGCGGCGTTTGGTCCGCCGGGACGGGGCGATCCGTCCCGGGCGGCGTTCCCGCGTCCGTGATCCGACAGGACACGGGCAAAACGCCGGTCGTGCGCGTCGCGTCCGCAACACCCCGGTCGGCGGGTTGTACGCGATCCCGCCCCAGGGCCTGCCTTTTTCTACAAACGCAGGGCCGCGTCCTTCATGAACGCCACGCTATGCCGCGTTTTGGCGAAGCTGTTCCGCAAGCTCCATGGCGTGATGGTTGCCCGGTTCCTGTTCCAGGATGGTTTCCAGGTGCTCCCGGGCCTCTTCATGCCGACCCAGGGTCATGAGGCATCCGGCCAGGGTGAAGCGCACCTCGCTTTTCACCGGGTCCACGACCAGGTAGTCCTTGAGATGGGGCAGGGCGTCCTGCACGCGGCCGTTCGCGTAGGCCAGGCGCACCATCCCGAACAGGGCCACCAAATTTTCCGGATTTACGGCCAGGGCCATGCCGAAATGGGTGAAGGCGTCTGCGCTCTCACCCCGTTCCATCTCGATGAGGGCCATGCCCGCATAGGACCGGTCGCCGGGCTCCAGTTCGGACGCCTTGCGATAATGCCCCATGGCCGCATCCAGCTCCCCGCGCTGCACGGCGATGGTGGCCAGGCCCAGGTGCGGCTCGGCGTAGACGCCGTCGTCGCCCATGGCTTTGTGGTAATACTCTTCGGCCTTGTCCAAATCGCCCATGAACAGATAGCACTCGCCGAGTTCCTTGTTGATTTCGTAATCCAGTTGACCGCTCATAGCGTGTCCCCTCCGTGGCATTCGAGGTGTGCGGCCTGCGTCCATGCATTGTCTGGTCCGCACCTCTTTTCGCCGTCCCCGAGCCGGGACGGCCGAAGGAACGTCTCCCCGTTCCCCTTCCCATGTCCGCCCGGAAAGCGCGATCCGGGACCCGTTTTTTCCGGGCAAGCCGTGCCATGCAACGTGTGTGCCAAACGAAGAATCCCCCCCCGGGGGGATGGGCCTGGCCCGCCTGCCGGGACGGCGGGGGTCTGCATAAAATTATCACATTATATCAATGTGTTGTCGCTGAGGTACGGTTATTGCTATGTGCCCTGCGAATCATGCGCGGCCCTCCGCCCGAGACGCGGCGGCAAGGAGTCGGCAAGGGAGCGAATACCGATGAAATCCTTGTTTCCGGACAATGTGGGACTGGTGGGAAAGGTGCTGGATCTGCACCTGGAACGTCAAAATGTCGTCATGTCCAACCTGGCGAACATGGACATCCCGGCCTACAAGGCCAGGAAACTGGACTTCGAGGGCGAGTTGCAAAAGGCCCTGGACCGCGACGGCAAGGGAAAAATGACCCGCACCGCAAGCGGCCACATCCCGGCCTCCTTTGACGCGGCGACCTTCGAGGGCGAGATGTCGAAAAAATGGAAGCCCAAGGTGGTGGCCGGGCTCGACGCCGTGGACATGGACAAGGAAATGGCCGTGATGGCCAAGAACACCCTGATGTACAACGCCCTGTCGGACATCGCCCGGCGCAGTTTCGAGGGCATGCAGAAAGTCATCATGGAGGGAGGCAAGTAACATGGACTTCATGAGCGCCCTGGATATCGGTTCTTCGGCCCTAAGCGCCCAGCGCACCAATTTAAACGTCATTTCCATGAACCTGGCCAACATCCGTTCCACCAAGACGGTCAACGGCGAGGGGCCGTATCAGCGCAAAAGCGTGATCTTCGAGTCCACCCCCGTGGACACCCCATTCTCCAAGGCCATGCAGGGCGCCCTGGACCGGGACATCTCCGGGGTCAAGGTCACGGGCGTGGTCAACGACAACCGGCCCCCGCGCATGGTCTACGAACCCGGCCATCCCGACGCCGACGCGAGCGGCTACGTGGCCTATCCGGACATCAACGTGGTGGAGGAGATGGCCAACATGATCACCACCATGCGGTCCTACGAGGCCAATGCCGCCTCCATCAGCACCACCAAGTCCATGTTCACCAAGGCCTTGGAAATCGGAAGATAAAGGAGACCACCCATGGCCATCTCCCCTGTGGCGATTTCCGCCTACAAAAACGCCCTGGCCTCGGCCGGGCGCATCGACGCCAAGGTTTCCGAAAGCCTGTCCAAGCCCGCCAAGCCGGGAACGTCCTTCATGGACACCCTGCAGGGCTCCATCCAGAAGGTCAACGAGATGGAGACCAAGAAGGCGGACATGATCCAGTCCTTTGCCTCGGGCGAGACCCAAAACGTCCACGAGCTCATGATCCATCTGCAAAAGGCCAGCCTGGCCATGGGCATGACCACCGCCGTGCGCAGCAAGGTCATGGAGACGTACAAGGAACTGGTCAAGATGCAGTTTTAGGCCGCACCCCGGAAATTGACAACCCAAGACGCACCGGAGACGCCGCATGCCCCCCGCCATCGCAAAATACTGGGAGATGATCGCCCGCTTCTGGTCCGACCGCACCCTGGCCCAACGCATCATGATGAGCGGGCTGGCCGTTTCGGTGGTCCTGGCCTTTCTGCTCATGCTGGTATTTCTCAACAAGGTGGAATACCGGGTGCTGTATTCCCGGCTTTCCCCGGAAGACGCCGCCCGGGTGACGGAGCAGCTCGCGTCCTCGAAGGTTCCCTACCAACTCCAGGACAACGGCGCGACCGTCCTGGTTCCCGAGGACATGGTCTACGAGCAGCGCCTGCGCATCGCCGGAGAGGGGGTCATGCACGGCTCGGGCGTGGGCTTCGAGCTGTTCGACGCGCTCAAGGTCGGGCAGACGGATTTCGTCCAGCGCATCAACTACCAGCGGGCCATGCAGGGCGAGCTGTCCCGGACCATCTCCGAGTTCCCCCAGGTGGAAAAGGTCCGCATCCACCTGGTCCTGCCCCACAAGAGCCTTTTCATCGAGGACCAGAAGCCCGCGTCGGCCTCGGTGGTCCTGACCCTCAAGCCGGGGCAGCGCCTGGACAACAAGCAGCTGCTGGGGATCGTCAATCTGGTGGCCATGTCCGTCGAGGGTCTGACGGCGGATCGGGTCACCGTCACCGACACCAACGGCCTGGTCCTGTACCAGCCCTCCGGGGACAGCACCCTGGAAGGCATGACCACCTCGCAACTGGAATACAAAAACACCTACGAAGCCAACCTGGAAAACCGCATCGAGCAGTTGCTCACGCCCATCGTGGGCCCCGGCCGGGCCATGGTCAAGGTCAACGCCGACCTGGACTTCAACCAGCGCACCATCCGCAAGGAGTCCTACGATCCCGACGCCACCGTGGTGCGCAGCGAACAGCGCAGCGAGGAATCCACCTCCGGTTCGGCCATGGTCGAGGACGCGGCCATCACCACCCCCCAGGGCGGCGCAGCCGTTCCCAACACGAATTTTCGCGGCGACGGCTTCTCGGGCACCGAATCCACTCAGAAGTCCAGCCGGGAGAACCGCACCACCAACTACGAGATCAACAAGGAAGAACAAAACATCGTCACCTCCATGGGAGGCTTGAATCGCCAAACCATCGCGGTTATCGTGGACGGGACGTATGCCACGGTGGAAGGCGCGCCCGCGCCCGTGTTCACCCCGCGCTCGGCCGAGGAACTGGAGCGCATCCGGGCCCTGGTGTCCAAGGCGGCGGGCGTGAACTCCGGACGCGGCGACGAGGTGGAGGTGTCGAGCTTCGAGTTCGGCTCCCCGGACCTTTCCGGCGAACCGAGCCTGATGGAGACCATGCTGGAATACGCCCAGCGGCTCGGCAAGCCCTTTTTGAACGGCCTTCTGATCTTCCTGTTCCTGATCCTGGTGGTGCGGCCCGTGGTCATGGCCCTTATCCGGCCCCGGGTGTCGGAGGAAGGCATCGAAACCCTGGATCGTCTGCCCGAAGGAGAGGCTCGCATGGCCCTGGGAGAACCCGAGGAAGAGGAAGTCGGCGTCATCGAGGAATCCAAGCGGTTCGAGCTGGCCAAGGCCCTGGCCTTGCAGCTCTTCGAGGAGAATGTGGAACAGTCCATCACCGTGCTCAAAAGCTGGCTCAAGCAGGAGGCGTAGGACGTCATGGCCGCTTTCTCCGGTCCCCAGAAAACCGCCGTGCTGTGCCTGGCGCTTGGCGACAAGTTCACCGGCGAGGTGTTCAAGCGCCTGGATCGCCGGGACATCGCACGCATCTCCAAGGCCATGCTGGACATGGACACCGTTCCCAAGGAACAGGTCGAGGAGATTGTTCACGAATTCAACGAAAACATGCAGTTCGGCAAGGAGATGGTGGTGGGCGGGCCGGATCAGGTGCGCCAGCTTCTGGGCAAGACCCTGGACGCGGACACGGCCAAGTACATCCTCGATTCCCTGGAAATCGACACCGGGCCCACGCCTTTCCAGGAACTGGGCAACGTCAGCCCGCGCATCCTGGCCCAGATTCTTCGCAACGAGCATCCCCAGACCCTGGCCCTGATCCTTGGCCACCTGCATCCGGATCAGGCCGCCGAGCTCCTCCAGAACCTGCCCTCGGGCGTGCGGGCCGAGGTGCTCATGCGCCTGTCGCGCCTGGAGGCCGTGGCCGAGGAAATGCTCATGGAGGTGGACAAGGTGTTGCAGAACCAGCTCATCGCCATGGGCGGCAAGGAAGGCAAGAAGGTGGGCGGGGTCACGGCCGTGGCCGAGATCTTAAACGCCGTGGACCGGGCCACCGAGGAGGAAGTCCTCTCGGAGATCGAGGAGGAGTCCGCCCAGATGGCCGAGGACATCCGCAACCTCATGTTCGTGTTCGAGGACATCAAGGCCCTGGACGACCGGGGCATCCGCGAACTGCTCAAGGAGGTCTCCAACGAGGAACTGACCCAGGCCCTCAAGGGGGCCAGCGACGAGCTCAAGGAAAAGTTCTTCAAGAACCTCTCCGAACGTGCCGCCACCATGATCCAGGAGGATCTGGAGATCATGGGGCCGGTGAAGCTCTCGGACGTGGAGAGTTCCCAGCAAAACGTGGTCAAGACCGTGCGCCGCCTGGAGGCCGAGGGCAAGATCGCCATAGGGCGCGGAGGCGGAGATGTCTTTGTCTAGTCCCGGCGGGGGCATCCCCCAGGCCACCGGCCGGGTGGTCATGGGCATCGGCGCCGCCGGACCCCAGGAGACCACCGTGGCCGAGATCGAGGCCCGGCGGACGCCGTTTCCCTTCGAGCGCATGGAGGCCGAATTTTGGGAACGCACCAGGGCCAAGGCCCAGGACATGGCCAAGGAGATCATCGCCAGGGCCATGACCGAAGCCGACCAGATCCGCGCCGCCGCCCGGGAGGAGGGCCTGGCCCAGGGCACGGCGCAGGCCCAGACCCAGTTCGAGGCCCATGTGGACGAGATGGGCAAGGCCTTCGGCGAGACCCTGGCCGCAATCCAGGGCGACCGCAAGTCCCTGTGGGAGGGCTACCGTCAGGATTTCGTCACGCTTTTGCGCCTGGCCCTGGAAAAATCCTTCGGCATCCTTTTGGACGACGCCCGCCGGGAGATCCTGTCCTCCCTGCTGGACGAGGCCCTGGATCTCATCGACAGCCGCACCGGGCTGTCCGTGGTGGTGCACCCCGACGACGCGCCCATGATGGAGGAGCTTCTGGCCCGGGCCGCCCGGACCCGGCAGGGTCTGGAGGGCTGGCAGATTCGCGGCGACGCCGGGCTTGTGCCCGGGGGCGTGCGGCTGGAGAGCCGCGACGGCATGGTGGACAACACCGTGAACAGCCGTTTCGCCGAGGTGGAGCGCGTCTTCGACCAGCTCTCGGCCCGTCCCGAGGCCGACGGCGCGGCGGCGGACGACGGCCATGGAACTTGACGCCAAGGCCCTGATCAGCGTCCTCTCCGACATGCAGCCGGCCCAGACCTTCGGCAAGGTGACCAAGGTGGTGGGCCTTATCGCCGAGGGCCGGGGCATCAAGGCCCCCATCGGGTCCGTGTGCCGACTTATGCCCGACGACGCCCGGGGCGCGGAGATTCCGGCCGAGGTGGTGGGGTTTCGCGACGGGGCCTGCCTGTTCATGCCCTACGGCGACATGCGCGGCATCAGTCCCGGCACGCTCATCAAAAACACCTCCACGCCGCCGCTTATGCCCGTGGGACACCGGTTTTTGGGCCGCACCGTGGACGCCTTCGGCAACCCCATCGACGAGATCGGTCCCCTCTTCCCCCGGAAATTCCGCCCCATCTTCGCCGATCCGCCCAGTCCCCTGGAGCGGCCGCGCATCTCCGAGCCCCTGGACGTGGGGGTGCGGGCCATCAACGGTCTGTTGACCCTGGGCAAGGGCCAGCGGGTAGGCATCATGGCTGGTTCGGGCGTCGGAAAATCGACGCTCATGGGCATGATCGCCCGGGGCACCAAGGCCGACGTTAACGTCATTGGCCTTGTTGGCGAACGCGGCCGCGAGGTCTTGGAATTTATTGAAAAGGATCTGGGCCCCGAGGGGTTGGCCCGGTCGGTGCTGGTCATCGCCACCTCGGACCAGAGCCCGCTGATCCGCATGCGTGCGGCCTACGCGGCCACGGCCATGGCCGAATATTTCCGGGACGAGGGCGCGGACGTGATCCTTATGATGGACTCCGTGACCCGCTTCGCCATGGCCGGGCGCGAGGTGGGGCTGGCGGCCGGGGAGCCGCCCACCACCCGGGGCTATACGCCCTCGGTCTTCGCCCATCTGCCCAAGCTTCTGGAGCGGGCCGGAAAAAACAAATCCGGCTCCATCACCGGCATCTATACCGTGCTGGTGGACGGCGACGACTTCACCGAGCCCATCGCCGACTCCACCCGGTCCATCCTGGACGGGCACATCGTGCTCACCCGCGATTTGGCCGACCAGAGCCATTTCCCGGCCATCGACGTCTTAAAAAGCATCAGCCGTCTGCGCACGGACGTGACCACGCCGGAGCAGCGCGAGGCGGGCAAGGCGCTTTTGCGGCTTCTGGCCACCTACCGCCGGGTGGAGGACATGGTGAACATCGGGGCCTACGCCAGGGGCTCGAATCCGGACATCGACCGGGCCCTGGCCATGATCGAGCCCATCAACATCTATCTGCGCCAGGACGTGGGCGAACCCGCGCCCCTGGAGGAGTGCTTCGCGGCCCTGGCCAAGATCGCCGCCGTGAAGTAGGCGCGCCGGATCGGGCTTGCGGGCGGCGGCCGGTCCAGGGAACCTTGCCAATACATCCGCTTCCTATTCCCACTCGAAATTGTCCGGGACCGTCACGCCATACCGCCGCGCAAGCGGCGTTTTGAGCGGCCCCTGGTGTCCTTCGTTCGCCCTTATGTATTCAAGCACCTGCCAGTTCGGGATGCCCCAGACCAACAGTTTGTTCTTGAAAACCACATCCCATTCGTCGGCGAAGTTTCTTCCGGCGTTTTCCTTGTCAAAGATGGTTTGGACGTGATCCATGAAAATCTGTCTCTGCTTGAGCATTTTCAGCAGGGTGCGGTGCCTGATTTCTTTGGAGGAGATTTTTTCTGAAATCAGGCTGTATGTCGCATCGGCAACGGAGTCGGGATCCGGGTCGACGAGTCGTGCGAAATCTTTGTCCAGGAAATAGTCCCTCCCCCCGATATTGTGTGTGCTGACGACAGGAATGCCGCACAACAGATATTCCGTCGCGGCGTACATCCCTCCTTCAAGGGCGGAGAGGCATAATCCAACTTTCGACTTGTTATATAGCTGACATATTTCCTGTGACGACAAGAATCTGTCACCACCTGTTTCGGGGTGTTCATTTAAAAAAATGGCGTTCGGAAGATTTTTCTTGAGCTCCTCTTTGTATGCGAGCCCTTCCTGTTTTTCTTTTGTAGGCGAATAATAGATCAGGCCGACGATACATAATTTTGATGCAAGGATATGTCTTTTGAAGCTGTTCAGTCTTGCGTTGTATATGGCGTCATATTCCTTCGGAGATCCATCGATGATGTGGAATAAACGTTGGTCAAGGAATGCGTTTTGATGGCAAAATGTTGAGTTAATACCGCATTTTTCTAGAAGAATCAAGTCGACGTGATCATTCGCCATGATGTGTATTTCGTGTTGCGGATAGTATGTGCGAAGATGGTTATAGCTGTTTACCGTCCTAAACAATTCGGCATTATCCTGTAGTGTCCACCAGGACCAAAAAATGTAATAGACCTTTTTATTCCGTAACGCATGGCTCAGGGTCAAAGCAGGGTAGTTGGGACTTGGTGATCCGAATCCCACGATGACCAGGGGGTCCAGGCTTATGACATCGCAATGCAGATGGACTTCACGTGTTACGGCGAGCAAGGGTTACTCCATGTGTCCTGGATTGCGTTGCGGGCTGACCCTGGCCGGGGTCGCGTGGTGTCGGCACGGCTCTGACAGGCCAGGGATGGCCGCTTAACCGGCACGAATCATAATACGTTTTTCGGAAAGAAAAAAGCCGTTGAGGGAGACGTTAGTGAGGATCAGGCCATGATATGCGGCGCCGCGTGGCGGGGCATGCGCCTCACGCCACCCGGCACGGCGGCTGCGGCGTGCCGGGCTTGGTCATGACCAGTTGCCACAGTTGCAGGACCCGGGCCCGGAAGGCCCCGGCGCAGGACAACAGATAATAGTCCCACATGCGCCGGAAGCGATCCGGAAACCGCTGCCGCAGGTCAGGCCAGGCGGCCTGGAAGCGTTCGTGCCAGGCCATGAGGGTCTTGTCGTAGTGGGGGCCCAGGTTGTGGGCGTCCTCGATGACGAAAAGCCCCTCGGCGGCCCGGGCAATCTGGGCCAGGGAGGGCAGGGATCCGCCGGGAAAGATGTATTTGCGGATCCAGGGATCGCAGCCGACGGCCGAGACGTTGGCGGCGATGGTGTGCAAAAGGAACGTCCCGCCGTGGCGCAGGCTGCGGCTGACGGCCTGCATGAAGCCCCGGTGGTTTTTCTGGCCCACATGCTCGAACATGCCCACGGAAACGACCTTGTCGAACCGGCCCGCCAGGTCGCGGTAGTCGCGTTCGAGGATCTTCACCGCCAGGCCCCGCGCCCTGGCGCACGCCGTGGCGTGGGCCGCCTGTTGGCGCGAGATGTTCGCCCCGGTCACGGTGCAGCCGCAGTGTTCGGCCAGGTACGCGGCCAGGCCGCCCCAGCCGCACCCGATGTCCAGGACGGACTCTCCGGACCGGATGTCGAGCTTGCGGCGGATGAGGTCGAGTTTTTGCCTTTGGGCCGTCTCCAGGTCGTCGGTTCCGGCGAAATAGGCGCAACTGTACTGGTTGTGGGGGTCGAGCCAGGACAAGAACATGTCGTTGCCCAGGTCGTAGTGACGCTTTGCCACGGCTTTGGATTTGCGCCGCGACTGGCGGTTCGTGAGCCGCTCCAGAAACAGGTCGAAAAGAATCCGAGGGCTTTTTTCGGCCCAGACGTCCAGCCCGGCGGCGCACAGACGGCAAAACAACTCGTCCAGGCGGGCGCAGTCCCACCAGCCTTCCATGTAGGCCTCGCCCAGGCCCAGGTTCTTGTCGCGCAGGACGCGGGAATGCAGGTCCGGGTTGTGGACGCGGATGTCCCAGGGGTTTGGTCCGTTGACGGTGATCCCGGCCCGCGACAGGAGGGTGGTCACGATCCGTTCGGCCCTGCTCATGGTCGCCTCCGATACGCACGCAGGAGGGTTGAGGAGGGAGAGGCCTTTGACGCCCATGCAGTTGGGCATAAGCGGGAAGAAATATCAAGGGCCGATTCCGGGTTTTCCCAGGGAGGCGTCGGCGTTTCCCCAGTTGACCGGCCGTGCCGCCGACGGTATGAACCTGGAAAGTGTCCGGCATCCTCCGTCGTGTCGGCGCACCACCGGGCACAACGCCCATCGGGAGCACCTCCATGCGTCGGTTTTTCGCCTCGGTCACCCTGGTCATGATTTGTGCCGCCCTAGGCTGTTCCGCCAAGAACTCCCCGGACTACGACACCCGCGCCGCCACAGAACGCGACTACCTCGACTGCCAGAACCAGGCCTACGTCTCCACCGGGACCATGACCGACCCGGGTCTGGCCAAGGACCGGCAGGAGCAGATCGTGGACGAGTGCATGCGCCACAAGGGGTACGACATCAATGACTAGGCCGGGCAAACCCGTCTCCGAGAGCCAGGCCGTGGTCTTGCAGCGCATGCTGCCCCAGGACGCCAACCCGGCGGGCAACGTCCACGGCGGGGTCATCCTCAAATGCATCGACACCGCCGGGAGCATCGCGGCCATGCGCCACTGCCGCACGGCCGTGGTCACGGCCTCCTTTGACCGCATGGACTTCTTAAAGCCCGCGTTCATCGGCGAGGTGGTGATCTTCAAGGCCAGCGTCAACTACGCCGGACGCACCTCCATGGAGATCGGGGTGCGGGTGGAGGCCGAGGATCTGATCTCCGGGGAGATCCGCCACACGGGCTCCGCCTATCTGACCTACGTGGCTCTGGACCAGGACCGTCGTCCCACGCCCGTGCCGGAACTGATCCTGGAGACGGCGGACGACTGCCGCCGCAACCGCGAGGCCAAGGCCCGGCGCGAGGTCCGCCTGGCCGAGAAACACCGGGAGCACGCCTCCCAGCACGAGTCCAGGCCCACGTCCTGCTGACGCGACCGCCTGGCCGCCCCATTTTACTCGAAGGAACCCCCATGGCCGCCACCATCGACGACATCACCATCAATTACGAAGAAGACGGCCTCCTGAAGGTCAAGGAACTGGACAAGGTCGTGCTCTCCAAGGGGGCCTGGACCACCATCATTTTCCGCTTCACCCAGTGGGACCAGAAGCGCGAAGACTACGGCCCGGATCGCTACATCATCCGCCGCTACCGGAAGCAGAACGACGAATACCGCCCCCAGTCCAAGTTCGCCATCTCCAGCCGCGACCAGGCCAAAAAGATCATCGCCGCCCTCCAGACATGGGTCGATCTGCCGGAATAGGCCCATGACCGCCGCCTGCCCCCCGGCCGACCCGGTTACCCCCGACGTCCCTGACGCGGCAAACGTCGCGGACGTTGCGGTCGCGCCGGACAGGCGAAGCGCTCCCGGCAGCCAAGGTGCGGACGGCCCGACTGGCCCGACGGACCCGACAGCCCTGGCAGGATCGGCTGGTCTGGCTGGATCGGCAGGCCCCAGTGGTCCGCCCGACCCGGCCCCCGTGACGGTCACGGTCAAATGCCTGGCCACCCTGGCCGCCTACCGGCCCGCGTCCGGCGCCGTCGTGCGCCTGCCGGGACCGGGCCCGCGCGTGGCCGATCTGGCCGCCGCCCTGGGCCTTCCCGCCGCCAAGATCACCACCATCCTGCGAAACGGCGCGCCCGCCGACCTTTGGACGCCTCTTTTTTCGGGCGACGCCGTGACCTTTTTGCCCACCTTAAGCGGCGGCTGACATGGACCTTTCCCGCGCCATCGCCGCCCGGGCCGTCCCGGCCACGCTGCCCGACGGCACGCCGGTGCGGGTGTTGTCCGGTCCCTGTGCCGCCGACCTGGCCCGGGAGCATGCCCTGCCCGTTCGGGAGGTGGACGCGAAGGCCCTGGATGCGGGCATCCTGCCCGGCCGCTACCTGCGTAATTTCATGGCCTATTCCACGGCCGAACAGGCCAGGCTCTTGCGTTCCGCCGTGGCCCTGGTGGGGCTTGGCGGGCTTGGCGGCACGGTGCTGGAGATTGTGGCCCGCACCGGGGTGGGGACCATTGTCGCGGCCGACGGCGACGCCTTTGAGGAATCGAACCTGAACCGCCAGCTTCTGGCCGAGGACGGCCGCCTGGAGCGTCCCAAGGCCGAGGCGGCGCTTGCCCGGGCGGCGGCGGTCAACCCCACGGTGACGGTCACGGCCCGGGCGGCCTTTCTGGATGCGGCGGGCATGGCGGATTGCCTGGCCGGAGTCCAGGCGGCTGTGGACGCCCTGGGGGGCCTGACGGATCGTCCGGTCCTGGCCCGGGCGGCGGCGGCCCGGGGCATCCCCCTGGTGACGGCGGCCGTGGCCGGGGACATGGGCTATGTGGCCACGGTGCTGCCCGGCGGCCCGGCCCTGTGGGATATGCTCGGGGGCTCGGCCGACCCGGCTGAAAACGCCCTGGGCTGCCAGGCGGCCGGGGTCACGGTGGTGGCGGGGCTTCAGGCCGCCGAGGCGCTGCGCCTGCTGGCCGGGCGGCCGCCGCGACTGGCCGGGAAGCTCCTGGTGGTCGATCTGTCGGATATGACCTTCGAGACGGTGTCGCTGGCCTGATCCCGCCCCGGTTGCAATCGTGTGGGAACATGCTACGGGGGAGCATGAACAAAACCGCCCCCCATCCGGTCCTGGCCCTGGCCCTGGTCATCGCCCTGGCGGCGGCCCCCGGAAGCGCCGCCGCCTCCTTTCTCTCCGAAATCGGCGTGCGGACGCAGCGCTGCAATGCCGCCGTCCTGTCCGGGAACCTGCGCCACGTCGCCCTGTCCGGAAACGACGCCACCGGGACCGGCTCGGCCGCCGCGCCCTACCGCACCCTTTTCCGGGCGGCGGAAACCGCCCAACCCGGCGACACCATCGTGGTCCGGCAGGGAACCTATGTGGAGCCCCAGGAGATCCGCATCCGGGTGGAAAACGTCGCCATCCGCTCCTATCCCGGGGAATGGGCCGTGGTGGACCGGACCTCCGAGACCGGCCAGGGCTCGGGCATCTATTTTTACGTCGGTTCGGATGGCGGCAGCCTGGAATGCATCGAGGTCGCGGGCGGCTTCTACGCCGTGTCCACGGAGACGAAATGGGACTGGGGCGACCCCGATGACCGGACCGGGGCCTCGCGCATCCGCCTCGTCGACGCCAGACTGCACGGCTCCCAACGCGACGTGGTCAAGATCAAGCCGGGCTGCGACGACATCACCATCGAACACTGCGAAATCTTCGACTCCGGCGTGGGACTGACCCCGGGCAACTGCAATGCCGAGGGCATCGACAACGTCAACGGCGACCGCAACCGCGTGGCCAGAAACCACATCCACGACATCTGCTCCAACGGGGTCTACCACAAGGGCGGGGCCATGGACGGGGTAGTGGAATACAACCTGGTGGAGAACACCGGCGGCGCGGGCATCCTGCTTGGGTTCGACACCAGCCCGGAATACTTCGACCTCACGGTCAATCCCGACTATTACGAGAACATCCGGGGCATCGCGCGCTACAATCTGGTCCGAAATACGGGCGGCTCCGGCATCGGATTCTACGCCGCGCGCGACGCCACGGCCCACAACAACACCGTCGTCGATGCGGCGAAAAGCTACCACAGCCCCCTCTATTTCGGGATCACCTTCCAGGACTGGGCCCCCGAGGCGGGCCGTCCGGCCAACAGCAACCCCACCGTGGCCCGCAACATCGTCAGCCAGCCGTCCAGCGTCACCGCGTCCCTGGTGTCCATCCGGTATTCCAATGAACTGGGCGGCCTGAGCGGCCTGTCCGGGGCCCTGGCCATCCGGGACAACTGCTACCACCAGGCCGGAGGCGCAGGGGTGTTCGCGGACGGGCGCACGGGTTTTCAGGGGAATTTCTCCCAGTGGCGGGCGCATATCGCCGGGGAGGCCGGGTCGCTGGAGACCGATCCGCTGCTCGACGCCGACGGACTGCCGCACAATCCGCTGTGCAGGCGCATGGGCCACGCGGCCACGCCGACCGGGTCCGGGGCGGCGGCGGGACTTTTGCTTTTGGGGGAATGAGGCCGCGCCTGCCGCAGCGTCCAGGTTCACAAGGCCCGGTCGTCATAATCCAGGGCCGCCACATCGAGCCTCGGCCCGGGACCGGCAAAGATCCGGGCCTGGGCCAGGGCCTTTCGCACCAGCAGCCGGGGCAGTCCGGGAAAGGCCGGATCATTGCGGGTCAGTTCCAGGGCGTGGCGCACGGTATTGGCCGTGGCCACGGCCGCACAGACATCCGCCGCAATCCCGGCCTGGCGGCACCAGTCGGCCAGGGCCGCAAAATCCGTGTCCGTGAGATGGGCGTGGGTGTTGGCCAGCCCCATGGCCATCTTCACCAGCTTGCCGGGATAGGCGCATAGGGTCACGGCGGAAAATCCTCTCCCGGCCGCCGCCTCCAGGGAAAAGCCGAAGAAATCCGCGATCTGCACGAAGGCCTGCTCCGGCAACTGCGGCAACGCCCGGCGCAGGGCCTTTTCGCTGCGCCTGCCCGTGGACAGCCCCACATGGACGACGCCCATGGCCCGGGCCACGTCCAGGGCCTCGCTCACGGCCCCCTTCCAGGCCTCGTGACTGAACGGTTTGACGATGCCCGACGTGCCCAGGATGGAGACGCCGCCCACGATCCCCAGGCGCGGGTTCATGGTCCGCGTCGCCAGGGCCTCCCCGTCCTCCACATCCACCACGGCCGTCAGCCCATGGCCGGGCGCGTGCCCGGCCATGGCCAAGGCCTCGGCCAGGGCGGCCCGGATCTGGGCCAGGGGGCCGGGGTTGATGGCCGGTCGCCCCACGTCCACGGGCAGCCCCGGCAGGGTGACCACGCCCACCCCGGGGCCGCCCGTGATACGGATGTCGCCCGGCGGCAGGGAGGCGTCGAACCACACGGTGCAGCCGATGCGGGCCTGGTGGGTGACGTCCGGGTCGTCGCCGCCGTCTTTTACGGTCACGGCCCGGACCCGGCGTGCGGCAGCCGGGGGCGACCCGGTCACGGGGGGGGCGACTGCCGCGTCCGGCGTCGGGGCACCCGGCGTCGTCGTCGCATCTGTCGTGTCCGGTGCGTCCGGCGTGTCCGGTACGTCCGGCGTCGGCGTCTCCGGAGTCGGCGCATCCGGCGTCTTCGGCGTGTCCGGAGTATTTGCCGCGTCTGGCGTATCCGGGGTCGTTGTCGCGTCTGTCGGGTCTGGCAGGTCTGGCGCGTCCGCCACCTCGTCCACCGGCACGGTCAGACGGGCGCCGTCCGGCAGGGGGATGTCCACGGGGCAGGGGCGCGCGTCCGGCAAAAGGCCCAGAAGCTCCAGGGCGGCGGCCTTGGCCGAGGCCGAGGCTGCGGAACCGGTGGTGAAGCCGCTACGCAGGGTGGGGCGTTCAGGCATGGGCGGCGGCCATGGCCGCCACGAAGGCCGGGGCCAGGTCCGGGTTGCTGCCGAAATGCAGGTGCACGTAGCTGCAAAGCACGTTGCCCAGGCTATAGCCTTCGGGCGCGTCCAGGCGGCCCGAGCGGCCGGACAGGGCGTAGATGGTCCGGACGCCGGGTCCGTCGGTGATGACGCCAGGGGGGGCGGCCAGGCGCGAATAGTGGAATTCATGCCCCCGGGCCGTGGTGCCTGCCGGTCCCAGAAGGCTCGGGGCCAGGGTCACGGCCTCGCGGTAGCCCAGGGCCGCGAAGCGCGGCCCCATGACGGCCGCGCAGGGAAAGACCCCGGCCATGGGGAAGGTCTGGCCCCTGGCGTCGGTCAGGGCCGCCATGAGGTACATGAACCCGCCGCATTCGGCGTAGACCGGCCGCCCCGAGGCGCAAAACTCGCGCACGGCAAGGCGCATGGCGGTGTTGTCGGAAAGCTTCGCGGCGAAAAGCTCGGGATAGCCGCCGCCCAGGTACAGGCCGTCCAGGCCGGGCGGCAGGGCTGCGTCGGCAAGGGGCGAGAAGGGCACGATGTCGGCCCCGGCGGCGCGCAAAAGGCGCAGGTTTTCCTCGTAATAGAAATCAAACGCCGCGTCCCGGGCCACGCCCAGCCGGACCAGGGGCTCTTCCGGCGGCGCGGGCTCGGGGTCGGGCAGTTCGCACAGGGGCAGGCCCTCCAAAAGCCGGGTCACGTCCAGGCGCGACTCCACGGCGTCGGCCAGGGCGGCGTACACGGCCGCCTGGTCGGCGTCCTCCAAAGGGGCGCACAGCCCCAGATGCCGCGAGGGCAGGGCCAGGGCCGGATCGCGGGGCAGATAGCCAAGGACCGGCATGTCCGGGACGCTTCGCATGGCCTGGGCCAGAATCTCCCGGTGTCCCTCGCCGCCCACCTGGTTGAAGACCACCCCCAGAAACTCCAGGTCCGGGTCGAACTCCGCAAAGCCCTTGACCAGGGCGGCGGCCGAACGGCCCATGGCCCGGGCGTCGACCGCCAAAAGCAGGGGCAGGCCCAGTATCCTGGCCAGCCGGGCCGTGCTTCCGGCGTCGCTTGCGCCGGAAAATCCGTCGTACAGGCCCATCACCCCCTCCACCACGGCCACGTCGGCTGTGGCCGCCTGCCGGGAGAAGAGATCCCGCACGGCCGCTTCGGACAGCATCCAGGAATCCAGGTTGTGGGAGACGCGGCCCGTGGCCGCCTGATGGTGTTTCGGATCGAGGAAGTCGGGTCCGGCCTTGAAGGCGGCCACCCGGTAGCCGCGCCGGGTGAGTGCGGCCAGAAGCCCCACGGCCAGGGAGGTCTTGCCCGTCCCGCTGGCCGTGCCCGCCACGACGAGGCCGGGGACTGCGGTCATCGGGCGGCGGCCACGACCTTGGCGGGCTGGCCGTGCTGCTTCTCGGCCAGCTTGAAGCCCTCGTCGATGAGCCGGGCGGTCTGGACCTCGCGCACCTTGGGACTGCGCGCCCCCAGGACCACGGCTAAAAGCCTGGTGTCGCCGCGCTTGGCCGTGACCACGATGTTGAAGCCCGAGGCGTTGACGAAGCCGGTCTTCAGGCCGTCCACGCCGTCGTATTTGCCGAGCAGCGAGTTGGCGTTGCGGCGCATGATCTCGTTGTGGCTGAAATACTTCATGGAATGGATGGTGAGCGCCCCGGGGAAGCGCTCCAGATAGGTCTTGGCCAGCCTGAGCATGTCCCGGGCCGTGGTCAACTGCCCCTCGGCGGGCATGCCGTTGGGATTTTTGAAGGTGGTGGCGGACATGCCCAGGCTGGCGGCGGTCTGGTTCATGCGGGAGACGAAGTCGTGGATGGACGGCTCCAGGCGCTCGGCCACGGCCACGCAGGCGTCGTTGGCCGAGGCGATGGCGATGCCCTTGATGAGCTCCGTGAGTTTGACCTCCTCGCCGGGATGCAGGGCCATGTTGGAGCCCCCGGCGGCCGGGGCGTGCTCCGTGACCGGGATCATGTCCCAGGGCCGCAGGTCGCCGCGCTGGATGGCCTCGAACACGATGTACAGGGTGAGGATCTTGGTCAGGGAGGCCGGGGCGATCTGGCGGTCGGCGTCCTGCTCGTACAGGATTTCGCCGGTGTTGACGTCCATGAGCAGGGCGGACTTCACGTCCAGGCGGCCGTCCTCGGGCGGGGCCTCGGCCACGGGCGCGGCCTTGGCCTTGGGCTTTCGGGCGGCGGATCTCTTTTCGGCCTTGACCGGGGCCGTGGCGGCCTTGGCCTTGGTCTGACGGGCGGTCTTGGCCTGGCGGTCCTTTTCGGGACGTTCGGCGGCCGGTGCGGCCATGGCCGTGACGAACAACAGACAGACAGCGGTGAAGAGGGCCACAAGGGCTGGGCGGCGATGTGTTTTCATGGCGGTGATTCCCCATGCGCGTCGGTGATGCGGCAGGTCCGGGGTATGTATCCCCGGCAGGCCGCCATGTCAAAATGCGGCGGGCGTCATCTGGTTCCCGGCGTCGCGGCGCTGGCACGCAACGCAGGCGGCTGACGTCGCAAAACCCGGCCTGGAACCGCAGGGACGGTCCGAAACAATGCAGTACGTGCATACGGTGAAAAGGAAATGGGAGGCAATATCTTTTTTTCGGCAACGGCGCGGGAAAAATGCTGGCGTATGCCGCACGGCAGGCGCCATCGCCGTGACGTGGCGGATCGTGGTGCGAGCCGCCCGGTGGGCTTTCGGGAAAGTGGCTGGTGCGTGCGGCGGATGGCGCGTTCGTTCCATTGATTTTTGCTGGACAATGCGTCCGGTCGGACAGGAGCGGACGGCGGCGGGCATGGCGCTGCGGCCGTGCCGCAATGGCCCCGGGGGGTCGTGCCCCTTGACGCGGGTCACGATCAATAGGAAGGTGGCGCATGCGCCAGACGTCCCGCCGGGACGCAGACGCCGCCTGGTGGACGCGGAGGTGGAGCATGCGCCGCATTGTCGTGCTGTGCATCGTGATCATGGTGTCGGCTGTGGCCGCCGGATGCGCGGACAGGCAGACCTCCTTTCTCGAGGTCCGGACGACCGGGGACGCCCGGGTGTACGGACAGTATTTCAGCAACAGAAACTTCACCGGATGGAAATAGCCGGGCCTGCCCGACGGGCGGATGATAACGGACTCCATGGCCAGCACGCACCTCGACATTTCCGATCTCCCGGCCAAACTCGCCGAGCTGGAAACCTTCGCCCTGGAGCGCAACGACTACCGGGTCAAGCGTCTGGTGGGCGAGCTCAAGCGGGCGGTCAAGATGCAGGCCACCTCCCAGGCGCTATTGCGGGAGGAGGGCGTCGGGTTGCGCAAGGAGGTGGAGCGGCTCAAAAAGCAGGCCGTCACCCTGCAATCCCAGGTGGAGACGGCCTTTGAGAGCTACCATTCGAGCCTGATCACCTTCGAGAAATTCCGCTCGGGCATCCGCATCGTGGAACAGATGCGCACCCACGAGGATCTGCCCGGCATTGTGGAAGGCATCAAAAAGCTTTTCAATCTGCGCGCCGTGGGGCTTGTGCTGGACGAGGCCGAATACGCCCCGTTTTTGCCCGACACCATCCGCCGCGCCCCGCTTTCGGCCATCCGCCGGGCCGTGGCGGCGGCCATCCCCGATCCCGTGCGCCGGGCCTCGTACATGGGACCGGTGACCGAGGTTCCGGACCTGGAGTTTTTCTTCGGCCCCTCGATCCTGGGCGGCGGCGGCGCGCCGCGCCTGGGTTCCTGTTTCATCTATCCCCTGAAGGACAAATTCGGGCCGCAGAAGATGGCGGGGGTCATCGGCTTTTTCGACGGCAACCCCAAGCGCTACGCCCGGGAGAAACGCGCCGATTTCCTGGAGCATTTCTGCGACATCCTGGGCTATGCCGTGGTGGACGTCACGGATCGCAAAAAGGCCGATGCCCTGCGCGAGGACGTGGAGCGCATGACCCGGCACGACCTCAAGTCCCCGCTGACGGCCATCCTGACCCTGCCCCAGTTGTTTCGGCGCGAGAGCAACCTCACCCCGCGCCAGACCGAGATGCTCAATCTGGTGCAAAGCGCCGGATACCGCATGCTGCACATGATCAACCAATCCCTGGACCTCTACCGCATGGAGCGCGGGGCCTACGAACTGACCCCCCAGCCCGTGGACATCCTGCCCATCCTGGACAACATCGCGGCGGAGTTGCGCGGGATGCTCGAATCCAGGGAACTGTCCGTGGACATTTCGGTTCGCGGCAGGCCCCGCCAGGAGGGCGACGTCTTTGTGGTGCAGGGCGAGGAGATGCTGTGCTACACCATGTTCTCCAATCTGGTGCGCAACGCCCTTGAGGCCTCGCCGCCCGGCGGACGCATCGCCGTGTCCCTGACCGGGGACGGCCCCCTGGACGTGGCCGTGCACAACGCCGGGGCCGTGCCCGGGGAAATCCGCTCCCGTTTCTTCCAGAAATACGTGACCGCCGGGAAAAAGGACGGCACGGGCCTGGGCACCTACGGGGCCCGGCTCATCGCCCAGACCCACGGCGGCCGCATCCGCATGGAGACCTCCGAATCCCACGGCACCACGGTCGTGGTCCAGTTCCCCAGATAGCCCCGGCAGCGTGCCGGGCGATGGCGACGGCATGTCCGCCGGGCTGTCGCTTCAAAGACTGCAGCCTCGACAAACATACCCAGGTCGTGGCCGCAAGCGCGGGATTTTCGAGCCTTTCCGCCCGTCGGCCTGCCCGCGGCCGCGCGACGCCCCCGGTTTTGAAGAACAACGCGCCGTTGTCATCCGTTTGGGCGGCGGCATGGCCGCTGGTGGACAGCCTTTGTTATGGTGGTGTAGATAGAGATATACATCTACACTATGAGAGGAGGGCCACCATGGAAACCGTCAATGCCCTGACCCTGCGCAACCGCCTGGGCGAGGTTCTGGAACGTCTGGCCAGGACCGGGGAGCCCATCGCCGTCAGCAAGGGACGGGTCGTCCAGGCGGTCCTGGTGACTCCGGCCGATTTTGAAAAGCGGTTTTTGGAATTCCAGTCCAGGGAGAAACAGCGCGCCCTCTTGGCCAGGGTCCGCAGTCTGCGGCAAGCCGGCGTGTCCCCGGAAGAGGGTCTTGCCGCGTTGCGGGAGATACGCGGAGAAGTGGGAGAGGCGTCGTGATTTTCGTGGTGGACGCCTCGGTGGCCATCCGGTGGTTCACGGGCGGGCCGTCGCCCCAGGCCGAGGAGGTTCTGGAGGCCATGGTCGGCTCGCCGGGCCGCTTCGCCGTGCCCGAATTGTTTGTGTTCGAATGTTTTTCCGTGCTCACGCGGATTGCGCCAAACGGCCGGGAGATTTTCGAGGACGGCATCATGCCGGTTCTGGACGGCGGGGTTTTTCGGGCCCCGCTGACCACGGCCCTGGCCCGGTTGGCGGAGGGATTCGTGCAACGCGGCCTGACCGGGTATGACGCCTGTTATGCGGCCTTGGCCCGGGAACTGGACGGGACATGGCTGACCTTGGACCGCAAGGCGGCCGGGCGCGTGGGGGCCGGTGGACGGGTCATCCTTTTGGATGCCGGGGAGCGTTTCGGGCTGTGAACGCGTAGAGGTCTTCGGGCATGTGCATCAGGAAAAGATGCTCGAAATCGTCCGTTCCCTCTCCCTGTTCCTGGGCATCGCCTGACAGCCGCCGCAGCTGGCTCAGACCCGCATGTCCAGGCTGGGGGCGTCGCCTTGGGCCTGGGGCCCGGTGCGCGACCCGGCGGCGTAGCGGGCGCGGCCCTGGTCGGCGGCGGTGCGCCGTCATCGGGCCTCCTTCCCGCAGGTGCCGGTTGCACGACAGGCCAGGGCGTCAAACGGCCGGAGGGCGGCTTGACATTCCCTGGTCGCATGTTACCTGCCATATCAGGAGGTGGGCCATGCAGACGCAGGACACCAAGCAGTCGCGGTATCGTGATCGGTTGCGGGCCAGAGGGTTGCGGCCGGTGCAGATCTGGGTGCCGGACACCCGGCGGGACGGATTTGCCGAGGAGTGCCGCCGTCAGGCCTTGTCCGTGCGGGATGCGGCGCTTGAGCGCGAGACCCTGGACTGGCTGGCCGCCGTGGCGGATACCCGGGGGTGGACGGAATGAGGCGCGGCGATCTGGTGACCGTGATCGTCCCGGGCGCATACGGAAAGCCGCGCCCCGCGTTGGTGGTGCAGTCGGATTTGTTTCAGGCCCTGCCATCCGTGACAGTGGTTCCCATCACCAGTGAGCGCCACAGCGCGCCGCTTTTTCGCATCGATCTTGAGCCTGATGCCCAAAACGGGCTCGCCAAACCGTCCCAGGCCATGGTGGACAAGCTGCAGACCGTGCCGCGTGAAAAGGTCGGCCAAGTCTTCGGGCATGTGCATCAGGAAAAGATGCTCGAAATCGTCCGTTCCCTCTCCCTGTTTCTGGGCATCGCCTGACAGCCGCTGCAGCCTGGCTCAGACCCGCATGTCCAGGCTGGGGCCGTCGCCTTGCGCCTGCGACCCGGTACGCGACCCGGCGGCGTAGCGGGAGCGGCCCTGGTCGGCGGCGGTGCGTTCCCGGTCGGCGTCTTGTCCGGTTGCGGCGTCCGAGTCCGCGCCGGTCACGGGTTCGGACCCAAGCGAGGCCAGACCCGGGGCCAGGACGATGGGGGAGAAGTTTTGCGAGGGGGAGGACTGGGCGGCGCGGGCCGGTTCCTGGCTGGCGGCTGTTGCCCCCTGGGTGTCCGCCATGGCCCGGGCGGCGTCAGGGGAGACGGCCTGGGGCCAAGTTGTGGCCATCAGGGACCGGGCCAGGGTTTGGGACGCGTTTTCGATCATGGCCGCCGCCGGGATAAAGTTTGTCTCACTGGATGATCTTATCGGCAGGCGGCAGGGGAAACTTGAGGGCTGGACAAAAAATATTTTTCACCCGGGATGCCGGGTGCGGGCGACCCCGGCAGGACGAAAAAGGGTGACCGGCCATGTCCGGCGAGCGGCCCGAATGACCCGGCAAGGGCGCGGGCGTCACTTGCGGCGCGGTTGACGGAGGGGCGCGACCGGTCGGAATGCTTAGAGGAAGACCTTGTAGGTGGTGTTCAGGGCGGCGGCCAGCCGTTTGGCCATCTCTTTGCCGATGGGGCGGCGGCCGTGCTCCATCTCGGAGATGTGCCCGGGGCGGCAGCCGATACGCGCGGCCAGGGCCTTCTGGGTCATGTTTTCGCGGTACCTGGCCCCGGCCAGCACATGCCCGGGGCGCCGGTCGGGAAAGGCCTCGGCCCAGGGGATGGTGTCGCCGCTATTCATCCTCCAGCGTCTCCCCTTCCATCGTCTTGATCATGGCTCGTTCTCTTTGTCAGTCATTGTTCATGATGCTATCTGTCAGTTAACTCGTAAGCTTTTTTTTCAAGAAATCTCCTGAACAAATCGTCAGTGAGAAGCATTGAAAGATCATGATTTGAGGCGAAGCGTTGGCATAATACGTTATAGAAACATTCAAAATTTCGATTTTGACATTTAGTGTTTGCCGCGCCTATGACGCCATTGATGCGTCTGGACAGGGAAGTTCTAACTTCTTGGGATATTGTATATATATCAAGAAAGTCCTTAAGTAAAATTCGTGAATCAATCTCCGTTTTTATGTCAATCCCTATGTTCCCACGATGTTCGCTGTCAGTAAAATCAAGCCAATATAGTTTATTGAATCCGTTCTTTGTAGATGTTATGCTACATCCAGAGTATGCGAATAACTTTTCATGGAATATAGAACCTTTTGTTGGAGGGGATGCGATAGTGTTTTTTGATTTTGATGAATAAAGTACTTTATTATCGGTGTCTGTCTCTACGAAAACATGTCCAGGACCGAGTGCTCGGCATATCGAAAAGCATGCAGCTGTTGAAGATACACCCATCTTGCACACATTTTGGATAAGAAGTGGGATTGAAGCGTTCTCTGCGGCTAGGCTTTTTATCCAGTTTTGTGGCATTAACAGTTCAGCTGCAAATTTGTTTGCTTCGCCTTCTGTTAGCCAATATCGTGAACTTTGACTAATCCATCCTTCGTCTGCTTGGCAAACAAAATTAAGAGGATGCCATGGTATGAAGTAGTGGCCAATTTCATGTGCTAGTGTAAAAATTTTCCTTGATGCTGACGATGCAGTGTTGAGGATTACAGTTGGCTTAGGAATTTCTTCTTGCAACACGATCCCGTCAACGTCAGATGGCAGGTTGCCATATTCAATGTTCACGATATGTTCGGCAAAGTCAGAGATGCTAAAAGGATATGTAAGGCGGTATTTTTCTATGATTCTTCTGGCGATTTTTAGTACAGGTTCCACGTTGTTACTTCCTCTTGGTCAGCCAATCCTGAACCTCCTGCATCTTGGAAACAGATGAAGCTCTAGCAGCAAAAGGTAGCTCACAATCTCGCTCGTAAGTTGAAGAAATTTGTTCCCCAAACCGCTTGCAATTAAGTATATACCGGAGAGATTCGGGTTTCTTCATCCAAAGTTCATATTCTGTTGACGATAGGCCAAGATATTCATTTAGAGGCCTGTCGTCGTTGTTCAGGTGCCATGCTTCAATATAATCGTCGATGTCAGTCAGATCGGCTTCACCGTCAAGACATAGACTGGTAAATGTTCTATTGTTGCTATACATGGATCTTCCTCCCTCTAATGGCACCCTTAATCATGTCTCCGTTTATTGGATCAAGAACGCCAAGATGGTATCCTCTTGCATTAAAAACTTCAATCTCCCCGTGAAATGAATCCCAAGTATATAGTCTTTCCCCGTCAGAAGATCGCCATACTTTTCTCCCAGCATCCACCCGAATTACATCTAGTTTATCTAGGAAGCACGGTGATGGCCTTGGTTTTCCTGCCAATCTTGCAGTCCTTCAGTACATGTAGCGTTATCTTGTTGTTTGAGGGCTTATTGCTTTCCACAGCAGAAAATACCAATACCACAAAAGGAATGAGCGGATGAAACGATTTCAGGGGGCGTCGTACTTCCTGCCGTATAATTATTAATGCGTGAAGGGGTTTTTGTCCAGGACGATTCCAGCCGCGTAACCATCAGCAAAAGGAGAATTCCCCCTCTCCATTGTTTTCTATAACATGCAGCGGGAAATCCACAAACCGTGTTTCCATTCTGTCGCGACACCACAGGGGGGCTGGATCGCTCTATTCATCCTCCAACGCCTCCCCTTCATCCCTCTCCACCCCAAGCTCGCCGTCGCGCAGCGCCCGGCGCAAAATCTTGCCGCTACGGGTGTGCGGCAACGCCTCGCGAATCTCGATGGCCTTGAAGGCCACGATCGGCCCAAGCTCGCGCCGTACATGCCGCGCGATATCCGCCCGAAGCCCGTCCTCGCCGTCGAACTGGGCCTCATAGCCCGGAACCGGGGCCACGAACGCCTTGGCCACCTGTCCCTTGATCCTGTCCGGCAGCCCGATCACCGCCGCCTCGGCCACGGCCCGGTGCGACAGAAGCGCCGCCTCAAGCTCGGCTGTGCCCATGCGCCGCCCGGCGATGTTTAAGACGTCATCCGCCCGGCCCCGGATGAAATAGTAGCCGTCCTCGTCCCTGTGGGCCATGTCCCCGGCGAAATACATCCCCGGGATGCGGTTCCAGTAATCCGCCAGACAGGCCCGGGCCCCGCCCATGTCCTCGGTCGGCTCCTTGAACATGCCCGGCCAGGGCTTTTTGATGACCAGAAAGCCCCCCTGGCCCGGCGGCAGGGAGTTGCCCGCCGCGTCCACCACATCCGCCGCCACGCCCGGCAGCGGCTTGCCCACGGAACCGGGTTTGAGCGGCGAGATGGGCAGCGGGCTGATCATCATCATGCCCGTCTCCGTCTGCCACCAGGTATCCAGCACCGGACAGCGCGAGCGGCCGATGTGCTTGTGCAGCCACAGCCAGGTCTCGGCCCCGATGGGCTCGCCCACGGACCCCAGCAGACGCAGGGTCGAGAGGTCGTGCTTTTTGGGATACTGCGGCCCATAGCGCATGAGCAGGCGCAGAAGCGTGGGCGTGGTGTACAGCGCCGTCACCCCGTGCCGGGCCACCATGCTCCACAGCCGGTCGGCCTGGGGATAGAGGGGATGGCCCTCGTACATGATGGAGGTGGCCCCGGCCAGAAGCGGGCCGTAGACCCCGTAGGCGTGGCCGGTGATCCAGCCTGGGTCGGCGGTGCAGAAATAGATGTCCGTGGGCTTGATGTCGAAGACCTCGCGGAAGGTGTGGTGCACGCCCACCATGAAGCCGCCGTGGGCGTGGGCCACGGCCTTGGGGCGGCCGGTGGTCCCGGAGGTGAACAGCACAAACAGCTCGTCGTCCGATTCCATGGCCGCGCAGGCGGCCTCGGCGGATTCCCGGCGCACCACGTCGTGATAGAACAGGTCGCGCGGCGCGGTCATCTCCACGTCGATGCCCACCCGGGGCACCACCACCACGGTCTCGGCGCAGCCGCCATGCACCCCGTGCAGGGCGTCGTCCACCACGGGCTTGAGCGCGATCACCCGGCCGCCTCGGTAGAAGCCGTCGGCCGTGACCAGGATCTTGGAGCGGGCGTCGTTGATGCGCTGGCGCAGAAAACGGGCCGAGAATCCGGCGAACACCAGGCTGTGCGACGCGCCCACCTTGGCCGCGGCCAGCATGGCGATCAGCGTCTCGGGCAGGGGCGGCATGTACAGCGTCACCCGGTCGCCCCGGACAAGGCCCAGGGACCGGAAGGCGTTGGCCAGGCGGTTCACTTCCCGGAAAAGCTCGTAATAGGTGAACTTGCGGCAATCCCCGGCCTCGCCCTCCCAGATCAGGGCCAGCCGGTTTTTGTTGCCCGAGCGGGCGTGCCGGTCCAGGGCGTTGTGGGCGATATTGCAACGGCCGCCCGCGAACCAGCGGAAGCGGGGCGGGTGGTCGTCGTCGAGCACCCGCTCCCAACGGCGGTGCCACTCCAGTTCCTCGGCGGCGCGCTCCCAGTAGGCCAGGGGATCGGCGGCGGCCAGGGCCAGGGCGGCTTCCAGGTCGGCAGGGGTGACGTTGGCCTCGATGACGGTCTGGGGATCGGGCCTGAATACCCGGTTTTCCACGTGCAGGGCGTCGAGCGCGCCGGTTTTTGACTCGTCGTTTCTTGTCGGCACGGCACAACTCCTAAAGCCCGAGCACCTGTTTGAGCTCGCCGATGCGGCGGCGGCCGATGGGCAGTTCGATGCGGGTTTTGCCCGCTGTCCGCAGCATGAAGTTGCCGCCGGGGAGCGAGGCGATCTCCGTGACCAGATCCAGGTTCACCAGGTATTTGCGGTGTACCCGGAAGAACCGGTGGGGCTTTAGGCGGTCCTCCAGCAGCTTCAGGCGGTAGGAGGTGAGAAATTTCTGGGTGGCCGTGTGCACGAAGGAATAGTCCTCGTAGGCCTCCACGAAGATGATCTGGGTGTAGGGGATGAGGATGGTCCGGCCGTCCAGGGTGACCGGGAGCTTTTCGATGTCGCGCGGCCGTTTGAACTGGGTCAGATCCCAGGCCTGCTTGAGGGCGGAGATGAAGCGGTCCTCCTCCTCCTCCTCCAGGGGCAGGCGCACGGTCTCCTCGTCGTCGCCCCCGGAGGCGTCGCCCGGCGGCTCCTCGGCCTTTTGCCAGGCCGACGGGGCTGAAATCTCCTGGAAGGCGGGCTTTACGCGGCTTAGGCGTTCGATGGTGCGTTCGAAGCGTTCCGCCGTGGCGGGCCACAGGAGGTAGTCGGCGGCCCCGAGTTCGAAGGCGGCAAAGGCGTGGGATTCGTCGGCGGCCAGAAAGACCAGCCCGGGGCGGTTTTTGCGGCTGGCCAGGGTCCGGGCCAGGTCCAGGCCGGAGATGCCGCCGGGCAGGTCCACGCCCAGGAACACGATGCCGTAGGGGATGGCGCGCAACAGTTCCCCGGCCTCGAAGGCGCTGACCGCCTCGCCCACCACCCGGATGAAATCCACGCCGCCCAGGTAGTCCCGGAGGGTGGACCGGGCCGTGGGGTCCGGGTGCACGAGCAGGGCGGCGATCTTTTCCATGGCGGTCCGGGTGTCGGTGTCGGGCAAAGGCCCCTGGCGCGGGACTCCGGAAAACGGAGATGGCGCTTTGGGTTGCTATCACGCCTGCGGCGGGCTTGCAAAGCCTGGAGGCATATCGGCTTCGCGGTTGTGTGGTGTGTGGGGCCGGGCTTGGGGGGTGCGGGTCGGTGCGTGGCCGGGCTCGGGGTTTGCGGCGTAGCGCTTCGGCAGCCTATGCGTCGCTGCGCTCGAGGCTGCCGGGCGCACTGTGCGAGAGTTTCAAGTTCTATGAGAATCCTTGTAATGCTAATGGAAAAGTTGTTATTATGAAGTGCAATAATAATTTTAACATATTAAGATGATTGAAGTTTTTTATATAAAAAGACATGTCGGCGATGTCCTGCCTATACGAAGATGTTGACAAAAAATGAGTTATAAGTTTTACAATATAAACTACGGAGTTTGTGCGAAAACATTCAAAGGAGACGATGGTTATGCCGGATATAGAGAAAGATAAAGATATAGCCGTTGATAGGGAAACGATGGCCGGTTTGATTGCTAAAGCTACAAATCAAGTCCAAATTGAAATTGTCAATGTGATTTTTGAACTTGTCGATATGTTGCTGTGGGTTGTCGTTGTTTTGATAATTACAGGTAAATTTTGGATGCAATTGCTTAAAACAATCAAGCCTATCACGCTGAATGATGTTTTATATATTGCTGAAAATAATTATGTCGAGTTGTCGATTGGTCTTGTCGTGTTAATGTTTCCAGTGATGTTTAAGCAGTTGTTTGGGATTGTCCCGTTAGGGTGGTTTAAGTTAAAATTTATAAACCGACCAAATAATCAGAGTAAGACTGATGGAAAGTCTGATGATAAAAATCAAAGTAAAGATGGCGGCACAGGGGTGCTGATGAATTTGATAAAAAATTTTCAGGCTAGTGAACCGAGTATTTCAATGCTTTTAAAAGAGAATGTCCAGTCATCAAAGTTCGTTGCCGATGCGGTATATAGGAAGGCCAACTATTTTTTATTAGTTGGAGGGGTTGTCGCACTCCTAGGTGTTTTGTTGTTTTATACATCGACTTTGAGTTTTGAAGGGGTAGATGGTGATAACGTAAAATCGTTATGGAGCATGGCACCACGAACTGGAGTGTTTTTATTCATTGAATTTATTGCGATGTTTTTTCTCAGGCAGTATCGCGTGGCAATGGGCGACTATAAATACTATGAGTCAGTTAAAAGAAGGCGCGAAGAAATATTAATTTTACACAAAATGGTAGTGAAGTCTGGGAAAGATTTTAGACCAGATATATATGTAAAACTAGATGCATTCTTTTCAAATGTTGATAAATATTTCAAGGAAGATATTTTTGTTGGGAAACAAAAATTAAAATATGATATGGATCTGATCGAGGCAATTGTTGGGGTCGCCGTAAAAAATATGAAAAAAGTAGCGCAGTAGTATGTGAATAACTGTACAGTGATAGTGTTCACCTGACACTGCCGTCCCCGTCGGAGGCCCCCCATGCCTCTTCCCGCTCACCCCCTGGCGTGTTTGGTCAGAAAGATATCGAGCTGGTTGGCGAAGGCCTCCTTGTCTTTGTTGCCGAGCGGCGGCGGCCCGCCGGTCACGACACCCGCGCCGCGCAGTTCATAGAGCAGGTTGCGCATGGTCAGGCGGCCCTGGATGTTGTCTGTGGTGTACAACTCGCCCCGGGGATTGATGGCATGGGCGCCCTTTTCGATGACCAATGCGGCCAGGGGGATGTCCGCCGTGATGACCAGATCGCCTTGCGTCACGCGCTCCACAATGGCCGCATCCACCACGTCGAAGCCCTGGCCCACCCGGATGGCGTCAATGTACGGCGACGGCGGGGTGTACAGGGTCTTGTTGGCCACCAGGGTCAGGCCGATGCGCCGACGCATGGCGGCGCGAAACAGGATTTCCTTGATGGCGTTGGGCAACGCGTCGGCATCGGCGTAGATATGCATGGGGTTCCTTGGACGTTTTTTCGAAGCGGAAAAAGTGCCTGGCATGGCCTGTGAGACGCGGCGGCTTGGGGTATAAGGGCGCATCCCCCGGGCGTGCGGCGACGGCGTTTAAATCCCGGGAGGAGGCAGCCTTCCTCGCGCACATCCCCCGGGCGTGCGGCGACGGCGGCCCGGCCAGACCCCGGCCAAACTCCGGCCAGCCCCCAGCGGGAAGGCCGCGGGAAATCCGGGAAAAGCAGGCGTCAGCGACGGTCCAGTTCCAGTTTGAGCGGCGCGTCGCCATCCTTTTTTCCGGCCGCGAGGCGCACGGCGTCGATGATTTTCACCGCCGTGGCCCGGTCCGGGGCATACAGGGATACGGTCTCCTCGCTGATGCGCCCGGCCAGGAGCAGCCTCCCCAGGGAACTGGCGAAACTCAGCATGCCGTGGGCCTTGCCCTGGGCCACGACCTCGGAAAACGTGGCCTCATCGGTCTCGCCATGCACGATCATCTCCCGCACCCGCAGCGTGGGGGCCATGACCTCGAACACGGCGGCGCGCCCGCCGTCCAGGGTGGGAACCAGCCGCTGGGCCACGGCCAGGCGCAGGCAGCCCGCCAGGGCGGCCCGGGCCGTGCGTTCCTCCGAGGGGTCGAACAGCCCGGCCAGCCGGGAGACCATGCCCCCGCAGTCCGTGGCGTGCACCGTGCAAAAGACCAGATGGCCGGTCTCGGCGGCCCGAAGCGCGGCCTCGGCGGTCTCCCGGTCGCGGATCTCTCCCACCAGGATCACCCGGGGGGCCTGGCGCATGGCCGCCCGCACCCCGCTGGCGAAGTCCTGGAAATCCGGCCCCAGCTCCCGCTGGGAGACCAGGGCCCGCCTGGGCGGATGCAGGTATTCCACCGGGTCTTCCAGGGTGACCACATGCACGGCCCGGGTCTGGTTCACCATGTCGATCAGCGCCGCCAGGGTGGTGGACTTCCCCGAGCCCGTGGCCCCGACCACGGCCACCAGTCCGTCCAGGGCCCCTGCCGCGTCGGTCACAAGCGGCGGCAGCCCAAGGGCTGCGGCCGTGGGGATGGCGTCCGGCAGGCGGCGGAACACCATGGCCGTGGCCCCCAGGCGCAAAAACACGTTGGCTCGCAGGCGCGTCCCGGACGGCAGGGCCAGGGCCAGATCGGCCGAGCCCGTGGCGGCGTGGTCGGCCTTGGCATGGGGCCGTTGCTCCAGAAGCGCCCGGGCCATGGCCGCCGTGTCGGCCTCGGTCAGCACGGCCGGGAGGACGCCTGTCACGGGGTTTAGCGCGCCAGCCACCGAGGCCATGACCGGGCTCCCCGGCGACAGCAGGATGTCCGAGGCCCCGGGGGCCTGCCTGAGGGTCGCATCCAGGAGGTTCTCCAGAAAACGCAGGTCCATCATGTCGTACCTCGCGGCGGGCGGTCGTCGGGCCATGGTCGGCGGAGGCGACGCCCCGGCGTTGTGTTCTCGAAATCCGCGCGAACGGAAGGTCAGCCAACCAATGGAAAAGAATGCATTCGGACCGTTCCGACGTTTTTATGAGACGCGCCGCGCTGGTCGCCAGACGCACCGGGCGCGCCCCGGCGGCCGGTCAATTCCCGGTCTCCGGGTCCGGCAGGGTTCCCTTGGGCAGGAACGGGCGCAGGCGTTCGGGGTTTATGGCCTTGGAGGCCGCCTCGCCAGGGGCGACCAGACCCTTTTGCACCAGTTCCACAAGGGAGTCCTCCATGGTGCGCATCCCGAACTTTTTGCCTGTTTCCATGGTTCCCGGGATCTGGTGGATCTTGCTTTCCCGGATGAGGTTTTTGACCGCCGGGGTGGCGATGAGGATCTCCAGGGCCGCCACCCGGCCCGGACGGTCGATGCGGCGCAGCAGCGTCTGGGCGATCACGGCCCGAAGCGACTCGGACAGGGCGGCCCGGATCTGGGATTGGCGCTCGCCCGGGAAGACGTCGATGATGCGGTCCACGGTCTTGGGCGCGGACATGGTGTGCAGGGTGGACAGCACCAGATGCCCGGTCTCGGCGGCCTCCAGGGCCAGTTCGATGGTCTCCAGGTCGCGCATCTCCCCCACCAGGATGATGTCCGGGTCTTCCCGCAGGGCCCCGCGCAGGGCCTTTTGGAAGCTTGCGCTGTCACGGCCGATCTCGCGCTGGTTGACGAGGCATCCGGCGGATTCGTGCACGAACTCGATGGGGTCTTCGATGGTCAGGATGTGGTCCCGGCGGCTTGCGTTGGCGTGGGCCAGCATGGCCGCCAGGGTGGTGGACTTGCCCGAACCCGTGGGGCCCGTGACCAGCACCAGCCCCTTTTGCAGCATGGCCAGATCCCCAAGCAGCGCGGGCATCCCCAACTCGTCCAGGCTGGCCACCCGGCTTGGAATCTCCCGGAAGGCGGCGGCAATGCCGCGTTGCTGCATGTAATAATTGACCCGGTAGCGGGCCAGTCCCGGGGCCTCGTGGGCGAAATCGATGTCCCCGGTCTCCTCGAACAGCTTGATTTTGCGTTCCGGGGTGATCTCGTACAGGAGCTTGCGCAGGCCGTCGGCGTCGAAGGCGGGATATTTCACCCGTTCGAGCACCCCGTTGAGGCGGATCAAGGGTTGCGCGCCGCTGGACAGGTGCAGGTCCGATGCCCCCATCTCGTGCATCATTTTCAAAAAGGCGTCGATCTGGGCCATGCCGGGCCTCCACAGGTGGCAGTATTGGCTGGCGCGGGCCCCTTGCGGGCTGCCGCCGCCGCCGCGAGGCTATCAGAAAGGCATGGCGGTGTGGAAGACGCCGCGCGGGCCGGATCCGGGAGCGGCCGGTTTCTGTTTGCAACAAAATGAAACAACCCCCGGCGACACGTCTGGTTCAGGGCGGCCGCGTTGTTGTCCTGGGGCTCTTAATATTTTTCCAACAACACGAAAAATATGGACTTCTTGGAAAAGCAAAAAGGTTGCTTTTGTGGCACGCATTTTGATCTGCATTCTCGCGGCGGGGCAGGGGGAGCATGCCCGGGCGTCCCGGGCGGACACCTGAAACACATCGACCTTTCCTCCTTCCGCGTCGCGAGCGCCGGGTGAGCGGCGCGTTTCGGGACGGCCGGGACCGGATTACGATTTTTTCGTTATTCCCCAAAAAGGGAAAACGGCCAGCGGCAGACAGACCCAAAGTCCTGGACGATGGGACACGGAGTCGGAACGGGGTGCATTGTGCGGAAAGGACAGACTCCCACATCCAGTGAAAAACTGCTTCGCCTCATCCGGGGCGCAGGCGCCACGGCGGCCGCAGGCCGGGACGAGGCTGCGTCGCGGGCCGTGGCTGCGGACGCGCCGCGTCGTCGCCGGGCGGGTTTTTTGTCGTTTTTGGGGGCCCGGACCATGGTCGGCGTGGATGTCGACCGCCGGAGCATAGCCGTGGTCAGTCTGCGCCGCCGCGACGGCGATTTCGAGGTTCTGGCCCTGGAACGGGCCATCCTCGACCCCTCCGTCGCGCCGGATTCCGAGGAATTTTCGCGCATCCTGAGTTCGGTCGTGTCCCGGGCCTGCCTGCAGGCCGCCAATCCGGAGATCTGGTGCACCATCTCCTCGTCCCAGTCCGACATGCGGCTTGTGGGCGTGCCCAAGGTGCCGTCCTCCCAGCGCGACAACGCCGTGTTCTGGACGGCTCGCAAGGAGCTGTCCTTCGACGAGAAAACCGTCATCTTCGACTACGAGGACCGGGGGGAGATGGTGGACAAGGGCGCGGTCAAGACCGCCGTCTTCGCCCATACCATCCCCCGCGACGCCGTGGCCAGGCGCAAGGCGGCCTTTGAGCGGGCCGGACTCCCCCTGACGGGCATGACGCTGACGGCCTTCGCGGACCAGAACGTGTTCCGGTCCGGCTGCCTGCCGCCGCCCCCCGGCGGCGCGGCCAACCTGCATGTGGGGGACAACTGGACGCGGCTTGAGATTTATCGGGACGGGGATCTGGTGTTCACCCGGGGCATCAAGTCGGCCTTGACCGCCCTGACCGGGGCCATCCAGGAGGGGCTGGCCGAGTCGTTCCCGGAGGCGGGTCCGGTGTTCGAATCCCCGGTCGTTTCGCCGCAGGCGGAGGCGTCCGGCGGGTTGACGGGATCGGGCGAGGTGGTTCTCGACCTTGACGACAATGGATCGGGCGTCCCGGAGGCCGAGGGGCCGAGACTGTTGACCCTTGATCTGTCCGGGTCCGTGCCGGCTCCCGAACCGCGCGCGCCGTTTCCCGATGGGCGGGAGGGCGAAGACGAGGCGGATGCCGACCCGCAGGCGGCCGGTTCTGTCAACGGGGTGAGCGAGGAGAACGCCCGCGACGTGCTCATGAGCCTGGTGGAGGGAAACCCCGGCGTTGCGCCGGATCGGCCCGGGCATGGGCTCAGCGTCGAAGAGATCGTGGAGTTGGCCGATCCGGCCCTGTCGCGGATGGCCCGCCAGGTGGAGATGACGCTCAAGCATTACCGCGAGACCCTGGGCAACGATCCCGTGGGTGCGCTGTATGTTTCCGGCCCCCTGGCGGCGGCCCCGGCGTTTCTGGAATATCTGGAAGGGCATCTGGGCATTCCCTGCGAACCGTTCGATCCCCTTGGCGGATCCCAGATCAGACGTGCCGGTTCGGGGCCTGATCCGGACGGCATGACCCTGTCCGGGCGATGCGTGTACCAGCAGGCCCTGGGTGTGGCCCTGTCGCGCCCGCGCATCACCCAGAACCTTTTCGTCACCTACAAGGAGCGCCGCGAGGCCAGGCGGGTCCGCCTGGTGAACCAGGCCGTCTTGGGCGTGTTCTGCCTGCTTTTGCTCATGCTGGGCGGGTATTCGGCGTTCGAGGCGGGGCGCAACAGGAGCCGCGCCGACGATCTGTCCAGACTCAAGACGCAGATGGGCGCCCAGGGCGTTCTGGTGGACACGGCGCTTTTGAACAAGACCGCCGAGGAGGCCAAGAAGGCCCAGGAGGCCATCCGGGCCTTTGCCGCCAAGAATCTGGGCCTGGGGGCGATTGCCGAACTGACCGCCCTGACGCCGCACGACGTCAAGATCCTCAGCCTGACCGTGGACATGGGGCCGCCGCCGCGCGAGTCCGCGCCAAAGCCGGCGGCCGGGGCGGGCAAGTCCGCCCAGGCAGCCAAACCGGCGGCCAAGTACATCAAAAAGATCATCCTCGACGGCATCGTGGAAGGGGACAGCCAGCTTTTCGAGTCCATTCTGGCCGGATATCTGGTGAACCTGCAAAACTCGCCGCTTTTCGGGGACTCGACCGTGAGCAAGCGCGACGTGGAGACCATCGGCGGCGTCCAGGCGCTGCATTTCGTGGTCTCCCTGGCGCTGGCCGGGCAATGAGACGGGGAGGACAGGCATGAGCGCGTTTGGCATCGCAACCACCAAACTCCCGGCCAGGACCGCATTGGGCATGGCCGTGCTGTTCGTGGCCCTGATCGTGTTCGGTTTCGTGTTTCTGTATCCGGTCCTGCGCGAGGCGAACCGCCTGGATGGGGAAATCGCCCACGAGAAAACGCGTCTTGAAGAACAGCAGGCCCTGGCGGGATTTTATGTGGAGTTCAAAAAGCTCATCGACGCCGGGTTGGCCGAGAACCTGCCGTCGCCCAAGGTCGTGCCCCTGCCCAAGGTCCGGGTCTCGGGCATCTCGGATCTTTTCGAGGCCTGCGTGGCCAAGTCGGGAATCGAGGCGGTCTCCATCATCCCCGATCCCGATTCCCTGGCCCGGGGGGGCAAGAGCCTGTCCGTGCGGGTGATGCTTCGCGGCGAACCCGGACAGTTCAGGGATTTTCTGGCGGAGGCGGGGCGGTTGCCGCCCCTTGAAGGCGTGGAGACCATTCGAATCCAGCGGGTGTCCGAGGGGTTCGACTACCAGGTCGTGGCCTGGCTGGCTCTGGAATAGGGCCGTGACTGCAACGCGGACGGGGATGCGGCGATGACCAAACGGGAGAAGGTGTTGCTTGGGTTCATGGGGGCGGCCGTGATTGTGGGCGCCGGTCTGTTCCTCATGCCCGGCCCGGGCAAGGGCGTCCTCCAGAAGGGCCCGGACAAGACCGTGGCCGCCGCCAAAAGCAATGCCGAGGCCCAGGTCAAGGCGGTCAAGGAGGCCGGGGCCGACGCGTTCGATCTCCATGTGACGGACATGGCCCTGCGGCCGTGGAATACGAAGATATTTTATGACCGGACCCTGGAGATCAAGAGCGAAACCCCTGTGGACATATTCATGCCCGTCTATACCGGCTTCGTCGAGATGGGGGCCCTGCGTCTGGCCATCATCGACGGCTTCGAATACCGCGAAGGCGACGAATTGGAGACTGGCGGGTTTGTGGTCGAGGAGATCACCCCGCCGCAGGTGACCCTGCGCGGCACAGACAACGAAAAAGTCGTGCGGCTGCCCTACCAGGATCCGAGTTTTTTCACCCAGTGAGCAAAACCCGCGGCCCAAAGGCCGCGAACCGGGAGACGACGATGGGAGTGATGACGGGCCACAACGCCACCGCGCGCCGGTTCACGGCGGCACTCGCCGCGTGCCTTCTGGCCGGGGCCGTTCTGGCGGCAGGGTGCTCCAAGCCGCCGGAAAAGGATCCCTTTTTCGATCACTGGCGCGACAAGGCGGAGGCCTCCCAGGGCTATTCCCCCACGGCCGGTCCGAAAAACCTGGCCGTAGAGGCCAAACCCATCGAAGCGGCCCAGAAGACCCGGGTGTCCGAGACGGCGCTCAACGCCAAACCCGTGGTCATGGAGATCGGCAAGGAAAAGCGCCTGCCCACCACCCGGGTGAGCCTGAAGATGTACAACACCGATCTGGTGGCTGTTCTGCGGGCCCTGTCCCGGGCCGCGAACCAGAATATCGTGGTCTCCTCGACGCTTCGGCCCGCCGAGATCAAGACCCAGCCGCTGATTCCCGGCATGCCGGGGCCAAACGGCCAGCCCCCCCAGTCCGCCCCGGAGGCCAAGCCCAAGGACGACAAGACGCGCTCCATCCTGGTCAACGTCAACATCGCCGACGCCCCCTGGAACGAGGCCTTCGAAAGCATCCTGCACTCCAACGGCCTAAGCTACACCTGGGAGGGCGACATCATCCGGGTGGTGACCCTGGAGGATCTGGAAAACGACCAGAAGATGAAGGAAGTGCAGGAAAAAATCCTGGTCCAGAAGGAGAAGCTCAAGCTCGGCGATCCGCTTATGACCTGCAAGGTGGAGATCAACTACGCCGATCTGGGCGATGTCCTGGAGACGGTCCGGGTCTTCCTGGATCCCACCCGCAAGCTCAAGGAGCGCCCCAAGCTGGAAAACATCCAGCGCGCCACCACGGGCTCGGGGTCGGGCTCGGGCGGGGTGGTCATCGCCGGGGGCGGAAGATCCAGTACGGACGACGACGACACCAAGGAAGACGACGAGAAAAAGATCGGCCGCCCCGGCAAGGTGCGCGGCTACGTCACCCCGGACTACCACACCAATTCGCTCATCATCCAGGCCAGCCGGGAGGACATGGACCGCCTGCTCAAGCTCATCGCCCAGGTGGACGAACCCCGGCCTCAGGTGGTGGTCAAGGCCATCATCATCGAGACCACCAAGGACGTGGCCCGGGAACTGGGCGTGCAATGGGGCGGCAAGCTCCAGTCCGGATCCGGGAATACGCCCTTTACCATGACCCCGGCCGGATACATTGATCCTGCTACAGGGGCGCTGACCCAGTATTACGGCACCAGCCCCAGCGGCCAGGGCTTCGGCATCAACTTCCCCACATCCGGGTCCCTGACCTCGGCGGCCAACACGGCGGCCACGGGCCTGGGCGGCAGCGGTATGGGCCTCAATTTCCTGTTCGGCAACATCAACGGCAACAACCTGGAGGCCCAGCTCACGGCCCTGGCCGAGCGCGGCAAGGTGAACATCCTGTCCAACCCCTCCATCACCACCCTGGAGAACCGGGTGGCCTACACCTGGAACGGCCGGGAGATTCCCTACGTGTCCTCCTCCCAGTACGGCACCAACGTCCAGTTCCGCAACGCCGTGCTGCTTTTGGGCATGATCCCGCACATCATCGACGGCAACCGCCTGCGCATGGACATCCTGGTCACCAACGACGAGGTGGACAACAACCAGAACAACTGGGTCCAGGGCAACCCGCCCTTGATCACCAAGGAAACCCGGACCACGCTCATCGTGGGCGACGGGGACACCATCGTCATCTCCGGCCTGACCAAGGACACGGTGACGGACACGGCCTCGGGCATCCCCTACCTCAAGGACATCCCCGGGCTCGGCTACCTGTTCAAGGCCAAGGGCGACAGCGTCACCAAGCAGGAGGTGCTGATTTTCATCACCCCCACGGTGCTTGCGCCCAAGCCCCTGGCCATGGCCCAAGGGCCCCGGGTCACGCCGCTGGACGCCAACGCCGTGCTCATGCCCTCGGACGGGCTTGACCTGGAGTCCCGGCCGGGCTTCTGAGGCCCAGGGCGGGTGGCGGAACCTGACGGCGTGGGGCGGGCGATCCGACGGATAGCGTTTGCAACAGACATTTCAAGGTTTTGGGAAGAGGCGGCGAACACACGACCGCACGGGAGACGGCGACATGAAAAACTATCACGAGATACTGGGCCTTGACCGGGAACCCTTCGGCAATTCCCCTGATCCGGACTTTTTCCACAGTTCGCCCCGGCACGCCGAATGCCTGCGCCGCCTGGAAATCGCCGTGCGGCTGCGGCGCGGCCTGTGCGTGGTCATGGGCGAGGTGGGCACGGGCAAGACCACCATGTGCCGCAGGCTGATCCGGACCTTGAGCTACGACCCGGCCGTGTCCACGCATCTGTTGCCCGACCCGTCCTTCGAGGATCCCCGCGATTTCCTGGCCGCCGTGGCCGTGTCCTTCGGGATCCGGGTGGACGGCGAGGATTCGGCGGCCCGCATCCGGGAGGCCATCCAGGAATTTCTGCTGGATACCGCTGCAAGCGGCGAAAAAATCGTGGTGCTGTGCGTGGACGAGGGTCAGAAGATCACCGGGGCCTGCCTGGAGATCTTGCGGGAGCTGCTCAACTTCGAGGTCAACACCCACAAGCTGGTGCAGATCGTGGTCTTCGCCCAAAGCGAGTTTGCGGGCGCCCTGCGGTCGCGAAAAAATCTGGCCGACCGGGTCAACACCCGCCTGCAGCTCAAGGCCCTGACCGCTTCGGAGACCAGGCGGCTCATCCGCACCCGCCTGCGGCTGGCCGCAGGAGAGTCCTGGAAGGACCGGGAACCGGCGCTTTTCACCCGGGCCGCGCTCTATGCCATTCATCGTGCCTGCAAAGGCTATCCGCGCCGGATCATGCGCCTGTGCCACGCGACCCTGCTTGAGACCGTGGGCCGGGAGAAGTCCCGGGCCGGGCTGTCCGAGGTCCGGGCGGCCAGGCGGATGGCGGGCGAGGGGGGGCTGTCCTGGCGCGCGGTGACGGCGGCCGTTCTGCCCGTGGCGGCGGTGGCGGCCATGCTGGTCGGTCCCGGCCGGGAACGGGCCGTGGACATGCTGGATGCGGGCCTTTTGCGCATGGGAGAGATCGTGTCCAAGGCCCCGGAGGCCCTGCCGGAGATGCCAGGGTACGAGGACGTGCGCCGTTTCATCGCATCTTTTGACGCCATAGCCCCAAACGAGCCTTCGCCGACTCCCCAGGCGGTTCCGGATCCGATCCCCCTGGCCGTCCAGGAGGCCCTGCCGGACGACACGGCCGGGGTTGCGGCCGCACCCGAATCCGAATTGGTGAAGGAACCCGCGTCCGCCCAGGCCGCCATCCCTGCCGCCGTCCCCGCCGCCGCTCCCCTGGAGGCCCCGGTGGCCACCCCGGCAACGCCCGTCCCGGTTTCGGCCCCCCTGGCCCTGGCTGCTGCCGAAAACGCCATTCCTCCGGCAGAGCCCGAGGCCGTGGCCGTGGCCGGGCAGGGACTGCCCGCCGTGCCTGCGGGATTTGCCCCGGAGGTCCAGCGCCTGGTCCCCGACGCCCTGCCCGTCGGGATTGCTGTCGCCCAGACCGCGCCCCGCCTGACGGATCTTTCGGCCGAACCCGCCCCGGTGGTCATCGAGGTGTCGGCCGCGCCGTCGGTCCAGGCCGCAGGCCCGGCAGCGGCCCAGCCGGTCGCTCAGGGAGCGATCCAGCCCGTGACATATCAACCAGCCGTCCAGCCCGTGGCGGCGCAGGCCGTCGCCCAGCCCGTGCCGGTGCAGGCCGTCGCCCAGCCCACGGTCCAGGCCGCAAGCCCTGTGGCTGTGCAGCCCGTGGCATATCAACCAGCCGCCCAGTCCGTACCGGTGCAGCCGGTCGCCCAGCCGGTGCAGCCGGTGGCCCAGCCCACGGTCCAGGCCGCAAGCCCGGCGGTGGCCCAGCCGGTCGCTCAGGGAGCGATCCAGCCCGTGACATATCAACCAGCCGTCCAGCCCGTGGCGTATCAGCCGAACGCCCAGCCGGTGCCGGTGCAGCCGGTGGCCCAGCCCACGGTCCAGGCCGCAAGCCCGGCGGCGGCCCAGCCGGTCGCTCAGGGAGCGATCCAGCCCGTGACATATCAACCAGCCGCCCAGCCCGTGCCGGTGCAGGCCGTCGCCCAGCCGGTGCAGGCCGTCGCCCAGCCGGTGCAGGCCGTCGCCCAGCCGGTGCAGCCGGTGGCCCAGCCCACGGTCCAGGCCGCAAGCACCTACGCCCCGCCCCGCATCCTGGGCGAGGTGGTGGTGCGCCCGGGCTGGAGCCTGTCCAAGACCGCCGCCCGGCTGTACGGCAACGGCGGCAGGCAGGTCATGGCCGCCCTGGCCGCCGCCAATCCGGGGATCAGCGATCTGGACCTGGTGCGTCCCGGACATCGGGTGACATTCCCGGTCCGCCAGGCCGACCCTCTGCCCAGCGGGGCCTGGGTGGTCGTGCTGGAGCGGCACATGGATCTGGACGCGGCCTTCACGGCCCTGGCCCGGTTCCGGGACATGGTTCCCCAGACCATGCTCTACGCCCATTTCTCGCCCCGGGAGGGGCTGGCCTTTGACGTGGTCCTCGACCGCTATCATGCCGACCAGACCTCGGCGCAGCGGGTCCTGGCCGAGCTTCCCCGGGCGGCGGCGCAGCGGGCCGTCGCGGTGGAATACGCCGACAGGGCCACGGTGGCCTACAGCATCCTTTCGCCCGACGGAACGGGCGGGCCGGGTCCGGTCACCACCGTGGCCCAGAACGCGGCCACGCCCAGGTAGCGGACGCCGCACGGACGCCCCCGGCCTGGCCCCGGCCATGCCCGGGATGCCGCCGACGGCCAGGCGCCGGGAGAAACGCGCCGCATATCAGGCAACGCCCTGGCGCGTCGGGAGGCGACAGGCGCATCCTTGAAACCGGCGCACCCGGGTTTTGAAGAAAACGACGTGAGAGGATATGTGTTTTTCCTCAAATAGGGACGTATTTTGAAGGGACACACCACTAGCCCCGGAGCCGTGTGATGCAGCCACGAAAACGCCTGCGCCTTGGCGAGATGCTGGTCGCCGCCGGTCTTTTGACCGACGAACAGTTGCGCCAGGCCCTGGCCGCCGGAAAAAAAAGCGGCCTCAAACTCGGGCAGCAGCTCGTGCGCCAGGGCATGGTCAAGGAATCGGACATCGTGGACGTCGTCAGCCGCCAGATGTCCATCGAGAAGTATTCCCCGGGCAAGTATCCCGTGGATTCCACCCTGGCCTCGGTGATCCCGTCGGATCTGGCGGTCAAAAACCGCGTGGCCCCGCTTGTGCATCGCGGGCACCTGCTCAAGGTGGCCATGGCCGACCCCCTGGACATCGGGGCCATCGAGGACATCGAGATCTATAAAAACTGCGAGGTGGAGCCCGTCATCTGCACCGAGCGGGAGCTGGCCCAGCTCACCGGCGTCATCTACGGCATGAGCGCCGGGATCGAGGGGGTGCTGGAAAGCATCGAGTCCATGAGCATCGACACCGAGCCCGCGCCCGAGGCGGACATGGAGGACATGCAGGTCAGTTCCCTGGAGAACATGGCCGGCGAGGCCCCGGTGGTGCGGCTGGTGAATTCGCTTTTGTCCCAGGCCGTGCGCGAGGGGGCCAGCGACGTGCACATCAGCCCCGAGCGCGAATCCGTGACCATCCGCTTCCGGGTGGACGGCAAGCTCAAGCCCGTGCCCTCGCCGCCCAAGCAGATGGTCATGCCCATCGTCTCGCGCATAAAGATCCTGGCCCGCCTGGACATCGCCGTGACCCGGGTGCCCCAGGACGGCCGGTTCGCCATCGCCATGGACCGCAAGGAGATCAACGTGCGCGTGTCCACCCTGCCCACCATCTACGGCGAGAACGTGGTCATGCGCCTTCTGGACATGAGTTCCGGCGGGCTTGGGCTGGCCGATCTGGGCATGGCCGGGGAGGACATGGCCAAGATTCGGGCGGTCATCAACAAGCCCCATGGCCTGTTTCTGTCCACCGGCCCCACGGGATCGGGCAAGTCCACGTCGCTTTTCGCCATCCTGCGCGAGATCAACAGCCCCGACATCAACATCGTCACCCTGGAAGACCCGGTGGAATACCGCATGGACGGCATCCGCCAGGTGCAGCTCAACCGCCGGGCGGGCATGACCTTCGCCAGCGGTCTGCGCTCCATCCTGCGTCAGGATCCCGACGTGGTCATGGTGGGCGAGATACGCGACGGCGAGACCGCGGGCATCGCCGTGCAGGCCGCGCTTACCGGCCACCGGGTGCTGGCCACGGTGCACACCAACGACGCCGCCGGGGCCGTGGCCCGGCTCATGGACATGGGCATCGAGCCCTTCCTGGTGGCCTCCACCCTGGTGGTGACCTTTGCCCAGCGGCTGGTGCGCCGCATCTGCCCGCACTGCAAGGAGGCCTACACCCCGTCCCGGGAGACGCTTCGGTTCTGGGGCCTGGAGGACGCGGGCCAGGCGGAGTTCGTGCGCGGCCGGGGGTGCTTCATGTGCGGCGAGTCGGGCTACAAGGGTCGGGTGGGGATTTTCGAGATCCTGGTCATGGATACGGACATCGCGGAGATGATCATCAGCCGCAAGTCGGCCCAGGAGGTCACCCGGTTCGCCGTGGACAACGGTCGCCTGCGGCTTTTGCGCGACGACGCGCGCACCAAGATCCTGGAGGGCAAGACCACCTTCGAGGAGGCCCTTGGCGCGGTGGTGGTGTAGGGAATGCGGAGTGGTGGGTTGCCCTTGACGTCAGAATTTGGCACCATATATATGAACCGAAAGCACACTCGAACCCTGGGGGAAATTTTCACCAAACCCACCCGGGCGAATCTCAGGTTTGACGATGTCGTGGGCCTGATTTCCGCCCTTGGAGGAACGGTGACCCAGCGTGCGGGTTCACGGGCGGCTTTCGTTTTATCGGGCAAAGTGCTTGTGCTGCACCGGCCGCACCCCTCGCCGACCATGGACAAGGGGGCCGTCGATGATATGAGGGTGTTTTTGTCCCTGTGCGGCGTCAACCCGTAAGGAGTGACAATGGCGACGCTTCGCTATAACGAGTATGTCGCTGTGGTGGACTACGATCCGGACACGAAGCTTTTCCACGGCCGGGTGGTCAACGTGAACTCCGTGATTTCCTTTTACGGGGCCACGGGCGAGGAACTGGAACGGGAATTCGCCACGAGCATGGAAACCTATTTCGAGGTCTGCCGGGAAAACGGCATCTCGCCGGACAGGCCGTATTCCGGGCGGGTGAACATCCGCCTGACCCCGGAGCTTCACCGTGATGCGGCTCTCGCGGCGCAGTCCCAGGGCAAGAGCCTGAACGCCTGGGCCGCCGAGGTGCTCAGGCAGGCGGTATTGCACTGACGCCTGGGCGGATGACAGGACACGCGGAAAGGACGGTCGCACCCCATGGCCAAATTCGCCTACGAGGCCTACAACGACACCGGCTCCCTGATCCAGGGCGAGCTTGAGGCCGAATCCGGCGACGCGGCCACGTCGCGGCTGGCGGCCATGGGCTACATCCCCGTGCGGGTGCAGCGCGGCGGCGCGGCGGCCTCGGGCGAGGGCGGCCTGTCCGGCCTGGAGATGGCCCTGGCCCGGGTCAAACCCCAGGACCTGATCCTTTTCACCAAGCAGCTTCGGACCATGCTGGCCGCCGGACTGTCCATCCTGGAGCTTTTGCGGGTGCTGGAGCAGCAGTCCGAGAACAAAAAGCTCAAGATGATCTGCGCCACAATGGGCGACGACATGCGCAAGGGCGTCTCCATCTCCGAGGCCCTGGCCAAGCATCCCTCGGTGTTCTCCAAGCTGTACGTGAGCATGGTCAAGGCCGGGGAGCTGTCCGGCATGCTGCCCGAGGTGCTGGACCGTCTCATCTTCATCATCAGCCACGAAAACAAGGTCAAGACCGACATCAAAAAGGCCCTGCAATATCCCATGACGGTGGTGATCGCCCTGGGCGGGGCGTTCATTTTCCTTTTGGCCTACGTGGTGCCGGTGTTCGCCAAGATGTTCTCCACGGCCAAGATCGAACTGCCCTGGCCCACCAAGGTGGCCATGGCCATGAACACGGCCTTGGCGTCCTACTGGCTTGTCATGCTTGTCGGCCTGGGGCTTTTGGTTCTGGGGTTGTGGCTGTTTTTCCGCACCGAGCAGGGCCAGGTGGTCCGGGACGCATTCTGGCTGAAGATACCGGTTCTGGGCAACCTGTTCATCAAGGCCGCCATGTCCCGCTTCGCCTCGATCTTCTCCATCCTTCAGGCCAGCGGGGTGCAGGTGCTCCAGGCCCTGGACATTTTGTCCGAGACCATCGGCAACGCGGCCATCTCCAAGGAATTTTCGCGCATCAAGGACCAGATCCGCGAAGGCCGGGGCATCTCGGGGCCGTTGCAACGGGCCCGGTATTTCACGCCCATGGTGGTGTCCATGGTGGCCATCGGCGAGGAGACCGGCGACCTGGACTCCATGCTCAAGGCCGTGTCCGAGCATTATGACGACGAGGTGGGCTATGCCGTGGGCCGGTTGGCCGACGCCATCGGCCCCATCCTCATCGTGGGACTGGCCGGGGTGGTGGGGTTTTTCGCCCTGTCGATATTCATGCCCATGTGGGAAATGACCAAGATGGTGAAATAGACGGCCGACCGCCGGAAGGCCTGGTGTGGCATGGATTGTGCTTCAATTTTTCAGTTGCGCGAGAAACTGGTCGGCAGGCCCGTCAGTGGGCATGCCGGGCGGGGATGAGTGCTGTTTCCCGGGAAATGTCTTCTTTTTTTCCCGTAATGCTGGACGGGGTGGCGTTCCGGACTGCCGGGTCAGAGCGGAAACGACAAACACTTTGTAAGGAGACGCAGTATGGATTCGATGCACGACGTGGAAAAACGGGCGACCCGGGAACAACGGGGCTTCACCTTGATCGAAATCATCGCAGTCCTGGTCATTTTGGGCATCCTGGCAGCCGTGGCCGTGCCCAAGTATCAGGATTTGCAAACGGAGGCCGGAGTTGCCTCGGCCAAGGCCGCTGTGGCTGCGGGCCAGTCGATGATGACCATGGCCTATTCGAAGCTGATTCTTGAAAACAATGGTACGGTGCCGACGCTGGACGAAGTTGTCACGGAAGCGGCGTGCCCCACCAATGTGACTGGCGATTACGACGTGACGTGCACGGGCGGGACCATCACGGCCACGAGCAAGACGAACGCTGCGTATACCGCCACGGGCACCTGGACTCTTCCGTAGCGATATCCTTCCTGGTGAAGGCAATCCGCGTGAAACGGATTGCCTTCACCAGGGACGGCGATGCTCGTGATGGCTGCCTGGCCAGGTCAAAAAGGGCATGGTTTGACGCGGAGAATCGTATGGGAGCGTATGGGAACCTATCGGCCGGGTAAAAGATTCGGTTGTTGCCGGGGGCGCGGCTTCACGCTCATCGAGGTAGTCGCCGTCCTGATCCTTGTCGGCATCATGGCCGCCGTGGCCGTGGCCAAATTCACCGACACGAACGCCGCCGCCGTGGCCGAGGCCGAGATTTTCAAGTCGCACCTGCGCTATGCCCAGATCCGGGCCATGGGGGATATCTACCCCTGGACCGTCACCGTGGGCGGCGGCAGCTATATCCTGTCCACCACCAACCCGTCCATCGGCACGCCGACCTTGCCCGGCGAGTCCGGGGCCACGCACAGCTATGACGGCGGCGTGACCAGCGGAACCGGAACCTTCACCTTCAACTGGCGCGGGCAGGCCACCACGACCCCAAGCGGAAATACGGTCGTCTTTACCGGAAAAAGCGGCACTGTAACAGTGAACATTACCCCGGAGACCGGCTTTGCGCAATAATTTTCGCCATTGCCCGCGCGGCTTCTCCCTGATCGAGATCATCATCACCCTGGTGGTGCTGGGCATTGCCGGGGCCATGCTGGCCACGTTCATGGGGCCGGGCATCACCCGGAGTTACGATCCCATCCAGGCGTTGCAAAACGACGCCAGTTTGCAGGCGGTCATGGAGGGCATGATTGCGGATTCGGAGGCGGGGACGACCTTGCCTGATATGCAGACGAATATTACAAACAAAATATACGGCCAGTACACGATTGAGCGAAATTCCCCGTGCTATCTGCCTCCGGGGTCGACGACCTTTACCGATGGTGCAAGTGTGGACTATCTCTGCGTGACCATCTCCGCGCCCGCCCAATCCGGCTCAAAAATCTCCTATTTGTTTACATCGCAATGACCACCACCGTCGCCCGCCGCCAACGCGGCTTCAGCCTCATCGAGATCATCGCCGCCCTGGTGCTTTTGGGCATCCTGGCCGCCACGGTGTTCGGTTTCATGGGCCAGGCCGTGCGCGGGTTTTTCATCTCCCGCGACGCCCTGGAGATCACCCAGAAGGCCCAGATCGCGCTGAACCGGATGCGGATCGAGCTGACGTATCTGAAAAGCGTGAGTGCAGCTTCGGATACGTCGTTGACTTTTGTTTCAGATATTTCAGGGAGTGACACGACGTACACCATCGCTTATGACGGAGGTGGAAACCGTATCACATGGAATACCGTTACGTTGATTGACGATGTGGCGTCGGCCAATGGCCTTACCCTTCAATACCGGACAGGAGTGGCTGGCGTACCTGATAGTAGTTATGCTGATGGCGATATCATCGACATCACCCTGAACATGCGGGACAGCGACGGCAGCACGGTGACGTTCACAACCTCGGTCTTTCCTGGTAAGATTACGCCATAATCCATCCCAGCCCCAAGGAGGACAGGATGTTCCGACCAGCCGCACCCTCCAGCCGCACCCGTGTCCTGTCCCGCATTTCGTCCATGCGACCTGTTCCCTCGCGCGGCAGCGCGCTTTTGTATGTCATCGCCTCCATCGTCCTGCTCGGGGCCATCGGGGGCGGGGTGGCGTATTTTTCGTCGTCGTCGAGCACGTCGCAACTTACACAGACTCGGGCTGAACAGGCGTATTCTGCGGCCCTTTCTGGGATGAACTATGCCAGCACGCTTGACGATGCCGGTTTCCTGGCAATTTTGGCGGCCACAGGCAGCAAACAATCCTTCACCCTCGATGATGCAGCTTTTACATTGGTAGTTTCCGCGAAGACAGGAGCCTGCTACCCCACCAGCTCCATCGGTGTGGCCGCCAGCGGCACGTCCTTGGAGGCGCAATACAGTGCGAATGACTGCGTTCCGCCAAAGACGACGGGTGGCGAAGAACCGGAAGACCCAGAAGAGCCGGTGAACACGAGCATCCCAAAGGGGACCGCAGCACAAGGGACAATAAATTTTTCAGGGGAGGGCTATGATGGAAACTACTATTTTCAAAAAGCTACGTTCAATTGGGCAACCATAAACGGTTCACTGTATCATGCTGGTGTTGGGAGTGATTGCCTCACATTGTCAGGGCCACGAATAGGAAAGGAAGATGGAACATCTGTTATTTGCTCAAATACGTGCATAATAATTCAAAACACTGACCATGTTTATGGGACAGTTGTTTCTCAAGGAAACATAACCATTAACCGTGGCGTTGTACATGGAAACGTATCTTCAGGTGGAAATTTAACTATTGCACGATGGAATGGAAAAGTCGTTAAGATAGATGGAAATGGCGGAAACGTTTACTATTATGGAACAATTTCGCCATCTAATCCCGCTGATATTGCGGCTATTGTCGAAGGGTCGGCTGTCAAAATAACAGATAAGCCAGATGGATGTCCAAGTTATACTCTGCCTGAGCACAAAGTCGTTACTCCTACATCTCCTGATCCAAATTATGGAGGTCAATTCACGTTTGTCGGAAAAGATATCAATAACACGACCACATATGCTTATCCATCATTTACAACGGGAGGGGGGGCTAAAACGTGTTTTGATCTTTCTGACAAGGATACGTATGTAAATATTTTTGTACAAGGCGATTTAAAGTTTGGAAGCTCTATATATATCACGACCGACAAAAATGAAAATTGTTTTCAAGATAAGAATAAGCCGTCGACAAGCAATTATACTAATGAAAAATTTATTGAGGCAGCCAAAAGAATATATATTGATGTAAGGGGGAGTTCTAAATTCTCTGGCGATGGGCACGCATGGATTGGCACGTTATTTTCAAAAGGAGACATCAAAACAGAAGGTAGCTTTGTGTCTGTCGGTGCGCTTTATTCAAATGGGTCCATCAACACAAGCGGTGGCAGCTACTCTTATTTCGTTGCCTCAGACTATGCCAATAAATATTGGCCGTAAGAGGTATGCCTAGTTGAGTGTCCAATAATTGGCATCTTAACTGGGGAACATCCCCGAAGCTTGCCGTCTTCGCGGGCGGAAAGGGTGATATAAAAAGCTACGGCAACGCCGTCAGCAAGTCGTTTTATATCCTTGCGCCGCCCCGCGTCACTCCGACCTCAGGCGGTCTGCAACGAGGTTGTCCCATTCACAGACCTTCTTTGCAGGAAGGAACCCGACACTATCGAGTACAGGAAAGAACCGGCTCTTCCAGGAGTGGTTTTTACGCTTGGATATATAGTGTGAGCGTTATTATTTGAAATAATTTCGTGACCCTGTGTGGCAGGGTGTGCTAAATATTTGGCGGCCGTTCCATAAGTGTCCCTGTATACCTATTGAGACTGAATAGGCATATCAAGGAGGGGGAGCGGGCTAGAAATATGTCAAGTCGGTTTGTGCTGGACGGCAGGAGGCAATATGTCGGGACATCATGAAGTTTTTGGTTGCCCAGCCTTGCTTAACCGCGGTCCGTCGCCTCGGCGCGGTTCGGCGCTTTTGTACGTCATCGCCTCCATCGTCCTGCTCGGGGCCGTTGGGGGCGGGGTGGCGTATTTTTCGTCGTCGTCGAGCGTGTCGAACGTAGCGAAAACCGCTCACAACCAGGCCTATTATGCGGCGGTTTCTGGTTTGCGGTATGCGGAGGCCCCGGGAACCGATCTGGCGGCCCTGGAAAACAGCACCACGACATATTCCCTGGGGAATAACGTCGCATTCAGGATGACGGTTGGCGCAAAGGCGGCGTCCGCCTATCCGGTGACCGTGTGCGGGATCTATGGGGCCGGAACGAGCATGGAGGCGAACCATCAGTTGCCGTCGGTTCCTGTTATTCCAGGGTCTGGTGAGGAGCCTGATGAATACGGGGGTTACGATATCAGCATCCCAGGGGATGCGTATCAAATAGCGGGAGCCAAGAGCGCGCATGCGGGGATGGCCAATAAACTCAATGACGTCGTGACCGAAGGGCACCCAGACTACGCCGGGACGGAATATATCCGGCTTGGCAACAGGACGACCCAGGGATTCGCCTGCCTCTGGTTCAATGACACCAAAACGATCCTGGAGGACACCACCTACTGCCAAAACGGCGTGTGCAAATTCGGCAAGGGGTTCCGTCTGTATCTCGAACTCCAGGTCGTGTCGGCCGGTGCTGACGGCTTTACGCTTTCTTTCGTCAACGCCGCCAACAACACCGTCAGCGATTGCGGCGGCGACTTGGACATGGGGGAACTTCTGGGGTACGGCGGGCCAGGGGTAAGCGGACGCGGCTTGCGGCCCGCAAAGATCGCCATTGAATTTGATACCTACGAGAATGGATCAGGGACTTGTGGGAGCGCCGGAAGCAGAAACGATGACGACGACGGACATATCGCGTATAGTTATTGGGGATCAATTGATGGTTGCAAGACATATGATGATAACTTGCACGGAGCAGGAGGCACTACGAATGATGGAAGATCAACAATTGACGGGGGCGAGTATAGCGGAAACAGAACGAGAAATCCACTTTATAATTCTGTAAATATGAATAACACTAAAACAAAAACAGGAACAAACATAACATACAAAAAAGTGACAAATCTTGAGGATAATACCGTTCACACCGTGCGCATGGAGGTCACCCGGGCCACCAACGCCAACGGCAGCGGGGCCTATACCATGAAGACATGGCTGGATTGCACCGTGGGCGGTGAGCCTTGCGAGGGAATAAAAAAACTCACGGAGGATTTTGCCGCCAAGACCCCTGACCTCGTTACCTCCTTCACCATGGACAAGTATTTTCACGGACTGCTCAACACCTTTCTGGTCGGCTTCACCCAGGCCACTGGCGCGAGCGCCCAGGAGGTCCACCTGACGAATTTCCGCCTCAAATTCCGGGAATAAGTCCTGTGCCGCCTGCCTTCGGCCGCTTCGAGGCCTCATCGAGGCCTCATCGCCATCCAAAGCGACACGCCCTCTGTCCCGCGTCATGCGGTTGACGCCAAGCGCGGCTTCATGCCGCGCCAATCAGCAGGAAGAATGCGGTATTTGTTTGTTGAAATAGATTGTACTATTTTTATTGTAAGATATGATATTCGTTCTTTCGCATTCTTTTCATGGATTCTGCCTCAGACATCTGCTAACGCTTTCCCAAAATACGTCCGATATCGGCGAGCATGGCGCGCCACACATCGCCCCGTGCGTCGCCGGAAAGCGTTCTCCGTATGTCTCACCCGGATCTTTTACGGTTTCCGCGTCACTTCCGGCCTTCCGCATGGGCGTGTTCCGGCCGTCGCGGCGCGTCGCTTTTGTACGTCATCGCCGCCATCGTCCTTCTGGCCGTGCTGGCTGCCGCCATCGCCGTCTTTTCAGGCTCATCCTCGCAGTCCGGAACCAGCCAGCCCCCCTCCCTCGCCGCCTACTATCTGGCCCTGTCCGGCCTGAACCACGCCGCCACGCTTTCCGCAAACGAGCTTGAGGCCCTGATCGGCGCTCCGGGCCTGACCTGCGACCTGGGCCAGGGGCAGTTCACCCTGGAGGTGCTCGGCCGGGTGGCGAACGCCTTCGACGTGGCCGCCACAGGGCTGGCCCATCCCGGCGAATCCCGCCGCAGTGCCTGCCGCCTGCCGGGAACCGTGGGCGACGCGCCCGGCTACATCTCGTTTGAAAACGACCTCAAGGACTTCGACCTGCCCGTGACCTCGGGGAACCGGGCGGACAACATCGTGTCCGTGGACCGGGAAAACCGGGTGGCCGTCTTCGGCAACAACACCCAATACGCCTACGGCTGCCTGTGGTACCGGGGCAGCCGCGACTGGTGCGAGTCCGGCAAGTGCCTGTTCGGCCGGGGCCTTCGGGCCTATTTCCGGTTCTCCTTCGCCCCGGTTCCCGAGGGCCTGGACTGCGGCGACGGCTTCACCTTTGCGGTCATCAGCGCGGCAGACAACGACGCCACGCGTTCGGGCGGCGTGGAGGGCATGGGGGAGCTTCTGGGCTACGCCGGGCCGGGGAACACGGCGGACGGCCTGGGGCTTGTTCCGCCGAAGTTCGCCGTGGAGTTCGACGTTTACCCCAACACCGATTCGCGCAACCCCGGCCGCCCGGATTCCCGGTCCGACGGCACGGGCGGCGACCATGCGGCCCTGGTGTTCTGGGGGTTTGAGGACGCCTCGGGGCGCTGCGCCCTGCAGGGCCAGGGCTATGCCTGCGTCCAGGACGACAACCGCCATTCCCGGCCGGACGTGGAGGACGTGGGGCGCATCGCCGCCGGGGACATGCCGCGCAACAGCCAGAACCGGTCCCAGGCCACGGATTACCATGAACGGCCCGGGCGGCCCGACTGGCTGCGGCGCGGCGAACACGCCATGCGCCTGGAGGTGGACCGGGACACGACCCCGAACGTCCTGGGCCTGTACGGCTACAGCATCCGGGTGTGGATGGATTGCGCGGACTGCGACGACGTCATGAGCGCCTTCCTGGACGCCTCGCCCACCCTGACCCGGACGTTTTCCCTGTCTTCCGGGCCGCACGAGCGCCTTGACCGGGTGCTCTTCGGCTGGACCCAGGCCTCGGGCGAGGCCGTGCAGCAGGTGAGCGTGTCCGACTTCCGGCTGGCCTTTCTGGATTAGCGCCGTCCGCCGTGCACAGGGGGCTGTTGCGGCGTCTGCACCGCCGTCCGCAGGCAGGGATTTCCTGGACCCGGCGACAGGGGGGCTGCCAGTGGAAGCTTTCAGGGGCGCTGTCAGGGGGGGCTGTCAATGGAGGCTATCAGGGGCGCTGTCAGGGGGCGCTGTCAGGGGGGGCTGCCAGGGGCGGCTGTCAGTGGAAGCTTTTGGGGGCGGCTTTACAACCCGGGGGGCTTTGGGCCATGCTCGGTTCCATGCGCCGCCTCCCTGCTGCCGCCTGTGCGGTCCTACTGGCCTGCCTGCCGACTCATGCCGTGTGCGGCGAGGTCATCTACAAATACGACGCCCCGGGCGGGGTCGTCCATCTGTCCAACCGCCGCCTCAGCAAGGACTACCGGCCCTATTTCTATATGCGCGTGCCGCGCGCCGTGGACCCGGACAAGCTTATGGCCGTCATCCGCTACTACGGCCGCCGCCACAAGGTGGACCCGGAGCTGGTCCGGGCCATGGTGGAGGTGGAGTCGGGATTTGTGGTCGAGGCCGTCTCGCCCAAGGGGGCCCAGGGGCTGATGCAGATCATGCCCGGCACCGGCAGGGATCTGGGCCTGACCGAGCCCTTTGAGCCGGGCCCCAACATCGAGGCCGGGGTGCGCTACATGCGCTCCATGCTGGACCGCTTCGGGGATCCCGCCCTGGCCCTGGCCGCCTACAACGCCGGGCCGGGCCGGGTGTCCGCCTCGGGCGGGGTGCCCGACATCCCCGAGACCCGGGACTACGTGGCCAAGGTCATGGGTCGCTACGGGGCGCGCTCGGGGATGCGCTAGCATGTCCATGATCCTTCCTCTTGCCGCCGTGCTGTTGGGCCTTGTGATCCTGGTGGTCAGCGCCGACCGGTTCGTCGGCGGCAGCGCCGTGCTGGCCCGCCATTTCGGCGTGCCGCCGCTTTTGATCGGCATGGTGGTGGTCGGCTTCGGCACCTCGGCCCCGGAGATGGCGGTCTCGGTCATCGCCGCCGTGCAGGGCAGTCCGGGCATCGCCCTGGGCAACGCCTACGGCTCGAACATCGCCAATATCGCCTTCATCCTGGGCCTGACGGCGCTTGTAAGCCCCCTCACCGTCCATTCCCGGGTCTTGCGCCGGGAACTGCCGGTGCTGGCCGGGGTCACGGCCCTGGCGGCCTTCCAGCTCTGGCGCGGCGGGGTGATCGACCGTTTGGACGCCCTGGCGCTTCTGGGGGTGTTCGGCGCGCTTCTGGCCTGGACCATCCGGCAGGCCATGCGCCGGAAGACCGACTCCCTGGGCCAGGAGGTGGATCTGGAACTGGATCTGGAACGGGTGCAGGAGGGCGGGGCGTCCTCCCCGGGTCGGGCGACGGTCCTGGTGGTCGTGGGCCTGGTCCTGCTCATCGCCAGCTCCCGCCTCCTGGTCTGGGGCGCGGTGCAGATCGCCCAGGGTTTCGGGGTCAGCGATCTGATCATCGGCCTGACCGTGGTGGCCCTGGGAACCTCGCTGCCGGAGCTGGCCTCGTCCGTGGCCGCGGCGCGCAAGGGGGAATGCGACATCGCCCTGGGCAACGTCATCGGCTCGAACCTGTTCAACACCCTGGTCGTGGTGGGCCTGGCCGGACTGATCCGGCCCATCGCCGCCGGGCCCGAGGTCTTGTCCCGCGACGTCCCGGTCATGGCCGCCCTGACCGTTTCGCTGTTCGTCATGGGATACGGCTTTCGCGGCCCGGGCCGGATCAACCGCCTGCATGGCCTGATCCTTGTGTCCTGCTATGTCGCCTACGTCTTCCACCTTGCCCGCGACGCGTTTGCGTTTTAGGGAAAAAGGCACGCCCCCAGCAACACCCTGCCGGAGGAGGTCTTTTGTCTTTTGATATCGCGCTCCTGTTCGCCATTGTCGGCGCGGCGCTGATCCTGTTCGTCGGCGGCTGGATCCGCGTGGATCTGGTGGGCCTTCTGGTCCTGTCGGCCCTGGCCCTGACAGGCCTGGTCTCGGCCCAGGAGGCCTTGTCCGGATTCAGCAGCCCGGCCGTGGTCACGGTGTGGGCCCTGTTCATCCTGTCCGCCGGGCTGACGCGCACCGGCATGGCCCAGCAGCTCGGCAGGCCGTTGCAGTATTTCGCGGCGCGCGGCGAGGTCGTGCTCGTCGTGGTCCTGATGACCGTGGCCAGCCTGTTGTCGGCCCTGATCAACACCGTGACCGTGGCCGCCATCCTGTTGCCCTCGACCATGGAGCTGGCCCGGCGCAGCGGCCGTTCCCCCTCCCGGCTGCTCCTGCCCCTGGCCCTGGGCTGTCTTCTGGGCGGCCCCTTTACCGGCATCTCCACCCCGCCCAACATCCTGGTGACCGACGCCCTGCAAAACGCAGGTCTGCGTCCCTTCGCCATCTTCGACTTCACCCCGATCACGGCGGCCATCGTGGCGGCGGGCATCGCCTTCATGGCGCTGTTTGGCCGCCGCCTGCTCCCCGACCGGGCCGGGGCGGCCCTGACCGGCGGCAGCGCGGCGCTGCATGAGACCTACCAGTTCGAAACCCATATCCTCACCGTGCGCATCCCCGCCGGGTCGGCCCTGGACGGCCGCACCCTGGCCGAAAGCCGCCTGGGATCGGCCCTGTCCCTGACCGTCCTGTGCATCAAGCGCCGGGACGCCCTGACCCTGGCCCCCCGGCCGGACCATGTCCTGCAGGCGGGCGACATCATCATCGCCCACGGCAGCCCCGATCTCCTGCACCGCTACCACGCCAGTCAGCATCTTCAGGTGGAGTCGCCGGAACTGGTCCAGGGGATGATCTCCTGTTGTCTGGCGGCGGCCGAGGCCGCCGTTCCCCCCGGCTCGCCCCTGCTGGGGGCCACCCTGGCCGAGAGCGGCCTGCGCCGGGAGCACCGCGTGCACGTCCTGGCCCTGGCCGGTCCGGACGGGGCCCAGGCCAGAGACCCCAGGCGGCGGCGGCTGGCCGCCGGGGACCGCCTGGTGCTGCAGGGGGAGCGGGAGGCCCTTGAGGCCGTGTCCCGGCAGGGGCTGGTGTCGGACCTGCGGCCGTTGACCGAGGACGAAGTGGCGCAGCGCACCGGCGAGCGCGCCGAACTCCTGGCCGTGCGCGTGCCGCCGGGGTCGGTCCTGGCCGGGCATGATCTGGTGGAAAGCCGACTGGGAAACGCCTTCGGGCTGACGGTGGTGGGCATCGTGCGCGACGGGACGCCGCTTGGCATGCCGTCGCCCCAGGAGCGGGTGCGGCCCGGCGATCTGCTGGTGCTTGAAGGGGCACGCCGCGACCTGGACATCCTCAAGGGCATCCAGGAACTCGACATCACGGAACAGTCCCCAGGGCTTGCGGCCGAACTGGAGTCGCACCAGGCAGGGGTGACGGAGGTGCTGCTGTCTCCCCGGACCAGCCTCGTGGGCCGGACCCTGGCCGAACTGCTGTTCCGTGAGCGCTACGGCATAAGCGTCCTGGCCGTGTGGCGCAAGGGGCGCGCCTTCCGGACCGGGCTCCAGGACATGCCCCTGCAGTTCGGCGACGCCCTGCTGGTCTACGGGCAGCGCCGGGCCTTCGAGACCCTGGCTCGCGACCCGGATTTCCTGGTGCTGGATGCGGCCGCCGCCCAGGCCCCGCGCCTGGAGAAGGCGCGGCTGGCGGCGCTCATCATGGTGTCGGTCATCCTGGCGGCCATCACGGGCCTTGCGCCCATCTCCATCGCCGCCATCGCCGGGGCGGCGCTGATGGTGCTCGTGGGATGCCTGGGCATGGAGGAGGCCTACCGGGCCATCGAATGGAAGGTCGTCTTTCTCATCGCCTGCATGCTGCCCCTGGGGGCCGCCATCGAGAATACGGGGGCGGCCCAGATGGGGGCCAGGGCCTTGATCGACGCCGTGGGCCACATGGGGCCGCGCTGGGTGGTGGCCGCCCTTTTTGGGGTGACCGTCATCGGCACGCAGATCATCCCCACGGCGGCCCTGGTGGTGCTCATGGCCCCCGTGGCCCTGAGCGCGGCCGATTCCCTGGGGATGTCCCCCCACCTGCTGATGATGACCGTGGCGGTCTCGGCCTCGGCCAGCTTCGCCAGCCCTCTGTCCCATCCCGCCCATTTGCTGGTCATGGGCCCTGGCGGATACCGCTTCATGGATTACGTCAAGGTCGGGGTTCCGGTCACGCTTGTGGCCCTGGCCGTGGCCGTGTGGCTTTTGCCCATCCTGTGGCCGCCTTTCGGATAGCCCTGGCCGGGGCGCGTGGGACATGCGATGTGTGTCCGCGGGGGCAGGTCAACACTTTCCGATAGCCCTGGCCGGGGATGGCGGCGACTCCCGTCCGCAGGCCGAAGGCCTCGCACCGGATAGACTGCAACCGCGTCCGGCGTCTTGGCAGGCAAGGCCGGACGCAAGACACAGGCCGGACAGCGGCAGGGCGGGGGCGCGGCGGGGATCAGGGGGCCGGGGAGCGCAGGGACTGGCGCAGCCTCTGGTAGGTCTCCCAGTCCAGTTCGCGCTTCAGGGAGGCGGGCGTGGGCTCTTTGAGGCGGCGCTGGCGCTGGATGGGGCTTATGGAGGGGCCGATGAGTCCGCCTGCGCTGTAGTTGAGGTGTTTCCAGTTGTTCTGGGTGGTCAGGGTGGTTTTTTCGTCCGTCGGGTCATCCTCGTCGCAGTGGAGGCCCATGGCCACGCCGGTCTCGATGACGCCGTCGAGGTTCCAGTCGATGGCCTGGTTGGCGTTGGCCACGTTTTGACTCTTGCATGTCCCATCCGACAGATACCAGAAGATGGTCCCGTAGGTGGAGACGTCGCCCGCGCCGGTCAGCCCCAGGTTCTCGTTGAGGCTGTTTTCATTCAGGGTGGGGGTGTCCATGCGCTGGTAGTCGAAATACAGGGGGAAGCCGTCCTCGCCGAACTGCCCGTTGCGGTACAGGCCGGTCATCTGGAAGGTGTAGCTCATGATGGACAGGTAGTTGGGCTTGTAGTTGAGGTCGTCCGAGCCGCCGTGGGTCAGGCCCAGGGTGTGGCCCAGTTCATGGATGAAGGTGCCGAGCTTTTCCCACCGGGTGCCGCCCTCCGGGGTGAACGTCCCCAGGCTGACGATGAAGTCCGTGGCCGGGATGTTGCGGGCCAGGCCGCTGGACGAGCTCTCCTGGTAGGAGTTGGCCCAGATCATGTAGCGGAAGGACTTGGCGTAGGCCGCCTCGAAGGAGTTGTTTTTGATGGCGTCGAAGTCGGCCCACACGGAGTCGTCGTCGCCCTTGACGCCCAGGCTCTCCTTGTAGGGCGCCTGGTTTTTGAGGATGGGATGGATGGTGACGCCCGTGGCGCCGTCCGGATTGTCCACCGGGGCGTTGGCGAAGACGGCCTTGATGTTGTCGATGACCTGCTGGGTGGGGGCCAGGCTGGTTTCGTCCTTGACCATGTAGTCCATCCACACGAACAGATCCTTGTGCCGGGGGTCGGCCCCCAGGCCCGGCAGATCCACGAATGTACCGCCGGAGGTGTAGCCGTCCGTCTCCCAGATGTCCGGCAGGCCGTCGCCGTCCGTGTCCCGGCTGATGGGGGCCACGATGGGGGGGATGAACAAGGGCAGCTCCATCTCCTCCTCCTGGGCCGCAGCCGGGCCGACGAGCAGGCAGGTCACGAGCAGGCAGGCGGCGGCAAGGACGCGGGGCGATGCGGTCATGGCGGTCCTCATGGGCGGATGGAGGCTGGGAAACCGTTACGGCCAAGGGTGTGCATATCGTTTTTCATATGTAGTAGAAACGGCGGGGCCTGACAAGGGGCGACGTCCCTGACGCCGGGGCGGACAGGGCGCCGTCGGGGATGAGGCGGCGCCTTCCGCCGCCTCCGGGGGGGCGGAGCGACAGCTTTACGCCGCAGGGTCAAAACGGTAGTGTCCGGCCTCCGACTGTGACGACGGCGAAGATGGCAGGTAACAAACTGGAATGTTAATCTTTTTTATAAAAAGCCGACGGATGTGTCCAGGGACGCAAGGCGGGGCGTCTGCATCATGTCCCGATCCGCAGACGCGTCGAACAGTCGTCGTGCCAGCGAGGCGTGCCCCGGATGATGGTTCTTGACATCCGTACCTTGGTTCTGTTGGGCGCGGTGACCATGGCTGTGTCCACGGTCGTGTTTTTCAGCCTGTACCGCTTCCGTTTCGGGGACAAAAGCCCCCTTTCCTGGGGCATAAGCTCGGCGGCCATCACCGTGGGCTGCCTGCTTCTGGCCCTGCGCGACGTCATACCCCCGGTCTTCACCATCCTCGTGGCCAACATGTCCTTCGTGTTCGGCTACGCCATGATCTATAGCGGCGTGCGTCTGTTCATGGGTCGTCCCCCCCTGTGGGCCCTGGCGGCGGTCGCCCCCCTCGTCCTGGCCCCGATCCTGGCCTGGTTCGCCTTCGTCGAGCCCTCCCTGGCCATCCGGTCCCTGGTGATCCGCCTCTTTTTGTCCCTGATCCCGGCGCTCATCTGGCGGGAACTGGCTGCCGGGGGGGAATGGCGTTACGGGCGGCCCCAGAAGGTGGTGGCCGGGCTGTACGCCGCTGAGACGGCGCTCAACCTCTTTTTCGCCCTGGCCGCGCCCTTTGCCTACGACACCAACAACTTTTTCAACTCCGGCGTCTTAAGCGCCCTGTTTTTGCTTTTGTGCAACATTTACATGCTCATCCACGTCCTGGGCGTGGTGGTGCTCTACGGCGAGCGCTACCGGCGCGAACTGGCCGACGCCAAGGAGGCCGCCGAGGAGGCCAGCCAGGCCAAAAGCCGTTTTGTGGCCCACATGAGCCATGAACTGCGCACCCCCTTAAACGGCCTCATCGGCATGATCGGCCTCTCCCGGGAAACCCCGTCCAACGCGGAGCGGCGCGAGTTTCTCAATGCCGCCGCCTTCTCCGCCCAGAGCCTTCTGACCCTCATAAACGACATTTTGGATCTCTCGCGCCTGGAGGCGGGCAAGCTGGCCGTCAGTCCCGAACCCTTCGACCTGGCCCCTGCCCTGGATACGGTTCTTCTGCCCTTCGCCCGCATGGCCCAGGCCCGGGGCCTGGGCTTCGACGTGCGCGTGACTCCCCGGGACGTCCGTATCGAGGCCGACGCCACGCGGCTGCGGCAGATCGTCCTGAACCTGGTCGGCAACGCCCTCAAATTCACCACCACGGGCCGCATCGACGTGGACATCCGGGTGGAGCCAACCCGGCCCGGCCCGGCTCGGCTGAACCTCTGCGTGGTCGACACGGGATGCGGCATCCCCGCCGACATGCAGGAGCGCGTGTTCGAGAACTTCAGCCAGACCGACGAGGGGGCGCGTCAGGGCGGCACGGGGCTGGGCCTGACCATCAGCCGCCAACTGGCCCGGCTCATGGGCGGGGATCTGACGGTTTCGAGCGGGGTCGGGGGGGGCTCGCGGTTCACCCTGGACATGCCCTGCCGGGTGCTGGACCGGGCCGAGCCCCACGCCCCGGACCCGGCCGCCGATGTCGGCATGGCGGAACTGGCCGCCGTGCCCCGGATGCGGGTGCTGGTGGCGGACGATTTCGAGCCCAACAGGATGGTCCTGTCCACCTGGTTGCGAAAGGCCGGGCACCACGCCGCCGAAGCCGCAGACGGCCAGGAGGCCGTGAACGCCTTGGCCGACGACGCCTTTGATGTGGTGCTGATGGACATCGGCATGCCCGGCATGGACGGCCTGTCGGCCACCCGGCGCATCCGGGCCGCATCCGGGAGACGGACGCCCATCGTGGCCCTGACCGCCGCCGCCATGCCAGGCGATCGGGAGCGGTGCCTGGCGGCCGGGATGGATGAGTATCTGACCAAGCCCCTGCGTCTGGCCGACCTTGTGCGGGTTCTGGCGCGTTTCGCCCCGAACGCCCCGTCCCGGCCGGCTCCCGGCCAGGGCCGACCCGCCCCCCTCCCGGAAGCCACGCCGTCTGCCAAAGCGGGCATCGACTGGCGGCGCGCCCTGGAGTTCGCAGGCGGCCATGAGGATGATCTGGAGGCCCTGTGCGGGGTGGTGGTCGAGGTCTTCGAGACGGAGCGCGAGGCCCTGCGCGGGGAACTGGCCGCCGGGCGCCTGGCGAACCTGCCCGCCAGGCTGCACCGGTTTCGGCCCACGCTGCAGAGCTTTGGGGCTGTCGGCCTGGCCGACCTGGCCATGGCCCTGGAGGAGGCGGCCCGGGCGGAACGCCCGGAGACCGTGGCCGCCCTGGGCGAAGAACTGGAGCGGGGGGTGACGGATTTTCTGGCCCAGGTCCGGGATCGGGCGAGGGACGCCCGCAGCGGGACGGAGGAGGCCGCACCGGGGCCATCGTAACCCGGGGAGGGCGGCCGGGCCTTCACCTGCCTCCGGCCGGGGGATGCTTCTTGAAAAGCTGATAGAGTCTGGCCCGGGAGATGTCGGCCAGCCGCATGGCCTCGGCCGTCCGGCCGCCCGAGGCCTCCCGCAGCCACCGGACGTAGTCCGCCTCCAGGGTCTCCCAGGCCGCCTCGCGATAGGCGCGAAGACTCGGGCGGTCCGTGCCTGCGGCCGGTCCAGGGGCTGGCCCGGGTACGGCCGGAATTCCGTCCGGCCCCGGCGATCCGGTCCCCGACGACTCCCTGTGCCGGGAGCGCAGGTAGCGGGCCTTGTGCTCCGGGGGCAGGTGGTGGGGAACCAGGATCGGGGCGTCTGCCGCGTTGGCGATGGACACGCTGATGGTCGAGACCAGTTGGCGTACGTTGCCGGGCCAGTCCAGTCCGGCCAGGCTCTCCAGATATTCCGTGGACAGGCCCTTGACGTCCATGCCCTGGTCCGAGCAGATCCTGGCCACGTAATGCCCGGCCAGAAGCCGCACATCGTCGCCGCGCAGCCGAAGCGGCGGCAGGTGGAGGTGTCGCTGGGCCAGCCGGTAGTACAGATCCTCCCGGAATGCGCCGCTTGCGACCAGCCCCCGGATGTCCCGGTTGGTCACCGCCACCACCCGGAAATCGCTGCCTCGCTCCCATTTCGCCCCCAGGGGCCGGTACCGTTTTTCCTGGATCACCCGCAAGAGGGTCCGTTGCAGGTCGCCCGGCATGTCCCCCACCTCGTCGAGAAAAAGCGTGCCGCCGTCGGCCAGGGCGATGAGCCCCTCGCGATCCTGGCGGGCGTCGGTGAAGGCGCCCCGGACATGGCCGAAGAGGATGGATTCGGCCAGGGAGGAGGGGATGTTGGTGCAGTCCACCACCACGAAGGGCCGGTCCCGGCGGGAGCTGTTGTTGTGCAGGGCGCGGGCGAAAAGCTCCTTGCCCGTGCCCGTCTCCCCGGTGATGCACATGTTTTCCCGGCCGCGGGCCGCCTGTCCGAGCAAAAAAAGGCTCTGCTTGAGGGCCGGGCTCGCCCCCACGATGTCGTCCCGCTCCAGCACCAGCCGCTCCCCCGCCTCCCGCAGCTTGGCCCGGGAATCCAGACACCGTTCCAGGGTGAGCCGGATGGTTCCGAGCACCACCGGTTTCTCCAGATAGTACCATGCTCCGTCGTGGATGGCCCGTTCGGCGCTGTCGGGATCCCCCTGGGCGGTGATGACGATGACCTCCGGTTCGGTGGCCATGGCCCTGAAACGGCCGATGCCGTCGAGACCGAAGGCGTCGGGCAGGTAGACATCCAGGAACACCACGTCCGCCACCTGTGTCTCGGCCAGGGCCAGGCCCTCGGCCAGGCTTTTCGCGGCCATGCCCTGGTGCCCCAGCCGGTTGAGGAAAATGCCCATCTGGGACTGGAAAATCGGATCGTCGTCAACGACAAGTATGCGCGCCATGCTGCTCCTTTGCATCAAACCAGATTCCTGTCCATTGAAATTAGACGCTCGCTCCGGCTGCGTCTAGTCTGATGAGACAATTCGCCGGGATGAAGAACCGTGATTTGAAGGTGTTGCCTGGCGTCTGCCTTCCGTTGCCCAGTCAATGTGGACGCGAGGCGTTGGCCAGCGGGATGCGTGCCCCGGGCATCCCGGGGAGTTGTCAGCCAATATCTTGTAATGGCAGGGGATGTTCTTTCGGCATGATTCTGGAATATGGGGCGGCGGTCGGCTGTGGGAGGGCAGGGTCCGGGCTTCGGCCGGGCCGCCCGGGCCAAGGTCGGGGCATGCCTGGCCAACCCTGCAGCGTGGTCGGCCATCCATCTTCAACCGTTGAGGAGGCACAATGCGGTTTCGCACCGGGATCATGGCGTTGACGGCGATCTTTGCCCTGCTGGCCGGGGCGTCGGCTGCGGCCTTTGCCGGGGACGACGACGGGAAAAAGCCCGACATGCAGTCCATGACCCAGGAGTCGAGCAACCCTGTGGGCAAGCTGTGGATGATCACCAACCAATTCAATTTCAACCTGCAACAATCGCCCAAGGGCCATCTGTTCCGGGAGCCGCACCTCCAGTTCAACTGGAATTTCCAGCCGGTCATGACCTTTGACCTGTCCAATGATCTCCGGCTGATCACCAGGCCCGTCCTGCCGGTGTACAGTTCCCCCTATGCGGCCGGTCCCCGCACGGTGAAAAACGTTGCCGGCCTGGGCGACGCCGAGTTCATGGCCATGCTGACCCCTGTGAGCAATTCGAAGTTTCTGTGGGGTGCGGGCCCCACGGCCGTGTTCCCCACGGCCACGGACAAGCACCTGGGATCGGGCAAATGGCAGCTCGGCGGGGCGTTTGCCGCCGTGTACATGGACGAGAAATGGGTGGCGGGCATCTTCCCGCAGCAATGGTGGTCCATCGGCGGCGATCCGGACCGTCCCGACGTCAGTCTGACCAAGGCCCAGTACTTTCTGTGGTATTCCCCTGCCCCGACATGGCAGGTGGGCATGTCGCCCAATATTCTCATCGACTGGATGCAGAAAAAGAGCGAGGATGCCGTAACCCTGCCCATCGGCCTTGGCGTGGCCAAGCTGGTGATGCTGGGCGAACTGCCCGTGAAAATCGCCGTCGAGGCCGATTATTCCATCATCCGGCCCCGGAACATGGTCGGCACGGAATGGACCTTCCGCCTGTCGATCACCCCGATCATTCCCAAGTTGTTCTAGGGTGGCGTTCTCGGAATCGACATTTCGAGCATTGATTAACATCTTGTCATGATTGTTTTTATAGAAACCGCATGTCTTCAGGAGCGCGGCGCTCCCGCCGCGCCCTGGCCGTTCACCCCGTCGGGCGGCGCCGGGATCGTTTCGTAAGGAAATGATTTTCAGGATCCCGGACATGTTTTTTGGGGATGCGTCGCGAGACAGCGAACCGGCCCTCGACAGAGACGGAGGCCGATGTCCACTTCAACCACCGTGGAGGATGTCATGCGTTCGAAAATCCTTGTCGCCGCCGTCTGCGCCTTGTGCCTGGCGGCGGTCGCCGCAGACCACGCCCCGGCCTGCACCAGCATCCGGATGAAAACCGCCGAAGGCGCGGTCTTCTACGCCCGGACCATGGAGTACGCCTACCCCACCGAGTCCAGCATCTCCGTCATCCCGGCCGGGACCGTCCTGCAGGGAACCCTGCCCGACGCCACCCTGGGCGGTCTCAAATGGACGGCAAAGTATGGCTTCGGGGGCATGAACTCCCACGGCCTGCCGACCATCGTGGACGGCGTCAACGAAAAGGGCCTGATCGTAGGCGAGCTGGTCTTCGTGGGCTACGCCGGATACCAGCCCTTTGATCCGGACAAGGCCGACCGGACCATCGCCCAGTACGATCTGCCCAACTGGCTGTTGTCCAACTTCGCCACCGTGGCCGAGGTCAAGGAAGGCCTCAAGGACGTCCGCGTCTGCCAGGGCCCCGAGGCCTCCCAGGGCGTGACCATCGGGCCGTTGCCCCTGCACTTCACCGTGCATGACGCCACGGGCGCCAGCCTGGCCATCGAATACGTGGACGGCGTCGTAAACGTCCACGACAACCCGCTTGGCGTGTTGACCAACGCCCCGCCCCTGCCCTGGATGCTGACGTACCTCTCCAATTACGTGAACCTCACCGCCGTCAACGTGCCCATGCGCAAGCTTGGCGGCTTCACGGTGCACCAGTTCGGCCAGGGCTCGGGCATGCTCGGCCTGCCCGGCGACTTCACCCCGCCCAACCGCTTTCTGCGCATGGTGGCCCTGACCCAGTCCGCCATCCCGGCCAAGGGCCTGGATGCGGGCCTGAACCTGGCCATGACCGTCATCGACAACGTGGACATCCCCCTGGGCAGCGTGCGCCAGGAGGACGCGGGCGGCGAGGTCCTGGAGCTGACCCAGTGGGCGGTGGCCGTGGACACGGCCAGGCTGCGTTACTACTTCCGGACCTACGACAACAAAAACTGGCACTTCGTGGACATCGGCAAGGCCCTGGCCGGGGCCAAGTCCATCCTGACCTTCCCCGTGGCCATTCCGGCAGACTATCCCGAGGTCAAGGCCTTGGCCAAATAGGGTCGCCAGACACGCGGCGGCGGACGCAGCGCGTCCGCCGCCCTCCAAGACAAACACCCCGGCATACGGAACCGAAATGAAAAAATGCCCGCGCCTTCTTGTCCCCCTTCTGGCCGTCCTGCTCGTCTGCTGCGCCCCGTCCGCCTTTGCGGGGACGCCGCCGGACGTCATCTTCCGCAACGCCAAAATCGTCACCCTCGACCCCGTCCGGCCTACGGCCGAGGCCGTGGCCGTGACCGGCGGCCGGTTCACCGCCGTGGGCTCGGAAGCCGAGGTGCTGGCCCTGGCCGGGCCGGGCGTCAAGATCGTGGATCTGGGCGGCAAACTGGTTACGCCGGGGTTCATCGACGCCCACTGTCACCCCATGGAGACCATCTACCTTGCGGAAGACTGGGTGGATTGCCGTTATCCGGGCACGCCCTCGGTGGCCAAGGCCCTGGAAAACATCGCCGCCTGGGCCGCCAAGACCAAAAAAGGGGAGTGGATCTACGTGGCCTGCGTTTCGGCCACGGAAAACAAGTTCGCGGAAAAACGCCTGCCCACCAAGGCGGAACTGGACACGGCCGCCCCGGACAACCCCGTGGTCCTGGCCAACGGCGCGCACCAGGTGGTCGTCAACAGCGCGGCCATCAAGGTTCTGGGCATCACCAGGGGCATGCAGAAGATGCCCCACGGCGCGACCATCGTGCTCGACGCCGCGGGCGACCCCACGGGCGTGGTCATGGACTCCCAGGCCGACATCCCCACCAACCCCAGCCTCGAGGTGCTGGCCCGGGCCTACGCCACGGGCATCCAGGAGTTGTGGAACAGTTACGGCTTCACCTCGGTCATGGCCATCACCCCGGCCGCCGCCCTGCCCGTTTTGCAAAAGACGGCCGCCTCCGGGAAAAGGCCCACCATCCGCTACACCGTGTCCGTGTGGACCTCGTCCGACAGCGCCGACATGCCGGAGCGGCTCGACGCCTTCGCCATGCCCTCAGGGAGCGATCCGGACTGGTACCGCTTCGCGGCCATCAAGACCTGGGTGGACGGCGAGAACGACGCCCGCAGCGGCTACATGTGCGAGCACTATCTCGGCCACGACCCGAACGACCCGCCGGGCGGCCGGGGCACCCTGGTCACCCCCCAGGCCGGGCTGGACCGTTTCGCGGGCATCGCGGCGGCGAACGGGGCCATCCCCATGATGCACTGCTCCGGGGACGAGGCCACCAGCATGGGGCTTTCCAGTTACGAAAAGATCCTTGGGGCCGGAACCAGGCCGCCGCTTATGCGCATCGAGCACTTCGGCATGTTTCAGCTCAAAGACGCCCAACTGGCCCGGGCCAAGGCCATGAAGCCCCAGGGGCTCCGCGTCGCCGTCCAGCCCATCTGGCTTCTGGCCCTGGTGCGGGCGGACTTCGAGAACATGCCGCAGGATCTGGCCGCCTCGGGATTCAGGTTTAAGAGCATGATCGACGCCGGGCTCGAACCCGCCGCCAGCACGGACATGACCGGCATCTACCTGGGCAACATCAGCCCCATCAAGGCCATGGCCGCGATGGTCACCCGCACCTCGGACATGGGGATATTCCAGCCCGAGCAGGCCGTCGGCGTGGAGGACGCCTTGCGGATGTGGACCATCTGGGCGGCAGCCTCCATGGGCGAGGCCCATGTCAAGGGAAGCATCGAGATCGGCAAGTTCGCGGACATGACGGTGCTGTCCGAGGACATTTTCTCGGCGCCGCCGGATCGGATCAAGGACGTCGGCGTGCTGGCGACCATCGTCGGCGGCGACGTGGCGTATCAGGCCAAATAGGCCGAAAATGCGGCACGGCGCGCCCTTTCCCGGCCGGGGCCGAGGAGGGGGCTTTCAAAAAAACGCGCCCCGGCAAGAACCGCGCCCCGAACGGCGCGAAGGAGAGGCATGATGCCCGGCACCGTCAGGAAGGACGTTCACCGCCGCCCGGCCCTGCTCCCGGCGTTTTGTTTTCTGATTCTTCTGGCTGCCTGCCCCTTGTCCGCCCGGGCCATGGAAGGCGGCGCGAGCCACTACATCCAGGGGGCCTACGGCGATTTCCTGATGGGATACGTCCCGGGGCCGGGGCTTTACCTGCGAAACGACTTCCTCTTCCAGTCGGCGCACCTGAGCGGCTCCATCAAGGGCGGCCGGGTCTACGGCGAACTGGACACCCGGATGTACATGAACCTGACCAAGCTCACCTACCTGACCGAGGTTCCGGCCATCGGCGGCCTCATGGGCATGGGCGTGGGCATTCCCATCATCGCTGACGTGAGCGTCCAGGGCAGCATGGCCGCCGATTTCCTCATAGGGTCGCACAAGACCAGGCAGTACCGGGAGGGACACATCCAGAAGGCCGGGGGCGGCGACCTGGGCGGGTTGTCGGACATCATCCTCATGCCCCTGATCATGGCCTGGAACCTGGGCGAATGCCACATCGTGGTGTCGCCCCTGGTCTTTTTGCCCACCGGGTATTACAACCCGGACGTGCTCGCCAACCTGGGCATGAACTACGTGACCTTCGACGGCAACGTGGCCTTCACCTGGCTGTCCCCCAAGGGCTACGAGGTCTCGTTCAACGCCGGTTACATGATGAGCACGGAAAACGAGGCCACCCAGTACCTAGGCGGCCATGAGTTTCATCTCGACGCCACGGCGGCCTACCACGTCAACGAGAGGCTGGCCCTGGGCGGGGTGGGATATGTCTACGCCCAGACCACTCCGGACACGGGGGCCGGGGCCAAGCTCGGGCCCTACATGTCCCAGGCGGCGGGCCTCGGCCCGGCCGTGACCTACACCGCCACCCTGGGCAGGACCAACGTGACGCTCTTCGCCAAATGGCTGCACGACGTCCACGCCGTGAACCGGTTGGCGGGCGACATGATCTACGGCTCGTTCGTCCTCGCCTTTTGATCCGTGGCCCCGGCCTGTGGTCATGGCCGCCGGGGGGCGGCCCCGGGCCGTCCCCCCGGCGAGGACTCCCCGAATCCGTCCCCGGCGCGCACACTCCGGGGCGGCGGCTTCCGATCGGGCCGGGGCGTTGCCAAAAACACCACGGACCCGTCCGCCTCAAGCACGTCCTGGGCCGAAACGGTGCCGAAGAGCTGGATCAGTTTGGCCACAAGCCCGGTCCAGCCCGTCTGATGGCTGGCCCCCAGGCCCCGGCCGTCGTCGCCGTGGAAGTATTCGGAAAAAAGCAGGCAGTCCCTCCAGTGGGGATCGTTTTGAAACATCTCCCTGTCCCCGAAGACCGGTCGTCGTCCGTCCGGTCCGCGCACAAACAGGCTCACCTGGCGGCGGGCGATCTCCCGGGCCACCTCGAAAAGCGTCATGTTCGTCCCGGAGCCTGTGGGGCATTCGATGCAAAAATCGTCGCCATAGTAGCGGTAGTATTGCAAAAGGGCCCGGATGATGAGCTGGTTGACGGGCATCCACACCGGGCCGCGCCAGTTGGAGTTGCCGCCGAACATGCCGCTGTCCGAGTCCCCGGGCACGTAGGACACGCGGTGTTCCCGGCCCTCCGTCCAAAAAACGTAGGGATGCTCCAGGTGGTGGCGGGACATGGAGCGGATGCCGTGGGGGCAGAAAAATTCGTTCTCGTCGAGCATGCGCGACAGGATGCGGCGCAGCCTGGTCTCGTCCACCAGGGACAAAAGCTCCCGGCCGGCCACGCCGCGTCGGCCGGGGCCCACGGGGTGCATGCCGGGCGACAGTTCGGGCAGCCGGGCCAGCCTGTCGTAGAAGGCCCGCATGACGCCCGGCACGCGGTCGCGCTGGGAAGCCTCGATGACCGTGGCCGCGCACAGGGGCAAAAGCCCGACCATGGACCGGACCTTGAGACGGCTGGCGCTGCCGTCGGGCAGGCGCAGCAGGTCGTAGTAGAACCCGTCCGCCTCGTCCCACATGCCGTCCGGGCCCTGCCGGTTCATGCCCGAAGCGATCCACAGGAAGTGCTCCAGAAACTTGTGCAACAGGTCTTCGTAGGCCGGGTCGTGGCAGGCCAGCTCCATGCTCATCTCGATCATGTTCTGGCAGAAAAAGGCCATCCAGGCCGTGCCGTCGGCCTGTTCCAGATGCCCCCCGGCGGGCAGGCCCTTGCTGCGGTCGAAGACGCCGATGTTGTCCAGGCCCAAAAAACCCCCGTCAAAGACGTTTTTGCCGAAGCGGTCCTTGCGGTTCACCCACCAGGTGAAGTTGAGCAGAAGCTTGGTGTAGATCCGTTTGAGGAAATCCAAATCGCCCCGGCCGGTGGCCGACTGCTCCGTGCGGTACAGGAAAAGGGCGGCCCAGGCGTGCACGGGCGGGTTGACGTCGCTGAAGTTCCATTCGTAGGCCGGAATCTGGCCGCTTGGGTGCAGGTAGTCGCAGCGCAGCATAAGCGCCATCTGCTCCTTGGCGAAATCGATGTCCGCAAGCGACAGGGCGATGGCGTGGAAGGCCAGATCCCAGGCCGCGTACCAGGGATATTCCCATTTGTCGGGCATGGAGATGATGTGGTCGTTTTTCATGTGGAACCATTCCCGGTTGCGGGGATGGCCGCCCTCGCCGCGCAGGGGATGGGCTCCGCGTTCCCGCAGCCAGGCGTCCACGTCGAAGCAGTAGTACTGCTTGGTCCACAGCATGCCCGCCAGGGCCTGGCGCAGGATGCGGGCCTCGTCCTGGGTGGCCCGGGCCGGGGTGATCCCGGCGTAGAAGGCGTCCGCCTCCCGGATGCGCCGGGCGAAGAGGTTTTCGAACGCCGTCCCGAAGGGGTTTTCCTCCAGGCGGCTGTAGGAGGCGCACAGCCGCAGCCGGATTACGGCCTGGTCCCCGGGCGCGACGGCGAGATCGTAGTGGGCGCAGGCCTTGGTTCCCGTGCGGGCGGGATTGACGGCCTCGGCCCGGCCGTGGACCAGGAAGGCGTCGAAGGCGTCCTTCACGTAGGGCGAGGCGTTTTTGCGTCCGAAAAGGCGTTCGGTGTTGGTCTCGTTTTCCGTGAAAAAAAGCGTATAGTCGCCGTCGCATACAAGGACGTGCCCGGGCAGCCGGGCCGCCTCCGCCGGGTCGGTGAGGCGGGCCAGCAGGGCCTGGCGGCCCTGGGCGTCCATGGCCCGTATCTCGGGCTTTTGGCCGCCGTCCGGCCAGGACCAGGTGTTGCGGAACCACAGGGTGGGCAAAAGGTGCAGCCGGGCCGCCTCCGGTCCCCGGTTGTGCACGGTGATCCGGACCAGGATGTCGTCGGGCGCGGCCTTGGCGTATTCCACGAACACGTCGAAGTAGCGGTTCTCACGGAAGACGCCGGTGTCCATGAGCTCATATTCCGGCTCCAGGCGGGACCGGGAGGCGCCCTCCCGGACCAGGTCGGCGTAGGGGAAGGCCGCCTGGGGATACTTGTAGAGGTAGCGCATGTAGGAGTGGGTGGGGGTGGAGTCGAGGTAATAGTAGTATTCCTTGACGTCCTCCCCGTGGTTGCCCTCCTCGTTGGCCAGGCCGAAGAGCCGCTCCTTGAGGATGGGATCGCGGCCGTTCCACAGGGTGAGCGCAAAGCACAGCGTCTGCCGGTCGTCGCAGATCCCGGCCAGCCCGTCCTCGCCGTGGCGATAGGCCCGGGACCGGGCCTGGTCGTGGGGAAAGGCGTTCCAGGCGTCGCCCGAGGCGGAGTCGTCCTCGCGCACGGTGCCCCACTGGCGTTCGCTGACGTAGGGTCCGAAACGCATCCAGGCGGCCCGGCCTTCCCGGGCCTCGGCCAGACGTTTTTCCTCGGCGTGCATGGCGTGTCTCCCGTGAATTGATGATTCAGCCTGTGCTGCGTCTGCCGTGGAGGGGCGCTCCCAAGTCTCCACGATCATAGGGGTTCGTTTCAATATCCGGCCAGCCCGCGCAGGACGGCATCCCTGTCCACCATGCCGAGCAGATGTCCTCCCTCGTCGGCGACGACCAGCCGTCGGACCTTTTTTTCCACTAAAAGCCGCACCACCTCGGCCAGGGGGGTGTCAGGGCGCAGGGTGAAGACCTCGGTCTTCATCACCTCGGCGGCGACGCCGGCCAGTTCCTCCTGGTCGGCGTTTTTCCCCGACAACACGGCCAGCACGGTCTGAAGTATCCCCGGTTTGTTGTGCCTGGCGACCATGACCACCATATCCCGGTCGAGAACAATACCCTGGATTCTTCCGTGATCGTCCACAATGACCACCCGGCGAAGCGGCGTCGCCAGGAGTTTTTCCAGCACCTCGCGCAGCGGCGTTTCGGGACGCGCCGTGGGCGCATCCGTGTACATGACGTCCCGGGCGGTTTTTTTGATCCCGGGAGGCAGGGAGGACAGATGCTCGTTGACGCCTGCGGCCTTGCCGATGGCCCGCAGGACATCCACCCGGCTGACGATGCCCATCAGGTTCCCCGAGTCGTCAAGGACGGGGAGCCGTTTGAGTTCCCGTTTGGCCATGAGCGCCAGGGCGTCCGCAACCCGGGTCTTGATGTTGAGGGTCATAACCGGCGAGGACATGACCTCTTTCGCCGTGAGCCCCTGATAGTCCAGGCAACGGATATGTTCCTTTTTCAGGCTGTCGGGAAGTTGGTCCTGGATGTCGAGGCGAAGCGGCATGCCCGCCCGTTTGATGAGGTCGCCCCCGGTGACGATCCCCGCCACCCGTTTGCCGTCGAGCACCGGCACGGCCTTCACCTGCCTATGAAGCAAGAGTTCCACCACGTCCGGAAGGGGCGTGTCCGGGGTGACCGTGGCCACATCGGCCTGCATCACGTCCCGGATGCGCATGGGCAGATGAAAAATGGCCCGGGCCTCCTCCAGGACGATGGTTCCCTCGTGCGTCAAGGCCTCGGCCACGGGCAAAAAATCCGCGATGCGGGCGGGGGTGTCCACGATTTCCACGACCACCGGCAGGTCTTCGGAGAGGCGCAGGATCTTGGCCGTGTGCAGCAGGCTGTTGGCCCCGAAGCCCATGAACCCCCGAGTGACCGTGGCCCCGGCCATGCCGCGTTTGCGGGCCTCGTCCACCAGGCATTCATAGAGCGGCCTGCCCTCGTGCATGGCGGTCTCGCCAAGCAGAATCCGCAGAACCTGGACAGGGATCAATGAGGTCATAGCGGCCCTCCTTTTCTAGACGATCCTGCCGAAAACCATGCCCAGATAACAGGCGATGAACCCCACGATATTTTGCCCGGCCATATTGAGGCCCATCTTGAGCCACTCGGTGGTCCGGGCCAGTTCGGCGCTTTCGAAGATAAACGTGGAAAAGGTGGTGAAGGCCCCCATAAATCCCACCAGGACGATGAGTCGGAACTGGGGGGGGAGGATGCCGCGTTCCTCGGAGAGCACCCATATCAGCCCGAAGAGGAAGCAGCCCAGGATGTTCACGGCGCTGGTGCCCCAGGGGAAATCCCGGCCCATAAGGCCGTAGACCGCGCCCGAGAGCCAGTATCTGGCCAGGGTGCCCAGTGCCCCGGCCAGGCAGATCAGGAGGATTTTCTGCATGCTTCCCATCAGTCTTTACTCCGCATGGCGCGTTGCCCGGGGCGGTCTCGTCGCGACAGGGCTTGTGCCAGCCGATTTGTGCCGTTGGCGCATGGCCTTCAGGGCCCCGGTGAAGTCGCTGGCCGTCACCCGCAGGCGTTGCAGGCGGTCTGCGGGCAAGGGGCCCGCCTCGCGCAAAATGGCCTCCAGGTCGAACGTTCGCCGCAGGGCGGCATAAGCGGCCTCCCGGACCAGAAAGGCGACGTCCGCCCCGGTGCATCCAGCCAGCCGGGCGGCGAGGACCTGCACGTTCACGGTTTTCGCCAGGGGCACGGTGCGGGTGTGGATGCCCAGGATTTTCACGAGTCCCTCGTGGTCCGGCAGGGGAATCTCGATGATCCGATCCAGACGGCCCGGCCGCAGCAGCGCCGTATCCAGCATGTCGATGCGGTTGGTCGCGGCCAGGACAAAGACCCGCCCCGGATCATGGATGCCGTCTAAGAGCGTGAGAAGCTGCGTGGTGAAGCGGGTGTCGAGGCGCAGGCTTTCGTCGGCGGAGCGCGACTGGGCTATGGCGTCGATCTCGTCGAAAAAGACGATGGACGGTTGCCGCCGTATGGCCTCGGCAAAGAGCTCCCGGAGCTTCTCCTCGGATTCGCCGTGCCATTTGGTGATGAGTTCCGGCCCGCTGACGGCCAGAAACGCCGCGTTCGATTCATGGGCCACGGCCTTGGCCAAAAGGGTCTTGCCGCAACCGGGCGGGCCATACAGGAGCGCCCCCCGATGCGGCGGGACGCCCAGGCGGACGAGGGCTTCGGGATGTTTGAGCGGCAGTTCGATGCATTCCCGCACCACGCGTACGGCGTCATCCAGCCCGCCGATTTCGGCGTAGGTCGCCGGGGCGATGCCTGCGCCCGCCGCCGAACCTCCCTGGGGCATGGTCTGGGCCGTGCGTTCGTCTCGGGGAAATTTCGGGTCCATTCTCGGCTCTTTCTGCGATGCCGACGGAATTGCGGCGAATGCCGCCACGGCCTTCTCCACCTCAGGAAACCGGAAATATGGGCAAAGGCCCAGGCGTCTTTCCTCAATGGCCTGGGCAAGGGCGTTTTTCAGCTCCGCCATCCTGGGCTTTCCCGCAAGATCGTATTCCGGGGCGATGTCATGCAGATGCAGGCAACCCCAGTTCCACCCTCCACGGGACGGCTGGCAGCCGACCTTGATCGTGCCCTGGGCGGCATGGGACTCGGCGCAATCAAGAACCGCAAACACCCGCTTCAGCGCCGCCAGGGAGATGGTTTCGCCGTCCAGGCGAAGGCCTGCCCCGGGGCGCGTCCACACGCCTGCCCATATGTCGAAAAGCTCGTCCCGGAGTCCGCCCGCCTGTTTCAGACTGCATTCGACCACGATGCGTTCATTTTCACCGGCCTTCGCCTGCTCCCGTGTAACGGCCGGGAAGGCGGAGGCGCGATGCCTAAGGGCCGCATCGGCGTCAGGTATGCCCTCCAAGGGGAGGGTCATCTTCACAACCCGCCCGGCAAGGCCTTGGGAGGGCGTGGGGCGGCTTGCGGCCGGGTCATGGGTTTTTGCGGCCGTCACGCGCGTCTCCCCTGGGCCGGTCTGGGCAGCAGGAAGATGGCCAGCACCGCCGCCGCCAGGGCCACGCTTCCCCCAAGGACGAACGGGGCCTTGGGGCCGACGACGTCCCAGAGAAGCCCGGCCGTGACGCTTCCGGCCAGCATGGTGAGCCCGATGGACATGTGGAAGATGCCCATGGCCGTCCCCTTTTTTTCTTCCGGAATCGTGTCCCGGATAAGCGCCCGTCCCACGCCTTCGGTCAGGCCCATGAACAGGCCGTACAGCGGAAACAGCCACCACACGGCGCTCATATCCGCCAGGGCGAATCCGAAATACACTGCAGCGTACAGCGTCCATCCGGAGATGACCATGCCCCAGCGGCCGAAACGGTCGCTGAGGGCGCCCAAGGGATAGGCGCTTGCGGCGTAGACGATGTTGAACAGGGTATAGCCCAGGATGGTTTGGACGTCACTGAGTCCGAGGTTTTTGGCCCGGAGAAGCAGCAGGGCGTCGCTGGAGTTGGCAAAGGCGAAGACCACGAGCAGGCCGAGGGTCTTCCAATAGACGGCGGGCAAACCGGACCAGGGGCGGCTGCCCGGGGCCGCCTGGGGACGGATCGATTGGGAACAGGCGTCGGTGGCCGTCGATGTGCCGGTATTGGCTTCCCGGATCTTGAAGGTCAGAAGGACCGCTGCGGCCCCGGGCAGGGCCGCCAGGAGAAAAATCAGGCGATACTGCCCCGGCAAAAGGGCCAGAAGGGCCAGGGCGATGAGCACGCCGACAATGGCCCCGCTGGTGTCCATCATGCGGTGGAAACCGTAGGCCCGGCCGCCCCGGGAGGCATCGACGGAATCGGCGATGAGCGCGTCGCGGGCCGTGGTGCGCAGTCCTTTGCCGAGACGGTCCACGGCCCGGGCCACAAAGACCATGGGCCAGGAAACGGCCAGGGCCATGAGCGGTTTGGAGGCCGCCCCCAGGCCGTAGCCCCATTTGATGTACGGGACGCGCTTTCCCATGCGGTCGCAATGCCAGCCCGAAAGCCCCTTCATGACGCTGACGATGGCCTCGGCCACGCCTTCGATGGCCCCGATGACCACAACGGGCGCGCCCAGGGCGGCGGTCAGGAAAAGCGGCACCACAGGATAGACCATCTCCGAGGCCACATCGGTAAAAAAGCTGATCCAGCCGAGTTTGACGACGGATTCAGGGAGGCGTGACGGCGCCATGTCGGTCTTCTCCGTGGTTGAGATGCATCAGGGCCTGGAGGGCAAAATACGTGTTTTCAAGGGTCGCGATGCCGGTTTCCGCCCGGGCGAAGCCCCCATTCGTCGTCTGGCAGTTCAGGATGAAGTCCGCGCATGCGCTGGTATGGGTCGGTACCATGCCCAGGGCGGCGCACAGGGACACCCCGGCATGGATGTATTCCAGATAGGACAGGGAGGAGCCCGGTTTTCCCGTGAATCCGAAGGTCGCGTCCTCGCAGGCCCGCACGAACGGGGCCACGTCTTCCCGGGCGACCGGTTTTCCGATGCGGCAAAGGGCGGATACCGCGGCCCGGGTTTCGTCCAGACTCGGGCCGTTCACCCCGAATCCGCCGCCGGGGTGGGCGCAGCGTTGCAGGGTGACGGCCAGTTCATCGGCCAGGGGCGGGGGCATGGGCAGGCCGGTTGCGGCGGGCAGGGCGCAGGCGCGGTCCAGGTCGCGGTAGGTCTGGGCCCGGAAGTCCCGGGGCGGGCGGCTTGCATCGAGGAGCTGCCGCAAAAGCGCGGCCACGGCCTGCCCGGGATCGCGGAGCGGACGACGGCCAAGGAGATGCAGGCTCGCCACGGCGAAATATGTGCGCGAAAGGGGGCCGAAGGAGCCGTCCGCATCTTGCAGGGAGGCGAGGTAGGCGGCGGTTTTTTCTCCTGGAGGCGGGACGCCGAGGAGATGCAGTCCGGCCAGGGCGTAATAGGTATCCTGGGGGTTGGGTTCGTCCAGGCGGTAGAAACAGAATCCGCCGCTTCGGCAGGCCCGCTCCAGGATGTAGTCCACGGCCTGCCGCCGGGTGCGATCCAACTGCATGGGAGGGCTCCTCATTCGGAAGGCCACAAAAAAACCACGCGAAAGGCGTGGTTTTTTTCCATAGTATTCCTGCCTTTTCGCGGCAGGAGTCATCAGCAGCACGGCGGTTATCCGGGGGACTCCATCCCCAGGACTCGACTATCCTGCTCTGGCGGCAAAGGCAAGGAGCCCTGCCCGGACGGGAACGGGAACCCTGCCTTGGCGGAGTCAGGAAGGTCCTTGCGTCGGCTGCGCCCCGGACATGTAGGGGCATCCTGGCTGGCTGCGGAGGCGACGACGGACGTCAGTCCAGGTTGGCGTAGAAGTCGGCCAGGGCCTCGGTCAGGCGCTTTTCGCTCCAGACCGTCTCCATGAAGGTCCGCGAGGCCCGGCCGATGCGGCGTCGCGTCTCCGGGGACAGGGCCAGTTCGCGCAGGCGGTCCTCGAGTTCGCCCGCCGTGCGGGCCGTCACCCAGGGCAGTTCGTCCACGCCGAAAAACTCCCGGATGTTGGCCGTGTTCCAGTCGTCGAGCCCGGCGATGACCGGCGTGGCCTGGGACAGGGACTCCAGCGACGACATGCCGTAGTAGCCCTGCATGTGGTCGAAGACGATGTCGCAGGCCTGTTTGCGGGCCAGGCACTGCACATGGGGGACGTCGTCGATGAGGTCCAGGTCCAGGGGCAGTTCCCGGGCCAGACTGGCGTGGATGGCCACAAGCTCGTCGGTGTTTTTGAGGTCTTTTCTGGTGGGCGAGTGCCCGAGGCGCACCCGGCCGTCGGGCGTGCGCGGCTTGGGCAGGTACAGGGGGGCGTGTTCCGGCACGAGGTTGGGCTGCCACCGCGCCCCAGGGAGCTTCAAAAGGAGGTCGGGGGTGCTGACCAAAAGATTCGTGCGGCCCAGGTCGCGGTACTTCTTCTGGAAGATTTCCGGATGGGCCCGGAAGACGTGGTGGCCGTGGTGGTGGTGGACGAGGGCCTTTCCGGCCAGGAACGGGGCTGCCGTGAACGGCCCCAGGGGCATGTGCTCGTCGGCCAGCATGTGAAAATGGAAGACGTCGGCCGTCTCAAGCGTCTCGGCCAGTTCGTCCAGGCCTGCCGCATCCAGGAGCGGTACATGCAGGTCTTTTTCCCAGCCGTGGGTGTAGCGGGTCTGGGTGGTGACCAGCCGACAGACGTGGTCCGTGTGTCGGTGCAGGGCGTTTCGCACAAGCGACCCCACCCCGGCCGGATCGTTTTCGGCGATCATGACGATGCGCATGCCACCTCTCCGGGAAGCCCACGGTTGGGACGGCTGGACTGGCGGGTTGTCCCCCCGGTTACAAGCGTCCGGACATGGTGGCCGACGGCTGCTCCACACGCAGGGCGTCCCAGTCCACCAGCTCCTCGCAGGCCACGCTGCGCGTCAACCGGCATCCCAGCACCTCGTCCCAGTGCACCGGAGAGATGCCCGTGCCCGGGCATTTTACCGTGATGTCGGCCTGGGACAGGGCGTGCCCGGCCGGCAGGTCGCGGGCGAACACGATGCTCTTGCGCAGTTTGGCGGCCGAGGACCGTTCCGTGGGGCAGACCTGTTTTTTGCGCAGGCGCATGGCCGCCTCGGTCTCCCGGATCATGGCGCACAGGCCCGCGAAGTGTCCGGGTTCGAGGGAGGCCTGATGATCCGTGCCGCGCTGGGACCGGTCCAGGGTGAAGTGGCGCTCCACCACGCAGGCCCCCAGGGCCACGGCGGCGATGCTCGGCCCAAGGCCCGTCTCATGGCCGGAATAGCCCACGGGCAGGCCGTAGCGCCGGGCCATGGCGGACATGACCGGCAGCCCCACCAGTTCGTCCGGGCAGGGATAGGAACTGTTGCAGTGCAAAAGCACCATGGCGTCCTGGTAGCGGCGCAGTTCGGCCACGGCCATGTCCACGTCCTGCCAGTCGCTCATGCCCGTGGACATGATCACCGGCACGTCGGCCTCGCCCACCATCCGCAAAAGCGGGATGTTGACCAGGTCCGCCGAGCAGACCTTGAACAGCTCCATGCCCAGGTCCAGCATCTCCCGGGCGCTGACCAGATCCCAGGCCGAGGCGAAAAAGACCAGCCCCAGTTTTTCGGACAGGGCCTTGAGCTCGGCCATGGCGTCCATGGACAGCTCCAGGGCCAGGCGGTGCTCGCCGTAGGTGGGGCCGAAGCTGTGTTTGCCGCCGTAGGGGGCTTCCTTCCCGGCCCGGGTGAACAGGCAGTCCATGTCGCGCTTTTGAACCTTCACCGCGTCCGCTCCGGCGGCTGCGGCGGCGTAGACCATGTCCCGGGCGATGCTCAGATCCCCCTGGTGGTTGTTGCCGATCTCGGCCACGATGAAGCAGGGTTCTCCGGGGCCGATACGTCGTCCGGATGCGGTGCGGATGCCTTTTGTGGTGCTCATAGGCTCACGATCTCCACCCCCCTTGTGCGGCACAAGGGCGCTAGCTGTTCACGGATCTCCGACTGTCGGCCAAACGAGGTGATGAGCACGGCCTGACAGTCCACCAGTTCCAGTATCCGGGGCGACGACACGACGTAACCGTGAAAAACCGTGCCGTGTTTGGCGACATCGTTGTCCACCAGGGCCATGATCTTAAACGGCATGTCGCTTAAGGCCGAAATGACCACCTCGCAGGTCTCCGAGGCGCCGAACATGGCGATTTTCTGAATGTTCCTGGCCCGAAGCCACTCCAGTCGCAGGCGACAGTGGCGCTTAATGGCCGTGTAGATGTGGATGGCCTCGCTGGTGCAGCGGGAGACCATCTCCTCGCGCAGGCGTTCCCCCTCGGGGGTCAGGGGATAGCGGTAGCTCTTGGCGTTTCGGGCCTCGAACACGATCAGCCCCCGGGCCTGCAACTCCCGCAGGCGCTGGTTGACCACCGCGCCGCTGATGCCCACGCGGCGGGCCAGGTCACGCTGGGACAGGTCGCTGTCCAGGGACAGGGCGTCCAAAATGGCCAGCACCCAGGTGTCCTTGCTGGGAACGTAGTACTGCTTGCGCAGGGGCAGAACCGTGAGATCGTTCATGGGGCGACCAAATTGCCGGGTTTTGGCATCGCATACCAGCCCCCTGCCGACAGCACAAGTCTCGGCGTCAAGGTCTTGATGTTTCAGGGGTTGAGCTGTCGTCTGGGTGGCGCCCATGTGGTCCTCGCGTCCATGCTTGATCGTTCGCTTCCCTAACATTATCGGCAGGCGTCAGGCAATCTTTACCCTTGGTGCGCGTTGTCCCCGCCTCCGGGGCAGCCCGCCGGGGGGGCTTCAGTTCCGTTCCCGGGCGAAGGCCAGGGCCGATTCGAGCATGCGTCGGGCCAGGGTGTCGGTGACCGTCCAAAGCCTTCCGGCCAGGCGGGCCACGAGTTCCGGGCCACGTCCCTCCCTGCCGGGCAGCCCCAGCCGCTGCAGGGTGCGGGCGAGGAAACAGCGGGTCGCCTCGCGCTGGAACAGGTCGCGGTGATAATTATGCACGCTTCGTGCCAGAATGTCGGAAAAGTCGTCCGGGCCGTGGCCCTGGTCCGTGGCCGCCGCCCGCCCGGCCCGGGCCCCGAATACCAGGCAGGCCGCCACCATGGCCCCGCCCAGCCGGTTGGCCCCGTGCATGCCCGTGGCGCATTCCCCGGCGGCGAAAAGCCCGGGGACCGTGGTCCGGCCCCAGGCGTCGATGATGGCCCCGCCGTTTCCGGCATGGGCCATAAGCGCCGCCCGCAGGCGCGTCCCGCCAGGGGCGGGGTCGCGCAGCCGGATGTCGGCCACGCCCAGATCGTCGGCCAGATCAAGGAGAAACCCGTCCAGGGCGGCGTCCGGCAGGCCGTGTCCCAGGGGGCAGTGCTCGGCGCGGCCCCCGGCCGCCCGGCGTACCGCGTCCGGCACGGGCGCGGGATGCCCGGCCTGGTCCAGGGCCGCGGCGGCGTCTTCAAGCAGGCTCCAGACCGGCCAGAAGACGCGGTCCGGCAGCCGGGCCCACATCCATTGCAGATAGGCCGTGTTGGCCAGGGCCGCCCCGGCGGCGGCCAGAATGCCGTGTCCGGTTCCCGTGCCGCCCCGGCCCGCCTGGTTGTGGAGAAAAAGCGTGGCCGGGCCGCCCATGGCCGCCACCACGGCCCGGGCGGGCAGAAAGGCCAGCCCGCCGCCCGTGTCCTCGCACAGCGCCCCCAGCACTCTGGTCCCGGGAGCGTCCTGCACCAGGGACACGGCTGTCAGGCCCGGGACCATCTGCGCCCCCATGGACCTCGCCCGGTCGGCCATGCCCCGGTACGCCTGGGCCAGATCGCCAAAAACCACGGCCCTCCGGGACCGGGGGCTGAAGCAGGCCGGAAAAAGGCGCAGGGCGCCGCTATCGTCGCGCACAAAGGCCGCACCCAGGGCCTCCAGATCCTGGCGGCGCTCCAGGGCCTCCTCCGCCAGAATTTTGACGAGCGTCTCGTCCGCCCGGCCCGGCGGGGCCAGGGCCAGGGCCTCGCGGCAAAAGGCCTCGCGCTCAGGGTCCGTGGCCGGGGCGTGCAGCCCCAGGCGGTCGTGGATGTTGGCGAACGAAGACCCCGAGGGGCCGCGCCCCGGTGCGGCGATTGTCACGGCCGCCCAGGGCGCGGCCGTAAGGGCGGCCCGGGCCGCGGCCAGCCCGGCCAGGCCCGCGCCGAGCACCAGCACGTCGGTCGGGGGCAGGAGGGTGAGGGCGGTGGTCATGGGCGATGCTTCCTGCCAGCCGGGTCGATTCCCCGGGGCGGCTTTGGCCTCTGGGACGGCCGACCTGTCCGGGCCGTTGCGAGGGGCAAGGGCATCGGGGGGGCGGGGGGGGCCGGGGAAGCCGGGGAGGACACGGCGGGGTTGTCCATCCGCCCGGCAGCATTCCCTGGAGGCGGCCCGGGAGGCGGTCCTGAAGGCGGCCCAGGGCGTGCGGCGGCGCGCCCCATGTGGATACGGTGTGGCATGTTGTCTGAAATACCCCTGCCCTGTCGCGCTTGACAAGCGGCCCGGACAAGGGGGGGGCGATGACGGTGGTCCGGACCTGGGGGTGGGTCCGGCAAGAAAAAGCTGCATTTTTACAAAATTGATAAAATTTAAGGATCATGAGCCGTGGGGCGTGTTGACAGGGGCCAGGGGGCGGGGGCATATTGCCGATAAATAACAATATTGTGCAAAGCGGGGCTTCCATGAAGTTCACCGGATACGACCTGGGTCCGTTTCACGACGAAATGTTTGTCGCCCCCGGGGTGGCCCGGGACGGCACGCGGCTTCTGGTGGAAAAGATCGAATCCCTGCCCGAGGGCGAGTTGTCACGCCGCCAGCACAAGGCCGAACAGGCCCTGTATGATCTGGGCATCACCTTTACGGTCTACGGCCACGAGCAGGGCACGGAGAAGATCTTTCCCTTCGACGTGGTCCCCCGCGTGGTCGCAGCCGCCGACTGGGACAAGATCGAGATCGGGCTGAAGCAGCGCATCTACGCCCTGAACCTCTTTCTCGACGACATCTACCACGACCAGAAGATCATCCGGGACGGGGTCGTCCCCCGGGAGATCATCGAGACGGCCGAGGGCTTTCTGCCCGCCTGCATGGGCGTCAACCCGCCCCGGGGCGTCTGGTGCCACGTCACAGGCACGGATCTGGTGCGCGACGAAAAGGGCGTTTTTTACGTCCTGGAGGACAACCTGCGCTGTCCCTCGGGGGTGTCCTACGTGCTGGCCAACCGGCGGCTCATGAAGCGCACCCTGCCCGAGGTCTTCGCCGCCTCGCGGGTGCGGCCCGTGGACGACTATCCGGCCCGGCTTCTGGACATGCTCCTGCGCATGGCGCCCCACCCCGTGGCCCAGCCCTGCGTGGCGCTTCTCACCCCGGGCATCTACAACTCGGCCTATTTCGAGCACTCGTTCCTGGCCCTTCAGACCGGCATCGAGCTGGTGCAGAACCAGGATCTGGTCGTTGAAAACAACTTCGTCTACATGCGCACCACCAAGGGCTTAAAAAAGGTGGACGTCATCTACCGCAGGCTCAACGACGACTTCCTGGACCCTATGGTGTTCCGGCCCGACTCCCTGCTCGGGGTGCCGGGCATCATGTCCGCCTACCGGGCGGGCAATGTCTGCCTGGCCAACGCTCCGGGCACCGGGGTGGCCGACGACAAGGTGGTCTACGCCTTCGTCCCGGAGATCATCCGCTACTACCTGGGCGAGACCCCGTTTCTGCCCAACGTGCCCACCTACCTGTGCTGGCGCGACGCCGACCGGGCCTATGTCCTGGACAACCTGGAGACCATGGTGGTCAAGGCGGCCAACGAATCCGGGGGCTACGGCATGCTCGTCGGCCCCGGCTCAACCAGGGCCGAGCGCGAGGACTTCACCCGGCGCATCCAGGACCGGCCCAGAAACTACATCGCCCAGCCCGCGCTCATGCTGTCCCGGGCCCCGGTCATCGTGGGGGACCACTTCGAGGGCCGCCATGTGGACCTGCGGCCCTACATCCTGCACGGCGGCGACGTGCAGGTCATCCCGGGGGGCCTTACCCGGGTGGCCCTGAAAAAGGGATCGCTGGTGGTCAACTCCTCCCAGGGCGGGGGCAGCAAGGACACCTGGGTGCTCAAGCACTGAGGCGTCTGGTTGGAAAGCGGAGAGGGCCTCATGAGCGGTCAACAGGATGGAATTTTGTTTCCCGCGCCATCCACCGGCAGACGCGGCGCGGGCGCAATCCGAACCGGGAAAGGGTGAACGCATGCTCGCGCGCGTGGCCAACGCCGTCTACTGGATGAGCCGCTATCTGGAACGGGCCGGGAATCTGGCCCGGTTCGTGGAGGTCAACTGGCACCTGACCCTGGACCTGCCCGGGTCCGGGGCCGGGGAATGGCGGCCCCTGGTCATCGCCAGCGGCGACCAGGCCCTTTTCGAGGAACGCTACGGCGAATACGACGCAGCCACGGTGACCACCTTTTTGTGCTTCGACCGCGACTCTCCCAACTCCATCGCCTCCTGCCTGTGGGCCGCCCGCGAGAACGCCCGGGCCATCCGCGAGGTCATCCCCTACGAGATGTGGGAGCAGATCAACATCTATCACCATCTGGTGCATGAGGCGGCCAACCGGCCCTTGCTGGTGGTGGACAACCCGTCGGAGTTCTGCCAGGAGATCAAGGTCCGGGATTTCATCCTGGAGGGCATCTCCCGGGACGCCATGATCCACGACGAGGCCTGGCATTTCTCGCGCCTGGGGCGGCAACTGGAGCGGTGCGACAAGACCTCGCGCATCCTCGACGTCAACTGCCACCTGCTTCTGCCGGGCCTAAGCGGCGCGCCCCAGAGCTTCGACTCCATCCACTGGTCGGCGCTTTTGCGGGCCACCAGCGCGCTCAATGCCTATCGGCGCTGCCGGGGCCGCATCTCCCCGGCCAAGGTGGCGGAGTTCTTGCTCTTCGACCACGATTTCCCGCGCTCCATCCTCTACGGCCTGGGCAGCGCCCAGCGTTCCCTGCACGACATCACCGGCACCCGCATGGGACTGTTCTCGCGCGGCAGCGAACGGCTTTTGGGGCAACTGTGCTCGGATCTGTCCTACTTGACCATTGAGGACGTTTTCGAGCAAGGTCTGCACCGCTTCACCGACCGGTTGCAGACCCGCATGAACACCATAGACGCCCAGTTGGGGCGTGAATTTTTCGGACATCCCGGCCCTGAGCCGGCCACGCAGGCACAACAATGACCTTTTGCCTTGGCATCACCGTGGAGGAGGGACTGGTGGGCATCTCCGACACCCGCATCGTGGCGGGCAACGAGATGACCACGGGCCAGAAGCTCAGCACCTACGAGATCGACGGCGGGGTGCTCTTTTTCATGACCTCGGGCCTGCGCTCGGTGCGCGACAAGGTGGTCACCTATTTCGAGGAGGCCCTGGAGACCTGCCCGCCGCCCAACAAGCTGTACAAGGCGGTGAACATCTTCGCCGACATCATCCGGCGGGTGGCCAGGGAGGACAAGGACTTTCTCGACGAGTCGGGACTGCAGTTCAACATCCACGTGATCATGGGCGGCCAGTTCGCCGGAGACGCCGCCCACAAGCTCTACCTCATCTATCCCCAGGGCAACTGGGTGGAGATCAACGAGGGCACGCCGTATCACATCATCGGCGAGACCGGCTACGGCAAGCCCGTGCTGGACCGCACCCTCAAGCACGCCGATTCCATCCACTTCGCCCTCAAGGTGGGCTGCCTGGCCTTCGACTCCACCCGCATCAGCGCCGCCGGGGTGGATTTCCCCCTGGACGTGGTGGTCTATTCCAAGGGCTCCTTCGTCCTGGTGGAGCACCGCTTCGAGCAGGCCGACCTGGCCCACATCTCCACCTGGTGGCAGGAGCGGCTGCGCGAAAGCGTGCGCGCCCTGCCCTCGGAATGGATCGAGGCCATCGCGGCCGAACTGTCGCCCACGACCCGCAAGCTTGTCTCCATAAAGCCCGAGGACGAGGCCGGTGCTGTTTAGGGGTGAGCACGAAACCAGCTATCGCTACAGCCGCCCGGTCTTCCTCGAACCCCATGTGGTGCGTCTGACACCCCTGGACGCCGCCGCCCAGCGTCTGGCCGTTTTCGAACTGGAGGTCTCCCCGCCGCCTGCCGGACGTTGCGCCATCCTCGACGCCAGCGGCAATCCCGCCACCCGGCTGTGGTTCGACGGCCTGCACCAGACGCTCACGGTGCACACCCGGTTCGAGGCCCGGACCCTTCGCGCCAATCCCTTCGACTATCTCCTGGATCCCGCTGCCGCGCGTCTGCCCCTGCGGCTGTCCGAGGCCGAAAACAAGGCCCTTGGGCCGTATCTGGCGGCCCGGGGCTGTCCGGCCTGCGGGGGGCTTTGCACGGAGCTTGCGGCGGCGGCCGGGGGGCTTCCCGTGGAGTTCCTCAGCCGTCTGACGGACTGGCTGTACCGCAACGTGCGGGTCACGGCGCGCCAGGCGCCCGGGGTGTGGGAACCGGCCCGGACGCTTGGGCTTTTACGCGGGGCCTGCCGGGACGTGGCCCTGGTTTTTCTGGAGGTCTGTCGGCAGGCGGGGCTGCCTGCCCGGTTCGTGTCCGGCTATCAGGCCGGGGATGCAAACCAGGATGACCGTGACCTGCACGCCTGGCCCGAGGCCTATCTGCCCGGGGCCGGGTGGCGCGGCTACGACCCCACCCTGGGGCTGGCCGTGGCCGACGCGCATCTGGCCGTGTGCGCGGCGCATCATCCCGAACTGTGCATGCCCCTGGCCGGAACCTTCCGGGGGACCGGGGCCACGGCCGCCCTGTCCCACCGCATCCGTCTGGAAACCGAGGCCTGAGGCGGCGCGGCCTTACCGCCGTCCCCTGCCCAGGGCCACATCCCACATCACCCCCCCGATCTCATCGGGCCGCAGGGAGCGCGACGACCCGGCCCCGGCCATGGGCGTGGGCCACAACACCCAGTCCGTGGACGCATATCCGGCGTCCCACGGGTCATGCAGATCAGGCAGGCAGCCCACGTGATCGCCGTAGGCGCACAGGGCCGCCGGGCGGTCCAGGCCGCACAGGCCGTCGGCCATGGTCCCGAGCATGGCGTCGGTGTGGCGCAGGTGGTGCAGATAGATGTCCATGGGCCGGTCCGCCACGTCCCTGGCCCCGGGTTCCCGGGTCAGCCGCCCGGGTTTCCACGGCCCGTGGGCCTCCATGGTGATGACGAAGACAAAGGCCGGTTCCCGGCTGGCGGCCAGCCAGTCCAGGACGAACCGGGACAGGGCCGCATCGCTGACGAAGGGGCCGCAGCGTTTTGCGTCCGGAAAGGACTCCTGGCCGAAGAGTTCCTGGAAGCCCAGGTTGGGCAGCACCCGGTTGCGCCGGAAAAAACTGAGATGGAACGGATGGATGCAGGCCGTGCGGTAGCCCAGGGCGCGCAGCCGCCAGGCCAGGGAGGCCACCCGGCGGCGGCTGGCCGTGAAATAGGGGTTGAAGGCGTCAGTTCCAAGAGTATCCAGCGCAAGGCCCGTGAGCACGGAAAATTCCGTGCGCATGGTATAAGCCCCGTGGGTCTGGACCTGGAACAGCCCGCCTGTGCCTTCGGCCCGCAGCCGGTCGTAATGCGGCAGCAGATCGGCCGGGGCGTCGGGCATGTGGCGGCGCACGTCGAAGAAGGATTCGGCCTGGATCAGGACCAGATGCGGCAGGTTCGCGGTCACGGCCGGAACGGCCGCAGGCGTGGCCTGGAAACGCGGGATGCCCGGATTGCCGTCCTGGCCGCGTTGGTGCACGTGCCACAGGCCGTGCAGGAAAAAGGAGCACAACAGGCCGTAGCGGGAAAAATCCGCATTGGCCTGAAGGCTCGGCGGATACCGTTTGAGCAGCCCAAGGGCCGCGTTCCGCCTGGCCGGGAAAAAAAGCGTGGCCCCCAGGGCGCAGGCGGCCAGTCCCGCCGCGACCCCCAGCCCCGCCGCCGACCGCGCGGCCTGGTCCACGGGCGCTTCGACGTTCCAGATGACGGCCATGCCTGCGGCGGCCACGGCCCCGGCCGCAAGCACCGGGGGGGGGAACAGATAGGGCACGTAGAACCCGGGATGGCGCAGGACCTGCACGGTCAGGGCGGCGTCGAGAAAGACGATGGGCTCGTGGAACAGCCGGTGCTTGAGGCGGTTGACCACGGAGAGCAGCACCGTGCCGCCGATGGTCAGGATCAGGCTGAAGACCGGCCGCCCCGAGAGCAGCACAAGTCCCAGATAGATCATGCCCGAGACCAGGGCCACCGGGCCGTCGATGACCGCGTCCAGGGGCCGCCGCCGGTGGGCTGCGGCGTCCAGGCGGTGCACCAGGAGGCTTGCGGCCACGGCGGCCAGAAGTCCCAGGAGGACGGACGTCACGACACCCCCCCGGTGCGTGGCGACTCGGCGTCGGGGATCACGGTGAAGGCGAAGAATTTTCGCAGGATGGCGTCCCCCAGGCGGGCCGGGAGCAGGTTGAGCAGGCTGATGCCCAGGGCCAGCACGGCCGGGAAGGCGATGACCGGGCTTCCCCGCTCCACCCCCCGCCGGATGCGTCGGGCGGCCTTGGCCGCGTCCCAGGCCAGGGGTTTGTCGCCCATGTAGCGTCTGCTCATGGGCGAATCCACGAATCCCGGCGAGATCACGCTTACCGTCACCCCGTAGGGGAAAAGCCAGGCCCGCAGGGAGTCGCCGTAGATCCTGGCGGCGGCCTTGCTGGCGCTGTAGGCCGGGGAGGAGGGCATGCCGCACCAGCCTCCCAGGGAGGCCACCACGGCCAGCCTCCCGTGGCGGCGCAGGCGCATGCGCTCGGCCAGGGCGGAGAGCGTCACGGCGGCGGCCTCGGCATTGACCGCGAACAGGCGGCGCACGTCCGCCACGGGCTCGGCCTCGCCGCGCGGGCCGATGGAGCTGGACACCCCGGCGTTGGCGATGACCACGTCCACGGGGCAGGCGTCGTCCATGGCGCATATCCAGTCGTGCAGGGCCTCGATCCGGCGCACGTCCAGGGGGTCGGCGGCGACCTCGGCCCCGGCGGCCCGGCACCGCCCGGCCAGGGCCGTAAGCGTCTCCAGGTTGCGGCCCGTGAGGCTTAAGCGCACGCCCGGCGCGGCGAACTCCAGGGCCAGGGCCTGGCCGATGCCGCCCGTGGCCCCGGTGATGAGGATGTGGCGGGCGGGCGGGGCTGGTCTGGTCATGGGCCGGGGGCCGACTGCGGCGGCGCGGTTTCAGGGGCCAGGGCCAGGGTCATGTGCGAGAAGCCTCCGTCGTGTTGCAATTGGCGGTACCTGGGCACGTCGTAGTGCCTGGCGACCGTGAATCCGTGGCGCTGGTAGAAGCGCACGGCCCGGGCGTTGTCGTTCCAGACGTGCAGGCTCACCCGGGGCAGGCCCTGGTCCCGGGCCAAAAGCGCGGCGCATTCCAGGAGATCCCCGGCCGCGCCCGTGCCCCGGAGCGTCTCGTCCACCCACAGGGTGTTGATGTACAGGCTGTGGACGTCGGCCACGCGCAGCATGCCGTCGAGCATCTCCAGCCGCTTGCGGGCCACCAGCTTTTGCAGGATGTCCGGATAGCCGGCCCGCTCCCAGGCATAGGCCAGGAGCAGCCCGGCCAGGCGGCCATCGTGTTCCAGAAGCAGGGCGTTTTCGTGGCTGAAGGGGTTGTCCGTCTCCATGACCAGGGAGGCCAGGAGGCGTTCCGTGGACACGGCCAGGGACACGCGGTGCAACAGGAAATCGGCCACGCCCGCCGACACCTCCCGGATGACGCGGGCCATGTCCATGGCGTCTTCGGGGTCGGCCTGGCGCAGGGTCAGGGACATGGAGGCTCCTCCCGGTTGATCGGCCCGAAGCGGACCGTGCCAGGACGCTGGCCGCAGGACTCCCGGCCATGGGGCGTCCGGCGGCCGTCCGTCAGGCGATCTTACGCAATAAGCCCCAGGCGGCGCAAGGATCCTTCCACGGCCAGCGCGATGCCCTGGTCGGTGTAGAAGTTGCCCAGGACCAGGGCCTTGTGCAGCAAAATCTTGACGAAATCCCGCAACAGCCTGGGATCGGGGGGGACGGGGATCATCCAGAAGTCGGTCAGGGTCGTGTCCGGCAGGGTGGCGGCCAGGCCGGGCATGGCATAGGGCGCCCGGCCCAGGGAAAAGACCGGCCGACCGAGGGCCAGGGCCTCCAGGCCGATGGTGCTGTTGACCAGCACCACCCCTTTGCAGCGGTCGGACTCCATGAGCGGACGGCCCTGGCCGCCGTCCAGAAACACCACCCGGTCGCGGATGTTCGTGGCCCGGGAGAAGCTGTCCACGAAGCGGTCCAGGTTGATCAGGCCGTTGTCCAGGGGGTGGTTTTTCACCACAAGGATCACGTCGTCCGGGGCGCTGGCGGCAAAGGAGGACAGCACCTGCATGACGGAATCGCGCACCCCGAAATGGGAATAGGAGCGCACCTGGATGTCGGCGTCAAGCTGGAGGGGAAAGAGAAAATAGGGACGCCCGGACGCCATAAGGGCCTTTTGGGCGGCCAGGGCCCGCTCCTGGCGGGCGTGGCGGGTGACGTAGCGCGGCAGCCAGCCCGTGAGCTCCCAGCCGATGGTGTAGGGGCGGTGGGTGCGATAGCGCGGGAAAAGCCCCCACAGGAAAAAATTGCCCACATGGTGGCGGATGGTGTCGCGCACCCGGATGGGCATGCTGTCGGGGACAGGCTGGTGGGGAGGCGGGTCGGAAAGCGACGCGGCGGCGCAACGCACCCCCTCGGGGGCCGAGGGCAGCCGGGAGCGGGTGTTGACCCCGTCGCGCTCCAGGGTGATGTGGTTGGGGCGCAGATAGCCTTCCTCGAACACATGCACGGCGATGTCCCGGGAGCGGGCGATGCAGATGGCGTCGCGGTTCATGGGCCGCTTGTCGCCCATGAGCAAAAGGTCCGTGACCTTGTGGCGGTCCATGACCTCGGCGATCCACCTGGGCCAGTCGCCCCGGCTGCCCTGATACAGGCGGGTGAAGGGCCTGGGCCAGTGGAACACGTCCCCGCCGCAGATGTTCACCTTGAGGACGCGGGCCCCGGCGGCGTGGACGGCCAGCCCCAGGCGGCGGAAAAAGCGGCTCTGGGGGCCTTGCAGGAAAAGAAAGGAGCGGTCGCCGGGATCGGTCGGGGCGGTCTCATCCACGGTGCGGTTGGTCCTGTTCGTCCCGGTCGGGGTCGGCCTCCGTGTCCTCGATCATGGCCGCCGCCGTCTGGCGCACCAGGGGCAGTTCCCTGGCCGCCAGGTCGATGGCGTGGCGGACCTGTTCCCGGGAATGCAGGCTTGAGAGGAAAAAACGTAGTCTGGCGGCCTTTTCCTCCACCACCGGGAAGATGATGGGGATGACGTAGACCCCTTGCTGGAAAAGCCGGGAGGCCAGCATGGCCGTCTCCACGGAGCCGCCGACCATGATGGGGATGACCGCGTGCCCCTGGGCCCGGCCGGTGTCCAGTCCCTTTTGCCGGGCGTAGTCCAGGAAATAGCGGCTGATGTCCTGGAGTTTTTGCACCCGTTCAGGCTCGCGCAGCATCACGGCCACGGCCTCGCGGCTGGCGGCGGCCAGGGGGGGGGACATGCCCACGCTGTAGAGAAAGCCCGGGGCCAGGTATTTCAGGCACTCCACCAATTCGGCCCGGCCGGCCACATAGCCGCCGCAACCGCACAGGGTCTTGCTCAAGGTGCCCATCCAGATGTCCACCACGCCCGGGTCCATGCCGTAGTGCTCGGCCAGGCCACGTCCCGTGGGGCCGAGGACGCCCAGGGCGTGGGCCTCGTCCACCATCAGCAGGCAGCCGTACCTTTTTTTGAGCTCCACCAGCCGGGGCAGGTCGGGTATGTCCCCGTCCATGCTGAACAGGCCCTCGGTGACGATCAGGGCCCGGCGGTAGTTGCCGCGCTCCGCGGCCAGGGTCTCCTCCAGGGCGTCCAGGTCGTTGTGGGGAAAGGGCAGGCGCACGGCCCCGGAGATCTGGGCCCCCTGGATGATGGAGTTGTGGGAGAGGCTGTCGTAGAGCACCAGGTCGCGTTTCTTGAAGAGCTGGTAGATGGTCCAGACGTTGGTGGCGTGGCCGCTGACGAAGACCACGCAGTCCTTTGCGCCGTGCAGGTCGGCCAGGGCCCGCTCCAATTCCCGGTGGGGTGGCCGCTCACCGGAGGTGGGGCGGCTTCCCGAGGCGCTTGAGCCGTATTTCTCCAGGGCCGCCGTGGCGGCGGCGGTCAAAGCCGGGGAACCGTTTAAGCCCAGATAGTCGTAGGTGGAGAAATTCAGGCAGGTCTTGCCGCCGATGACCGTGGTGTCCCGGGCCACGCCCTCGTGGCACAGGAAATACATGGAGTCGATGCCCCACTGTCTGGCCACGGCCTTGTGGATGGCGATTTTTTTGACGTCCGCGAACTGGCTGAAGTCGCAGGCCGAGTCGTCCGGACCCTGGGGCATGGACACAGGGGCGGCAGGGTTCGCGGGCGTGCGGTTGGAAAGCTTTTCCCGCATTTTCTGGATGAGGGACAACCTGTCCTTTTCGGCCATGCCGTGGGGTCTGCTGTCGTCGAATGTCATGCCCTGTTCCGTGGGTCAGTTGGGCCGGGACTGCGTGGCGTCGTTATCCAGCAGTCGCTTGGCGTCATCCGGAGACAGACGTACGCCGTGAACGTCCCGGAGATGCCGGGCGACGGCTTCGGCCTGGGCCTCTTCGGAATCGGTCGGCTGTTCGAACTGGCGGTGAATCATCTCCGCCAGCGTAAGGATGCTTGCGGTCTTGTCCAGACTTAGGGCGGAGATGTCAACCCCGAAGGCCTCCTCGGTGGCCAGGCCCAGTTCCACGTACATGAGGGAGTCCATGCCCAGTTCGCCCATGGGCTTGTCATGGCGGATCTTGGAGACCGGAACCCGCAGGATGCGGGCGAAATGCTGGGATAAAAGCGTGGCCAGGTGCACCACGGCGTCTTTGGGCGAAAGCCCCCGCAACACCTCGCGGATGTCCACCTGCTCGTTGGCGGCCAGTTCCGAGGAACTCTCGGACATGACGTGGCGGTACATGGGCGAGGCGACATACGGCAGCCGGGACAGCTTTTTGAAGCTCACCCGGAAGACGTGCAGGGAGCTTTGGTCGTGGCGGGCGTATTTCGCCATGTGGTCCATGGCCGTCTCGGCGCGCAGTTCCTGGGCTCCGGTGAGGGCCTTGAGGGACTGCATCACCTCGGGGCGGCTTTGCAGCATGCCCACGTCGGAAATGGGCCCCCAGCCGAAGGTCACGGCCGAAAGTCCCAGACTGCGCCGGTAGGCGGCCAGGTTTTCGAGCATGGTGTTGGCGGCCACGTAGTTTCCCTGGCCGGGATTGCCCAAAACGGTGGTCGCCGAGGAAAACATGATGAAAAAGTCCAGGGGCTTGTCGCGGGTCAAAAGGTGCAGGTTGTAGCCGCCCAGGGCCTTGGCCCGCAGCACGGTGCGGATGTCGGCGCTGGACAGGGTGGCGATGGTGGCGTCGCGCAGCACCCCGGCGCAATGCACCACGCCCCGCAGGGGCGCCAGGCCGGCGCATGCGGCGTCCAGGGCGGTCGTCAGGGCCGCCAGGTCGGCCACGTCGGCCTTGACCACGGTCACCCGGACGCCCCGGGACTCCAGGCGGGCCACGGCGTCCTGCTGGGCCTGGGTGGCGGCCCCGCTGCGGCCGACGAGGATCAGGCTCGCGGCGCCCAGGTCGGCCAGCCGGTCGCATACGGCAAGCCCCAGCCCGCCCAGTCCGCCGGTGACCAGATAGCTGGCGCTGCCCTCCAGGGGGCCGAGTTCGGCTGGCGGCAGCGGCCGGACGCCTGCGGCGCGTTCGTCGTGGGCCACCACCAGCTTGCCCGTGTGGCGGGACTGCTGCATGCGGCGAAAGGCCTCGGCGATGCCCGCCCGGGGGGTGACGGCGTGGGGCAGGGGCCACAACTCCTTGTTCTCGAACCGCGTGAGCATTTCCAGGAACAGGCGGCGGCATAACAGGGGATCGACCCGCATCACCTGGTCCACGTCGATGCCGAAGAAGCTGATGTTGTTGCGCAGAAGGCGCATGCGCAGGGGCGCATTGGTGTAGAAATCCACCTTGCCCAGCTCCAGGAACCGGCCCAGGGGCCGAAGCAGGCCCAGGCTTTTCTGCAAGGCCTCGCCGGAGATGGAGTTGAGCACCACGTCCACGCCCTGGTCGTGGGTGAGCTCCCGGATGCGCTCCTCGAAGTCCAGGCTGCGCGAATCGAGCACGTGGGGCACGCCCATGCGGGCCAAAAGGGCGCGTTTGTGGGGGGAACCGGCCGTGGCGAAGATTTCGGCCCCGCACAGGGTGGCGATCTGGATGGCGGCCAGCCCCACGCCGCCTGCCGCGCCGTGGATGAGCACCCGTTCGCCCGGGGACAGTCTGGCCAGATGCGTCAGGGCGTACCAGGCCGTGAAATGGGCCACGGGGATGGTGGCGGCGGCGGTGGCGGACATGCCCCGGGGCAGGGGGAAGACGGCCGAGGCGTCGGCCAGGACATGGGAGTCGTAGGCGCCGCCGCTTAGGCAGCAGACCGCGTCCCCCGGGGCGAAGCCGACGACGTCCTGGCCCACGGCCAGGACGACCCCGGCGCATTCCAGGCCCAGGGTGGGGCCCGAGGCCCCGTTTTCCAGGGCTTCCTCGGGGATGCGGCCCAGGGTGAACATGATGTCGCGGTAGTTGACTCCGGCGGCCCGGTTTTCCACCAGCACCTGTCCCCGGCCGGGCCGGGGCGGGACGGCGCGCCGCCAGACGGCCGCGTCCAGGCGGCCCTGGTCGGCCATCTCCAGGGTCACGGCCTGGGGCGCATCGGCGGCCGGGAAGGCCATTTCCGCCGTCTCCAGGGTGGTCAGGCGCAGGCCGTAGCGTCCGCAGGGGGTGAGGGCCGTCTCCTTGTCGTCCTGGCCGGGCGCGACCAGATCCCTGGCCGGGCACAGGATCTCACGCACGGCGGCCTCAAGGGGCAGCCGTCCCCCGTCGTCGGCATGGACATCCACCAGCCGGGGCAACAGCCCCGGCATCTCGTTGACCAGCACCCGGCACAGGCCGACCAGGGCCCCCTGGGACGGCACGGGCCGCGAGGGATGACCCGGCAGGGGCAGCCCGCCGCCGGTCACCAGGCACAACCCGGCGGCGATCTTGGCCTTTCGCCATCCCCGGGCCAGGGCCACGGCGCTGGTCACGCGGCGGTTCTGGATGTCGTCGAGGACACGCGGGTCGGGATCCTGGCGCATGTCGAAACCGGCCAGATGCACGACCTCGATGGGCGCTCCCTCCTCCCCCATGGCCTGAAACAGGTCGCGCCAGTGGGTCCGGGAGTCCGGATCGAGGCGGAAGCCGTCCTGTGGCCCGCCCTGAAACGCGTCGCCCGGGCTGACCCGGACAGGTTCGATTCCGGCCCGCCCCAAGGCCTCGGCCAGGGCCTCGGAAACGGCCCGGGCCTCGGGGGAGGGGGTGGCGTCTTCGAAAAGCACAAAGCGTCTGGAGGCGGGAACCACGGGGGCTTCGACCCCGGAATCCGCATTCCGGGCGGACAGCAGGATCACGTCCCCGCCGTCTTCGCCCAGATGCAGGCGCGGGGTGGAAAACCCGGCGGCGGTCAGGCGCGCGGTCCATTCCCGGTGGTCCATCAGGCGGGAGGCGGGCAGGCCGTCGCTGGACTCGTCGCGCCACCAGCCCGGGTCAAGTCCGAAGATCAGGTCGGCCACGGGATGGGGCGGGGCGTCCAGGACCACGAGCATGCCGCCGGGCCGCAGCAGTCTGCGCAGGCCGCGCAGGGCCTGGGCGACGTCCGTCAGGCGGTACAGGGCGTGGCCCGCGAAAATCAGGTCGAAACCGCCGTTTCCGGTGATCTCCAGGGGGGCGGTCTCGGCGTCGTCCGGGTTGAAAACGCAGGCCTGGACATGGGGGTGCGTGCTGAAACGGGCCGCAAGCTGTTCCACGAAGTGCTCGTCGCGGTCGGCCAGGACAAGTTCCGCCACGCCCAGGGTGAGCCGGGAGGCAATGGTCTGGGACAGGCCACCCGGTCCGGCCTCCACCTCAAGGACGCGCAGGCCGCATCCCCGGGGACGGGTCTGGAGGATGGCCCCCAGCAGGGCGGCGGTCGCAGCGTGTCCGTCCTGATGCAGCGGGGACGCGCAAAAAAGGTTCTCCAGAATCGACCCGGGACGCAGGGTGAGTAGCGGCCCCGCCTGGCGTCTGCCGCGAAGGATGTCCTCCATGTCCTGGCCGAGTTGGCCCATGAGGGACAGTTCGTCGGCATGTTCCGGAAATTCCGCCAGGGCCGTCCGCCACAGCTCCGTAAAGGGCGGCAGGGTCTCCGGCGACAGCCGGTATCTGCCTGTGCCGACGGAGGCCATGCCCATTTGTTCGAGAAAGCGCAGGGCGTGGCCGAGACAGGGCGTCATTTCGTCAGGGACGCCGCCCAGGCGGGCGAGCTGTGCGGCGGTGAATTCCCGGCGTCCACCCGCCAGCGCGAGGACGGCCTCCATGGTCCGGGACAGGATCAGGGCCGTCATGAAGGGCACGGCCTCCTGGCGACGCCGCGTGGCGCGCCCGGCCTGGAGCAGGGGCCCGATCTCCGCTTCGGCCAGGGCGTCGATCTCGGCCTGGGCGGGCAGGGCGGCGGGGGAGGCGTCCAGGGGATGGCGCAAGGGCACGGCCGTGGTGGCGTAGACATGCTGCTTGCGCAGAAGCCCATCCCTGGTCTGAACCCTGGCGAAACGGCAGTCTTCCAGTCTGGCCAGTTCCCGGCCTTTTGCGTCGAAGAGCCGGAAGGAGGCCGTCAGGGCGCGCGTGCTCTGGCGGATCAGGGTGGCGGCGGCGTGGACGGCCGTGCCGGGCGTAAGCATCTGCAGGCGGCCCACCCGGACGGGCAGGTAGATGTGGGCCTCCAGGCTGCGGTCTTTCCAGGAGACCAGGGACAACAGCATCTGGAACGCGCCGTCGATGAGGCTCGGGTGCAGGACGGCGCCGGGAAAGACGGCCTTGGGTTCAAGGGCCAGGCGGGCGATGGCCGTGTCCCCGTCCCGCCAGACCTGGCGCATGGGCCGGAAGGCCGGGCCGAAATGCAGGCCAGACGCCACGGCCTTGGCGTAGAGCGCGGCCACGTCCTGCTCCGTCCCGGGGAAAGGCGGCAGGGAGGCCGGGGCAAGGGTCTTGCGTACCCGGGGTACGATGCGGCCGCTGACGTGCTGCACCATGCCCGTCGGCTGCATGATCTCCCGGCTTTCCACGCTGAAGTCCCCGCCGTCCGGGGACAGGACGAACCGCACCACGCGGCCCTTTCCCTGGGCGAAGGCCATGGGATGGCGCAACTCCACGTTCTCGATCTCCACCGGACCGGGACCGAAGGCCTCCATGGCGGCGGCCAGGGCCATCTCCAGATAGGCGGCCCCTGGCAGCACCACCTCGCTCCCCACCACGTGATCCGCCAGAAACGGGACAAGGTGCGTGTCCAGGGTGTTTTCCCACACGGCAAGGCCGTTTCGGACCGCACGGCCGAGCAGGGGGTGCGCTGCGGGTTTGGCCCGGAAAAGATCCAGGCATTCCGGCGTGGATTCCGCCAGGCAGGTCTCCCTGTCAAAGGGATAGGGGGGAAGCTCCACAAAGGGCGGCGTCTGCGGATACATGGCGGACAGGCGCACGCTGCCGCCGTGGACGTACACCTGCTTCCACAGGGAACGGGCCACCTGGCCGTCGTGGGCGTCGCGCTTGATGGTGGGCAGAAAGACCGTGGGGGCGGAGCGTTCCTGGAAGCAGTTTTTCAGAAACGGGTGGAGCAGGGCGTCGGGCCCGATCTCGACGAAGATCCTGGCCCCGTCGTCCAGGGCCGCCAGGGCGGCGTCGCGGAAGCGCACGGGCCGTCGCAGGTTGTCCCACCAATAGTCGGCGTCCAGGGAGGCCCCCGGACAGGTCCGGCCATGGACCGTGGAATAAAACGCGGCGCGTTCGCAGGCCGGGCGCACGGCGGACAGACCGTCCAGCAGCCGGTCCTTGAGGGCCTCCATGGCCCGGCTGTGGAAGGGGTGGTTGAGGCCCAGGCCGCGAAAGACCGCCCGGCGTTTCTTGAGGGCCGCGCCCACCGAGGCCAGGGCCTCGACCGATCCCGTGAGGGTCACGTAGCGGGCGCTGTTGACGGCGGCAAGCTCCAGATCCCCCGCGCGCACCTCGGGCAGGGCCAGGGCGTCCTTTTCGCTGAGCTGGGCCACGGCCATGTCGCCCTGGCCATGGGATTCCCGTTGCAGCCTGCTGCGCTCCACCACGACCCGGGAGGCCTGCTCCAGGGTCAGGGCGCCGCAGGCCCAGGCCGCCGCCACCTCGCCGATGCTGTGTCCGAAAACCAGGTCGAACATGACGCCCTTGGCCGTCAGGGCCCGGGTCAGCCCGACCTGGATGGCGAAAAGCAGGGGCTGCGCCACATCGATGCGGGTCAACTCCCAGGTCTCCCCGGGGGCCGTAAAAAGGGTTTTCGGCGACCATCCGAGAAGCGGGGTCATGGCCGCGTCCACCTCGTCCAGGGCCTTGGCCGCGTCCCGGTCCCCGGCGAAAAGGGCCCGGCCCATGCCCGGCCAGTTGCCGCCGTTGCCGGAATAGACAAAGGCCGTGCGGATCCGGCCGCCCAGGCGTTCGCCCTTGACCACCCGGTGATCCTTCACCGTGGCCTCCGGGCTGGCGGCGACCAGCCGCAGGGCCTGGGCGATCCCGGATGGAGCGTCGGCCTCGACCACCAGGCGGTGGTTGAGATGGTCCCGGCGCAGGGCGGCCCGTGCGGCCAGGTCGCGCTGGCCTGCCAGGTCCGTCCCGTCCAGGCGCTCGGCATAGGTCGCCGCCAGTCGGCGCAGGCTCCCCGGGCTGTGGGCCGAGAGCAAAAACGGGAGGGGGCCGTCTGGCGTCGGGCATGTCCGGGCGGGCGTGGCGGGGACGTCCGGGGCGGCCTCGAGCAGGGCGTGGGCGTTGGCCCCGCCGAAGCCGAAGGAATTGACCCCCACCAGGGCCGGACCCGGGGTCGGGGGCAGGGGGGTGGCCTCGGTTGCGAAGCGGATGCCCAGGGCCTGGCAGTCGATGTCCGGATTGGGTTCGGCCAGATGCAGACTGGGCGGCGCGGTCCGGTGTTTGAGGACCAGCATGGCCTTGAGCAGTCCGGCGATGCCCGAGGCCGGTTCCAGGTGCCCCAGGTTGCTTTTGATCGATCCCACCAGCAGGTCCGGCTGGGCCTGGCGCAGGGCGGTGAACACCTCGCCGATGGACCGGGCCTCCACCGGATCCCCGGCGGCGGTCCCCGTGCCGTGGGCCTCCATGTAGCAGAGGTTGCGCAGGTCGATGGCCGGGTCGTCGTACAGGGAGCGCAAGAGGGCCATCTGGGCGGTCTGGTTGGGAAAGGCGATGCCGATGGTCTTGCCGTCGGTGTTGATCCCGGTCTTGGCGATGACCGCGTGGATGCGGTCGCCGTCCGCCAGGGCCGCCCGCAGGGGCTTGAGCAGAAGCAGCCCGCCGCCTTCGGCCCGCACGTAGCCGTTGGCGTCCTTGGCGAATACCTTGCACTTCCCGTCCTTGGACAGCATGTGGGCCTTGGAGAAGCCCACGAAGGGCAGGGGGCTGCACAGCATGTGCACCCCGCCCGTGATGGCCATGTCGGCCTCGCCCGAGAGCACGGCCCGGCAGGCCTGGTGCAGGGCCACCAGGGAGGCGGAGCAGGCCGTGTCGATGGTCATGCTCGGGCCGTGGATGTCCAGGAGGTAGGAAATGCGGTTGGCCAGAAGTCCCAGGGTGTTGCCGACCATGGAATAGGGGCCGATGACGCAGGGGTCGTCGGCCCGCTGCATGCTGGCGTCCAGGGATGAGGAGCCGATGAACACGGCGGTGTCGGTCCCGGCCAGGCTTGAGGGGCGGATGTGGGCGTCTTCCAGGACTTCCCAGGCCATCTCCAGGAGGACGCGCTGCTGCGGGTCCATGTATTCGGCCTCTTTTTTGGAGATGCCGAAAAAGGAGAAGTCGAAGTCCTCGATGCCCTCCAGCACGCCGGCCCCGAAGGTGCAGGTCCGTCCCGGGGCGTTTCGCAGGGGATGCAGGAAACCCGGGACGTCGAATCGGTCGGGGGGGATGGCGGTCACGGCGTCCTGTCCCGTGGACAGGATGTCCCATAAGGCGTCCAGGGACGCCACTCCGCCGGGAAGGCGGCAGGCGGCCCCGATAATGGCGATTTTATCTGTAGTCATGTATTTTTTGTCAGTCGGTCCATATCCGGTTCGCATGACGCCGGAGCGGATGTTGCAGTTCCTGCGGCAGGCGAGAACCATTTTTTATAATGAAACCGGACAGATCGCTGCAGCGCGAGACGTTTGTGGCGATCACCCGGATTTTTTTCTCAAGATCCTGGGGGCCAGGGACGAAATCATGTCGAAAAAAAGCCCGCCGACCCTGGCGCTTCCGGAGGAAAGCTCCTCAATGATGCGTTCCGGACGGGAAAAATGGCCGCTCACGCCACTCACATACACCGGATACAGGAAAAAAACACCGGCCACGAGTGCATCCAGGGACAGCGACCTGGGGCGCCCGGTCCCGGTCGTGGCGTCGTGGGTCAGCCCCCACCCGGCATAAAAAGGGAATCCGTGGCAATACACTTCCTTTTCGCGCAACAGCGCGTCAAAACCCGTCAACGAGGTGAGTACGTGGACGGCATCCACCTGGGAAAGGAGGAGATGCATGGGCGCAGGCGGCGCGATTCCGTCAAAAAGCGGGCTCCCTTGGTCGGAGCGAATTCGAAAACTTTTTTTTTGTAATATAGAACAAAAGGGTTTGTAAATAATGAATGCGTCAGAATGTTTGGCGCGGACGCGTTCAAGGAGGCCGCTGTCCGCGTCGGGGGTCTGGCCGTCGCCGACCGCCAAAACGACGCAACCTGGGGCGGGCGGCCGCTCCAAGCCCCCTGGCCCGTCCGGCCGGGAGGTCAGGCCGCGCTCCACGATCATCCGGCGCAGCCGTCTGGCGCGTTCCAGAAGTTCCGGGGAAAAGTCGGCCGAGGCCAGGATCTCCTCGAGGCCAGGACCGTTCCCGGCCACCAGGGCGCACAGGGGGGTCTTCGGGCCGCCGTCCAGGCCCGCGCCGTGCCAAAAACCGTCCCGCACCCGCAAAGCCGACGCCGGGACGTCTCCCGCAGCGCCCCCGTCCGGGACGACCACGGCCCCGTCCGGCGGCAGGGGGGCGGCCTCCGGGACAAAGCGCACCTGGCTGCCCTGGAAAAGGCGTCTGAGCCCGGCATGCTGTTTCCGGGGGAATCCCCGGGCCGCAAGCACGGCGGGGAACCGTTCGCGCTGGCGGCGCTGCCGGGCCATCCACTCCATCACCCGTTCCGGCGGGCAGGGGCGGCCCGTCTCGGGATCCACATAGCCGGGATAGTCCACCAGGGCGGCGTGGACCAGTTGCCAAAGGGGAATGGGGCGGCGGCGGGGCGGCGGCGGCAGGTCGTCGCGGGTCAGTCCCCACCCGGCGTAGAAGGGCATGCCGAAGGTGACCACCGGCCTGCCCCACAACAGGGCCTCGAAGCCCATCTGGGAGGTGACGACATAGACGGCCGCCGCCCGCTCAATGAGGCCCACGGGGTGTTCGTTGCCGGAGAAGACCCGCACCCGGCCCATGCGGGCTGCGGCGTCCAGATCGAAATGTCCCTTTTTGCGGCCGGAGACCACCTCGGGATGGACCTTGAGGACCACGGTCTTGTCCGGATGTTCGGACAGGGCGGCCTCGAGCATGCGGGCGAAGCTGCCGGGGTCGGCCATGCCGTGGCGGATGGAGCCGTCCCCGAAGGTCTGGTCCACGGCCAGGACATAGGGCTCGGGGAGCTCTCCCCGGTATTCCCGGGCATGGTTGTACTTGGATATCCGGCCCTCGCGCCACAGGGCGGCGAGGCGGTCGGCCCGGCGCAGTTGTTCCGGGGTGCAGGGCAGGCTTGCCAGGGCCTCCAGCCGGGAGGGATGGCGGGCGTCGTAATAGACCCCCTGGTCGTCGAGGCTGATGGACAGGGGGGCGTGTTCGCGCCCCGGCGACACGGAGCGCAGAAAGCCGTCCTCGGCATGCAGGACCGGCAGGCCGCGTTTGGCGGCGAAGCGTTCGGCGGCCAGTCCCGAGACCTTGCGGCCCCAGGCCAGAACCCAGGCCCCGGGGATGACCGCCCGGCCCGGATAATGCCGCACCACGGGCAGCCCCAGCACGGCGGGCAGGTTGGGCATGGCGGCCACGAACCGGGTCAGGGCCAGGGCGGCCGGGGCCGTCGCCAGGGGCAGGCGGGCGCATTCAGCCATCGGCGGACTCCCGGTCGGCGGCGAACAGGCGGGCGTGGGAGTCCGCGGCCCGCCGCGACAGATCCGCAAGCTTGCGGCGGGCGTTTTCCAGCATGGCCTCGCGCCGGGCGTCGTCCAGGGCCAGCCGGGTGATGGCCGCCGCCCAGTCCGCCTGGCGCATGGGAACCACCAGTCCGTCTTGTTCGTGATCCACCACCCCGGCGCAGGCCGATCCCGCCGCATAGACGCCCACGGCCCCGCTGCGGGTGATGTCGCAGAACTTGGTGTAGGACCGGGCGGCGTTGAAGGGCGAGTCGAGCTGGGGGGCCAGACCCACGTGGCGGCCCGGGGCGGCGGCGAAGGCCTGATAGGCGGGCCAGGGCATGGGATGGACCACCGTGACCCGGGGTAGGGCGGCCCAGGCCCTGGCCATGCCCCGCTTGGCCACGATTTCGAAGGACAGGCGGGGATTGTCGCCGAGGACCTGGGCCATCACCGGCCCAAGCCAGCGGATGTCGGGGGCGTGGGAGGCCGTGCCGTGGTAGAAGATCCGTCGGCCGTCCCGGCCCTGGGGCGTCTCCCCCGGTACCGGCGGGGCGGGCAGGATCAGCCGGGGCCGCCAGGCGGCGTATTTCTCCATGAGCGCCGGGGTGGAGACCCAGATTTCCGCGCCCTGGGCCGCAAGCCAGTCCCGGCGTCTGGCCGCCAGCCGCCACAGCTTGAACCGGTAGTGCAGGGGCGCGCCCCGGGAGGCGGCGGTGTCGAAGAGGTCGTCGTCCATGAAAAACGCCAGCCGGTGAAGGCGTGGCCGCGCCGCCGACAAAAGGCGCATCCAGGCCGTGGGGACGTATCTGGCCAGCACCACCAGGGCCCCGTCCAGTTCGTCCGGCGTCGGGAGCTCGGCGAAGCGGCGGCGCAGGACGGGGCAGGCCGCGTGGGTCAGGGCCGGAAGAAGGTAATAGGCCGTGGAGGGGTTGTCCCGCTCCTCCACGACCACCGCCCGGGTCGGGAACGGGGCGGCGTGTGCGGTCATGGCCGACCGGTCCATGGCCTGGGCGCCAGGGGGGCGATGTTGAGGGTGAAGTCCGGGCGGGCATAGCTGAGGTTGGGGTTGTAGAACGGGTCGTGGCGCATGACGTGTTTCCAGCGGGCGCGCATGTATTGGACCTCCCGGCGGGCCTGGGCCTGGCGTTCGGGAGAGACGGCGTCATCGCCCCGGGTGTAGGATTCGTGATGATACAGCTCGGCATGGGGGGTCCACACCACCCGCAGTCCGGCCTGGCGCACGCGCAGGCAATAATCCACGTCGTTGAAGGCCACGGGCAGGTTCACGGCGTCAAAGCCCTTCATGCGTAAAAACACGTCCTTCCAGGTGAGCATGCAGGCGGCGGTGACGGACGACAGATCCTGGGCCAGGATGGCCCGGTCGCAATAGCCCGGGTCGTCGCCTTCGATGCAGGCGTGCAGATGGTTGGCGCAGCCGCCGGGGCCCACGGCGTCCCCGGCGTGCTGCACCCGGCCGTCGGTGTAGTAGAGCTTGGCCCCCACCACGCCCACGCCGGGCTGCAGCAGGTGGCCGAGCATTTCCGTGAGCCAGTCGGGGCTGATCACCTCGGTGTCGTTGTTGAGCAGGCACAGCACCCGGCCCTGGCTGTGCGCGGCGGCGTGGTTGTTGATGGCCGAGAAATTAAACGGCAGCCCGTAGCGCATGACCTTCACCTGGGGGTGGCCGTCCATCTGGGCCAGATAGTCCAGGGTCGCCGGGTCGGAGCTTGCGTTGTCCACGATGCGGATGGTGAAGCGGCGGTAGGAGGTCTTCTCCAGGACGCTCGACACGCAGGTGCGAAGCACCTCCAGGCCGTCGCGGGTGGGCACGATGATGGTCACCCGGGGAGACCTGTCCGGCAGGTGGTAGCGGACGCGGCAATGCCCCCGGGGCATGGGCTCCACCTGGGCCGGGACACCAAGGCGGGCCAGGTGGGCGGCCACCTGGTCCGGGTTTGTGGCGTTGGGATTGTCCCCGTCGGCCGGGGGGGGCATGTGGAAAAGCGGGGCGTGCACATGGCCCACGGCGTAGCGCGGGATGCGTTCGCCCGCAGCAAGGAGCAGTCCGTGCATGTCGAAGGCGTCCGGGCCGAGGCGAAGCGCGGCCATAAGGTCGCCCCGGATGGCGGCGGCGTGGCCGATGTAGTTGGTGGAGCGCAGAAGTTCCGGGGACCAGTCGGGCTTGAAGGCCGGATCGCAGCGCTGGCCGTCGGCGTCAAGGAGGTCGTGGTCGGCGTAGATCAGGCGCAGCCGCCGGTCGTCGGAGGCGGCCCGGGCCAGCCAGTACAGGGCATGGGGGGCCAGGACGGTCCCGGGGGGCAGAAAGAGGAACCATGTCCGGCGTACGCCGCCCTGGAGGGCGCTGGCTTCGTCGCACAGTTCGTGATGGGGATAGAGCTGCTCCCGCAGGGAGTCCAGGGTGGCCTGCCGGGCGGCGGGGCCGCCCCCGTCAAGGACGTGGACCATGAAGCGGCGCGGCCGACGCAGCAGGGCCATGTCCCGGAGGATGGCCTCCCGGTCCCTGTCGGAGATCCGGTCGAACCGTTCGATCCATGTGTCGTAGGGGATGGATGGGCAGTGGGAGCGCAGCCTGCCGGCGATGCCATAGGCCTCCTGCAACCGCAGAAGCGCGGTGCGGGAGTGCAGCCCGGCGCGTTTGCGGCGGGCGCGGGGCTGCTTGTACAACATGGTGATGACCCGCTGGTACATGCGCCGCACCCGCTCCACCTCGCCCACCGGCTTCATGCTGAAGGTTCCAAGCAGGAACAGGCCTTCGCCCTGCATGGGTTCGAGCACAAGACGCCTGGCCCCCTCCGGCAGGGGAATCAGCTCGTTGATGGTGCCCTTGAAGGAGACGGGCAGTTCGAAGACGGCCGGGCCGAGCCCCCCGGCGTCGGTTTCCACATGCAGGTAAGTCATCCAGGAGCCGCTTAACCGGTTCAGCCTGCCGCGCAAAAGGATCCAGCCCCGGGGGGGCGCGCCTCCGGGCAGGCGCAGTTCCAGGCGCGGGGCGTCGCCCAGGGAGCGCCAGGTCTCCCCGTCCGCATCCTGGACGACCTGGTCCAGGGGATGGACGGCAAGGGGGACGGGGAGGGGGGCGAGGGTGTTTTTTGCAGGAACTGTGGCCACGGGTTTGCCTTTCGCCGGATCATGCCCGGGCGGACCGGGGATGCCGACGTAAGCCTTTATTCTTAATCCGATGCGCCAACCGAGGCAAGGGCCGCCACGAGGCCGGTACGGCCGGACGGTGTGGCTGCCGCCGGGGAGGCCGGTCCCGTGCCGCATCTTTGATCCCGGTGGTGAAAAACGATCCCGGAGGGCCGAAACACGATATTTTTCTTAAAAAACAGGGACCTGCCCTTTGGGAGGACAAGGCGGGACGCCGGTTCAGCCGGGCCGCGCGGCGCGCCGGAAAAAAGACGCTGCGAGCCTGCGGAGGGAAGCCAGGCTGGGCGCTTTCATGGGAAACCTCTCGGGGAACATGGTGAACTTGTATTTTTCGACATAGCAGTCGTAGTAGAAGGAGACATACTCCTCGAAGGAAACCACCTTGTCCATGATGCGGTATGTGGTATTTTCGTTGCACCATGTGAGGCCATGGTATCTGATGATGGAAGGGTGGATGGGCATCTGATGGTTGATGAACGGATCGAATTTGAAGCCTGCGAGGAGCGGCAGCTCGAGATGTTTCAGGATGGTGTTTGTGACGTTCAAAAAGATCGGCAGGGCCGGGTGGTTTATCAGATGAAAAAGTTTTGTTTGGGTGAACTGTTCCTGGACGAAGTCCGCAACATGGAAGATGGAATCCTTTTCCGACTGTCTCAGGTAGTCCATCTGTTTTTTCAAAATGCCTGTGATGTCGATGGCGGCAGGAATGTCCATCTGAAGGTAGGCGTCCAGGACTTTGGCCTTGTCCCGCAGGGAGACGATGAGTTCGTTGAGCTTGATGCACGGCCACGGGATGAGCGCGGTGCTTCCTCGGGGGGCCAGCCAGACGGGATTTCGGTAGTCGTGGGTCGGCCAATAGAGCGTGGAGGTGACGTAGGGGATCTTTATGGCCTGGGCGTGGGGCGGCAGCTTCTGCAGCAGGGTGGGGAAGTCATAGCTGGCGATGTCGTGGTAGATGAGGACATCGCAACTCTCCAGGGACTCGGCCAGGGCCGCAGGCGGGGCAAGGCCCGGCTTGCCGTCCTTGATCTCGAAGTTGGGGATGAACTCGCAGGCGAAATGCTTCTTGAAGGCCTCCGAGGACATGAGCAGTTGCTTGAGAACCGTCCCCTGACAGGTTTGGGACAAAACGAGTTTTTTCATGGAAAAACGCTGCAACGGCACGTCAGCCGTGTTCCGCCCGCGGCGAAACCATCAATTCCACGCCCCGCTCCGCGAGAACGTCCGGATGTATCCCAGGGTGTTCAGGGACGGACTGGTGACGGAGGTGATGATGCTCAGGAACTTCATGAGTTCCGTAGTGGGCGCGTTGGAGACGTACAAAACGTCCTTGTCCTTGATGGGGAAGGCCTGGGCGGCGAAGAAGGTCGCGGGATCGCGCAGGTTGACCGTGTAGATGACGGGCACGGTGTTTTCCGGGGTGACGATGCCCGGCTCTTCCGGCCAGGTAAGCGCGTCCACGGGCTCGAACCGGAAGATGAAGACCCCCTGGGCGTCGGCCCGGCCGTCCAGAACGCCGCCGGAGCGGCCCAGGGCCTGGGCCAGGGAGATGCCCGTGGCCTCGAACTCCACCTCGGTGTTTGTGCCCGTGGCCCCCAGGGCGGTGAAGCTGTTGGGCTGGAACAGGACCGTGAGGATGTCCCCCGGCTCCATGACCAGGTTTTCCTTGTTGTCCGTGATGATGGTTTTGAGCGGTATGGAATGGACCTTGTCGGCGCGGGTGATCTGGATCATCATCTTGTTCACCGGCTGCTTGACGCCGCCGGCGGTGGCCAGGATGTCCAGGATCTTTTCGCGTTTCGGGGTCAGGGGCACGATGCTGCTGTTGACCACCTCGCCCACCACGGTCACCGTGGACGTGGTGTTCTTGACCAGGCGGGCCATGACCTGGGGCTCGTTGGCCTTGCCCTGCAGGCGGGCGGTGATCTCCTCCTCAATCTGGCGCAGGGTCAGGCCGCGCACGGGGATATATCCGGCGAAGGGGATGGAGATGGTCCCCTCGCCGCTGACCTGCTGTTCCGGAAAACGCATGGGGGCCATGGCCGACTGGGAGGTGGCCAGTTCCGTGCCCGGGTTGAGAAAAAGGGTTCCCGGCGGGCTTTCCCACACGGTCACCTCGATGAGGTCGCCAGGCCCGACGCTGTAATTGCCCAGGGCGCTTCCGGCGAAGACCGACGAGAACATGGATTTTTGCTGACTCGCGTGCAATTGGCTGGCGATGGAGGCGTCGACATCCACGATGGTGATGCCGGTGGTGTTTTTCGGGGAATCCGGGAAGTTCCGGATGGCGGTCCTGGAAGGGCCGGCCCCGGGAAGAGACCCGCCGCATCCGGCGAGCAGCAGGGAGACGCACAGCACTCCCAGCCATGCGAGGCGTTTCGTATCCGCAGCCCGTACAGGCATAGTCTTCTCCCTCGTGCGTGGCGTCGACCCCGCGCCGTGGCGGTTCGCCTGAAGGCGAATCCGCGTCCCTGGCGCGAAAGTTGTGCGGCGATCCGCCCGTGCCGACACGGCTTTCGCGTCATGCGCATCCGCTGCCGCGTTGTCTGTGCCGGGGGTGACTTCCGGGGCCTCCGGGGAGGCCTGACGCAGCATGTCAGTGCAACGGCACGCGTTCTACCCAAGTTCCGGTCGCATGTCCAGGCGTTGCGCCCTTTCGTCCCGGGGGGGCCGCCGCGCCTCGCGCCCGGGTTTTGCGGCAACGGGGCCTCGCAGCAGCGGGACTTCGCCACAAGGGTGGACCTGCGGCCTCCTGTTTCGTATGCTTCCGGCATGCGCCGCGTGGCTCCCGACGTGGGGCCTGGACGGCGCGGCGGCCGACCCCGCCGCCAGACAAGGAAAACTTCGATCATGACCTTCGTTCCCCACGAGCTGGAAATCCTGGGCTTCGAGAAGCGCTCGGAGCTGGCCCTGCCCCTGTATCTGGCCACGGTTTCGGCCGGATTTCCCTCCCCGGCCGAGGACTACATCGACAAAAGGCTCGATCTCAACGAGCACCTGGTGCGGCATCCGGAGGCCACCTTCTTCGTGCGCGTGCAGGGCCATTCCATGGCCGACGCGGGGATCGCCCCGGGGGACATCCTGGTGGTGGACCGGGCCGCCACGGCCGTAAGCGGCAGCATCGTCATCGCCGCCGTGGACGGCGAACTCACGGTCAAGCGCCTGCGGACGTCCCGGGGCCGGGTGATCCTGGCCCCGGAGAACCCCGACTACGCCCCCACCGAGGTCGGCCCGGAGCAGAGCTTCGAGGTCTGGGGCGTGGTCACCTACATCATCCACAAGGCTGTTCCCCGGCCGTAACGCACCATTTTTTTCAGGAAAAAACATGCCTGTCCTGGCCCTGGTGGACTGCAACGCCTTCTACGCCTCCTGCGAGCGGGTCTTCCGGCCGGACCTCGCCCACCGGCCCGTGGTGGTGCTCTCCAACAACGACGGCTGCATCGTGGCCCGTTCGCCCGAGGCCAAGGCCCTGGGCATCCGCATGGGCCAGCCCGCCTTCCAGTGCGCGGATCTCCTGCGCCGCCACCAGGTGGCGGTTTTTTCCTCCAACTACGCCCTCTACGGCGACATGTCCGCCCGGGTCATGGACACCCTGGCCCGGTTTTCCCCGGCCATGGAGGTCTATTCCATCGACGAGGCCTTCCTGGACCTGGCCGGGCTGCCGGACCCGGAGGCCCACGCCCGGCGGATGCGCGAGACGGTGCGGCGGCATACGGGCATCCCCGTGTCCGTGGGGATCGGGCCCACCAAGACCCTGGCCAAGATCGCCAACCGGCTGGCCAAGACGGACCCGGCCTGCGGCGGCGTGCTCGATCTGTGCGGCCGTGACGATCTGGAGCGGATTTTAGGGGGCGTGGAGGTGGAGGAGGTGTGGGGGATCGGGCGTCGGCATGCGGCCTGGCTGCGCGGCCTGGGGGTGCGTTCGGCCCTGGAGTTTTCCCGGCTTCCCCGGGAGGTGGTGCGCCGGAGGATGACCGTGGTCGGCCTATCCACGCTGCTTGAGCTTCAGGGGGTGTCCTGCCTGGATCTGGAGCAGGCCCCGGCCCCGCCCAAGTCCGTGGTGGCCTCGCGGTCCTTCGGCCGCCCGGTGACGGAGGCCGGGGAGATGCGCGAGGCCGTGGCCTTCCACGCCGCCCGGGCCGCCGAACGGCTGCGGGGCAAGGGGTGCGTGGCCGGGAACATCCTGGTCTTTGTGCAGACCAACCGGTTCATCGCCGGGGAGCCCCAGTACGCCGTGTCCGACACGGCGGCCTTCGCCGTGCCCACGGCCGACACGGCGGCGGTCATCCGTCAGGGGCAGGCGGTCCTGGAGCGCATTTTCAAGCCGGGTTTTCGCTACAAAAAGACCGGGGTCATGCTGTACGGCCTGGAACCGGCCGCCGCCCGGCGCGGCAGCCTGCTGGAGTCTCCCCGGGACGCCGCCCGCTCCCGGGCCCTCATGCAGGTCGTGGACGGCATCAACGCCCGCCACGGCCGCGACGCCGTGACCTTTGCGGCCACAGGCGTCGACCGCCCCTGGCGCATGCGCCAGGGAAGCCGGTCGCCGCGCTACACCACGGTCTGGGACGAGCTTCCCGAGGTCCGGGCGGGCTAAAGGCCCAGGCATGGCCGTAACTCCCGTGGCGCGCCAGGACTGGAGGTTCCCCCGGCCGCCTGGTGCGGCATGCGCGGCGGTCCGGGCCTGCCCAAGGTGCGAACCGCCCAGGCGTCCGTTTCCCTACCGCCGCGACAAGGCCGTATAGCGCCGCCTGTCGCCGCCCCTGGCCCACAGCACTGCGCCCAGAAGGACCATGGCCAGGAAAAGGTGGGTCCAGTCCACCACCAGCACCGGCCATTCCCCCATGTAGACCCAGGACAGGTTTTTGACCATGCGCACCGCGCCGGTGACGATCAGGGCCGCGTAGACCGCGACGCGCACCGCGCCCGAGGCGGTCAGGGGATGGTCGCGCCGCCCGGCCAGGACGTATGTGGCGGCGAAGCGGAAGGCGAAATACAGGAACACGGCGGCCAGGGCGTAGTGCAGCATGTGGGTGAACACGAAATCGCCCAGCCAGGCGAAGCCCGGGATGTCGGCGATGTAGTAGCGGCTGAAGATGGGCATCTGGGCCACCCCGGTCAGCCCCAGCCCGAAGACGGACGCGGCGAAGGCCTTTTTTTCCCAGGGGGCGATGGGGGAACTAGCCATGTCTGTGCTCCTTTGCGTCCGTATTGCGTTTGGCGGCGCGCAACACCGCCCCGGCCACGGCCGCGATGGGGGCCACCACGGCGGCGGCCGCCAGCGACGTCTCAAAGGACATGGCGTCGGTCACCGGGGCCAGGGTGGGGCGGCCGGGGCCCGGGGGCGAGGCGGCCTGGATGGCCTCGAAGGGCACGGGGGAGACGTAGATGGTGTTGGTGCCGCCGTTTTCCGTCTCGCCGTAGATGAAGCCGCTCATGGCCTTGGCCAGTTCATGGGCCTTGGCCACGATCTCGTCCCTGGGGCCGATGCTTTGCACCTCGTTGGGGCAGGCCTCGATGCAGGCCGGGAGGCCGCCTGCGGCCATGCGCGCGTGGCAGCGGTCGCACTTGTACATGACCCCGTTCCCGGCCAGGGACGGCAACAGATCCAGGTAGAGCCCCACCCCGGTCTGGCGCTGGGGGATGGACCAGGGGCACACGGTCTTGCACTTGGCCCCGCCCAGACAGATGTCCGTGTTGATGCGCACGGAACCGGAGGCGGTCTTGCTGGCCGCGCCCCAGGGACACAGGTTGGCGCAGGGAGGTTTTTGGCAGTGCATGCAGCGCCTGGGCATGTGGACCTCCAGGGATTTCCCCTGGTGCTCCACCGTGGCCGACTGGATGAACAGCCAGTTGTAGGGGGTCAGGCGGTCGTCCACGTCGCGTTTGTCCGACCAGTCCTCCACCGGAACCCGGCTGGGATACATGGGCGGGAAGGGTTTTTTCGGCTCGGGATAGCGGTTGGCGTTGGCCTCGCGGCAGGCCTCCACGCAGGCCCCGCAGCCGATGCACTGGGAGAGGTCGAACAGGGTGGCCAAAACCGTCCCCGGGGCGGCGGGTTTTTCAGCGGCCAGCCCGGGAACGGCGGCGGCCGCCGTGGCCGCCCCGGCCAGGCCCAGGGTCTTTAAGAAGGCGCGTCGTTTCACGTCGATTTCCTTATGGGGTTGGGGATGCGTCCCGGCCCGATGCCTGCAGACGTTCGGGAAAAACCGGAACGGGCGCTCGCGGGGCGGTCAGCATCCCGATCCGAAATGCTGGCTCGTGAGTTGGAAATGTCCCGCCGCGTCCAGGTCCACGTCCACCCGGCCGATGTCCCGGGAGACCAGGGCGTCGATCATCAGCCGGAAGCGGCCCAGGGTGACCGCCAGATCCGAAGGGGCCGGTTCGTCCAGAACCAGGCCGAGCCGGGGCCCGAATCAGCCGGGGGTGGCGATGACCCGCACATGGCGGACGTCCCCGCCGGGGAACAGCGTGTCCAGTTCCTTCAGGGCCCGGGGGCTCATCCGGACGGGGGCGTGGTCGGTCCCGGGCGGCGGTCCCGTCTGCGGTCCCGTCTGCGGTCCGGCGGATGGCGGCGTCATGGTCATGGCGAGTCCTCCCTGGCATGGAAGATAGGCGCGGAACGCGCTTCGGCCAGGAAGATATCCCCCTTTTGAGGCAAAAGGCATTGACCGCGATCAACGTGAAGGGGCATTTTGCGGCCATGACCGATGCAGCGCTTCTTCTGACCCTTCAGTCCCTGGCTTTTTTCCGGGGGCTGGCCCGGGAACAGCTCGCGGCCCTGGCGCAGGGGGCCGTGGCCAGAACCTATGCGGCAAAAACCCGGGTGGCCTCGGAGAGCGAGCCGGTGCGCGGCTTTTTCCTGGTGCTCACGGGGCGGGTGAAGCTCTTCAAAGTGTCGCCCGACGGCCGGGAGCAGACCCTGTACGTCTTCGGCCCGGGCGAGCCCTTCTGCCTGGGCACGCTTTTCGGGGAGGGGCTGTTTCCGGCCCACGCCGAGACCCTGAGCCGCAGCCGGCTGGTGTTTTTCTCCGGCCAGGCCCTGGACGGCATGGCCCGCCGCGACCCGTCCATCCTGTTCCATTTTCTGCGGGTCATGTCGGGACGGCTGGCCGAGGCCATGGCCCTTGTCGAATCCCTGTCGCTTCGGGGCCTGCCCGGGCGTCTGGCGGGGTTTTTGCTCCATGCCCGGGAACAGGAGCGGGACGGGCGGCGGCTGGTGGCCCTGGGGGTCAGCCAGCGGGAACTGGCCAAGATCGTGGGGGCCACGCCCGAGGCCGTGTCCCGGGCGCTCAAGCGCATGGCCCGGCAGGGACTGGTGCGGGCCACCGGCCGGGAGATCGAGATCCGGGACCGGGAGGGGCTTCTGGTCCTGGCGGGTCAGGGGTGCGATGTCGCGCCTTGCCAAACCGGAAAAGATGATCCACAATTTTCAACCGGTTCGTGAAACACGGGCCGGGCCAGACGCGCGGCCCGGGGGCCGGATGCCTCCTCCCCCGCCGCCAAAGGAGCCGATCCATGCCGGTCACCGTCGTAGACCACCCCCTGGTGCGCCACAAGCTCGGCCTTTTGCGCCAAAAAGACATCAGCACCAAGGCCTTTCGCGACCTGGCCAACGAGGTCGCCCGGCTTTTGACCTACGAGGCCGTCAAGGATCTGAAGACCGAGAAGATGGTGGTCGAGGGCTGGGCCGGACCCGTCGAGGTGGAGCAGATCCGGGGCAAGAAGATCACCGTGGTGCCGGTCCTGCGGGCGGGCCTGGGCATGATGGACGGCGTTTTGGATCTGGTGCCCGGGGCCAAGGTCAGCGTGGTGGGCATGTACCGCAACGAGGAGACCCTGGAGCCCGTGAGCTATTACGTGAAGCTGGCCAAGAAGATCCACAAGCGCACGGCGCTGATCCTTGACCCCATGCTGGCCACCGGCGGCACGCTTGTAGCCACGGTCAAGCTCTTGAAAGAGCACGGCTGCACCAAGATCAAGGGGCTTTTCCTGGTGGCCGCCCCCGAGGGCCTGGCCCGGCTGGCCAGGGAACACCCGGACGTGGATGTCTACGTGGCCGCCATCGACGAGAAACTCAACGAGGTCGGGTACATCATTCCCGGTCTGGGCGACGCCGGGGACAAGATTTTCGGCACCAAATAGGCGCAGGCGCGGTGTGTTTCGGGCCTTGGGCCGACGCAGGCGAGGCCGACGATACGTATCGTCGGCCTCGCCTG
>JAVHLG010000019.1:4463-57915 GCA_031082225.1 Desulfovibrionaceae bacterium | reverse complement strand
GTATTTTTTAAGAAAAATCAATAATTTTAGCTTGTTATCTACGGAACGCCATATGCGCTTTTCGTGGACGCGACACTAGAACATGTCCTTCTCGGTCTCCTGGATGGTCCGGTCGATGACCTCCTTGAGTTCCGCAGGCAGGCCCATGATATCCACATTGAGGAACCCGCGCACGATGGTGGAGGTGGCCTCCTCCTCGTCCATGCCCCGGGCCATGAGGTATTCGATCTCTTCCTGGGCGATCTTGCCCACGGCCGCCTCGTGGGACAATTCCACGCCGTCGCGGGCGCCCAGAAGCTCGGGAATGGCGTGGATGACCCCGCCGCCGAGGATAAGGCCCTTGCATTCCAAATGCCCCCTGGCCGGAACGCTGTGCCCGCCGATGTAGCCCCGGGCGATGATGGTTCCGCCGGAGGCGATGGTCCGGGAGATGATCTCCCCCCGGGTGTCGGGGGCGTTTAAGAGAATCTTGCTGCCGGAATCCACTTTCGACCCCTTGGGGGCCACGATGACCGAATTGAACCGGGCCACGGCACCGCGTCCGGCCAGGGTGATGGCGGGGTAGCTCTGCAGGTCGTGGACGGGCTTTAAGAGCACGTAGTTGTTGAGAAAAACGCCCCCCTCCTCCACGATCCCGCCGGTGCGCGGCCGCACCACCGTGGTCTCGGCCCAGTTATGGATCATGGTGAAGGTCAGCTTGGCGTTTTTTTTGACGAAAAATTCGGAGATGCCCAGGTGCGCCGCGCCCTTGGAGCCGTGGGCCACGGAACAGCCGGTGATGATGTGCAGTTCCGAGTCCTCCTCCACGATGACCACGTTGTGGACGTTTTGGCCCACCATGTCGCTTTTCAGAAACAGGCAGGACTGGACCGGATCGGCGATCCTGGCCCCTTTCTCGGTGCGGATGAAATAGCCGCCATGCAGGTTCTCGGCCGCCGCCCGGGTGTATTCGTCCTTGTCCCGGTCCACCTGGGTCCAGAAATAGCCCGGCAGGCCGTCGTACTTGGCCAGGGCCTCCTTGATGTCCAGGATCTCCACCCCGGGCTGGGAGGCCCGGCAGTGCACCTTGCCGTGGTCGATCTGCAGGTAGGTGCCGCTTCTGCCCTTGCCGCTCACGTCCACGCCGGACATGAGCATCTCGGTCTTGTCGGCGGCGTCCAGGGAGTTCAGATCGGGAATCTCCCCCCGGTTCATGCCGCTGAAGGAAAAGGCGTCGAGATTGATGTCTTTCATGGTCTGACTCCGCGTCTTATTTCAGGCAGCGCACGCATTCCTGGTAGCCGTACTTGCTGATGTGGTCCAGGATGTCCCGGGGGTTGGCCTCGCAGCACAGATGACCGTCGTAGAGCACCTGGCCCCGGTCGGCGTTGATGTATTCCAGGATGTAGCCGGTGTGGGTGATGATCAGCCCCGAGGTGCGGCGCCGCGCCTTGAGCTCCTTGAGCTCCTTCATGCTCTTGTCCGGCTGGGGGGAGGCCGCGCCGGTCAGCAGTTCGCGCACGGTGTTGCCGATCAGCTTCATGTTCTCCAGGTCCACGCCCGATTCCGGTTCGTCGAAGAGCAGCAGATGCGGCTGCTGGGCCATGAGCTGCAACAGCTCCGAGCGTTTGATCTCGCCGCCTGAGAACCCGGAATTGATGTCCCGGTCGAGAAAGGTCTCCATGTTCACCCGTTTGGCCAGTTCCTCCACCGGCACCTCGCGGCCCTGGCCGCACATGGACACCAGATGGCGGGTCTTCAGGCCATGGATGGTGGGCGGCCGCTGGAAGGACATGCCGATGCCCAGCCTGGCCCGGTCATAGATGGCGGCGTGGGTGATGTCCTTTTCGCGGAAAAGGATGCGTCCCTTGGTGATCTCGTAGTTGCCGAAGCCCATGAGCGTCATGAGCAGGGTGGTCTTTCCGGACCCGTTGGGGCCGAACAGAATAAAGGTCTCGTTGTCGGCGATTTCCAGGTTGATGCCCTTGAGCACCTCGCGTTCGCCGATTGTCACGTGCAGGTCTTCGATGATGAGCATGTGCGTCCTCGCTGGCTCTCCATGTCCCGCCGGGACGGTATCGTCCGTGCGGCGCGCAAACTGAAATGTTTACGGAACTTCGCAGGCAAAGTCCATACGCCCTGCCTGGCCGGGACGTCCTGCCAGAGGCGACAGCCCGCCTGACTGGCCGAAATCCTGTCCGGAAAAAATCTCGAGCTTTGGGATGGGAAATGCCCCCGGGGCAGAGGGCGCGGCGTCCGGCGGCGGAATCAGGCCCGGGCCTGATAGTTGCGCACCCGGTCCAGGAGATGGTCGCAGTCGTAGGGCTTGTCCAGAAAATCGCGGATGGCGTAGCGCTGAAAAAGCTCCCGGTGCTGGCTGATGCCATACCCGGTCATGACGATGATGGGGATGTCGGCAAATTCCCGTCCCGAGGTGCGCACCCGCCGGATGAACTCCCGGCCGTCCATGCCGGGCATGCGCATGTCCAGGACCACCACGTCGAAATCCCGAAGGCTCAGCAGGGCCAGGGCCTCTTCCCCGTCATCGGCAGAGAGGACGTCATGCCCGTTGTCCTCAAGAACCTGCCTGGCCAGCTTGCGATGGTTGGGGTCGTCCTCCACGACGAGAACGCGCAGGATTGGCGTGCTACCCTGTTCTGAACACGACACATAGGTCAACATGTCTTCATCCTTGATGGTTCATCACACCCCGGCCTCCATGAAATACCGTCCGGGCAGGCCCAATTCCAGGAAGCTTATTTATGCAAAAAAAATACCACCTTGCCAACACCGAACCGACCACGACGGAAAACCGCCGGAAGACAGGGTCATTACCGCTGTGGTGAGGCGCCTATTTATTTCCTCCCGCCCGATGCGCCGGGGGATGCTCCGGTTTCTCCTGAAAAAAGCGAGCACTTTTACGGAAAATCAGGACGGTATTCTAAAGCAGCAGGCCCGGCACAAGGGAGGCGACATGCCGGGTCCGTCCGCGTCGTTCCCGGAGAACCGGGATACGTCCCGCAACACCCCGGGCAGCAAGGGTGTTCGCCCAATCAGCGGCGCTTCCGGGCCCCCGTGGCCACGGCATAGACCCCGGGAGCGATCCGGGACAGGATCGCCCCGACGGCCCCGAGCAGGAACATGAGCGCGATGCCGGACCCGAAAAAATAGGCGATTCGGGACAGGCTGCCATGGGGCTGATAGACGGTCAAAAGCCTTGACTGGAGCCAGGACAGGGTCGGCTCGTGGGTCAGATAAATAAAAAAGCTGTAGGTGGCGCCGACGTGCAGCAACTTGCTGTTTTTCACGAAGGAATACCGGGAAAGGCACCAGAAAAAGACGACACCGAGAAGCATGTTGCATTTGAAAAGAAACATGTAGATGTACTGCACCATTCCAAGTTCATTATGAAACAGGAGAATGGCCGTTGCCAACAGAAATCCAGGGAAAACATACTTGTCCAGTGATCCGGAGTCGCGGATATTGAGTTCGTAGCGGGAAAGAAGACCGCCCATGTAGAAGGCGAACATGTTCCCGTAGAGAGAATAGGAATTTTCACTGCCCAGGATGACCCACAGGGCGAAAAAGGTGACGACCCCAACCAGGGGGGATTCCTTGTAATACACCAACAGCACGGGACTTATGAGGTACACGAGAAGCAGATCGCGCAAAAACCACAGGGGATAATTGATCGGAACGGTTCCGATGCCAAACAGCTTAATAAATATTCCTTCCTGCAAAAGGAAGGTCTTGGAGCCGAACATATCGATGCTGCCCACGAAATACAGCCACAGTATCCAGATCAGATTGAAAAAAAGATAGGGGATAAGAAGGGAGAACAGCTTCTTGCGGCACATGGTCACGTAGGCTTCGACGGAGAGGTCGAATTTCCGCAAAAATAAAAACCCCGAGATGATGAAAAAAAGCGGAATGGCGGCATGGGTGATGTTCTCGTTGAAGATAGCTACCACGACGCGGATTCCTGTCCCAGGGTCGGGAACCATGGCGGAAACGACACGATAGCCATGGCCGATGACCACCAGGGCGATGAGGATAAGGCGGAGTACGTCGATGCGTTTGGAAACGTCCGCGTCAATGGGACCGTGGGCCGGACCGAGGACCCAAGAGGTTTGTCGAGCCGTATTCAAACGGTGTTCTCCTTTGGCGCAAAAGGGATCAGGGCCTGGGGCGAGGCGGGCGGCGCGAGAGCGGCCGGAAGCCGTGCAGTGTTCTGTCCGGCCGCCGCTATTTATGATAGACGAGTTTTTTCTTCAAGGCCGGGGAGGTGACGGCATATCCCTCATGCCGCAAGATGTCGCGAAAACTGTCCACGATCTTGTCGACGGCATACTGCTTGTCCGCGATCTTCGGGGAATTGACGACTTCCCGAATGACCAGATCAATCATGTATACGCAATGTTCGACCTCACTCAGATCCTTGGCGGCCATATCTCTCTCGAAACGGGGAGAACGGGCGTCCCTCCGGTTGTGGTTTCGGTTCTCGCGTCCCCCGCACCACCGGGACAGGGCGCGTCCTACTGGGTCGATTGCAACTGGAAACCGTCGCGCAACCCCTGGCGGTACGACATGTCCACATAGCTTCGCCGGATGCGATGCGACAGATCGACCAACTCCTGCAGCAAACCGGCCGCCTCCTCCCGGTGTTCCTCGGCGGCGAGTTCCAGCAGGCGCTCGGCCTTGCGTTTCATGTCCGCCATGTGGGCCAGGACTTCTTCATCGGAAAGCTGCGCATTGTACAGATCCTCAACCCGGGCGTTGACCACGTCCGGCAAAACGGCCTTCATGGAATCCATACGCACCTCCATTTGGCGCGATTTCCCTCCGGGTTCACGTCCCGGGGGACCGCCGAAAGGGCGACACGGCCCAGGACGCGTCACTCCCAGGCATGCCGTGGTCCCATCACCCGGCAGAAAGCGCCGTTGCTCACAAGGATTTCGAGGATGCGTCCCTCTCGCGGCGCCACGAGAAGACACGTCGGCACGATTTACAGAAGGCGCGAAGCCTGGTGGATGGTCCGCCTTCAAATCCGGATGCGCGACAAGCGCTAATCGTCGCTAGGGACTCCCCTTGGCCGCCGGACGGATTTCGCTGATCACCAGACGGTCGACATCCCCGGAGCGTCCCACCACCTCGCCGACCACCGTGCACGCCTCGCCCCGTTTCCCCAGGGCGAAAAGCTCTTCCATCACCTTTTTCCCAGTGGCGTCATCACAGGTCACAAACATCCGATCACCCGGCACAGACCGCATCTCGGCGCAAAAGGCCCGGCTGCCCTGGTCCAGAAAGACGGTGACCGGGGTGACCGTCATCTCGATTCTTTCCCCGGAAAAACCGGGACTGCTGCACAAAACGCCCACGACGCCCAAAATTCCTGCAAAAAAATTGCGACTCACGACTCCACCTCTCGCTGCCAGCGCTCTCCAGGCCAACCCCCCTGCAACGGCCGATCCGCAATGCGTCGCCCTCCGTCACGTCTCCCGGCCATTCCCGCCCGGCCAGCGGTCCAGGACGACCAAAATGATCGGAAACGCCGCCATGTACAGAAGAACATCCTGCGATAAAAGCCAGATCACCATGCTTTTGAGGATCGACGCCCGCATGCCGATGACGGTCCAGATCACGGCGTCCGGGAGGATGTCGCCGACAGTCCAGTCCAGCCAGATCCCCTCGGAATACAGGACATACAGCCTGTATCCCAAAAGGCCGTAAATGGCCAGGATGGAAACCCACAGGCACATGTTGCCCAGAATGCCGCGTGATGATTTCATTTTCATGACGGGTGAAACGGACGTGGTCCTTTCCGCAAAGGCGTCGGGCATGAGGCGGGGCTGCCGATCCGACGCGATGTGATCCTACAAGAGGTTGCGTCCTTTCACAACCAATGGGCAACGCATTGAAACATAAGCAGAAGCGACCCCGAGGCAGGACGCCCTTTTCCCGAATGAAGGCAGGCCGCAGATGTTCCCACTGATGTTCCCGCTGATGTTCCCACTGATGTTCCCTGTTGCCCGCCCCGGTGGAGAATGGTATGTTGCCGAAATGACAGGTTGCGGATGCCGCCCCGCCGTCAGTCCCGGTCGGGGGTGCGGGAGAACGCGCCCGGAGAGCCCGCGCCAATGACCCCAGCCAGACGGCCGAAGACACGTCCATGAGCCCATCCATGCAACGTCGCGTCCCAGGGCGCAACGCCCCGGCGACCTTGCGGGCCGTGGCGGCCGGAGTTCTCGTCCTGGGACTTGTGTACGCCGTCTTCGTCTGCGCCCTGCCTGCCCATGCCGGGCCGCCGTCCATCGTGACCCCCGTGACCACAAGCGACCTGGACACGCTCATCGCCCAGACGGAATGCGGCGTGCTGGTGGGCATGGCCTCCTGGTGCGGACCGTGCAAGGCTGAGCTGCCCCATCTGGTCAGGCTGCACAAGCACTACCAAGGCAAGGGGATGGCGATGTACGGGGTGAGCGTGGATTTTGCCGGGGCCCAGGCCATGCAGCCCATGGTGAACAAGTTCGGCGTGGAGTTCCCGGTCTACTGGGTCGGAGAGGTCGGCGTCGGGCACTACGGATTAAACCCCATCCCCATGCTGGTCTTCATTCAAAACGGACGAGTGGTGGACCGGGTGCAGGGAGCGCACACCGAGGAGGAACTCCAGGCCCTGTTCGAGAATTTCCTGGCCCCCCGGGAACCGTAAGCGGACCGGGGGCGGCCGACCTAATCCGGGCGGCGGAAAACCAGCTTTCCCACCCCCGGCAGATCCGTCGTCAACTCCTCCCCCCTGACCGCGACCCGGATCACGCCCCCGGCCTTGGTGTGCAGCAAGACCTCTCCGTCGCGTACGTCCCATTTGAAGGCGATGCTCTCCCCGTCCGCCGTCCAGGAGCCCTGCCCGCCCTCGCGCAGTTCCAAAACGATGCTCTTGTCTCGGTCACCCTCCCCGTAGGAGGCCTCATACGTTCCGGACACGGTCGATGACCGGCCGCAGGCGACCACCACAAAAACCAGGACAACGACCCACGGCACACGCAATGCTCGCATCAGAGTTCCTTCAGCTTCATCATGAAATGTTCTTCGAGGTGAAAGAGCCGGTCATGCGCGAAAATGTAGGCGGTCATGGCCAGCCAGGCCAGATCCCGCACCAGGGTCTTCCAGGATATGGGATCCTCGATGGTATGGAAGCAGCCGCACCCGATGGGCACGCCCTGAAACAGCACCCAGGCGATGGCCAGGGTGAAAAGGACCAGCAGCCCGCCCAGGATGGCCGTGGCGGCCCGGGGACGGATCCCGGCCAGAAGCAGGGTTCCGGTGATGAGCTCGATCCAGGGCAGCACCACGGCCGTGATGTTGACCAGGAAATAGGGCACCACCTGGTAGGAGGCGATGGTTTCGGCAAATTCGGCGGGATAATTGATCTTGTAGATGCTGGCATAGATGAACAGCCCGCCGATGTAGACCCGGAAGGCCAGGGCCAGCCAGGCATGCAGGCGGCACCATGTCTTGTGGTCGGGAGCGTTCATGGCGTTACCGGAAATCCGCGTTTTTCCCAGGCGTCGAGACCGCCGGACAACACCTTCACGTCGCTGTGGCCCCGTTCGATCAGAAGCGCGGCCACGTCGTCGTCATAGCGGCGGCTGATGTTGCCCCCGTACACCACGACCTCCCGGGCGGGATCCAGGTCGGCCATTTCCATGCCATAGACGAAATCGAACAGGGACAGGGGGAGGTTCACCGCCCCTGGAATGTGTTTCATCTCGAAAAATTCCCTGGGTCTGGCGTCCACCACGACCGCCGCGCCCTGGTCGAGCCGGGACCGGGCCAGGGAGGGATCCACGGCCTGGATGGCGGGTCGGCTCCAACTGGACGGCAAAAGGCCCACGCCGCTTGGGTTGGCGGAGTTGAACAGGATGCCGATTGCCAGGGACACGCACAGGATGAGCACGAAATCCATGACCGAAACCCGGCCCACCCGGTCCATCTCGCAGCGCACAAGCTCCGTGATCCGCTGCTTGGCGGCCTTGAGAACATCGACCTCCTGCCGGGATCGCGTCAGGCAGTCCAGGGTCTCCTGAAGTTCCCGGTTTTGCGCGGCCAGATTGTCGATCAGGCGGTTTTTCTCTTCATAGAGCCCGGCATTGCGCAAAAAAACCGTAAACGCCCCGGTGGCCGTCAGCAGAAAGTCGCATTCCAGGGGATCGAAGGCCGCAGGCGTCAACCGATCCCCCAGCCCCAAAAAACCGAATCGGGAGTCGTCCACCACGAACCAGACCCCCGGCATGTCCGCAGGCAGACCGGCCTGGGTCAAGACCTCCGCATCCACGGCCAGCCCCCGGCGCAGGCCGCCGCTTCCGCCCCCCTGCCCGCCGGAAAAAAGCATCCTGGTCACCAGGCGGCTGATCCGCGACCCGCTGGCCTCGGCCAGAACCGCCTCCTCCATCCCCCGGCAGACCAGCCGCCGCTGCTCCCCGGGCTGCGAAAAAAGCGCCAGATATCCCCGGGCCGCGCTCACCGCCCCCATGGACAGAAGCAAAAAACGCTGCATGAGTTCGCCGGAATCCAGCAGCCCGCTCAGTTCGTTGACCGTGTCGTTGACGGCCCTGAGATGGTATACGCGGCGATCAAGCTCCTTCCCCAGCCGCCGCGATGCGGCCAGGGAGTCCTGCAGTTCCGCATAGCCGGACTGCAGGTCGGCGTTGAGGCGGTGTATCTCCTCGATAAAAAACGCCCGTCCCAGAAAATGCTGGAACGTGGCCGTAAGCGAGATCAGAAAATCGCGGTCCTCGCCGGAATAGGCTTCCTTGATCTTTGGGCCCAGGCCCACGAATCCGCATTCGTCGTCCATGACCCATTTGACCAAAATCACGGTGCCGGAAGGGAAAAGCATGGGGCCGGAGGTTTTTCCGGCAAACAGGATATGGGGACGCGAGGGAGGGGAAGGCTTCCCCGGTTTGACCCCTGAGCAGTAGGTCTGCATGATCCGACCGGGATCATCCCGCAGCCCGGCCGTCTCGGCCTCGGGAAAGCCACGGATGGAAAGCGCCCGCCTGACTCCGGCGGCGGTCATGACCAGCACGAATCCCTGTACCGCCCCCAGGGCGCCCATGGCGGTCAAAAGGAAGGAATCCGCAATCTCCTGGGCGGAGGCCAGACGGCTCAGTTCAAAGGAGGCCTCGTTGAGGGTCTGCAGTTGAAACAGGCGGCGGGCAAGGGCCCCCGAGGGATCGCCATCCGCATCCCGGCAAAAAAGCGGCTGCGCGGCGGATTCCATGTCGGCGGTCATCGGCACAGCTTCTCGATATCGCGGTACAGCCCTCCCATATCCGTGATCACGCCGAGGTGGGCGAAAACCACCCGGCCCTCACCGGTCACGATCATGGTGAAGGGGGTTTTCGGTTCGCCCAGGATCTTGTGCGCGACATAGTCCGGATCGTTGACCACGACAAACGGATAATTCCCCTTGGCGCGCAGATACTCCACCTCCTTCTCCGTGGCCCCGGCGGCCATGGCCAGCATCTTCACCTTCCCGGCCAGGGTACCATCCTTGGCCAGACGGGCATGGAGTTTGGCGAACGAGGGGGCCTGTTTGTGGCATTCCACGCAATAGACGCCGATGACCTCGAAGATGACGCACTGGGCATGCAGGTCGCCCAAGCCAAAGGTCGCCCCGTCACCCAGGCCCAGGGCGGCCCGGTCCTCGGCCTTGCCCGGCGTCGGCAGGGTGAAGTCCGGCAGGGCGTCCCCCACACCGGGCAGTTCCGCTGCCGCCGCCAGTCCTCCCCAGGCCATGGCCATCATGAGCCAAAGGGCCGACACCGCCCATCGGCGAGGCCGCCTGCGCCGACATCGTCCCATCATCCCGCCTCCTTTGCGGACGCGCCGCCCGCCTTGCCAAGGAGCACGGCCACGGCCGCCTCTTCGGTCTCATGGATGTCCACGAACTTGGTGATGCCCACGATCTCGAAAACCTTGGTGAAATTTTCCGAGGGGCCGGAAATGGCCACGGGCTGGCCGCGTTTGTCGCTCTCCACAAGAAGCTGGGTCAGGACCGCGATGCCCGCGCCGTTTATGGAGGCGCTCTGCTCGAAATGCAAAAGCAGGGGACGCGTGCCCTCCGGACCCGAGGCCTCGGCGTAGGCCCGGACGAGATACGGCTCGGACCGCGAGGTGACGTTGCCCCGGATGTCAATGACCGCCACCCCGCCGCGCATGTCCCGCACGGCGATTTCCTCATCCTTGTCCCGAAGCGCCGCCAGACGCTCCTCGGCCCGCCGCAGGGCCGACTCCAGGGCCTCCTGGCGGATGGGCTTGTCGATGAAATCCGTGGCGTTGAGGTTTAGGGCCTTGAGCGCCAGATCAATGTCGCCATGGCCGGTGATGACGATGACCTCCGTGTCCGGGCTTTCCTCCTTGATCCGCTTGAGCACCGTCAGGCCGTCCATGCCCGGCATCTTGATATCCGTCAGCACGATGGAGGGATGATGCTCGCGGAAGATCTCAAGCCCCTTCTCTCCAGTCTCGGCGGTCAGAGGCGTGAAGCCGTAGGCCTCCAGATACAGCGAGAACATGGAAAGGGTGGGTTGTTCATCGTCGATGACCAAAATCCGTCGCATCTGTGCATCCTCTGTTTTCAGTTGTCCGTCACGGGAAACGTCAGTTTGAAGGTGGTGCCCTCCCCGGGTTCGCTTCCCACCTCGATGTCGCCGCCGTAATCCTTGACGATGCCGTAGGAGATGGACAGGCCGAGCCCCATGCCGTGCCCCATGGTTTTCGTGGTGAAAAACGGCTCGAAAATCTTCTGCAGATCCTGGGGCGTAATACCGCATCCGGTATCGGAGACGGTCACGGCCACGCGATCCCCTTCAAGCCAGGATCGGATGGAAATCTCCCTGGGCGTGGTTTCGCTTTGGGCTATGCTCCCGCGCATGTTCACGGCATCCCGGGCGTTGGTCACCAGATTGAAAAACACCTGTTCGAGACGGTTGGAGTGGGCGTGAATCTGGGGGAGAGAATCGCACAAATCCAGGGTCACGTCGATATTTTGCAGGGCCAGCTGCTGGCCGATGATGGTGAACACCCCCCGGATGGGGACGTTGATGTCCACCTTTTCCTTTTTCAGGTCCGACTTGCGGCCGAATTCCCGCAGATGGTTGATGATGGCCGCCGCCCGGTCCACCTGGACGCTGATCTCCCCCACCACCCGGCTCAGGTGTTCCTTCGGGATGTCCCGCCGCTGCCCCACCATGAGGCTCAAGAAATCGCTGCCCATCTTGATGGCGTTTAGGGGCTGGTTGAGCTCGTGGGCGATGCCCGCGCTCATCTCGCCCAGGGTCTTCATCTTGCTGGCCTGGATGAGCTGGGCGTCCTTCTCCACCATGTCCGTGATGTCCGTGGTGGAAAAGATCACCGCCTCCTTGCCCCGATAGTGGGTGCGGCAGGCGTGCAGGTTCACGAAAAACGGTACGCCGCCCTTCTTGAGGTGCCGCACCTTGGTGAACAGGATGCACTCGCCCGCCTGGGGCATGCTCATGAACCGGGAGACGCCGGCCAACCCGTCCGAGGGCTCAAGATCCTCGATGGGCCGTCCTAAAAGCTCGGGCTTGGTGTAGCCGTACACCTCCTCGGCCCGGGGGTTGGCGTCCAGAATCCGCTTCTTGTTCAAATCCACCACGAAGACCGGATCGGGGTTGCTGTCGAACAGCGAGCGGTACTTCTCCTCGGATTCCCGCAGCCTGCGGCGGTAGAGCTTGATGGACCAGATCATGTTGCTGAAGGAGTCGGCCAACTGGTCCACCTCGTCGCCCTTGCGCTTTTTATAAAACACGCATTCCTTGCAGGTGCGCACGTTTTCCGCCGTGGCCTCGGATTCGGCCATGAGGTTCTGGTCGAAGTGCCAGCACGGCAGATCGGTGTTGTTGTAGGCCGGACAGTCCCGGGGTTGGCGGCCCTGGGCGTCGAGCAGGGCCATGGGGAAATCCAGGTTGCCCCGGCTGATCTCGTCGGAGATGCGCGTCAGGCGGGTGACGGGCTGGGTGATGTAGTTGGACAGGCGCAGGGCGATGAGGAAGATGATGACCACGATGGCCGAAATAAATCCCAGAAAGGTGAAGCGCAGTTTGCCCACCAGATTGTCGATGTGGGTCTTGTTCAGGCCCACGTGCACCGCGCCCAGGGTGTAGATGCCTTCCTTCAGCGGCACGGCGATGTCGTAGGCCTGCTCCCCGTCCACCTGGATCAGCGTCACGGACTGGTCCTTGTCCGGCGGCAGGACGTTGACGCTCAAAAGCTCCCGGGGAAAGGGCTTGATGAAGGTGTTGGCCAGGACGTTGCCGTCCATGTCCACGATGTAGATGTAGGAGATGAGGATCTTGCGTTCGCCAAGCTGGGCCGCGTCGAAGATCAGGCTCACCAGGTTCGGGGTGTCCTGGTCCAGGACATAGCCGCTGCCGCCCTCGGCGATGCTCTGGGCGATGGCCACGCCGCGCAGCTCGAGCTCGCGGGTGAGGCTTGAAACCAATATCCATCTGGCCAGCATGGCGATGGCCACGCTGATCAGGAGCACCACGCCAAGCGTGCTCAAAAAAATCTTGATCTTAAGGCTGACGTGCCGGAACGGCTTCATTTTCACCACGCTGCGATCCCTCGGCGGCCTCGGGCTTCACGGCCTCGACCTCGGGTCGATGGATTCGTATCTTGGTCCAATCGGTGATGAGCGCGAACTTTCCGTCCTCAAGCTTGTTGAAATACACCCGCTCCAGGCCCTGATGCTTCTCCGGGCTGAACGATATGGTGTTGGCGATGCCCACGGAATAGTCGCGGATGGATTCGATGGCGTCGATGAAATGGTCCCGGGTCAGGTTGCGGCCGGCCCGGCGCAGCCCCTCCACCAGCACCTTGGCGTTGATGTAGGCCTCAAGCCCCACGGTATTGGGCATTTCTTTGGGATAATATTTCCTCAGCATGTCCGAATATTCCACCACGCCCCACAAAAGCGTGCGCGTCTCGGGCAGATCCGGCGGCGGCACCACCTGGGACATGATGACCTCGCTGGTGTTGCCCGGCCCCAGGATGCGGGCGATCTCGTCCGCGCCCACGAACGAGACGGCGTAGAAAACCGGATTGGCCCCCCGCTCCTCGGCCAGCTTGATGAACCGGGCGCAGGGACCGTAGGTGCCGATCATGACCACGGCCTCGGGGTTGGCCTCCAGGATGCGGCTTAAGCCCTCCTCCACCTCCATGGTGCCCCGGGCGTAGGTGCCCCGGGCCACGGGGGCCAGGCCGTATTCCTTCAGCGCCAGTTCCGTGCCCTTGAGGCCGTCGAATCCGTAGGTGTCGTACTGGTAGAAGACGGCGATGCGCTTGATGCCCAGGTCGTCCACAAGATGCTGCACGGCGGCCTTGGTTTCCTGGTAATAGGAGGCGCGGACGTTGATGATCTGGCGGTTGAAGGGTTCGCGAAGCGCGTTTGCGCCGGTGAAGATGCCCACCAGCGGCACCTTGGCCTCGTCCACAAGCGGCAGGATTTTGAGCGTCGTGGGCGTGCCCACGTAGCAGAAAAGGGCGAAGACGTTGTCCTCGACGATGAGCTTCTGGGTGTTGGTGACGCACTTGGCCGGGTCGTACTGGTCGTCTAGGGCCTTGACCTCGATGGTGCGGCCGTGGACGCCGCCCGTGGCGTTGACATAATTGAGGTAGCTCATGGCCCCGTAGAGGGTCTGCAGGCCCAGGTAGCTGGCGTGGCCGGAGAGCGGCAGGGAGGAGCCGACGAGGATGGTGGTATCGGTGACGCCGGGGGTGATGAGGTCCGACGCGTCCCGGGCGGAGTCCTTTTCACAGGAGAAGAGGGAAAACGCCAGGAGGACAAGAACCCAGACGGCGGTACATCTCGGGGAAAGGCTCACCTCGCGCTCCTTGCAGGCGGTTCGTGAACAGGCGGGGCGGTGTCGCGTTATTTTTCACAAAGGTACCACACGGGGGCGGGGCGTCAAGGTTTTCCAATTCGCAACCCCGCCAGATTTGTTCGACATACTTAGGCACAACCAAAGAAAAGCGGCCGCCGGGGGTCTTGACCCGGCGGCCGCATGTAACCAGCCCGAGGGTGGCGAGCCAGATTACGACAGGATACGGGCGAAGGGCCTGGTCAGTCTGGCCAGCATCGCCTGACGGGTCATGGTCCGGGGCGCACCCGCCTCGGCCGTGACGTATTTATAGTAGTTGTCCCCGGGGAACAGGCACAGGAAAATCACCCGCACGTCCTTGGGGTCGGCCAAAATGGCCTGGGGATACCTCTTTTTCACCTCGGCCAGCCGCTTTTCAGCCAAAGCCAGCATCTCGTCCCTATCCCCGAAGTTCATGGTCCCCGTGGGACAGGTCTGCACGCAGGCCGGCAGAAGTCCCGCCTGCACCCGGTCGATGCACATGTCACACTTGAACATGACCTTGGTCTCGGGATTGACCCGGGGGATGTCGTAGGGACAGGCCGGACGCACGTTGTCGATGCTGATGTCCTTGGTCTTGTCCGTGAAGATCACCGCGCCCGTGGCCTCGTCCTGCAGGATGGCCCCTTCCACTTCGGAGTCGGCCACCATCTTGCACGGCGCATCCACACAGTGACGGCACTGGTCCGGAAAAAACAGCCAGTTGAACTTGCCGTCGATGGTCTTTTCCGTGAACCGCACCAGTTTCAGCGTCATCCAGGACAGATCCGGCGGATTCTGGTGCGAGCCGGTGTTTTCCGTCTTTTCGGCGGGTTTGTTTTTCCACTGTTTGCAGGCCACCTGGCAGCCCCGGCAGGCCGTGCACTTGGACAGGTCGATGAAGAAGCTTTTTCCGTTCATGGCTTCCGGCCCTCCTTAGGCCTTACGCACGTTGACCATGAAGGCCTTGGTTTCCGGGATGCCGGTATTGGGATCGCCCACGGAGGGGGTGAGCAGGTTGGCCGATTCGCCGCCATCCTTGGGGTACACCCAGCCGTAGTGCCAGGGGATGCCCACCTGATGGACGGTCTCCCCCATCACCGTGAAGGGCTTGATGCGCTCGGAGATGATGGCCTTGGCCCACAACTGTCCGCGCATGTTCTCCACGATGACCTTTTCGCCGCCCTTGATGCCGCGCATCTCGGCCAGTTCGGGGCTCATCTCCACGAACATCTGCGGCTCGGCCTCAAGCAGCCACGGCGTCCAGCGGGTCATGACGCCCGTCTGCCAGTGTTCCGTGACCCGGTAGGTGGAGCAGATGAACGGGTAGCGCGGATCGCACACGGCGCGCTTCTCGGCCTCGCCCGCAAAGATCAGGGCCGTGGGGTTGTGCAGCTGTTTGGAGAAGGGATGCTCGTTCACCGGGCATTCAAGAGGCTCGTAGAACTCCGGCAACGGACCGTCGTTGCGGCCCGGGCCGAATATCTGGCCAAATCCCTCGGTGGTCATGATGAACGGATACCGGCCCTTCTCCTTGTCGGCCATGGGCGGCCAGGGACCATCGGGAACGTCGCCCACCCACTTGCCATCCTGCCAGGCGATGACCGCCTTTTCGGGCTGATACGGCTTGCCGTTCATATCGACCGAGGCCCGGTTGTACAGGACGCGGCGATTGACCGGCCAGGCCCAGGTCCATCCCGGGAACAGGCCGATCTTGGCCTGCATCTCGGTCTGGGTCTTGTCGCGGCGGGCGGCCATGTTCTTGTCGGTGTAGGAGGCGCAGTAGATCCAGTTTCCGGAGCAGGTGGAGCCGTCGGCCTGCAGCATGGCGAAGGCCGGCACCGGGTCTCCGGGCTTGAAGGTCTTGTCCGCGTCGCCCACCTTCAGGGTCTTTTCCGTGAGGAAGTAGCCGTTGATAAGCTTGGCCACCTTGTGCGGGTCGAAGACATGGTTGGTGGCCACGTCCCAGTTGAGGTTCAGGATGGGATCGGGGAAGGCCCCGCCCTCTTTCTGGTACAGTTCGCGAATCTTCTCGAACAGTTCGTAGATGATGTCGCCGTCGGGCTTGGTCTCGCCCAGGGGCTTGGGGCCGCCGTAGCGCCACTGCATCCAGCGGCCGGAGTTGGAGATGGAGCCTTCCTTCTCGATGGACACGCAGCAGGGCAGGAAAAAGACCTCGGTCTTGATCTTTTTGGGATCCATGCCCGGTCCGCGCCAGAAGGAGCCGGTCTCGGTGTCGAAGATGTTCACCGTGACCATCCAGTCCAGCTTGGACATGGCCTCGCGGGTCTTGTTGGAGTTGGCGGTGCTGGCGGCCGGGTTCTGGCCCCAGGCGAAGAAGCCCTTGAAGGCGCCCTTGAGCATGGCGTCGAACAGCGACAGCCAGGACTGGTCCTTGCCGGGTTCGAGCTTGGGCAGCCAGGAATAGGCCGTTTCCAGATCCTGTTTGGGATACATGGCCTTGAGCAGGCTGGCCACGTATTTGGGCCGGTTGCCCCACCAGTTGGCGCTCATGGGATCGGAGGACTTGGGGGTGTTCTTCGCGTTGTAATCCGCAAGCGTGGGCATGGCTGCGGTCGGGGTCGGCAGATAGCCCGGCAGGATGTGGAACAGCAGTCCCTGGTCCGTGGAGCCCTGGACGTTGGCCTCGCCGCGCAGGGCGTTGATGCCGCCACCGGCCACGCCGATGTTGCCCAGAAGCAACTGGATGATGCTCATGGCCCGGATGTTCTGCACGCCCACGGTGTGCTGGGTCTGGCCCATGGCGTAGAGCATGGTGCCGGACTTCTCGGGCTTGCCCGTCTCGGTGTAGGTCTTGTAGACCTCAACAAGATCCTTTTCCGGTGTTCCGGCGATCTTGGACACGGTCTTCAGGTCATAGCGCTCGTAGTGCTTTTTCATGATCTGATAGACGCAACGGGGATTGGCCAGGGTGGGATCCTTTTTGGGAATCCCCTTGTCGTCCTTGACGAAGGCCCAGGAGGACTTGTCGTAGCTGCGTTTTTCCGCGTTGAACCCGGAGAACAGCCCGTCCTTGAATTCGTACTTGTCGCTGACGATAAATGCCGCATTGGTGTAGTTGACCACGTAATCCTTGAAGATCAGGTTGTTCTTCAGGATGTAGTTGATCATGCCGCCGAAAAAGGCGATGTCCGAGCCCGAGCGCAGCCGGGCGAAGACGTCGGCGTGCTGGGAGGTGCGGGTGAAGCGCGGGTCGACGTGGATGACCTTGCCGCCCTTTTCCTTGGCCCGCATGACCCATTTGAAGGAGACCGGATGGTTTTCGGCGGGGTTGCTGCCGATTATGAAAATGCAATCACTGTTGACGATGTCGATCCAGTGATTGGTCATCGCGCCGCGTCCGAACGACTCTGCCAGAGCCGCCACAGTAGCGCTGTGTCAGATACGGGCCTGATGCTCGATATACGTAAGGCCCATGGCCCGGAGCATGGCCTGATAGATCCAACACTCCTCGTTGTCCATGGCTGCCGAGCCCACGGAGGCGATTCCATTCAAACGGTTGACCACCTGGCCCTTGGCGTCTTTGACCTCAAAGGTGGCGTCGCGGGCTTCCTTGGTCAGCTTGGCGATACGCTCCAGGGCGAAATCCCAGCTTTTTTCTTCCCACTTGTCGGAATACGGGGCGCGGTAGAGCACCTTCTGAAGGCGCCGGTCGTTTTCGCACAGTTGGTAGATGGACGCCCCCTTGGGACACAGGGCGCCCTCGTTGATGGGATGGTCCGGGTCGCCGTCGACGTTGACCGCACGGCCCTTGCCGCCGTCAGCGGTGCTGACGATGAGCCCGCAGCCCACGGAACAGTAGCAGCACACTGTGGTGGTCTGCTTGGTCCCGGCCAGTTTCGCCGCCTCGGCCTTGGCATGGACCGGGGTGAGGTCGAATCCCAGGCCGCCGAAGGCGGTGACGGCCACAGCCCCGCCGGTCAGCTTGAGAAAATCCCTGCGTTTCAATTTCATTGATTCCTCCAACCGGTTACGTGTTCAACACCCGCGTACCTCCCGGCCCAGGCGGACATGCAGGTCGTAGCCCGCCGCAAGCCAGGTCACGGGAAATTTCGCCCGGGGGGCATCCGACGCCGTCGATTCATGCCCGGAAAAGGACACCCGTCCGGCCCGCGCCCGAACCTTGCCCAGATCGAATCCGAGTCCTGCAAACGGCAGGATATCCCGGGCATGCACCGCATCGATCCGTTTTGCGTCCATCGGCCTCTCCACTCAGCTCACCCGCGATCCCGTTATGTCAAAAGAGGCATAACTGGTTGAAATCACAGATGTTACATTCTAGTAGGACTGGGGCCGGGGGGTGGTCAAAACAAATCGCTTTGTTCGCGTTTTGGCACCAAATTGCACAAATAGGCGAGCAAGATCGGCAGGATATCATCTTTCCGATGATTATAGCGGAATTCCAGTTCCTTGAGGTACAGGGGAAATCTGCGGGCGCTGACGCCGTTATAGCGGCGCAACCGGCTTTGGGCGAAACGCCAGAAACCGCCCGTGCGGCTATCCAGAAAAGGCGTGCGGTCCAGGATGTCGGCGTAGCGCCGGGAGTCGTCGCCGCCGCAGAACATGAGCGCGTCGTAATGCTGGTAGCGGTCAGTGTAGACCACCTTGCCCAGACGGGCCACCTTGAGGGAAAAATTCAAATTGAAATGGACGACATGCTCCACGCGCATGTCCGGCACCAAGTCCACGAAGGTCCAGTCCGGCCGCTCAATGATCCCGAAGACCGGGATCTGGCCTTCCGCATCCGTGCCCCGGGACATGGCGATGCGGCCGTCGTCGTATCCCATGGCCCGTCCCGTCTCGCCGAAAAGGATCTGGGCGGCGTCCGGAGCGCTGGCCACGATGGCGAACCGGATGACGGTCACGGCCCGGTAGACGGTGTTGTAGGCCAGCCCCAGTTCCTCGGCCATGTGGCTGGCGGTGGCCTCCGCGGCAAAAAGCCGGGTGAGGCGCAGCCAGTCCCGGCAACTGAGGCCCCCGACATTGACGAACCGGCCGGTCAATTCATGAAAGGTATACCGGCACGCGGCGCAACGCAGTCTGCCGTCGGCCAGGGCGTAAACCTTCCCGCCCCGGCAGCGGGGACAGAAACGCTTCCGCCCCTTGTAGGCATGGGACAGCAACAGCCGCCGGGCCGCCGCCTCGCAGCGCGCCAGCCCGGGGTCATCGTGCTTCACCGCCCCTGCGGGCGACACGGTCATGCCTCCCCTCCCCACCCCGGTGGTCCTGCAGCCGCAAGGAACCCGGGATCACACCCCGGCGGCGGCAAAGGCCGCATCCACGATCTGCCGGGCCTCGTCCTGGAGCCTTTTCAGATGTTCCTCCCCAAGGAAGCTCTCGGCGTAGATTTTATAGACATCCTCGGTGCCCGAGGGCCGGGCCGCGAACCAGCCGTTTGCCGTGGTCACCTTGAGGCCGCCGATGGGCGCGCCATTGCCGGGCGCGGCCGTGAGCTTGGCGGTGATCGTCTCCCCGGCCAGGGTATCCGCCGCGACCATCTCCGGCGAGAGGCCGGACAGGGCTTTTTTGCGGGCCTTGGAGGCCGGGGCGTCCAGGCGTTCGTAGAGCGGCGCGCCGAAGCGTTGCGTGAGTTCCCGGTAATGCTCGGCCGGGTCTTTGCCGGTTGTGGCCGTGATCTCGGCGGCCAGAAGATCGAGCAGGATGCCGTCCTTGTCCGTGGACCAGGCCATGCCGTCGAACCGCAGAAACGAGGCCCCGGCCGACTCCTCGCCGCCAAATCCGAAAGAACCGTCGAGAAGCCCGTCCACGAACCACTTGAACCCCACCGGAACCTCGCACAGCCGCCGCCCAAGGGAGGCCGCCACCCGGTCCAGCATGGCGCTGGAGACCAGGGTCTTGCCCACGGCGGCGTCGGCGCGCCAGCCCGTGCGGGTCCGGAACAGGTAGTCCACGGCCACGGACAGGTAGTGGTTGGGGTTCATGAGCCCGCCGCCCGGGGTGACGATGCCGTGGCGGTCGTAGTCGGGATCGTTGCCGAAGGCCACGTCGAAGCGGTCCTTCAGGGCGATCAAGCCCTGCATGGCGTAGGGCGAGGAACAGTCCATGCGGATCTTGCCGTCCTTGTCCACGGTCATGAACGAAAACGTGGGATCCACCACGGGATTGACCACCGTGATGTCCAGGCCGTAGCGGGCCGCGATGGGTTCCCAGAAGGCTATCCCCGAGCCGCCCAGGGGATCCACGCCGATTTTCACCCCGGCCTCGGACACGGCCCGCAGATTCACGATGTTCTCCAGGTCGTCCACGTAGGGGGCCACGTAGTCGTGCTCGATGGTGGTGTCCGCGCAAAGGGCCTTCTCGAAGGGGATGCGGACAACGCCGGACAGCCCCGCCGCGATCAGGGCGTTGGCCCGGTCCTGGATGTCTTTCGTGACGCCAGTGTCGGCCGGTCCGCCCGAGGGGGGGTTGTACTTGATGCCGCCGTCCTGGGGAGGGTTGTGGGAGGGGGTGATGACCACGCCGTCGGCCGTGCCGCCCCTGCCCGTCCGGTTGTGGCAAAGGATGGCGTGGGAGATGACCGGGGTGGGGGTGTAGCCGCGCCCGGCCTGGATCATGACCGTCACCCCGTTGGCCGCCAGCACCTCCAGGGCCGTGACAAAGGCCGCCTCGGACAGGGCGTGGGTGTCCATGCCCAGAAAAAGCGGCCCGGTGATGCCTGCGGTCCTGCGATACTCGCAGATGGCCTGGGCCACGGCCAGGATGTGGGTCTCGGTAAAGGAGGCGTCGAGGGAGCTGCCCCGGTGTCCGGAGGTGCCGAAGGCCACCTGCTGGGCCGGGTCGTCCGGGTCGGGATGGGCGGCGAAATAGGCCGCCACGAGCCGGGGGACGTTGACCAGAATGGACCTGGGGGCCGGTTTTCCGGCCAGGGGATGCACGGGCATGGAGCCTCCTTGGGATTGACGAGCCAAGCCCCGGTATCGCCGATTCCCGCCCCGGTGTCCACGCCCGCCCGCCCGCCTGCCCGCTGCCGGGCGTCGCCGTCCATGGGGGACAGGGCCCTGCCGCGAGTTCTGGCCAGGGGGACGGGCGCAGTCCTAGACGAAGTCGGGATCAATGGCGGCCTTGCCGCCTGCGGTCATGAGCTTGACGAAATTCACCGTGCGCTCGTCCACGGGCACGATGGGGAACCTGGTCCGGCAGGAGGCGCACTGGGCCAGGGCCGGTTTCACCGGGGAGGCCACGGGCACGGCCTGGCCGCACTGGGGGCAGGCATAGAGGAAGACCAGTTCCATCCCGGTCGGCTTGATCGGGGTCAGGGGCTTTTTGGGATTCATGGAGTGGGCCTTAGAGTGCGCCGATGAGGCATTTTCCGGTCATTTCCCGGGGTTTTTCCAGGCCGAGCAAGGTCACAAGCGTGGGCGCGATGTCCCCGAGAACCCCCGGGGACAGCGCGGCCGTCCGCCGGGACGGGTCGGCCAGCACAAAGGGCACGTCATTGAGGGTATGCGCGGTCATCGGACCGCCATGGGCGTCGATCATCTCCTCGGCGTTGCCGTGGTCTGCGGTCAGGCACAGGCGTCCGCCCGAGGCATGGACCGCATCGGCGATGCGCCCCACGCATTCGTCCACCACCCCGCAGGCCGTGATCGCGGCGGCCAGATCCCCGGTGTGCCCCACCATGTCCGGATTGGCCAGATTGACCACGTACAGGCCGTAGCCCTTCTCCCATTCCCGCAAAAAGGTCTCGGTGACCTCCCGGGCGCTCATCTCGGGCTTTTGGTCGTAGGTGGCCACCTCGCGCGGGGACGGAACCAGGAGACGGTTCTCGCCGGGGAAGGGCTCCTCCCGGCCGCAATTGAAGAAATAGGTGACATGGGCGTATTTTTCCGTCTCGGCCAGCCGCAATTGGGCCAGCCCCGCCTCGGACACGGCCTGCCCCAGAACGCCCGTATAACTTTCCGGGGCAAACGCCACGGGAATGCCGAAGGAGGACTCGTATTCGGTCATGGAGACGAATCCGGCCAGATCGGGAACCGCCTCCCGGACAAAGCCGTCGAAATCCGGCCGGATGAAGGCCTGGGTGATCTCCCTGGCCCGGTCGGCCCGGAAATTGAAAAAAAACACGCCGTCCCCGTCGCGGATTGAGCCGTCCGGACGCCCGCCGCCCGTCTCGTTTGGCGCGGCGATACGACGCGGGGTCACGAACTCGTCCGTCTCCCCGGCGGCATAGGCCGCGTCCACGGCGCTGGCCGCGTCCATGGCAAGAAGCGGCGCGCCGTGGCCCGAGGTCAGGGCGGCATGGGCCCGGCCCACCCGGTCCCAGCGCTTGTCCCGGTCCATGGCGTAAAACCGGCCGGTGAGCGAGGCGATCCGGCCGCAGGCGTTTTCCCGCAAAAAGACGTCGAGATCGGCCACGAAGCCCCGGCCGCTCTGGGGCGGGGTGTCCCGGCCGTCGAGAAAGGCATGCACCAGGACCGGCACGGAAAGGGCCTTGGCGGCCAGGGACAGGGCCTTGAGATGGCGGATATGGCTGTGCACCCCGCCGTCGGACACAAGGCCCATGAAATGCAGTCGGCCGCCCCGGGCCTTGACCCTGGCCGCCAGATCCGCCAGGGCCGGGTTGCGGAAAAGCGACCCGTCCTCCACGGCCATGTCGATGCGGGTCATGTCCTGGTAGATGACCCGGCCCGCGCCGATGTTCATGTGCCCCACCTCGGAATTGCCCATGAACCCATCCGGCAGGCCCACGGCCCGGCCCGAGCAGTGCAGCCGGGTATGGGGAAATTCGCGCGTCAGCCGGTCCACGTTCGGGGTGCGGGCCAGGGAGATGGCGTTGCCGGGACCGGCCGGGGCCAGGCCCCAGCCGTCCAGGATGAGCAGGAGAAGCGGCGCGGCGCGGTTCATTGCGGCCCCTTGCCCGATTCGTCGGGAAACGTCAGGGGAATGGGCCTGGCCTCGGACCACAGCCCTTCAAGATTGTAGAACCCCCTGGTCTCTTCCAGAAAGACGTGCACCAAGACGTCGTTCATATCGACCAAAATCCACTGCCCGGTGCGGTAGCCTTCCATGCCCAGGTAGGCGATGCCCCGTTCGGCGCACATGGCCAGCACATGGTCGGCCAGGGCCTTGGCCTGGCGGACGCTGGCGGCGGACACGGCCACCATGGCCTCGCAGATGGGGCTTAAGCCCGTCACGTCCAGGGCCACGATGTCCCGGCCTTTTTTCTCGTGCAGCCAGGAGGCCACGAGGGCGGCCTTTTGGGGGGTGGTCAATCCGGTCTTGTGCTTCTTTTTCCCGCGCGCGGGCTTGGCGTCGTTCGTATCCATGGACATGAGTGGCGGCACCCCGAGGCCGCGAAGGTTTTGCGCATGCTGACAACCACAACCGGATGTGCTCTACCGGATTCGCAACGATCCCGCAAACCCCGTCGGGGCCTGGTTCCTTGCGAAATTGCGGACAAGCCCTTTTTTTCCCTTCCACTTCTTGACGCGGCCGCGCAAATTCGGGCAGGAATGGCTGGTTACGGCCATGGCCTTTTCGCAAGGAGAATCCCATGATTTTCGACGACGACATGGAAACGCTGCCCCGGGAAGAGCTTGAAGCCTTGCAGCTCAGGCGTCTGAAGGGCCTTGTGGACCGGGTGTACGCCAATGTGCCCTTCTATCGGAAATCCTTCGACGACGCCGGGATACGGCCTTCGGACATCCAAACCCTGGCCGACGTCAGGTATCTGCCCTTCACCGAGAAGCAGGATCTGCGCAACCACTATCCCTACGGCCTGTTCGCCGTGCCCAAGGACAATGTGGTGCGCATCCACGCCTCCTCGGGCACCACGGGCAAGGCCACGGTGGTGGGCTACACCAAACGCGACGTGGAGAACTGGGCCACGCTCATGGCCCGCTCCCTGGTGGCGGCCGGGGCCACCAAACGGGACATCATCCACGTGGCCTACGGCTACGGACTTTTCACCGGAGGGCTCGGGGCCCACTACGGCGCGGAACGCCTGGGGGCCACCACCATCCCGATGTCCGGGGGCAGCACCAAGCGCCAGGTGATCCTTCTGCGCGACTTCGGGGCCACGGTAATCTGCTGTACCCCGTCCTACAGCCTCTTTTTGTACGAGACAGCCCTGGAATCGGGCATCGACATCAAGGAACTGCCGCTTCGCATCGGCGTGTTCGGGGCCGAGCCCTGGACCGAGGAGATGCGCCGGGACATCGAGACCAAGCTCGGCATCAAGGCCATCGACATCTACGGCCTGTCCGAGATCATGGGACCGGGCGTGGGCATCGAATGCATCGAGGCCCAGACCGGGGCGCACCTCCAGGAAGACCATTTCCTCCTGGAGATCATCGACCCCGTGACCAAGGAGCCCCTGCCCCCGGGCGAGACGGGCGAACTGGTCATCACCACCCTGTGCAAGGAAGCCCAGCCGCTGATCCGCTACCGCACCCGGGACATCACCAGCTTGAATTTCACCCCCTGCCGCTGCGGCCGGACCTTTGCCCGCATGCACCGGGTCATGGGCCGAAGCGACGACATGCTGATCATCCGGGGGGTCAACGTCTTCCCCTCCCAGATCGAAAGCATTCTCCTGGAAACCCAAGGGCTTACTCCGCACTACCAGCTTTTAGTCAAGCGTGAGGGGAACCTGGACACCCTGGAGGTGCAGGTTGAGGTGGACGAAAAGATCTTCTCGGACGAAATCAAGAATTTACAACGCCTGGGCGGCAAGATACAAAAGCATATCAAGGAGTTCCTGGGGGTCACGGCAGCAGTGAAGCTGGTTGAGCCGCGTTCCATCCAGCGCTCCGAGGGCAAGGCCAAGCGCATCGTGGACATGCGCAACTCATCGTAAGCCACGGCAGCAAACCGGGTCCGTCCGCCCGATGCGACCAAGGGGGTCATTCATGAAAGCCGAACAGATTTCCATTTTTCTGGAAAACCGCGCCGGCCGCCTGGAGGAAGTCGCCAGGCTCCTGGCCGAGGCGAACATCAACATCCGGGCCCTGTCTTTGGCCGACACCTCGGATTTCGGCATCCTGCGGCTGATCGTCAACGACCACGAAAAGGCCAAAAAGACCCTCAAGGACGGCGGCTTCACCGTGGGCCGCAACGCCGTGGTGGCCGTGGAGGTGCCGGACACGCCCGGCGGCCTGCACTCCATCCTGAACATGCTGAGCAGCCAGGGCATCAACGTGGAATACATGTACGCCTTCGTGCAGCAAAGCTCCAAAGCCGCCACCATCATCTTCCGCTTCGACCGCACCGACCAGGCCATCGAGGTGCTCACCAAAAACGGCATCACCATCATCCCCGGCGACACCCTCTACAGCATGTAACCGGCTTTCCCCGACGCGCGCCGATCCTGCGGGCAGCGGCGCGCGTCCCGGGCAGGCAGGCGGAGTTCATGACCCAACCCGGCCCCCATCCCCTGTACGCCCGTCTGCGCAGCTTCCTGCGCGCCTCCGCCGTCGTGGGCCTTTTGGCCTATGTCCTCTTGATGACGGCGGATATCGTGCTGTACAACTACGGCGACAGGCTTCCGTTTTTTTCCCCGGCTGAAAAACGCCTCCTGTACCGCAACGGGGTTCTGGCGGCCGTGCGCCAGCCTGAATACCGCCCCTGGCTGACGGGATGCGTCAGCCAGCCCGGCCTGGGGCCGGTCGCCCTGACCGTGGGCGACAGCGCCCTGGCCTGCGGCGAGGCCCGGGACGCCCTGCCCACGGTGACCATGGCCGCCGTGGACGGCCTGGGATTTCGCAACGACTCCCCCCCCTCCCGGGCCCAGGCGCTTTTCCTGGGCGATGCCTTCTGCCAGGGGGCAGGCTCGGGCACGGCCCAATCCATCCCGGCCCTGTACCAGCAGGCCGCCGGGCAGACGGTCTACGCCGCCTGCAACGACGGGCTTGGCCTGGCCCACTATGCCAGGCTGCTGGAGGCCCTGACCGGCGACGGCCTGGGACCGGAGAACCGTTTCGCGGGCAAGGAGGTCACGGTTTTTGTCCAGGTCGGGGACGATTTGACCACGGACATCGCGGCCTTCCGGCAGCACCAGATGGACGAGCTGGTGGGGCACGCCCGGCACCTGTGGCTCGAATCCCTGCGGACGCTGTGGGCCTTCTCCACGGACGCGGACAGCCCGGCCCGGCCCGACGCCTCCGCCCCGGGCTGCACCCGGGTCGCGCTCAAAGGCAGCGGGCCAAGCCCCCGGACAGTCCTCTTCCCGCCCCTTTCCCCGTCCGGACCGGACGCCGCATGGCCCGCCCCCGGGCAGGAGGACGAGCTGCGCGCGGTGTTTTCGGCCATGGCCCGCCTGGCCAGGGACCGCACCCTGAACGTGCGCTTCGTCATCCTCCCCACCGCCCTGCAGGTGCTCTATCCGCGCCTGGACCTGGACAGCCTGGAGAAAACGTCCCCCTTCGCCAAGGCGGCCCCCGCCGTGGTCAAACGCCGCAACCAGCTCACGGCCTTTGCCGTGTCGGCGGCCGAAGAGGCCGGATTCCCGGTCCTGGACATGGAGCCGCTCCTGGTCGGCCGCGAGGATGCCGTGGATCTGTATTGGCCCGCCGATTCCCACTTCACCCCCCATGGCAACGCCGTCGTCGTGGACGCCATTCTCAAGGCCTTCCCCGCCAACTGAGCCGGATTACGCGCACCTTCACGCCGTCGCAGGATTATCTTGCAAAAATCCGTTCGCATGGACTATGTTGGCCTATGCTGGCGATGTGCGGGTTCGTGCATGGTCGGCGTATCCACTGGATGGTTATGTATGCGGATTTCCGAATTGCGACGCACGGACGGATGGACCTGGGAGGTTCCCCGTACCGGGGCCATGCGTGTCCCGGGACGCATTTTCGCGGACAAGCGCCTGATCGAGGACATGGAGGACACGGTTCTGACCCAGGTCAGAAACGTAGCCAGCCTTCCGGGCATCGTCACGGCCAGCTTCGCCATGCCCGACGCCCATTCCGGCTACGGCTTCCCCATCGGCGGGGTGGCGGCCTTCGATCCCGAGGCGGGCGTGGTGTCGGCAGGCGGGGTGGGGTTCGACATCGCCTGCGGGGTGCGCACCCTGGTGACCAACCTGTGTGCCGACGACCTGGCCGGTGGCGTCCCGGCCCTGGCCGACGCGCTGTTCTCCCGCATCCCGGCCGGGGTGGGCAGCACCGGGGCCGTACGCCTGACGGCCAGGGAACTGGACGCCATGCTGGCCGGGGGCGCGGCCTGGGCGGTGTCCCGGGGGTTCGGCGACCAGGCCGACCTTCACCGCATCGAGGAGCGGGGCCGCATGGACGGGGCCATGCCGGAGATGGTCTCAGAGGCCGCCAAGGCCCGCCAGAGGGACCAGATGGGCACCCTGGGGGCCGGGAACCACTATCTGGAAGTGCAAGCCGTAGATGAAATCCATGATGTCGCGGCCGCGGGCCTGTACGGCCTGTGCCCGGGCCGGGTGGTGGTGAGCGTCCACTGCGGCTCCCGGGGACTGGGGCACCAGATCGGCACGGACTATCTCAAGCACATGCATGCCCACGCCGCCAAAACCGGGGTGTCCTTTCCGGATCGGGAACTGGCGTATGCGCCCATCGCCTCGGACCTGGGGCGACGCTACCTGGGGGCCATGCGCTCGGGCATCAACGCCGCCCTGGCCAACCGCCAGATCATCACCCATATGGTGCGCGAGGTGTTTGCAACGATGTTTCCCGGCTCCCGGTTGGCGCTGCTCTACGATGTGTCCCACAACACCTGCAAGGCCGAGTCCCACATGGTGGACGGCGCCCCACGGCTGCTTTTCGTACATCGCAAGGGGGCCACCCGGTCGCTTGGTCCCGGGCATCCGGACCTGCCGCCCGAGCTTGCCGCCGCCGGGCAGCCCGTTCTGGTGGGCGGCAGCATGGGTTCGGCCTCGTTTCTCCTCTCGGGGACCGCCGCAGCGGAAACGCGGGCCTTCGCCTCGGCCTGCCACGGCGCTGGCCGGGCCATGAGCCGCAAGCAGGCCGTCAGGCATTTCAAACCCCGCACGGTCCTGGAAGACCTGGACCGCATGGGTGTCGCCGTTCGGGCCCACGACTTCCGGGGACTGTCCGAAGAGGCCCCCGGGGCCTACAAAAACATCGAGGCCGTGGTGGACGCGGCATGCCGGGCGGAACTGGCCGTAAAGACCGCCCGGGTGCGCCCCCTGGCCTGCATCAAAGGCTGATGACGCCAACGAGGAATCCATGCCCCGCGATTCACGATTTCCCCTAAGCCTCCCCGAACTGGAACGCCTGTGCGAATCAGCCCTGTGCGCCGTGGCCCCGGACGGAACCATTCTCGAGGCCGGCCCCCGGGCCCGGGCCCTGCTGGGCGGCGGCGCAGGCCAAGCCTTCCCGGGCCCCTTGCGGGACGGTGCAATCCTTGATCTGCCCCAAACCGCCCCCCTGCGGATTTTTCCCTTGCAGGCCAAGGGAAAAGACGTCTTTCTGGCCATGATCCCCCCCGCCCGGGAAAAGGCGGCCGAGGCGGAGATGGACCGGGCCCGGGCGGCCACCAAGGCCGCCGAGTCGGCCAAGAGCGTCTTTTTGACCAACATGAGCCACGAACTGCGCACGCCCATGATCGGCATCCTGGGCATGACCGAACTCACCCTGGCCACGTCATTAAGCCGCAAACAGCGGGAATACCTGGAGATGGTCCGCCACTCGGCGGCGTCGCTTCTGGAGATCATCAACGACATCCTGGACAGCGCCCGGATCACGGCCGGCAAGCTGGAACTGGCCGCCACGGCCTTTGCCCTGCGCGAGACCGTGGAGAGCGCCATCACGGTCTTCGCGCCCCTGGCCGAGCAGAAGGGATTGTCGCTTTCAGCCCACATCGCGGACACGGTCCCCATGATCGTCGTGGGCGACCCCATCCGTTTGCGCCAGGTTCTCATCAATCTGGTGGGAAACGCCGTCAAATTCACCGAAAAAGGGTCGGTCGAGGTGGACGTCTCCCTGGATTCCAGTCCGCCGTCACAGATGGACGCCCCCCGCCTGGCGTTCACCGTGCGCGACACCGGCATCGGCATCCCGGCGGGAAAACTCGACGCCATCTTCGAGAGTTTCACCCAGGCCGACCCCTCCCCCACCCGGAAATACCGGGGGGCCGGGCTTGGGCTGTCCATCTTCAAGGAACTCGTGACCATGATGGGCGGGGAGATCGACGTGACCAGCGAGGAGGGCAAAGGCAGCGTCTTTTCCTTCCGCGTGGCCCTGCGTCCGGCCGGGGAGCGGGCCCCGGCCGAGGCCGCAGGCGGGGATCACGGCGCGGCCTGGGAAAACGCCCTGCCGCCCCTGACCATCCTTCTGGCCGAGGACAACCCGGTGAACCAGATGTTTATCCGGGAGCTTTTGGAACAGAGCGGCCACGCGGTGATCACCGCCCACACCGGCCTGCGGGCGGTCAAGGTGCTGGAGAAAAGCCGGGTAGACGCCGTGCTCATGGACATCCAGATGCCCGAGATGGACGGCATGGAGGCCACCCGGATCATCCGCAGCGCCACGGACGGCCGGATCGACCCCGAGGTGCCCATCATTGCGCTTACGGCCCACGCCCACAAGGGGGACAGGGAGACCTTTCTGCGGGCCGGGATGGACGACTATCTGCCCAAACCCGTGGGGCTGCCGGAGATTTCCGCGTCCCTTCTGCGGGTGCTGGCCCGCAAGGGACGCCTGCCCGCCGCGCCGACCTGCGACGATCCGGAGATTCTGGATTTCGGCTGGCTTTTGGAGAAAGCCCGGGGCAACGCCGCCTTCGTGCTGAAGCTGTTTACGGCCTTCGTGGAGGAGAAACCGGGCATGATCGAGGCCATGCGCCAGGCCGTGGCAGCCCCGGACCTGGAGAGATTGGGCTTTCTGGCCCATTCCCTCAAGGGGGCCTCCGCCACCATGGGGGCCAAGCGTCTGAGCGCCATGGCCAAGACCCTGGACACGGCGGCCCGGGCCGGGGATCGGGAGTCCGCAGCCGCCGCGCTGGTGGATGTGGAGGCGGCCCTGGAGCAGGTGTTGGAGCACATGAAGGCCAAGATGGCCCAGCACGCCGAACCGGCTCCGGCCGCCTGATCCGGGCGGGACCAGGCGGCCGGTCGTCCATCATGCCCCCAGGGCGCGAGGCCCGGCGTCAGCGAAGCATGTCCGGCAGGCCGCAAGCCGCCCCATGAAAAATACGAATGTATTTTTTATGAAGAAAATCCTCTTGCCGGGGGTCAGCCCAACATGTCCGGCAGGCCGCAAACCGCCCCATAAAAAATACGCACGTATTTTTTATGAAGAAAATCCTCTTGTCCGGCGTCAGCCCAACATGTCCGGCAGGCCGCAAGCCGACCCATAAAAAATACGAACGTATTTTTTATGAAGAAAATCCTCTTGCCCGGCGTCAGCCCAGCATATCCGGCAGGCCGCAAACCGCCCCATAAAAAATACGAATGTATTTTTTATGAAGAAAATCCTCTTGCCCGGCGTCAGCCCAACATATCCGGCATTCCATACAGCCGCCCCGGCGCCTGTCCCGGCAGCCAGGCCGCAGCCCGAAGCGCCCCCTGGGCCAGGGTGTCGCGGGAATGGGCCCGGTGGGTGACCTCGATGCGCTCGCCGGGACCGAAGAAATACACCGTATGATCGCCCACCACGTCCCCGCCGCGCAGGGCCTGGATGCCGATCTCCTTAGCCGGACGCGGGCCGATGATACCCTTCCGGCAGCATGTCTTGACGGCGTCGAAGTCGCGCCCGGCGGCCTCGGCCAGGCATTGCCCGATCTTTATGGCCGTGCCGCTGGGGGAGTCGGCCTTGCGGTTATGGTGGATCTCCATGACCTCCATGTTGTAGGCGTCCCCCAGCCTCTTCACCAGGGCGGGCAGCACGGACAACAACACGTTGATGCCCACGCTCATGTTCGGCGCGAAAAACACCCGTCCGGCCGTGGCGGCCTGGGCCACGGCGGCGAGTTGGTCCTTGTCCAGTCCGGTGGTGCCGACGACCAGGGGATTCCCGGCGGCCACGGCAATCTTGGCCGTGGCCACGGAACAGGCCGGGGAGGTGAAGTCGATGACCACCGCCCCGGGAACCTGGGGCAACACCGCGGCCAGGTCCGATCCAGCCACGCAGCCATACTCCGAAAGCCCGGCCTCGTTTCCCGGCCGCTCCACCACGGCCGCCAGCCGGTAGTCCGGATTGGCCCGGACCAGTTGGATCAGGGTGGACCCCATGCGCCCCCGCGCCCCCATGATGACCACGTCACACACGCTCATGTCCGTCTCCCGCGTTAAAAAAGGTGCAGATGAAAAACCGCCCGGCCGCGACAGAAAGGAAGGCCGGGGTGGATGCCTCCGGCGGCCAAAGGGCTTTGCCCTTTGGAATCCCGTCATGGTCTGGACATGCCGATACGTTGCTCCAGGCTGCTTCCGGCCTTCAGATTGTAGGCAAGCGCCCGGGTTTTGTCATGAGGCGCAAGGCGCCCTGCCGTCAAGAACGACCGGCCTCAGCCGGAAAGCAGGCTGCCCTGGACCATGCCCGCCCGGCCGGGGCCGGAACGCACAAGCTCCAGGAAGGCCGCCTTGTCGATGACCGCACACCCCAGTTCCCGGGCCTTTTGCAGCTTTGAACCGGGCTTGTCCCCGACCACCAGGTAGTCGAGCTTTTTCGAGACGGCCGAAATCACGATGCCCCCGGCGGCCTCGGCCATGGCCTGGGCCTCCTGCCGGGGCAGGCCCTCAAGCTCGCCGGTAAACAAAAACCGCTTGCCGCGAAGCGGCCCGGCCGCGTCCGCCGGGGCCTTGACCACGGCCCTCGGCCACAGCCCCACCGCCTTGAAACGGCCCAGCAACTCCCGCTGCCCGGGCGCGGCGAAAAACGCCCGGATGGACCGGGCCACCTCGGGGCCGACATCGGACAGCGCGGTCAGATCCTCCTCCGAGGCCCCGGCCAGGGCGTCCATGTCCGTGAACCTCGCGGCCAGGGTCTTGGCCGTGCGCGTCCCCACCAGGGGGATGCCCAGGGCCGCGATGCATTTGTCCAGGGTGGCCGAGTCCCTGGCCCTGGCGATGGCCGTGACGAAGTTCGTGGCGGACTTCTCCTTCATGCGCGGCAGTTCCAGAAGCTGTTCCCTGGTCAGAACGAACAGGTCCGCCGGGCTGCGCAGAAGCCCCCGATCCACCAAAATCTCAATCCATTTGCCGCCCACGCCTGCAATGTCCAGCCCGGCCTTGGACACGAAATAGACGATGCCCCGCAGGCGCACCCCCGGACAGTCGGGATTGACGCACCTGCGGGCCGACTCCCCGGGCAGCCGCACACTCGGGGTATGGCAGGACGGGCAGTCCGGCGGGAATACGAAGGGCGGCCGTCCCTGCGGCGGCCGCTTCTCCTCCACGGCCCGCACCACCTCCGGGATCACGTCCCCGGCCCGGCGCACCACCACCGTGTCCCCCTCACGCAGATCCTTGGCCGCGATCTCGTCCTCGTTGTGCAGGGTGGCCCGGGACACGCTGACCCCGGCCAGGGACACCGGGGCCAGGATGGCCACCGGGGTGATGACCCGGGTGCGGCCCACCTGGACCTCGATCCTCTCAAGCACCGTCTCGGCCTCGTGGGCCGGGAACTTGAGGGCCACGGCGAAGCGCGGGGCGCGATCAGTGAAGCCCAGGGCCGCCTGCACGGCCAGGTCGTCGCACTTGACCACGGCCCCGTCGATCTCAAAGGGCAGATCGAGCCGCATTTTCCCAAGCTCCTCGAAAAAGGGATAGACCTGGGCCGCCCGGCAGACCCTGCCCTCCCGGGCCACGGAGAACCCGTAGCCGGAAAGCGCGGCCATCATGGCCGAATGGGTCTTCCAGGGGGCCGCGCCGCCGGGAAAAACCACCTCGCCCGTGGCGTAGGCGAAAAAGCGCAAAGGGCGTGCGGCCGTGATTTTGGGATCGAGCTGGCGCACGGACCCGGCCGCCGCGTTTCGGGGATTGGCGAAGACCTTCTCCCCGGCCGCCCGGCGAGCCTCGTTGAGCTCATAAAAATCCTGGCGGGTGATGACCACCTCGCCGCGTACCTCCACAAGCTCCGGCACCGGCAGTCCGGCCGCAGCGGCATGGGGAACCAGGGTCAGGGGCACGCTGCGCACCGTGCGCAGGTTCTCGGTCACGTCCTCGCCGGTGACCCCGTCCCCCCGGGTCAGGGCCGACACGAACAGGCCCCGCTCGTACACGACCTCCAGGGCCAGGCCGTCGAACTTGGGATCGACCCAGAAATGCGTCCCGAGCTTCCCACCCTGCCGGGCCAGGGCGTTTGCCGCCCGCTCCAGGAAGGCCTCCCATTCGGCGCGGCTCATGGCGTTGTCCAGGCTGTACATGCGCTGGCGATGCGGCCGGGAGACGTAGCCCTCGGCTGGCGCGCCGCCCACCCGTCTGGTGGGCGAGGCCGGGTCGGCCAGTTCCGGATGGGCCGCCTCCACCTCCTGAAGCTCGCGAAAAAGCGCGTCATACTGCGCGTCGCTGATCTGGGGATCGTCAAGCACGTAATAGCGGTGGTCGTGATGGCGGATGAGGTCGCGAAGCTCGCGAACCCGCGCCGCCGGATCGATGCTGCCGTAAGCCACGCCTGCTCCGTCAGTCGGCCGCATCCGGCCGGTTGAGGTCTTGTCGACCGTTGAAGATCACGTTCCAAAGCCGCTCAAAGGCATGCCCGGTATTGTCGGCGTCCCCTGGGTCGGCCGCCACCAGGGCCAGGGCCTTTCGATAAAAGCCCAGGGGCCGGGCCAGGATGCGCTCCCGGCCGACCATGAAAAGCCCCGCCGGGGCCGGGGTCAGAAAGGTCTCGGGCACGGGACCGGCAAAAAGCGCCGCATAGACTGCGCCCACCGGGATGTCCTTGCCGAACCCGGCCCAGGAACCCGCCTTGGCCGGATCGGCCATGTCATGGGGCCGACCCAGCCGGTCGCATTTGAGCTTGAACCAGGCCAGCCCGGCAAAGGGCGCGCAAAGCCGGGCATTCTGCTGCATGCGCTCCCACAGGCCAGCCGCGTCCATGCCCGGCGGCAGGTGGCGAAAGGGGTCGCCCTGCATAAAGGCCGTATGGTCGGCAAAATCCGGATACCGGGCCACGATGTGGTGCAGGTAGGTGTGGCTCTCCCGGCCGACGTTGGGCAGGGCATGCGGCCCGGGCGCGCCGGACTTGTCGTAGACCACCACCGGACAGCAAAGGGCCGCCGTCCAGGACACGTCCTCGGCGTACCGGGCCACCACGCATTCGATCCGGGGGTGTGTCGCCACCTCCGCCTCCACACGGCTGCCTGCCGATTCTGCGAACCAACGCCAGTCGCACATCGGGAAATAACGCTCTGCACATCCGCTTTCCCGACCCCGGGCCGTGTCCCCGGGACACCGTTCCCAAGGGCGACCCCCCGCCGCCGCCTGAGTCTTTGGGTGCCGGGGCCTTTGGCCGCCGAAGCCTCCCCCGGCCATCGCCTGCGGCAGGCCCGTCGTCCGGCTACAGGATGGTCCGCAGCCGGTCCAGATCCTCGCCCTTGCCCACCAGGATCATGGTGTCCCCGGCCTCCAGCACGGTCTGGGGCTGGGGGTTGAACACCATCTCCCCGCTGGACTTCTTGATGCCGATGACGATGAGGTCAAAGCGCGGCCGTATCTTGGACTCGATGAGATTCTGGTTCACCACCTCGGAGGTGGGCTCCACCCGGAGTTCCTCCATCTGGAGGTCGATGTCGCCGCCGCCCAGGGCCAGTTCCAGAAAGCTGGTGACCGTGGGCCGCAAGACCGACTGGGCCATGCGGATGCCGCCGAACAGGTGCGGGATGAGCACCTGGTCCGCCCCGGCCCGCTTGAGCTTGGGGATGTGCGGCGGGGTGTCGGCCCGGGCCACGATAAACAGCCTGGGGTTGATCTGCCGGGCGGTGAGGGTGACGTAGACGTTGGCCGCCTCCTGGTGCAGGGCGGCCACCAGGGACTTGGCCCGGTCGATACCGGCCGCGATGAGCACATCGTCGTCCGTGGCGTCCCCGGACAGGTGCAGGATGCCCTTTTCCTCAAGCTCCCGCACCACCTCGGGATTTTTTTCGATGACCACCACGCCGTGTCCTTCGTTGATGACCTTCTCGGTCACGATGGCCCCGATCCGGCCGCAGCCGCAGATGATGATATGTCCGGTCAGCTTGTCGATGGCTTTTTGCACCCGCCGCCTCCCCCAAATTTCTTGCAGACGTCCCTCGATGAGCACCTGGGTGAACGACCCCACCAGATAGGCGAAGCTGCCCACGCCGCACACGATCAAAAGCATGGTGGCCACCCGGCCCTGCTCGGAGAGCGGATTGACCTCCTGGAAGCCCACCGTGGAAAGGGTGATGATGACCTGGTACAGGCTGTCGAAAAAGGGCCAGCCCTCGATGACCATGTACGAGGCCACGCCCGCCGCGACCACGGCGGTCATGATCACGCAGCCGATGACGATGGGCCAGAATATTCCCAGACGGTGCTGCATCGTCAGCACGCGTCCGCGCAGCTTGATGGAGTTCATGCCTCTCCCAGGCTTAGAAGCTTTTCGCGCAGGGCCGTGATGCGGTCACGCAGGGCCGCCGCGCGCTCGAAGGCCAGTTCCTTGGCCGCCGCGCGCATCTCCCGCTCCAGGCGGCGGATGGTCTGTTTCATGGACGCCGGGGTCACCCCGTATTCGCCCGTGTCCTCGGCGGCCAGGATCCTTGCCGCCTGGGCCGTCTCGTCGCGAATCTGGCTGTACAGGGAATCCAGGACGTTTTCCATATCCTTGCGCACGGTGGCCGGGGTGATGCCCCGCTCCCGGTTGTAGGCCTCCTGCTTCTCCCGGCGGCGATTGGTCTCCTCCATGGCCGTGTGCATGGAGCCGGTCACCGTGTCGGCGTAGAGGATCACCTTCCCGGCGGCGTTGCGGGCCGCCCGGCCGAAGGTCTGCACCAGGGAACGCGTGGATCGCAGGAAGCCTTCCTTGTCCGCGTCCAGGATGGCCACCAGGGACACCTCGGGGATGTCCAGGCCCTCGCGCAGCAGGTTGATGCCCACCAGCACGGCGAATTCCCCCTGGCGCAGGGCCTGGATGATGGCCACCCGCTCCAGGGTGTCGATGTCCGAATGCAGGTAGCGGGAGGTGACGCCCATGGCGTTGAAATAATCCGTCAGATCCTCGGCCATGCGCTTGGTCAGGGTGGTCACCAAGACCCGCTCGTCGGCCTGCATGCGCCTGCGGCACTCGCCCAGCAGGTCGTCCATCTGGCCCGTGGTGGGCCGCACCGTCACCACCGGGTCCACCAGCCCCGTGGGCCGGATGATCTGCTCCACCACCAGGCCCTGGGAGCGTTCGATCTCCCACGGCCCGGGCGTGGCCGACACGAAGACCATGCGTCCCACCCGGGCCAGGAACTCCTCGAAGTTGAGCGGCCGGTTGTCCAGGGCCGAGGGCAGCCGGAACCCGAAATCCACAAGCGTCTGCTTGCGGGAGCGGTCGCCGCTGTACATGCCGCCGATCTGGGGCACGGTGATGTGGGACTCGTCGATAAACGTGATGAAATCCTCGGGGAAATAGTCCAGAAGCGTATACGGCGGCTGCCCGGCGGCCCGGCCGTCCAGGTGCCGCGAATAGTTCTCGATGCCCGTGCAGTAGCCAAGCTCCTCAATCATCTCCAAGTCCTGCATGGTGCGCTGCTCCAGGCGCTGGGCCTCCAGGAGCCGGTTGCCCTTCTCGTATTCGGCCAGCCGCAGGCGCAGTTCCTCCCGGATGTCCGACACGGCCCGGCTGAGATTCTCGCGATCCGACACGTAGTGGCTGGCCGGGAAGATGATGGTCCTTTTGAGCGCCCCCAGCACCTCGCCCGTAAGCGGGTCCGTCTCCAGGATGGCCTCCAGCTCGTCGCCGAAAAATTCCAGTCGAAGCGCCGTGTCCCGGCTGTAGGCCGGGATCAGCTCCACCACGTCGCCGCGCACCCGAAACGTGCCCCGGTGGAAATCGATTTCGTTGCGCTCGTACTGGATCTCCACCAGCCGCGACAGCACCCGGTCCATGCCCGTCTCTTCGCCCACGCCCAGGGGCAGCACCATCTTTTCGTAGTAGTCCCTCGAACCCAGGCCGTAGATGCAGGACACCGAGGCCACGATGAGCACGTCACGCCGGGTCAGAAGCGAATGGGTGGCGGCGTGGCGCAGCTTGTCGATGTCGTCGTTGATGGACGAATCCTTCTCAATGTAGGTGTCCGTGCGAGGCAGGTAGGCCTCGGGCTGGTAGTAGTCGTAATAGCTGACGAAATATTCCACGGCGTTGTGCGGGAAAAGGCCCTTGAACTCGTTGTAGAGCTGTGCGGCCAGGGTCTTGTTGGGGGCCATGACCAGGGCCGGACAGTTCAGGCGGGCCACCACCTGGGCCATGGTAAAAGTCTTTCCGGTGCCCGTGGCCCCCAGGAGCACCTGGTTTTTCACCCCGGACGTGAGGTTGGCCGCCAGTTCCTCAATGGCCTGGGGCTGGTCCCCCTTGGGTTCGAAGGGGCTTTTGAGCTGGAAAAGACTGGACATGTCGGGTAAAATCCGGTTTTACGAGGTTAGGGCGGCCGCGTGGCCGCGCCTGTGAATGTACGGCCAAGCCGTGTCGGACACAACGGGGAAATCCCAGACCATATTCGCCGTCAGCGGCACACGGGAGAGCATCCATGGAAATCGACATCGTCCCGGCGGACAACAGGCTGCCCGTTGCCCGGGCCTATACCCTGTCCATCGTCATCAAAAGCTTCAAGGGCCGCAAGGACGTGGAGGTCCACCTCTTCCGGCCCGAATGGAACAAGGCCGAGGAGGCGCAGTACGACTGGAACGCGCTCATGGGCGATCTGCTGGTGCCGGACCTGGAGGTCAGCCTGGAGAGCTGTCGGCGGGTGGTTTTGGAGGCCTTCACCGAGCAGGAGCGCGACCAGCTCATCACCTACCTCAAGGACCGCTACCAGGACCGCCTGGCGGCCATCCGCTCCTGTTCCCTCAACTTCCCCATCCCCCTGGGTTTGGTGGCCCTGTCGGAACTCACCGAGGGCAAAGACTCGGGCTTCGTCAACTTCGACAAGGTGCCCAATTTTCCCCTGCCCTTTGCCGTGCGCGGCTTTTTCGACCTAAGCCAGCACCGGCCCCTGCTCGAAGGCGTCGAATAACCCACGCGCCCGATTCACCCCTGACGACCAACCGGGGAGCCGTCCAGCACGGCTCCCCGCCCTTTTTGGAGCCTGTGCATGAAAAGCGTCTGCGTGTTTTGCGGGTCCAATCCCGGCGGCGACCCTGTGTTCCTGGAAACCGCCAAGTCCCTGGGGGCGTTTCTGGCCCGGCAGGGACTGACGGTGGTCTACGGCGGGGCGTCCGTCGGGCTCATGGGGGCCACGGCCAACGCCTGCCTGGCGGCAGGCGGCAAGGTGGTGGGGGTTCTGCCCGATTTTCTGAAGAAAAAGGAGCTGGCGCATACGGGTTTGACCGAATTGCATGTGGTGCCGTCCATGCATGAACGCAAGGCGCTCATGGCCGAGCTGTCCGACGGGTTCGTCGCCCTGCCCGGCGGCATGGGGACGCTGGAGGAGTTCTGCGAGATCGTGACCTGGGCCCAGCTCGGGCTGCACGCCAAGCCCTGCGGCCTGCTCAACGTGGGCGGATTCTACGATCCTCTTTTAGCCTTGGTGCGGACCATGGTGGAGAACCGCTTCGTGCGCGACGCCCATGCGGACATCGTGCTGGCCGCGCCCACGTCCGAGGCGTTACTTGCCGCCATGCGGGCCTACCGGCCGGTCGCGGCGCCCAAGTGGATCGATCGGGACAAGAGTTGACTTCATACGCAACGCAATGGATGCCGCATGAAAAGCAGTGACCTTTCGCCTCGCATCGCGGAGATATCCCCGGCGGACGCTCCGCTGGAACTGTTGCTCCTGGCGGACCCGTCCGAGGCCAAGGTTGCGGCATATCTGCCGCGCTCACGCTGCTTCGCGGCATATTCCGGGGCGTCGCCTGTGGCTGTATGCGTGGTCATGCCTCTTTCGGATGCGGCGTATGAAATCATGAACATCGTCGTGGAGCCTTCCCGGCACAGGAGAGGACTCGGGACCACGCTTCTTTGTCACGTCATTTCCGTGTTCAGAGAGGAAGGGGCCTGCCGTCTTGAGGTTGGGACAGGAACCTTCGGCTATCAACTGGCGTTTTATCAGCGCCAGGGATTCCGGGTTACGGGGATCGACACGGATTTTTTTCTTTTGAACTATCCGGAACCCATCTTTGAGGACGGCGTCCAACTCACGGACATGCTGCGGCTTACCCTGGTGTTGCGGTCTTTCCCGGAGAAACGCTGAACCGGAGAGATGGCTGTCTGTCCGCGTCAGACGGGGCGAGGTCGAAAGGGCCGGGGAAATGCTGAAGCGGAGAGATGGGGCCCTGCCCCTTGCGGGCTCCGGGGCCGTGGGTTCACGCCGCCGCCCCCTCACACCGCAGCACGTGTAAAAAGTCACGCCTGTTACTCCTCCAGTGCGCACCATCGCCACGCCACAGGGTCGTTGTCGTCGCCGCGACGCGACCCTTTTTCAGGCCCGGGGTCGGTCTTGGCGGATGCCCAGGGCGTCGGCCATGGCAAGCAACCCCTGCTGCAACGCAATGGTCGGCACGAAACCGAGTTCCTGGCGGGCTCGGGTGATATCGGCCAGGGAATGCCGGATGTCGCCTGCGCGCGATGGCTGATGGCGCGGCGTCACGGTTTCCAAGGCCGGGGAGACGGAGGCAGCGGCCTGACGGACGGCGGCAAAGAGTTCCACAAGCGTTGTCGCCTTGCCGGAGCCGATGTTGTAGACGCCGCTGGCATGTGCAGCAAGCCCAGCCAGGACGTTGGCCGCAACCACGTCGTCCACATGGCAAAAATCCCGGCTGGACCCGCCATCCCCATAGATGACCGGGGATTGGCCACGGACCAGGGCGGCAAACCACAGCGGGATCACGGCGGCGTAATCCCCAGCCGGATTCTGCCGGGGCCCGTAGATGTTGAAATAGCGCAGACTCACCGTCTCCAGGCCGAAGCATTCCCTGTACAGGGAGGCGTATTGCTCATTGACGCTCTTGGCGAGCCCATAGGGGGAACGCGGCGCAACGGGCATGGTTTCGACCTTGGGCAGAGAGGCGGCGTCGCCATAGACCGCGCTCGACGAGGCATGGACAATGCGCCGCACCCCCGCCAGCCGGGCCGCCTCAAGGATGTTGCAAAACCCCGTGACATTGGCGGCATGGCATTCCAGAGGCGCCTTCAGGGACACGGGCACGCTCGGCAGGGCGGCCTGGTGCAGCACTACCGAGATCCCGGACATCGCGTCGCGGCAAACGCCCGGATCGCGAATATCGCCCTTGATAAAGTCGAAACGCCCAACGCCGTCCTGCGCCGCCTGGAGGCGCACGGCCTCCAGGTTGGCCAGCGTCCCGGTGGACAGGTTGTCCAGGCCGCGCACGGTCTGGCCAAGCGCCAGCAAAGCGCCCGCCAGGTGCGAGCCGATGAATCCGGCCGCTCCGGTGACCAGCCAGCGTTCGCGGCGAGGCCCCAGGATGTTTTGCAGCACTTCAGGACGTTGCATGACGGCCTCTGAGAAATCCGGACACGATCCGCCGCAGCGCAAGGACGACAAGATAGCCCCCGAACTGCGCCGGGGAGGCGAACCAGTCGTTCACGCAGATGCGGCCGATATGAAACGGGCTGGTCCCGGCCTCGATCAGGCCGCCATACCCCAGGCAGGCCCGATATCCGCACTGCCTGACCAGGTCACGGTACACCTCGGGCATGCGCCCTGGATCCCCGTAGGGATAGGCGTAAAACGCCACCGGACGTCCCAGGCCCGCTTCAAGGGCTGCCTTGGAGGATGCCAGTTCGTCCCGGGCCTCGTCGGGATCAAGCTGGTCCATCCCGCGATGGGTCTTGCCATGGGATCCCACGGTGAAGCCCCGCGCGGCCACATCGCGAAGTTCCTGCCAGCCCATGAAGGGATGACGCTCCGCCTCGTCCCACCAGGGCGTGGCGTCGGCGCCCACAAAGTCGGAAACCGCAAAGACCGTTCCCGTCAGATCAAGGGATGAAAGGATCGGTACGGCCTGGGTCTGGAAATCAAGATACCCGTCATCGAAGGTGATGGCCAACTCCCTGTCCAAGGGCTCTTTGCGCTCAAGCTTGGCCACCACCGTCTCCAGGGGAACCACCCGGAAATGCCTGGCGAAAAACCGGCACCATTCCCGGAAGGCGGACCCGGGCATGGTCATGGCGTCGTTTGCGGCGTGCGCCAAAACCCGGTGAAAGGCGACGACCACAGCCCGGTCGGACAAAAGCCATCGGGAAAGACCCAGCCCAAAGACCAGCTTCCCGAGCAGCGTCTTCACGCTGCCCGCCAGACGGGCGCGCAGGGGGTTAGTTCGACCAGAGCGCCGCATAGGCCGCCACTGTCCGTTCGATGCCATGCTCGGCCAGGGCCTTGCGCCGCGCGGCCGCGCCAAGCCGGGTCGCCAATGCCGGATCCTCCATGCATTGCGCCACTGCCTCGGCCAGGGACGCCGCATCCTCGGGCTGCACGAGCAATGCCGTGCTCTGGTGCTGCAGCAGATCGAGATTGCCGCCCACCGATGTGGCCACGATGGGCCGTCCCGCCGCCATGGCCTCAATGATCGCCAGGGACGTCCCCTCCGAGAGCGAGGGAAAAACCACCACCTGCGCAGCGGCGTAGAGCCGAAGCACTTCTTTGCGATATCCCAGAAGCCGCACCCTCCCGGTCAACCCCAGCTCCTCGATCCGCTTCTCAAGCTCTTTGCGGCAAGGCCCCTCGCCCGCGATCAAAAGGGTCAGCGTCGGATACCGGTCCACAAGCCTGGCCATGGCCTCGACCAAGTATGTCTGGCCTTTGACGGGCACAAGGCGTCCGACAGTCAGTATGACCGTCTCGTCCGGGGCCAGATCCAGGGCCTCCCGGGCGGCCTCGGATTTCCCCCGGGCAGATGCGGGAATCTCCACGCCGTTGGGAATGGTGACCACACGATCCCGGGAAAGGCCCAGCCCCTGCAGGAGATTTCTCCGGGTCTCCTCCGAAACGGCGGCAATATATCGGATATTGCGGTAGATCAGCCACAGGGCTGCCTTGCGCAACAGATTGCGGGGATCAAGGATGGATCGCTTTGGGAACAGCACGGGCGTGTGCTTGGTGAGCATCACCCTGCTCCCTTTGTGAAAAAAAGATGCCGCAAATCCCAGAAACACGGCGTCCGAGAGGTGGCAATGGATGACATCGGGCCGAATGCTGGCGCACAGCCGGGCAAGATCGCGAAGTCCGCCCGCCATATAGGACGCAAAACGAAAAAACTGGAGAAGGGAGGGCCGTCTCCGGCCCAGCACATGGACCTCCGCGCCCGCCTGCCTGAGCCGGTCGGCCATGGTTTGATCGTCCTGCAGGGCGCACACCACAAAACGGACGCCGGGAGGCGAATTCCTGGCCAGCAGGACGAGCAATTCCTGTGCCCCGCCCATATTGAGGGCGTCAATAACGCTCAGTATCGTTTTGGCTGCCGGGGAAATCATGACTCCCCCCCTGGAAACGCCGGGGATGCGTTCGACTCCAGGGGGAGCGATGTCGCCTTGCCGGTCATTGCGGCATTCCTTGAGGCGCATTGGCGCGGGCCCGGGGTGAGGGAATGGCGCTTTCAAACGGTGCGGCTCCTGTTTGCCGTGGCCGGTTTGGTGTTCTCTGCCCCTTGAGTCCGCCACCCACGCCCTGTGTCATGTGACAGGCGATATGTGCAAGGTTGCCATGTATGTGCAATATTTTCAAGCCTGAACTCGTCGTGCGGACCTGACCGCCTTGCACAATCCACTCAATATGCTGATATGTTGCCATATTAAATTTGCACCACACCCCCTGGCGCATACAGATGATGCGTCCGCCCTCCGGAATGCTTGACCATCCCTCTCGCGACTCTGCGGCATACCCTGTGGGGGGGGCGGCGGGGGCATGATGAGAGGCCCGGCGCAGCCCCGCACCATCCCGACGCCTTGCGCTCCCGTTGCGACCGCGCTACACCAGCCCATCCTCAGGGCGGGGTGCAATTCCCCACCGGCGGTATCCCGGATCAACCGGGGAGCCCGCGAGCGCCCCTGGCCGTCCCCGGCCGGGGGGTCAGCAGATCCGGTGCAAGGCCGGAGCCGACGGTGACAGTCCGGATGAAAGAGGAGACGACACGCGCGCGGACCGTGCGCCGCGCGCCATATCCTGTCGCGCCCGGCTCGCGGGCCGCGCCGGGCGTGCTGTGGCGCGTCCGGACACGGTGCGTCGGCGCGCGGCACGGGTCTGTCCATCCTTACGCCCTGATTCTGGTACTCCAAACGATGCAGGGAGCATTACCATGAATCAGTCCCCCATGTGTTTCGAGTCGTCCCCGGTGCAAAACGTCGAACGCGCCCTGGCCGCCCTGCGGCAGGGGCGCGGCGTACTGGTCGTGGACGACGAGTCCCGGGAAAACGAGGGCGACCTGATCTTCGCCGCCCAGACCCTCACCCGGCAACAGATGGCCATGCTCATAAGGGAGTGCAGCGGCATCGTCTGCCTCTGCCTCACGGACGACAAGGCCGACGCCCTGGAACTGCCGCCCATGGTGGCCCAAAACACCTGCCGAAACGGCACGGCCTTCACCGTCAGCATTGAGGCCGCCCACGGCGTCACCACCGGCGTATCCGCCGCCGACCGCCTGACCACGGTGCAAACCGCCGTCGCCGCCGACGCCAGACCCTCGGATCTGGTGCGTCCCGGACACGTCTTCCCCCTGCGGGCCAGGCCCGGCGGGGTTCTGGAACGCCGGGGCCACACCGAGGCCACCGTGGATCTGGCCCGTCTGGCGGGATTTCTGCCCTGCGGCGTGCTGTGCGAGCTGACCAACAGCGACGGCTCCATGGCCCGGCTCCCCGAGATAACGGCCTTCGCCAGACGCCATGACTTCCCACTGCTCTCCGTGGAAGACCTGGCGCACTACCGCACCCGGCGCGAGGCCTGATGCCGCTTCACCGGGAAACCGATATTCCGTCGCGGCCCGGCCTCATGTCCGGGCCGCTCCCGCCCCTTCGCAGCCTCATACCCATCGGCAGCGCTGCCCGCCCCACCCGTATTCCTTGAACAAAGACCTGGAGACGATGCGCTTTCGCCCTTTTTTGTTGTGGAAAGCGGACGATGCAGGTAAAGGGCACGATAAGTTTCTTCCATCCCAGCAGCGTGCACGGGCTGATCCTGGCAGCGAAAACTCAGCCCGGAAACGAGGAGGCGACGATGAACACACGCAACATGCTCGCTTTGTTTTTCATCTCGTTTTTCCTTGCGTCCCCCGTCCAAGCCGTGGCGGCCGCCTATTATGTACAGACGACCGCAGGCAACGACGCCAACCCGGGGGACGCCTGGGGCGTCGGCCGAGCCCTGGCCACGGTGGGAGCGGCCATGGCCAAGGCCGCCGTCACCCCAGGGGCCGACACCATCCACGTCGCCGCAGGCACGTATGTTGAGCGCGTGGAGATGGTCAGCGAGGTGACCCTTCTGGGCGGCTATCCGGCCGCGGGGGGGGCGCAACGAGATCCTGCGGCCAACGAGACCATCCTGGACGCCGCCGAGGCCGGAACCGCGGTGCAGATGGTCAGCACCGACAACGTCACCCTGGACGGCTTCACCGTCACCAACGGCTCCCGGGCGGACGGCTGCGGCGGCGGCGTCCTGGCCGTCAACGGGACCGGCGTAGTCATCGCCGGAAACCTCATCATCGGCAACGCCTATACCGGAACGGAAGGCGGCGGCGGGGGCGGCATCTGCCTCAACAGCACCATCGGCACGGTGGTACGCGGCAACGCCATCCGCACCAACATCTCCGCCTTCGACGGCGGCGGCATCTTTCTTCATTACGCCACCGACGCCGTGCTCCAAAACAACGTCATCCAGGGGAACACCGCCATCAACTGGGGCGGCGGCATAAACGTCTACCACTCCTCCGCCACCGCCCAAAACACCATCATCATGGGCAACGTGGCCAATGGCCACGGCGGCGGCATCTCCCTGTACGACGCGGCCTCCCTGGACGCGGCGAACGCGGCCCTCGTCGGCAACATCTGCCTGAATTCCACGGGCGCGGGCCTCTACATTGAGGGCTCGACCGCGTCCCTGCGCAACTTCATCGTCTGGGACAACAGCACCGACCAGATCGTGCAAAGCACCGCCGCCGTCCTGAGCGTGACGCATTCCGACGTCCAGGGCGGCTTCGCCGGAACCGGCAACATCGACCAGGATCCGCGCTTCGCCTTCAACGCCGACGGCATGCCGCTTCTGGCTGGGAGCTCGCCCTGCATCGACGCCGGTACCGCGACCAACGCCCCGAACCGGGACATCCGGGGGATATCCCGCCCCTGGGGCAATGCCTATGACATGGGCCCCTACGAGATCGTGGTCTGGCAGCCGCAACTGCCGCTTCTGCTTCTGGAATAGCGGAGACCCGGCCAGCGGGCCGCCGCCCGGGCGGGACCGGATCGGTGGCGCGTCCCCGTCAGGCGCGCCTGGCGGGGAGGACAAGGAAAAAAGCGCGGTATTATCAAAAACAACGGCGTTGCTATCCGAAACACGGCGTCAGGGTCTGCCAAGGACGGAGCCGGTCAAAAAGCCCATGACCGCGTCCAGGAGGATGTCGTTTCCCTTCTGGTTGAAATGACAGCAGGTATCGAAATAGAGATCCTCGGTCACGTTCTGGAAGATCATGGTGGCGTCGAAAAACGAAACGCCGCCTTGTTCGATGTCCGGGATGCGCCGGGCCAAACGCTCGTAGCCCTGGATCGTGCACGCAGCCATGCCCGGGGTGGGCGAGATGGCGTTTTGCCGTTCGAATTCCGACAACGGTTTGGAGCCCGGGACATACTGATTGGGTTGCAGCACATGCACGTAGGCGAATTCCCGGGCCCGGGCCAAATCCCCCAGGATCCGGCTGGACGCGGCCCAGTTGTCGGCCAGACGATCCTGGATCACATCCCGGTCGCCCAAATCGGGCGGGCCCTTCTGAAAGCCCTTGAGCACCCCCGAAGTCCGTTCCAGTTCGTTGACCGTGCCCCGAGACCTGCCGGATAACAGACCGTCCACAAGAAACCACGTCAGATTCGCGGTCATGGACCAATCGATCCCGGGCCAGGAAAACCAACCCGCCAGGGAGGTGCGCGCCGCATCCAGCAGGCTGAGTTCCCCGATCAGGGTCCGTTGCCGGGCATCTCCCAGGTCGTCGGTCAGATCCTTCCACATGGTGGGATACAGGACCGAAATGCCCTCGATGCGGTTCTCGGTCAGGGGGATGACCATCTCGTTGAAGCCGTCGATATTGATGAGCAGATCGATGCGCGCCCCAAGCGAGAGCAGATAGGTCACGAACAAAAGTTGCTGCGGCTGTTTGTATCCGGCCGTGGCGATGCAGGCCGTGTTGATCCGCTTTCCGGCCAGGGCCGGGAGGGCCTCCAGGCGTTTTTTGAGCTCCTGACGCTCCAGAACGAAGAAGTTCCCGGCCACGGATCCCCCGGCTACCACCACATTGTAGTCCGTGTCGGATACGGCGGACAGGATGTCGTCACCCAGAAAACCGTATGGACTGACCGCGGCGTTGTAGGTGGAGTCGTAGACGAAGCCCAGGTAGGGATGCAGGATATACTGGAACTGCTTGGTTCTCCCGGCCCCGATAAGCCCGGCCTGGGTGGTGTCCACGGCGATGAGCGCGTTTCGGTTCTCCCTGACCCGCTTCGGGCCATCGCACAACGCGGCGAGCATGGCATACGACGCCAGCTCAAGAAACAGCACCGGCAAAACCACCAGGGCGATCACGTAGATTGTCTTGCGTTTGATCATAGGAAAGGGGTCGCTCCAGGGACATTCATGGCGTGGCTGGACGTCGCGGGCGGCATGAGGCAGGCGTCCCAAAACGTTCTTTCCTATTTCTCCGGGCCTAGGCTGTCAATGGGCGCCTTAGGCCCTGAGCGGGACGCGTCTTTCGGCCCGCCCGACCCCGATCCGACCGGGCCGGGCCAGGGCTGGGCCATGTCAACGACCCCGAAATCCGTACCTCTCCGGAGCCGCTTCCGATTCATTTTCTAACATTCATAAAAAACAACCCCCGCCCCGTCCCGCCCGACACGAGTCCGCCGCCACGCCCGTTCCGTCCAGCGGGTCCCCGCCGCCCGGCTAACCGCCTGCGGCCCGTCCCCTGCCGACGAACGCTGCACGGATGGCACAGATCATGCTGCCGTTTTTCGGGGGATTCTTTTCGAATGCCGTCGCTTGACCGGCCACCGCCAAGGGGGAAAACGCATGCGCAAAGTGTTTCAGGTCATTCTTCTCGTCGCCATCCTGGTCCACGGCACGGCCTCCCAGGCCATGGCCAGGTCCAAGGCCAAGGCCGCCCCGGGAGCTCTCGACGTCCGGGCCGCCCTGGTCATGGACTTCAATACCGGCGCCGTGCTGCACAAGCAGAATCCCGACAGCCGCATCCCCCCGGCCTCCATCACCAAAATCATGACCATGTACCTGGTGTTCGAAGACATCGAGGCCGGGCGTCTGCGCCTGACGGACCAGGTGACGATCAGCGCCCGGGCCGCTTCCACAGGCGGATCGAGCATGCGCCTGCGGGCCAAAGAAAGAGTCTCCGTGCGGGAACTCCTGGACGGCATGGCCGTGGCCTCGGGAAACGACGCCTGCATCGCCATGGCCGAGCATCTGGGGGGCGTCGCCAACTTCGTCAACCGCATGAACCGCAAGGCCCGTGAACTGGGCATGACCTCCACCACCTTTGAAAACCCCAACGGACTGCCCTCCCCGGGTCAATACACCACGGCGCGGGACATGATGAAGTTGTCCATGTCATACCTCAGGCGTTTTCCATCCTCCTTGGAACACCACTCCAAAAAATCCATAACCCATCGCGGGAGCGTACGCCGAAACAGCAACAAGCTGCTGCAAGACTGTAATGGAGTGGACGGCATAAAGACCGGATGGGTTGCTGCATCAGGATACAACATCGTGGCTACGGCAAAACGCGGAAATACAAGGATCATTGCCGTTGTATTGGGAGGAAAAAGTTGGCAGGTACGCAACCGGGAAACCAAAACCATCCTGGAGGCCAGCTTCACCCCGGCCGGGCAAAAGACCTACCTGGCCGCACGAACCGTGCCCGAACGCGGCAACCGGATGTCGTCGGCCCGGATCACCCTGGCCGATCCCCCGACCGGGGCCGCCTTCGCGCCGACCTCCGACTCCCGCGAAAACCCGACACCCCTGCTGGCCGCCATCGACGAATCCCAGGCCACCATCGTTGCGGTCGCCGGGCCCCGGGTGCGCGCCAAGGCCACTCCCCCGCCGACAGCCAGGCACAACACCACGGGGCCGTCGCCGTCCACGGTCTCCGATTTCACTCCCAAGCCCTTCCAGCCGGCCGCCGTCCAGGTCTTCGCGCCCACGGATCCGAGCCTGGTCATGCCCCCGGACGCCGCCCCCGCCACGGCAAGAGCCCCAGGGCGCAGTCACGGCCAGGGTGAATTGAGCCTGCAGGAAAGTTCCTTTCAGACATCCGCCGAGGCCGGAGCCCGGGCCAGGAATCTGGAGAAAAAAGGCGTCCCCGCCCGGGTGGTCGCCGCCGACCTGGGGGACAAGGGCGTCTGGTACCGGGTGATGATCGGCTCGTTTTCCACCGTGCAGGAGGCCAGGCGGTACAAGCGGCAGCTCACCAACCGATTGGATCTGGCCCACCTGATCATTCGCGAAGGCTAGGGACGTATCCTGGAACCCGGCATGCCCGGATTTCAAAGACAACCCTCCGAAATACTTATTTTTTACCCGGATTTTTCGTACCCAACACCACACCACCACATTTCCGGAAAATGACCGGGCGGACCGGGTTGGGCCGAATTCCGATTTGGGAATGATCTGATTCGGAGAAAGAAATGCAAACAGACCGTGGCGGCTCCTTCCGCCATGGCAGCCACGAACGCCCGTCCCAAGGATGGAATCACCCTGATCACGTCTCCACCGGGCCGACAGTGTCGGGCGAATACCCGCACTGAACAAAGTGAAATCATTCCAGAAGCATGAAGAGGACGGGCTGGAACGCTCCGCGAGGTTTCGGGGATTGCGGTTGAAAATACTGGATGCGACTATTTCCGTAATCCGCCACATAGACTAAGCCGCTGCTTGCAACATCGACATCATATGGCATATAAAACTGCCCATCACCGGCTCCATAACCACCCCACTTGGTCAGGAACGTACCGTTGGCAGAAAACTTCTGAATGCGATTGTTCTCATATTTTTGATCATTGAACTGATGATCTGCCACATAGACCGAACCATCGGCAGCCACTGCAACGGCCATAGGCCAGCCAAACTGTCCATCGCCCACGCCACGACTGCCCCACCTAGCCAGAAAAACACCGTTGGAGGAATACTTCTGGATGCGGCTATTGAAGGTGTCGGCCACGTAGACCGAACCATCGGCTGCCACCGCGATACCGAATGGGCAGGAAAGATTGCCTTCTGGGTCGAACCCCTGGCCCCACTCTGTCAGAAAAACACCGTCGGAGGAATACTTCTTAATGCGGTTATTTAAGGTGTCAGCCACGTAGACCGAACCGTCCATAGCCACAGCAATAGTGAAAAAACGACCAAACTCGCCCTCAGGACCCCACCTGGTCAAGAAAGTTCCATCGGAGGAAAACTTCTGAATGCGTTTATTCCCAGACTCCCCTACATAGAGGGAACCATCGGGTGCAACAGCGACAGAAACTGGGACATCAAACTGACCATCACCCGTTCCCTGACTACCCCACTTTGTCAAGAAAACACCGTCCGCACTAAACTTCTGAATGCGATTGTTTCCAGAATCAGCCACATAGACTGAACCATCCGCTGCCACGGCAACAGCCTCAGGTCTTGAGAACTGACCGTCAGCCGTGCCGTTAGTTCCCCATTTCCCCCCAAATACCGGAGGTTCTTCAGACTGGGCGTGCACTGAAAACGTAAAGCACATCAGCATAAGTATCGACGCCAGAGGGAAACACGCCATACGCACGAGAAATCTTGCGGTAAAGATCACTTCGGACATCAATCCCTCTCCTCTGCAACGTATTCTGCACACCCAGCAACCTCGAAACAGCAGGCACTTGTGCGTCACCCTGCCTCAGTTGCAAAATTCTTTCAAGTGGAAAGCCGGCCTGGATGGATTCGCCGGGATACAAATCCGATGATACCCGCGACGAAAATCTAGGAATTCCTGTTCGAATCAAGACACGGAAAAAATTCATGTCCCCCCCGGCAGAACCGGCGGGTGACATTCTAGGGCGTGTCGATATTAGTTCTGTCCTATGACATCCTTCCTTATATGATGAACGCAGTGGAGACTCAATATTCTATTAATAGATATCATAAGATCCGGCGCCGCGGGAAAAACGGTCGCGATACTGGGGCGCATCCTGATCCTTGGCTGACCCAGGCCGCAACTCAGTCCTCGTCATCGTCGTCGCGCATGGCGAACTTGTCCTGGTCCGCGCCGCAACGGGGACAGACCCACTCCTTCGGGGCCGTCGCCAGATCCGTTCCCGGCGCTAGTCCGCCCCGGGGATCGCCTTTCTCGGGATCGTAGGTATAACCGCACAGCAGGCACAGGTAGCGCATCATGGTGGCCGGCCTCCTTCGCCGGTGAGCGGTGTGTAGCGCTGCTTGCGCCGCGTTTCAATCCCCTGGGACGCCACCTCGTTTCGGAACGCGAATTGCTAGCGCACAGGCATGCGCCTGCGTCTGATCCTTCCCGCCCTCCTGCTGTTGCTCGCAGCCCCTCCGGCAGACGCCGAGGAGGGCGTCTCCCTGTACCGGTCGCTTCAGGAAAAAGGCAACGTCCCGGAGAAGTCCCGTCGCCAGGGGAAGGCCCCGGCCAACGGATTTGTGGACCGCATGCGGGAAAAGGGCATCGAGCCCATCCCCTCCGCAACCCGCCCTCCTCGCACCGACGCACCGTCCGCAGGGACGCCGGGAACGGCCGCCCCACCCCGGGAAATGCCGAAATCCGCTTCCGGGCCGCCCAGAACCATGACGCCGACACGCCCTGACGCCCCGGCGGGGCAGCCCCCGGCAACCCCCTCCCCGACCTTCTCCGGCCGCGTCCAATCCGACGGGCGGGGAGGCTTCCGCATGTTCGACGCCATGGGACGGCCGACCCAAACCCTGACGCCAGACGGACGGGGCGGTTTTCGCGTCTATGACGCCTCAGGTCGCTTCCAGGGCCGGGTGACCAACAAATGACCGTCCATCCCTTGCTTCGCAAAGCCCGGGTCGGCCGACAGGCATCCGTCAATCATGGTCAAGGGCGTTGTCCAGCCCGACGCAGCAGTCCTGTAGCGCCCACTGCAAATATATGGGGGAAACGTTACATGGGGCATTCGTTGTCCCACACGCTTGAAATCATGACGGCATGTCCGTTGTCCGTGTCTGAAAACCTGTACGGACATCCTGCGGTCCATGAGACACGACCCGAAAAGTCCCCTGCCGCCCTGGCCATGACGATCAGGGGCATCATGTCCCGGTATCAGCGAGGTCCGGCATCCATTCTTCGGAATCTGGACATGAGGGAATTTGTCGTGTAGCCCATGCCCAACATTGGAAACAAAGACAAGGACGTCATGCGGATACCCCTACGAAAAACGCTCCATCGCCTGTCGCGGCCCCGTGTTCCCTCATTTTCCTCCCTGTCCCGCCTGGGCGTGGCGATCTTCGGATTCGGCGTGATCGGGGCCTTTTGTCTGGTCGTTTCGGTCCTGTTCCGGGGCGATCTGGAGGATGTCTCCTTCACCGCCGAGGGTCGTTTCGCCATGGCCCCTCCGGCCGGGCTCTTCGAACCGGACGCGGCCTGCGGTCCGCTGGAGGACGTCACGGAGGCCACCATCGCCCCCGGCGACACCATAGCCGCCATCCTGGGAAAGCATATTGCACCGGCAGACATCCACCGCCTTTCCCAGGAAAGCCGGGAATTCCGCCTTTCGCGCATCCAGGCAGGGCAAAGCTACCGCATCACCACCCGCGACGGAGAATTCCTCTCCTTCGAATACGTCATAAGCCCCCTGGAACGGCTGGTCATCCGGGCCGAACGCGATGAATACCTCATCGACATCCAAGCCGAATCACAGCATTTCCGCACCGAGACGGCTTCCGGGACCATCGAGCAAAACCTTTTCGAGGCCGTAAAAAAGAGCGGCGAGGACGCCGAACTGGCCGTGAACCTGGCCGACATCTTCGCCTGGGACATCGACTTCTGCAAGGATCTGCGCCAGGGAGACGCCTTTACGGTGGTGGTGGAAAAACGGTACGCCGGGGACGCCTTCCTGGGCTACGGCCGCATCCTGGCGGCGGAGTTCACCAACCAGGGCCGCGTCCTGCGGGCCTTCCATTTCGCCGGGAAGTCCGGCCGGGGCGGGTACTTCGACGAAAAGGGGCAGGCCCTGCGCAAGGCCTTTCTGCGCGCTCCTCTATCCTTCCGCCGCATCTCCTCGGGATTCACGACGAGCAGGCTGCATCCCATCCTCAACGTGCGCAAGCCCCACCTGGGGATCGACTACGCCGCGCCCGAGGGCACGCCGGTATGGAGCGTGGGCAACGGCGTGGTGGTGGAAAAGGGATACAACCATGCGGCGGGAAACTACGTGACCGTCAAGCACAACCCAACCTACACCACCCGCTACAATCATTTCAGCCGCTTCGCCAAGGGGATCGAGAAGGGCAAGACCGTACGCCAGGGCGACGTCATCGGTTTTGTGGGATCCACGGGCTACGCCACAGGGCCGCACCTGGATTTCCGGATGTACAAAAACGGCCAGGCCATCAACGTCCTGGAGAATCCGAAGATCGCCGCCGACCCGGTCCCGGCCGGGAATATGGCGGCCTTCAAGGCCAAGGTCGGACCGCTTCTGGCCATGCTTACGGCCAAGGAGACCCCCGCATCCATGGCCCAGGCCGGTCCGCAGCCGGCCCCGGACACCTTTGCGCCGCCCTCGGCCCCGTCCCCGGCGGAACTGTTCGCCTCGCCGGGCAAGCCCCTGCCGCCAGCCGCCCCCACGGCGGAGGCCACCCCCCGGCCGTCACGGACGGCCCGGCCCGCCACCTGACGCATGGAAACACTACTTTTCTTATGTTACCTAATGCGGGTAGTTAATCTTTCTAAATTTCATTAAAAAACGAAACAAGTTCCTCAATTACACGATCATCTCGCCTAGCCAATACCTTCTCATCCCAGGTTTTTATTTTACAAAGCTTCTTCGCCCCAAGAACACATGACTTTCTATACTCTTTCTTTTTTCTCTCAAAAAACTCATTTTTAGCGCTTATATTAAGTTTCTTTTCAAGGATGACCAGATTGCCAAGTTTGTTTACATCTTTTTGGTGTGTTATTTCTGTCCATCCATCATAATTATTCCATTTCTTTGGCAACACATGCTCGACTTCAGCATCATAAGGGATATCAAATTGAT
>JAVHLG010000019.1:0-4453 GCA_031082225.1 Desulfovibrionaceae bacterium | reverse complement strand
TATCATCAATATATGCATGTAAAAAACAAATCCCTCTGAGACTTCGTTGAAATTTTCCAGCCTTCAAACTCTGCACAATCATCTCTCTATCAGTTTTTAAATTTTCCACATACAAGTCAACGTACTCCTCTTGCTTCCATAGCTTTACACCAACGCGGAATATAGTATCTTTTATAACATTGACTGAATTGTAAACAACTGACTTAACATAACAATAGCGAACTGTATTTTTTAGCAACTCAGAATATTCAGCAATTTTGCCACTAGGAAGCTGCCACTTGTCATCCAAACACTTGAACAAAAATGTATATATTGGATATTGCCAGTATTGATTTGGGTAATAACATAACACATGAAACCATTTACAAAGAACATTTTTTGGACAGATCACACAGCTTTCAACATCAGGGCAATCTGCTTCATGATAATTAATACAAGCATCAATTCTTTCAATATCTGCAATTGATTTTTCCCACTCATTTAAACGAGGACGGTCAGAAGCCAGAAAGAATGACCTTAACCCTATTTCTTTATCTGTTATTTGATCTTTTGCCCTTAAAATATACATATACACGCGGAATATATCGTTGTAATCGTTACTGATATCATTCCACCGTTTAATAAATTCTCTATGCTTTGAAGCTGCGTTTCTGTGTAATTTTGCTTTGAAAATATCTGTATCACTCAAACTCAACCCTCTGTTATTTATTGTCTCAAAAATTGTCAGAGCATCATCAAGGGCACCACATCTTATCGGAAGTAACACAACGTTATTTAGCAATAAATTTATAAATATCTTTAATTTTATTTTATCAACACCAAACGAATTAACCAGTCTATCAATGAGATCATAAAATACTTTATAATTTCTTGAATATAACGTAGCCTCGCCCAAATCATGATCAACAAGGACTTTTTTTAGACTTTCACTTTCTTCATCTATAACATGAGAAACAATTCTTATGTCCCCTGTATTATTACCTTCAACATCATCAAAGACAAACAAACACCTTTCAAGCTTATCATACGTCATAACCTTTTCAAATACTGCTCGCATAAGCAATGATAACGTTATAAGCCTCTGTTGCCCATCAACAACACAATATTTTCCATCTTCTTCATATAGAACGATATTTCCAAGAAAGTACTTATCACTGGCCTTCGGTTCTGAATCAACAAAAGATTGCAGGTCTTCCCAAAGCTTTTCACAATGCTCTCTCTCCCAAGAATATGGCCGTTGATACTCAGGGATGTGGTATATCTTTGAAAAAATCTCTTGAATTGTTTGAGGTGTTGCTTGAATTGCTTCCATCACTCCCTCCCATGCCCCACAATAGAATTATGAAAAAAAATAAGTAATTACGCAAGTTAAATATCAATGTCCACAATTATTTGCCAATCAGATCCATGATTCAACAAAAAACTGCTACCAATACATCGAATCGAGAGCATACCCTTGTCATAGTGATCAGGTACTACCTAACCAACTAATCGTTCTGGAATTTGATATCAATGCTTGCAAAACCAACAAAGAGCAGAAGACGCCTTGGCTAAGACACGTGATTGAAGCAGATGCTTAAAACTGATAAGATGAAAGTTGTTAGAAAATTTGTCATGAGCAGACATCCAAAGAAACGTATGCGGCAGGCTTTATCGCCCGTCCTCGCGGGTTCTGGCCCGCTGCACGGCCACCATGGCCTCCAGGCCGAACTTCTTGACCCGGTAGCCCATCTGGCGCGGCGTGATGCCCAGATCCCGGGCCGCCCGGTGCTGGATGCCCCCGGCCCGGCGCAGGGCCTCGATGACCACGGTCTTCTCCATGTTCTCAAGCGACGGCCCGGTCTCAAGCTCCGCCGTCAGTTCAGGCCCCTCCTCGCGCACGCTCCCGGACAGGTACGGCAGGATCAGGTCCGTGCCGATGCGCTCATCCTCGGCCAGAATCACCAGCCGCTCCACCAGGTTTTCCATCTCGCGCACGTTGCCCGGCCAGTCGTAGCGGGTGAGCATGGCCAGGGCCTGGGTGGAAAAGGACAGCTTGCGGGAATATTCCTTGGACACCTTGGTCAGGAAATGGATCAAGAGACTCTGAATGTCATCCTTGCGGTCGCGAAGCGGCGGCACGCGCAACGGGAAGACGTTCAGACGATAATACAGGTCCGGCCGGAAGGATCCGGATTCGGCCAGGGATTCCAGATCCTTGTTGGTGGCGGCCAGGATGCGCACATCCACCCGCCGGGTCTTGTTGCTGCCCAGACGCTCGAACTCCCGGTCCTGGAGCACGCGCAGAAGCTTGGCCTGAAGCCCCAGCGGCAACTCCCCGATCTCGTCGAGAAAGATGGTGCCCTTGTGGGCGTCCTCGAAACGCCCGGGCTTGATGGACTCCGCTCCGGTGAACGCCCCCTTCTCATACCCGAAAAGCTCAGACTCCAGGAGGTTCTCCGGGATGGAGGCGCAGTTGACCTTGATGAATGGAAACCCCTTGCGGTCGGAAAGATCATGAATGATGCGGCCGATAAGCGTCTTGCCCGTGCCGGATTCGCCCAGAAGCAGCACCGTGGCCCGGGTGGGGGCCACCTTCTGGATCTGGCGCTGCACCTCCTGCATGGACAGGCTCTTGCCCACGATATACAGCCCGCGCGACTCCTGGGACAACTGGTACTTGAGCGAGACGTTTTCCCGGCGCAGGTTCTCGACCCTGGCCGCCACCTGCTGGTTGATGCTGAGGAACTGGGCGATGAGCGTGGCCACCACCTTGAGAAAGGCCACGTCCTCCTCGGAACTGACCTCGTCGCCGAACAGCCGGTCCACGTTGAGCACACCCATGACCTTGCCGTGCAGGGAGATGGGCACGCCGATAAACGTCACCCGGCCCTTCTCGATCTTGCGCGCCCCGGTCTTGTCCAGAAATAGCGGTTCGTTGCGGATGTCCGGAACCACAAAGGGCTTGCCGGTCTGGAAGATCTTCCCGGTCACCCCTTCGTTTATGGCATACACCCCCCGGGCCTTCTCCTCGGGCGACAGGCCGTGGGAGACGCTTATCACCAGCATGTCCGAGGTCTGGTCCCGAAGGGTGATGGTGGCCCGCTTCATGCTAAGCGTATCGGAGAGGATGCGCATGACCTCGTGCAGGGCCCCCTCCAGGTCCAGGGCCCTGTCGATGATGCCGCTTATGGCCGAAAGCACCGAAAGCTGTAAATTTACGGTTGCGTGAGCCATTGTCTCAACTCGGCGAGCTGTGCCGCCACAGGCTGTGGTCCGGTTCCGCCTCGGGCGCTGCGTCGGGCCACGGCCGTCTCATAGGCAAGGGTATGAAAAATATCCGCCTCGACACGCGCAGACAGTTCCTGCAGTTCAACCAGGGACAAGGCTTCGATGCCCACGCCCCGGGACTCGGCCAGGGCCACGGCCCGGCCGGCCACGTGATGCGCCTCGCGAAAGGGCAGCCCCTTGGCGGCCAGGTAATCGGCCAGCTCCGTGGCGTTCAAAAATCCGGTGGACAAGGCCTCGCGCATGCGGTCGACCCGAAACCCCAGCACCTGCAACATCCCGGCCATGATGCGCAAGGACGCCCGCACCGTGTCGTCGGCGTCGAAAAAGGGCTCCTTGTCCTCCTGCATGTCCCGGTTATACGCCAGGGGCAGGCCCTTCAAGGTCGTCAGAAGCGACACCAGCGAACCGTAGACCCGGCCGGTCTTGCCGCGCATAAGCTCGGCCACGTCGGGATTTTTCTTCTGGGGCATGATGCTCGAGCCGGTGGCGAAGGCGTCGGGCAGGGCCACAAACCCAAAACGCGGGTTGGCCCACATGACGATCTCCTCGCACAGACGGCTTAAGTGCATCATGATCAGGCTGGCGCAAAAAAGCCCTTCGGCCGCGAAATCCCGATCCGACACGGCGTCCATGCTGTTGGTGAACGCGGTCTCAAACCCGACCGTCTGGGCCGTAAAAAGCGGATCGAGGGGATAGGTCGTGCCGGCCAAAGCCGCCGCGCCAAGCGGCGACACGCGCACCCGCTTGCGTGCGTCGGCCACGCGCTCGCAGTCACGACGGAACATGGCCGCATAGGCCAGAAGATGCTGGGCCAGGCTCACGGGCTGGGCCGGTTGCAGGTGCGTGCAGCCCGGCAGCAACGTCTGCGTATGCTCCCCGGCCCTCTCCGCCAGCACCCCCACGAGCCCCTTCAGACAGTCGCTCCAATCCTCCAGCGCCTCGGCCGCATACAACCGGAAATCCAAGGCCACCTGATCATTCCTGCTGCGGCCGGTGTGCAGCTTGCCGCCCAATGGACCGATAAGTTCCGTCAAACGGGCCTCGATGTTCATGTGGACGTCTTCACGCTCCACCTTCCACGGAAACGTCCCGGCCTCGATCTCGGCCGCCGCCGCGAGCGTGATCTTGGAGGGCGAGGCCGCGGATGACATGTTCGGCGCGTATGTGGTCACGTCCGGCGACG
>JAVHLG010000018.1 GCA_031082225.1 Desulfovibrionaceae bacterium | reverse complement strand
CCCGCCTCCCCACTGCGTCTAGTCGATGTATTCGCGGGGGTTTAGGCCGAGCAGGCACAGGGGTTCGTAGGAGATGGTGCCCCACCATTCAGCCAGATCATCGGGGGTGATGGCCTCTTCGCCCTGGCCGCCGAGCAGCAAGATCTCGTCGCCAGGTTTGGCGGCAGGCACTTCGGAGACGTCCACGGCCGTGAGCTGCATGCAGACCCGGCCGCAGATGGGCACACGGGTGTCGCCAAGCAGCATGAAGCCGGTGTTGGAGAGGCTGCGGCTGTAGGCGTCGGCGTATCCGGCGGCCACCACGGCCACGCGCATGGCGTCGGGCGCGGTGAAGGTGCGGCCGTAGCTGATGGACTGGCCCGGGGCCAGGTCGTGGACGGAGACGATGCGGGTGGCCACGTCCATGGCCGGTTTGAGGCCCCGCCCCAGATGGGCCAGGGGGGTGCCGTGAAAGGGGTTGCCGCCGTAAAGGGCGATCCCTGCCCGGCGGGAATCGAAGTGGGCTGCGGGGTGGGCCAGGATGGCGGCGGAGTTGGCCAGATTGCTCTGGAAGGTCAACCCGGCCTGACGCAAGGTGTCGCCAATGGCAATGAATTCCTGAATCTGGGCCGCCACATAATCCACGTCCTCGGGGTCGTCGGCCGTGGCCAGATGGGAACTGAGCATGGCCACATGCAGGTTCGGGGCGGCGGTGATGATCCGGGCGGCCTCGGCGGCCTCCTTGCGGGTGAAGCCCAGACGCCGCATGCCCGTGTCGCATTTCAGGGCCACGCCAAGAGAGGCGTCCATATGCCGTGCGACCCCGGCCAGCAGATGCAACTGGTCGGCATGGTGCACGAAGGGGATGACATCGTAGGCCCACAGGGTCTGGCACTGGTCGGCGTCGATGGGTCCAAGAAGGGAGATGATGCGCCCGGGGATGCCGGATATGCGCAGGGCCACGGCCTCTTCGACCGTGCCCACGGCGAAGGTGGCGGCCCCGGCGGCGGACAGGGCGCGGGCCACGGGAATCAGGCCGTGGCCGTAGGCGTCGGCCTTGATGACCGGGATGGTTTCGCCGCCGGGGCGGCACAGGGCTTTATAGTTGTCCACGATATTCGCCACGCGGATGCGGGCGCGCAGGTAATTGTAGGGGATGGTCATGTCGCCGCCTGGGTTGGGGTTGCGGCCGATGCGGCCGGGGGAAATGTGGCCGACTCAGGCGGGGATTGCAAGACGGTTTCGCGGTGGCGACGGCGTTTTGGTCGGGCGTGGGGGGCTTTTTCGATTCGCACCGGTCAACGTCTTGCCAAAGACGGGACGAATGTGTATTAAGCCCGTCTCCCGCGTGCGGGAGGTTGTACGGCGAGGTAGCTCAGGTGGTTAGAGCATGCGGCTCATATCCGCAGTGTCGGGGGTTCAAGTCCCTCCCTCGCTACCACGATTGACCCTGCGGGGACAGGCTGACAGCCTGTCCCCGTTTTTTTTGAGCGCACCCGCCCCGCCGCCGCCCGCTGGCACCCCCAGAGCGCTCCCCGCCGCTGCCCTGTCGCATGCATCTCCGTGAATTTTTTCATTTTCCTTTGTTTAAAACCGGGATATAATCTAGGGCGTCGCTCCTTTTTCAACCACACCCAAGGAAAGGCCATGCCACCACACGCCCCGGCCAGTACAGCCACCACAACCGGCGCCCCCCCCACCCCCGGCGGAAACAAGCAGCTCGGGCTTTTTTCCGCCATCGCCATCGGCATCGGCGGCATGGTCGGCGGCGGCGTCTACGCCATATTCGGCGCGGCCGCCCATGTGGCCGGATCGGCCCTGTGGCTGTCCTTCCTCCTGGGAGGAGTCGTGGCCCTGGCCACCTCGTACAACTACGCCAGGCTCGGCTCATGCTTCCCCACCAAGGGCGGCGCCGTGGAATTTCTCGTTCGCGGCCTTGGCGACGGTGTCGTCTGCGGCGGATTGAACATCTACATGTGGGTCGGCTACGTCATCGCCCTGGCCATGTACGCCGCCGGCTTCGCCGGGTATCTGATGACCTTTCTCCCCCACCTCCAGTCCCCCTGGCTGCCCAAGGCCGTCGCCGCCGGGGCCGTGCTGCTTTTCGCCGGGGTCAATGTCCTGGGCGCGGCGTCTGTCGGCCGCTCGGAATTGATAACCGTGGCCGTGAATCTCGGCGTGTTGACCGTTTTCGCCGTCTGGGGCTGCGCCACGGCCGACTGGAAGGGCCTTTCCACCTCCGGCTGGGCGCCCGCGACAGGGATCATGTTCGGAGGCGGCATGCTCTTTATCGCCTACGAGGGCTTCGGACTCGTGGCCAACGCCGCCGGAGACATGGCCGACCCGGCCCGGACACTGCCCAAGGCCCTCTACGTGTCGGTGTGCTCCGTCTTTGTGGTCTATCTCGGGGTGTCCCTGGCCGTACTCGGCCATCTGTCCCTGCCTGCCATCGACGCGGCCCGGGATTACGCCCTGTCCGAGGCGGCTGGAACCTTCATGGGGGCGAACGGGTTCACCTTCATCGCCGTGGGCGCGCTTTTCGCCACGGCCGCCGCCCTCAACGCCACGCTCTTCGGAGCGGCCAACGTCTGCTACATGATCGCCCGGGACGGGGAACTTCCGGCGGTTTTCGACCGCATGATGTGGAAGCGCGCCCCGGAAGGACTTGTGTTGACCACGGCGCTTGTGCTCGTTTTCGTGCTTTTTTTCGATCTCTCCAGCGTGGCCATGATGGGCAGCGGGGCCTTCCTCTTCATCTACGCCGCCGTGGCCGCCTCGCACCTGCGCCTGCGGGCCGCCACCAAGGGAAACCCCGCCCTGATCTGGCTCTCCATCCTCCTGTGTCTGGCCCTTTTGAGCGTGCTTGGACAAAACATGTTTGTCCACTCCCCCCCGGCCTTTTGGACCATGCTCGGGCTTTTGCCCGTATGCTTCGGCCTGGAGTGGATCTATCGCCGGATAACCGGCCGAACCATCATGGCCGCCAGCCCCGCCACAGCAGACGCCCAGGCCCGGAAAGCCGTTTCCGGATAGGTGGCGGCGGGCGCATGGCGTGGATCGACAGGGTGCGCCCCAAGCCTTCGTCCGGCCCCCCGGACGGACCACAAAGCGCAGGCCGAAGGACCGCCCGAGAGCGGACCTTCGGCCTGCTGTTTGCTGACTGATCAGGCGGGCCTTTCCGGCCCGCCCGCGTCGATGACGAGTTCACCGCCGCATTGCCCAACGCGCCATGAAAGCGGCGGCAGGAAAGAATCCCGCAGGCGTCCGGCGACACGGACGCCCTGCGGCAGGGTCGGGTGGCGCTTCCTACTGCGGGGCGGGGCCGTAAACGTACAGGGTGGATCCGTTTTTGGTGTGGCCGCTGATCATCTCCTTGGCCTGGGGTGTGGACCACCAGTCCAGAAACACCTTGGCCAGGGCCGGATCGGTCTTGGTGCACTTTTCCGGATTGACGCGCATTACGCTGTACCGGTTGAGCAACGCCGGATCACCCTCGACCAGAATGGCCAGGGGGTTCTTGTCGCCCTGGTTGGCGGAGAAAAAATTCCAGGAGGCCCGATCGCACAGGGTATAGCCGCCCTTTTCGGACGCCATGCGCACGGTGGCGGACATGCCCTGTCCGCTTTCCAGATACGTGTCAGAGACGGCCGGATCGATTTTGAGCTCCTTGAGCAGCTTCTTCTCCAGCATGTGTGTGCCGGAATTGTCGCCACGGCTGATGAACAGCGCCTTATCCCCATGGATGCGGGTCAAGGCGGCCCGGATGTCCTTGCCCGTGGTCTTGGCAGGATCGGCTTTGGGGCCCACCAGCACGAAGTCGTTGTACATGACTTCCTTGCGGTCCAGGCCGTTGCCTGCGGCCACAAAGGCCTTCTCCGCGTCCGGGGCATGCACCAAAACCACGTCCGCATCGCAGTTCCTGGCGATCTCCAGGGCCTTGCCCGTGCCCACGGCCACATACTTGAGTTCGATGCCCTTTTCCTTGGCGAACACATCCACGATCTTGTCCAGCAGGCCGGTTTCGGCCGTGGACGTGGTGGTCGCCAACATCAGGGGTTTGAGCTGGCCGTCCGCAGCCAGACAGAGGGAATTTCCAAACAACATGCCCAGGGCCGAAAGGATGAGGAACGCTTTTATGGTATTCATGACATATGCCTAATCGCGCATGACAAAAAGAGTCAATTATGACAAGTTTAACATAAGAAAATACCGCCTTGTCCCACGACCCGGTACGGGAAGCCCTCCTCCGGTCCCCCCGGCCCGGCAGGGACGCAGTCCGGCACGCGCTCCCGCCGGGCATTCCGGGCATGACATCCCTTGCGGACTGTGGTACACGCAAAATACGGTCCGTGGGGTATTTCGCCTGCAAACCTAACGGACCGGCACGCGGGCACTATCCGAACGGACCGCGACAGGCAAAGCGGCACGGGACGCCATAACGACATACCCTTTCCCGGAACGGGAGGTTTCATGCAACGCCATCTGATTCTCGGTTTTCTTTGTGCGGCCTTTCTCACGGTCGGATGCACAAAACCGCCCTATAGCGCCCCGGAGAAATCCCTCGCCCAGATCAATGGCGACTATACGGACTGCTACAGCCAGGCCGCCCTGACGGCCAACACCCCGCCCTATCCGGACAACACCTTGCGCACCGTGTCCGAGCAAACGGACCAGTGCATGAAAAACAGAGGCTATACCGGCGGCTGCATATTCTATTGATTCCGCCCATCGGCCGAACCGCAGAACCGCAGGGTCCGGGATCGAGCTTCGCGCCCTGCCCGGTACGGCCTGATATCCAGGGCTGTCCGTTCATATGATTGTCCGTTCATATGATTCACCTTCAACATGCACCCAACGATCCCCCGTTCGTCGCCTGGCGACCTGTGTCGTGAACAGACGACACGCCGGAAGTTCTTTTTCCGCCATTCGCCGGGAACCATTACCATGGACTCCCTTTTTCCCGGGCCATCCCGCTTTTTGCAACGCCCCACCCGTATCTCGGACCGAACGGCGTTTAGTGAACTTTCGTCAGGCCATCGCCGACAGATGATCCCGGCCGGAGTAGCCGGATCATGCTCGCTTACGCCTTAATTTCCCTTGCCGTGCGGATATTTCTCCTGATATCGTAGGGTACTATGTAAGCGGCGGAATACGATGGGTTCAATTTCATGAACGCAGCACTTTTTGACCGGCTTTTGTGAAATTTCTTACATGCTTATGGAGGCCTCATGAAAATCTCCATCTTCTGGAAGCTGGTGGGCATGATCTGTACGACCATTGTGCTGCTCGCCGGGGCCATCTTTTTCACTGTGAACCACTACGTCGTCGAGGGGTTTGACGCAGAAGCCTCCGAAGCCATCCGGAAATTCCAGAAAAGCGTTGACCACGAGGTGGAGGATCTGCGCCAGTTTCTGCAGACCGGGGGTGTCCTGCTGGCTGACAACCCCGCCGTGGCCAAGGCTGTGGCCGAAGGGGACGGCGCCTTCTTGAAAAAAGTCGCCAAGGATCTCATGGACAAAAGCATGGTCGAATTCGTGACCATCTCCGACAAGGACGGCAAGGTATTGGCCAGGGGGCATTCGGACAAGGCCGGGGACAGCGTCCTGAACCAGACCAACGTGAAAAAGGCCCTGCAGGGGCAGACCAGCGTGGGCGTGGAGCCCGGCACGGCGGTGAAGTTCTCCCTGCGGGCGGGATGCCCGGTGCGCTATGACGGCAAGATCGTCGGGGTCATCACCCCGGGCATTGATCTGGGCTCGCACAGTTTCGTGGACAGCATCAAGAAACGCATCGGCGTGGAATGCACCATCTTCGAGATGGACACCCGCCTGTCCACAACCATCATCCGCGACGGGAAACGGGCCGTGGGCACCAAGATGGACAACCCCAGGGTCATCGAGACCGTGCTCCAGAAATCCCAGCCCTTCATCTCCCGCAATGTCATCCTGGGCCGCGACTACGACACGGCCTACTGGCCCCTGGTGGATGCCGACGGCAAGACCAAGGGCATGTTTTTCATCGGCGCGGACCGGGGGCTCATCGAGAAGGTGGAGTCGGAAATCGTCATGGCGGTATTGACCGTGACCGGCATTGTGGCCCTGATCATGATTGCGGCCGGCGTGGTTTTCGCCCGTTCCCTGTCGCGGCCCCTGGGCCGGGCCACGTCATTTGCGGTGTCCGTGTCCGAAGGCAACCTGAACGAAACCCTGGAGGTCGCCAACAAGGACGAGATCGGCACCCTGGCCGCCGCCCTGCGCAAGATGCTGGACAATCTCAAGGCCAAGATCCTCGAGTCCGAACAAAATACCAAGCAGGCCGAGGCCCTGGCCGTCAAAAGCCAGAAGGCCACCGAAGAGGCCACCGAGGCCAAGAAGCAGGCCGAGGTGGCCAAGCGCGACGGCATGCTCCAGGCCGCCTCCCAGATCGACGTGGTGGTGGAACGCCTGACCGCCGCTTCGGAAGAACTGTCGGCCCAAGTGGAACAGGCCGGACGCGGGGCCGAACTACAGCGGGAACGGGCCGGGGAAACGGCCACGGCCATGGAAGAGATGAACGCCACGGTTCTTGAGGTGGCCAAAAACGCCGGACAGGCTTCGGAAAGCTCCGACGCGGCCCGGCAGATGGCCGAAAACGGCGCCACCGTGGTGCAGCAGGTCATCGGGGCCATCTCCCAGGTGCAGTCCCAGGCCGCCACCCTCAAGGCGAACATGGGCAGCCTCGGCAAGCAGACCGAGGAGATCAGCAAGATCATGAACGTCATTGAGGACATCGCCGACCAGACCAACCTTTTGGCCTTAAACGCGGCCATTGAGGCCGCCCGGGCGGGCGATGCCGGACGCGGCTTCGCCGTGGTGGCCGACGAGGTCCGCAAGCTGGCCGAAAAGACCATGAACGCCACCCAGGAAGTCAGCCAGGCCATCACCGCCATCCAGGCCGGGGCCCGCACGAACATCCAAAACACCGACGACGCCTCCAGGGCCGTGGAACACGCCACGTCCCTGGCCGGAAAATCCGGCGAGGCCCTGGGCGAGATCGTGCGCCTGGTGGACTCCGCCGCCGATCAGGTGCGCTCCATCGCCACGGCGGCGGAACAACAGTCCTCGGCCAGCGAGGAGATCAACCGCAGCATCGAGGAGATCAACCGCATCTCCTCGGAAACCAGCCAGGTCATGGGCGAATCCGCCCGGGCCATCCAGGATCTGTCCATGCAGGCCCGGGAACTGCAAGGGCTGGTCGAGGATCTCAAAACCCAGGAATGATCCCGGCGCATCCGTAACGACAGCGCGGGCTGTGGGATCGTTCCCCGCAGCCCGCGTTTCTTTTTCGCACCTCGCCAGGGCGCCAAGCCCCGGTCCGTGTCCCGATCATTCCGCCAGACCGGACATGGACACGGCCTCCACCAGCCGCTCCATGTCCTCGGGAAAGACCTGGCCGATGCTGCCGATGCGGAAGGTGTCGGCGACCGAGACCTTGCCGGGATAGATGACGAACCCCCGCTTTTTCAGGGCCTCGTACAGGCGCGTGAAGGTGAAGCCGGGCCAGGCCGGACACAGAAACGAGGTGATGATGGGGGACCGGTAGGCCGGAGCCAGGAGGCATTCAAACCCCAGACGATTCATGCCCGAGACCAGGGTGTGATGGTTTTTGGAATACCTGGCGTGCCTCAGGGCCACGCCCCCTTCCGCTTCAAGCTCCGCCAGGGCCGTGGCGAAGGCCCGCACCACATGGGTCGGCGAGGTGTAGCGCCACTTGCCGCCCTTGTCCTCCATCTCCTTCCACTGCCCGTACAGGTCGAGGCTCAGGGAACGGGCCCGGCCTTCGAGCTTCTCCATCTCCTCCCGTGCGGCCACCACGAAGCCGAACCCCGGCACGCCCTCGATGCACTTGTTGGCGCTGGAAATCAGGAAATCCGCGCCGATCCCGGCCATGGTCATGGGGATGCCGCCAAAGGAGCTCATGGCGTCCACGATAAAGACCTTGCCCGCGTCCTTGACCGCCCGGCCGATGTCGGCCACGGGATTGTGCATGCCCGTGGTGGTCTCGCAGTGCACCACGGCCACATGGGTGACGGCCGGATCGGCCGCCAGGATACGGGCCACGTCCTCGGGGCGTGGCGGCTCCAGCTCTCCGAAATCCTCGAGGTGCAGGGGGATGTCCAATCGGCGGGCGATCTCTCCGATGCGCGCGCCATAAGCCCCGTTGGACAGCACCAGCAGTTTGCCCTCCCGGGGCACGGCCGTGCCGATGACCGACTCCACGCAAAACGTGCCGCTGCCCTGCATGAGCACCGCTGTCAGCTCCTCCCCTCCCCCGGCCAGCCGCACCAGTTGCTTCCGAATGTCCTGCACCAGGGCGTTGTAGTCCTCGTCCCAGGTGCACCAGTCACGGAACATGGCCGCCTTGACCCCCTTGGAGGTGGACAGGGGCCCGGGGGTCAGGAGCAGATAGGGATTGTCCGGAAGCAGTCTGGGATCCATCGCATGATCCTTTCGTCAGGCGTTGCGGTCGCTTGCGGCGGCCAGGGCGGCGTCCAGAACGGATAACGCCAGGTCTGCGTCCTCATCGGTGATGGTCAGGGGCGGGGTCAGGGTGAGCACGTTTCCCCCGGACACCTTGAAGCTTACGCCCCGGGCGAGACACTCGTAAAGCACCCGGTCGGCCATGACCGCCCCTGCGGCGGCATCCTCGTCCGGGCAGGCGACCTCCAGGGCCAGGGCCAATCCCAGGCCACGCGCAGGCCCTGCCGCCGTGTGTCGCCCGCCCATGGGCTCAAGGTCGTTTCGAAGGCGTCGCCCCAAGACTGCGGCCCGGCCTGGAAGATCCTGGTCAAGGATCACCTGCAAAGCCGCATGACCCGCCGCGCAGGCCACGGGATTTTTCTCGTGGGTGTAGTGCCCAAGGGCCTTGTCCGGGACCACGTCCAGGTCGGCCCGGGCCAGAAGCGCGGCCAGGGGCATGATCCCGCCGCCCAGGGCCTTGCCCAGGACCACCATGTCCGGCCTGGCCTCGAAATGCTCGCAGGCGAAAAGCCGCCCCGTGCGCCCAAGCCCCACCGCTGTCTCGTCGAAGATCAGAAGCGCCCCGTGCCGGTCGCAGATGCCCCGCACGGCCTTCCAGTACCCCGGCGGCGGCAGGACCACGGTGGTGGCCCGCACCGGTTCGGCCACCAGGGCCCCCACGTCGCCCTCATGCGCCATGACGTAGTCGATGTACGCGGCGCAGCGCAGCCCGCACGAGGCGCAGTCCCCATCGGGGCGAAACAGGCAGCGGCCGGGATCGGCCGGGGGCACATGGACGGCCCCGGGCAGAAGCGGACCCGCGCCCTTTCGAAAAAGGGCCTCTCCCCCCACGGAGATGGCGTCCAGGGACGCGCCGTGAAAGGAATCCCACATGGACACGGTCTTAAACCGCCCCGTGGCCGCCCGGGCCAGCTTCAGGGCCATGCCCACGGCCGTGGTTCCCCCCGGGGCAAACAGCGCCTTGGACGGCCCGCAGGGAGAAAGGGCGCACAACCGTTCGGCCAGCTCCACGGCCGGGGCGTTGGCGTACCGCCGGGGACAAAACGGCAGCTCGTCCATCTGGCGGCGGATGGCCCGGATCACGGCCGGATGCCCATGCCCCAGGTGGTGGACGCTGTTGCCGTGGAAATCGAGGATGCGCCTGCCTCCAAGGTTTGTCAGCCAGGAACCGTGCGCCCCGGCAAGGACGTCCAGGCAGGGTGTGGACAGGCTTTGCCGGAAAAAAACGGCCTCGTCCCGGGCCAGCCAGTCCCGGGTGGCCTGATCGTGTCCGGCGGCCACGAAGGCCGCGCGCCGGGGGGACAGGTTCACGTCGCCTTCGGCCTTTTCGGCCCGCTCAAAGGCCGTGTCCCCGGAGAGAGGCGACGACGGTTCCGGCCTTTCCCCCGGATCGTCGGGGAATCCGCCTGGTGGCGTCACGGGCGGTCCCCCAGGGCCAGACGGGAGCCGATCTCCTCGACCAGGGCCGGGCAGTCGCCGATGCGCCGGGCCAGAAAATGGGTTCCGGCGTTCACCAGACGGTTCTCGGCCGTCTCCAGGCGCTCCAGGAACCGCACCGGGTCCATGGCCGCAAGGTCCGCCTCGGGAAAGCCCATCTCGTTGCCCTGCTCCGTCAGGCCCACGGTCCACATCCCGGCATTGAGCCCTTCGTGGATGTCGCTGACCGTGTCGCCGATCTTGACCACGGCCTCCAGGGGATAGACCTTAAGGGCCACGGCGTTTAGCCAGCACATGTAGGGATAGGGCCGACCGGCCGGGGCGTCCGTGGGGCAGGCCATGAAGTCCGGGGCGTAGCCGCGCTCGCGGGCCAGGGGCATGAGGGCCTCCATCATGGGCCGGGTATACCCCGTGGTGGAGCCGATGCGCAGCCCCATGTCCCGAAACGCCGCCACGGCCTCCATAAGGCCGGGCACGGGTTCGGCGTGCCGGGAGATCATCTCCACCATGAGCGGCTCGGTCTCGGCGTACATCACCTCCACGTCGGACTCGTCCGGGTCGCGGCCGAAGGCCTCGCGCCATCTGGCGGCCACGGACGGCATGCGGCACACGGCCCGGATGTGGTCCTTTTTCATGAGTCCCATGGGGGCGCGGGCCTCGGGGACGGTCACCGCCACCCCCCGGCGGGCGAAGACCTCGATGAAGACGGCCACGGGGCCCATGCAGCCGAAATCCACGGCCGTTCCGGCCCAGTCCAGGATGACCGCCCGAACCGGCCCCGTATAGGCGGTGTTGCGAATGAAGATGTCCATTGTGCCGATCTCCTTTGGCTTTCGTTGCGGCCGGCCGAGGCCCGGGCGGGCCGTTGCCTGATCTTCCACGGCGCGGGTTCGCAAACGCCAAGGAATCGTGACCCCGGTCATCCCTTCCCGGCAAAGGCCTGGGCACGCCGTCGCAGTCGTGAGGTCGCCAGACCGTAGAGGATGCGTACGACCACGTTGGCGGCGACGATCAAAACGGACATGGCGCAGGCCGGGGCGATGTCCCCGGCGTCGTCCATGTTGGCCACGGCCACGGCGGCCAGGGGGATGTCCGCCGAATAGAGAAAAATGACCGCCGAGACCGTGGCCATGGAATTGACGAAGAAATACAGGCCGATCTCCAGGATCGCGGGCAGACACACCGGGGCGGTGACCCGCAGGAAGGTGCGGTAAAACGGCACGCCCATGGACTCGGACACGGATTCGAATTCCCGGTCAAGCTGGCCCAGGGCCGTTGCGGCCGTGAGATAGCCCACGGTGAAAAAATGCACCACGTTGGACAAAACCAGGATGCCCATGGTGGCGTACAGGGCGTTGGCCGGGTTCGGAACGTGCAGCCCCAGGATGTCGAAGGACGGGGCGTTGAAGAAAAAGATGTAGGACAGGCCGATGACCAGCCCGGGCAGGGCCAGGGGCACGATGCACAGAAACGCCGCCGCCTGTCTGATGCGCCCCATGCCCGGGGTCTTTTCGATCAGATAGGCGGCGACGAAGGTCGCTACCGTGCCCACCACGGCGGACAGGGCGGACATCTTCAGGCTGTTGAAAAAGGCCCGGTAGCCCCCGCCGCCCATTCCCGAAAAGTTGTAATGGGCCAGGGTCAGCCCCAGATCGTAGGGCCAGACCTTGACCAGGGAGGCAAAGACCGCCACCAGGAAAAACGTGACCACGGCCAGGGCCACCAGCAGGCAGAAGACGAAAAACGGGCGGTCGCGAACGGGATCGGGCCGGGGAACCAGGGGCACGCTGCGGGCCCCGATCATGGACGACTGCCTGCGGCGGCTGACCCTGTCGGCCAAAAAGGCCAGGACGGTCGGGATGAGCAGGATCATGCTGACCGTGGCCCCCATGACGAAATTCTGCTGCCCGATGACCTGCTTGTAGATGTCCGTGGCCAGGACGTTGAAAAAGCCCCCCACCACCTTGGGTGCGCCGAAATCCGTGAAACTCAGGATGAATCCCACGAAGCAGGCGCTCACCAGCCCGTAGCGCACCCCGGGCAGGGTCACGGTGAAAAACGTCCGGGCGGGCGACGCCCCGAGGGAATAGGCGGCCTCATAGAGCCGGGCGTCGGTCATGGAAAGGGCCATGGTCAGGATGAGCACGGCCTGGGGAAAGACGAAAAGCACCTCGGCCAGGACGATGCCCACCGCGCCATACAGGCCGATGTCCAGGGTAAACGGCACAAGCCCGAAAAAGCCCGTGGTGACAAGACCCTTTTTGCCGAACAGGTAGACCAGGACGATGCCGTTAAGAAGTGTCGGCGCGAAAAGCGGCATCATGGCCACAGTAAGAAAAAAGCCCTTGGCCGGGATGGCCGTCCGGGTCAGGGCGTAGGCGTAGGCGAATCCCAGGCCCACGGCCGCAAGGGTGGTGACTGTGGACACGAACAGACTGTTTCCAAAAGAGACGGACAGGGCTGGAGTCTTGAAATAGCGGATGAAATTGTCGAGCCCGGCAAACGCCCCGTCCGGGGTGGTGAGGCTTTTCACCGCCAGGGTGGCCAGGGGAAACAGCACGGCCACGACAAGCCACAGGCACAAAAGGACCAAAAGCCCGGCCCGAAGCGCCCGCATGGCGTCAAAATTCGCAAAAGGCCGCATCAACGCCGACATGGCGGGCCTCATGCCCCCTCCGTCCGGGGTTCGGCGCGATAGACGTGCATGCGATCCGGACAAAGCCCCACCGCAAGCCCCATGTCCTCGCGCAGTTCCAGGCGGCGCACGGTCTCGGCGGAGACGTCGGCCACGATCCCGCGTTCCCCGCCGCCCACGAAAAGGGTCACTTCCACGCGGTACGCGCCGCCGCGAAACTCCATGCGGCGCGTCTTCCCCGGCCACATGTCCGGGCCGTCCGTCAGGTTCGGGGCCAGGATCACGTCCTCGGGGCGGATGGCCAGGGTCACCTCCCCCGCCTCCTCCGCCCCCCGGGCGATCCTGGGGCCGCTTTCCCCCCGGATGGAGCGGCTGCCCAAAAACACGGTTCCGTCGGGATGGCGCCTGCCGCCGGAGATGAAATTCATGGCGCCGATAAACGAGGCCACAAACGGCGTGGCCGGGGCGTCGTAGATGTCCCGGGGGGAGCCGTCCTGAACCACCATGCCCTGGTGCATGACCAGGATGCGGTCGGCCATGGTCAGGGCCTCCTCCTGGTCGTGGGTGACCATCACCGTGGTCACGCCCAGGCGGCGCTGCAGGGCGCGGATCTCGCCGCGCAGCATGACGCGCACCTTGGCGTCCAGGGCCGAAAGCGGTTCGTCGAGGAGGAGCAGACGGGGAGACAGGGCCATGGCCCGGGCCAGGGCCACCCGCTGCTGCTGGCCGCCCGAAAGCCTGGCCGGATAGACGTCGCCAAGCCCCGTCAGACCCACCAGCCGCAAGAGTTCCTTGACCCGGTCATGCCGGGCGCCCCTGGCGGTATTGCGGCTTTTCAGGCCGTAGCCCACGTTCTCTGAGGCGGTCAGGTTGGGAAAAAGGGCATAGGACTGGAACACGATGCCCACGTTGCGCCGGGACACGGGCAGCCCGGTGACGTCGCGCCCGGCCAGGACCACCCGCCCGGCCTCATGGGATTCGAGCCCGGCCACCACCCGCAGCATGGTGGTCTTGCCGCAGCCGCTGGGGCCCAGGATGCACACGAACTCCCCGGCCAGGGCAGCAAGTCCCACATCGCGCAGGGCGTGAAAACTTCCGAAACGCTTGGTGACGTTTTCCACCAACAGATATGGCTCGTCTTTACCCGGGGAACGCTGGGGCATGATGTCCTCGTGGGCGCGATCCGGCGAAAAAGACCGGATCGCGCCCGTGATGGGGAGGCAACGGGAGAGGCGGACCTACTTGGCTTCGCTTTTGCTGCCGTAGCGCTTGGTCCACTCCGCCAGGATGCGGTCGCGATTTTTGGCAGCCCACTGGAAGTCGTTTTTCACAAGAATCTTGAAGGGATCGGCCGGGTAGCCCTCGGGGATGGCCACGCCCGTGGGATAGGCGGTCAGGGGGTAGACCTTGGCGTACATCTTCATGACGTCAGCCCCCAGGGCCCAGTCCAGAAACACCTTGGCCTCGGGCTTGATGGTCGCCTTTTTGACCAGGGCGTTGGCCTCCACGTCCCAGCCGCAGCCGTCTGCCGGGAATACGGTCTGCACGGGCTCGCCCTTCTGCTTCTGGATGATGCCCCGGTAGCCAAACGAGATGCCGATGGGGAATTCCCCGGCCCCGGCCATCTTGCAGGGTTTTGACCCGGAATGGGTGTACTGGGCGATGTTGTCGTGCAGCTTGTCCAGGAATTGCCAGCCCTTCTCCTCGCCCATGGTCTGGAGCACGGCCGAGACGGTCAAAAAGCCCGTGCCCGACGAGGCCGGGTTGGGCATGACGATCTTGCCCTTGTATTCCGGCTTGACCAGATCGGCCATGGAGGCCGGGATGGGCAGCTTCTGCTGCTCGGATTCCACGGTGTTCACGCAAAAACCGGTTTCCCAGGCCTTGATGCCCACCCAGTGCGGCGGATTGGCTGCATCGCGAAACTGGCTGGCCACCTTGTCCAGATTTTTCGGGGCATAGCCTTCGAGCATGCCGTTTTGGTCGCAGACCAGAAGGCTGGTGGCCGCCGTACCCCAGACCACGTCAGCCTGGGGATTGTCCTTCTCGGCCAAAAGCTTGGCCGTAATGATCCCTGTGGAGTCGCGCACCACCTTGACCGTGATGTCGGGATGGTCCTTTTTGAACAGTTCCAGATAGCCGGGATATTCGTCGTCCTCCAGGGCGGTATAGACCAGGATCTCCCCGGCCCGGGCCAATCCCGAAAAAATCAGGCCCAGGGTTACGACAAACCCCAGGATCATTCCTGCCAGAGCGTGTGAGCGGCGTAGCATCCCCGTCTCCTTTGCGTTGCGGTTTGATGGAATGAAACAACTGGCAGGAAAGTGTTACAAACACAGGACGGCCTGGCGACAAAGTCATGACCTATGCATCGGCTGGAAGCAGAGAACCGGGCAAGGCGATATAAATTCGCATTCTATAACAATGTCGGGGGATTACCCGTGAATATGTCTGAAACCGGGCACCGCCGAAGGCGGTCTCGCGACGGACTGGGAGGATTCCCATTGACGTCGCCATAGGGCTTTCGATACCTCGGGAGGCGCGTGATTGGTTTGATCCTCAGAAACACCCCGGTCCGCTTCGTGTTGCCCGGACCGGGAGTGTCCTGGAGAACGCAGCACTGCCGTTGACCTCCTGCAACGCCGCAAGGGAAGGGAGACACTCAACTTCCCCGGCCGATTGTCATGGCCAAGGTGCGGCAGGTCGGCTCAGACACCGCCAAAAGGAATGACGCATGTTCAAGAATTTGAAGTTAGCCGGCAAGATCGGTCTGGGATTTTCCCTGGTCCTGGCCATCGCCATGGCTGTGGGCGCTGTATCCATTGTCTCCATGAGCGGCGTCCGGACCCAGAACCACGTTCTGGCCCAGACCAATGTTCCCGAGTGGTCCCTGTCCGGGATCATCGAACGCCATCAACGTCAGGCCGGATATTACAATCTGGGCTATAGCTTAAATCTCCAACCGGAATGGCTGGAAAAAGGCCGCAAGGAAATGGCCATGGCCCGTACGGCCATGCAAAAGGGCCTCTCCGGCCTCAAGGACACGTCTGGTTCCGGCGATGCCGACTCTTTTGGCAAGGTGTTGCGGGAGATTGCCGCATCCATGGACGCCTATGAGGTCGCCGTGGAGAAGACGGAACAAAGCGTAGAGCGCACCAAGGCCGCCCGGGAGGCCCTGCGGAAGGCCTCCCGATCCTTCGCCGACAACATCGGGGCCTACGTGAAAGCCCAGCAGCAGGCCATGGTCCGCCAGATCGCGGCTCATGATTCCGAACAGGAACTCGCCATCCGCCAGGACCGCATCGACCGGGGGCTGGCCATCTCCCTGGCCGGAGAACAAACCCGGGCGGATGCCTGGGAGGGCCAGGCCACGGACAATGCGCATCTGCTGGAGGACTGCGCCGTGCAGACCGGCAAGGTCGTCGCCCTGACGGACGAACTGCTGGCCGTGACCCGGCAGGAGGCCAACCGCCGCCAACTGACGGCGGTCAAGGAATCGGCCCAGGCCTTTCGCAGGGCCATCGGGGACATCGTTACCGAACAGCAGGCCGTAGCCCCGCTTATCCAGGAACGCATCGCCACCTATTCCGGGGTGCTGGACCGGGCCGCCGACCGGGCCGCGCTGGCCGAGAAAAGCACCACGGCCATGGCCTCCGAGGCCCTGGCATCCCTGGATACGGCCATCTCCACGACCTCCATCGGACTGGGGGCGGCCCTGCTCCTGGGCCTCCTGGTGACCGTGGTCATCACCCGGACCATCACCGGACCGGTGCAAAAAGGAGTGACCTTCGCCCAGGCCATGGCCGAGGGCGATTTCACCACCAACCTGGACATCGATCAGAAAGACGAGATCGGGGTGCTGGCCAAAGCCCTCAACGACATGGTGGAAAAACTGCGCGAGGTGGTGGCCGACGTGCAATCGGCCACGGAAAACGTGGCCTCGGGCAGCGAGGAACTGTCGGCCTCGGCCCAGCATCTCTCCCAGGGGGCCAGCGAACAGGCCGCCGGGGTGGAGGAGATATCCTCCTCCATGGAGGAGATGACGGCCAACGTGCGCCAGAACATGGACAACGCCCAAAAGACCCGTCAGATCGCGCTCAAGGCCGCCTCGGACGCCAGCCAGGGCGGTCAGGCCGTGGACAAGGCCGTGGCGGCCATGAAAAACATCGCCGAAAAAATATCGATCATTCAGGAAATCGCCCGCCAGACGAACCTGCTGGCCCTAAACGCCGCCATCGAGGCCGCCCGGGCCGGGGAACACGGCAAGGGGTTCGCCGTGGTGGCCGCCGAGGTCAGGAAGCTTGCCGAACGCAGCGGCGCGGCCGCAGCCGAGATCGTGGAGTTGTCGGGTACGAGCGTGGCCGTGGCCGAAGAGGTCGGGGCCATGTTTTCCAGGCTCATTCCGGACATCAAGCGCACGGCGGAACTGGTGGACGACATCGCCGCCTCAGGGGTGGAGCAGAACGCCGGGGCGGAACAGATCAGCAAGGCCGTCAGCCAGCTCGACCAGGTGGTGCAGCAAAACGCCTCGGCCAGCGAGGAGATGGCCTCCACCTCGGAAGAACTGGCCGGACAGTCCGAACAGCTCCAGGCCACCATCTCCTTCTTCCAGGTCAGCCGGGGCCGCCCGTCGGGTCGGCCTCCCAGATCCATCGCCGGAACGCCTGCCGGTTCCGCCGCCCGCCTGGCGACGACATCGGACGACGCATTCACGCGCCTGTAGGATACGATTCCCGGATCACGACAGGCCGCCTCCCCCTGGCTGGCGGGAGGCGGCCTGTCGCCGTTTGGCGGGGAAATGCCGGCCCGCGGGCATCCGGGCGCGCCGCTGCCGGACACCGGTGCTGCGGCCTGGAGGGCGCGGGCAGGAATCAGCGCGTGCGCACGGAAAAAAGCGGCGGATTATCGAAGTGCTTCTTCACCCAGCAGGCCTCCACGGCCCGGACAATGGCCTCGCGATATTTTTCCGGAAATCCCTCGGGCAAGGTCAACTCCATCTCCACCGTGCCCACAAGCTTGGTGCGTTCATCGGGCTGGCAGCGCACCGACAGGGAAAGGCCGGTGGTGTCGATGGAGCGGTTTTGGCAAAAGGCCAGGGCGTAGTAGCCGGAGCAGGCGGCCACGGCCCCGAAAAACATCTGGGACGGCTGGGGCGCCGCCCCTTCGCCGCCGCTTTTGACCGGCTGGTCCGTCAGGATGGCCACATCGCCGAAGTCCGCCAGAACCTTTTTTCCGCCGGGAAACCGTACGTCGATCAACATGCTGTCCATAACGGCGTCTCCTCCGTGCCACACCTCTACACGCCGGGCCATGCCCCAGGCAAGGACCGCGCCGGAGCCTTGTCGGGCCGTGCGCCACCGCCATTTCCGAAAAAGGCCCGCAAAAAAAGCTTTGCGGCCCAGGCGGCATCACTATAGAAATGACGGCTCTGCGCGCTGCCGGAAAACCCGACGCGCCAAGGATGCTCCATGTCAGAACACGCCTCCGCCGTTCCGGAATCTTCCATAGGCTCGTCCGTGGCCCTGTCCATGCTCGGGGTGAACATGATGGTGCTCATGGCCACCCTGGACATGAGCATCGTCAATGTGTCGCTTCCCACCCTGGCTGCAAGCCTCGGGGTGGATTTCGCCACCATCCAGTGGGTGATCCTAAGCTACGTGGTGGCCATCGCCTGCCTGCTGCTGCTCATCTCCCGGCTTGGCGACATGATGGGCAAAAAACGCATCTTCGCCTCCGGACTGGTCATCTTCACCATCGCCTCGCTTCTGTGCGGGCTGGCCCCAAGCGCCCATTGGCTGATCGCCTTCCGGGCCGTGCAGGGCGTGGGCGCGGCCATGAGCCAGGCCTTGGGAATAGCCATCGTCACCGAGATCGCCCCCCCGGGCACACGTGGCCGGGCCATCGGCTTCGTGGGGGCCACGGTGTCCATGGGGCTGGCCCTGGGGCCCTCGGTAGGGGGAATCCTCATCGATCTGGCCGGATGGCGCTGGATCTTTCTGGTCAACGTGCCCATCGGGCTTTTGGCCATGCGCATCGTGGCCAAGTACATGCCCGCCCTGCCCCCCTCCCAGGCCAGACAGCGGTTCGACGTGCCGGGTGCGGTCATCGCCGCCGTGACGCTTGGCTGCTACTGTCTGGGCATGACCATGGGCCAGAAGACGGGCTTCGACCAGACAGGCGCCCTGGCCCTGCTGGGCCTTTCCCTGGTCGGATTCGCGGGATTTCTAGCCGTGGAACGGCGTACGGCCCAGCCCATGATTGATCTGTCCCTTTTTCGCAACCTGCGGTTTTCCTTAAACCTGCTCATGTCCGTTTTGGTGTTCATCTCCCTGTCCGGCGGGTTCATCGTGCCGTTTTTCCTGCAGATGGCCCAGGGACGCGCCACCTGGGAGGTCGGGCTGATCATGATGGTCCTGCCCGTGTGCATGGGCGTGTTCGCCATGCTTTCCGGCTCGCTCTCCGACCGCTTCGGGTCGCGGGGTTTGAGCATCCTGGGGCTGGCCACGGTGTGCGTCGGCTATCTGGCCATGACCGGGCTGACCCAGGACGCACCCTGGTGGGAATTCGTCCTGCGCAACTGTCCCGTGGGCATCGGCATCGGGCTCTTCCAGGTTCCCAACAACAGCGCCATCATGGGCGCTGTGCCGCGTGAACGGCTGGGCGTGGCCTCAGGGCTGCTCAACTATACCCGGGTGTTCGGCCAATCCACGGGAATGCCCCTGGTGGGGGCCATCTTCACCGCCTCCATCGTCGGCATGTCGGCCATGCCCACGCGGGCGGACATGACCCACGTGCCTCCCGGCCAGTTGGTGGTGGCCTTTTGCCATACCAACGCCGTCCTGTTTTTCCTGGCCATGGCCGCGCTGATCCTGGGCGTCATCGTCTGGAGGCTGGACCGCACGGCTGGGGCCAACGCCGCCGTCTGAAACAACGCAGGGTCGGCCTGACCGGAAGGCATCATCCGGCAGGCGCGAGAATGAGGCCGCTGCCCCGATACGTCGGTGAAGGGACGGCCGAAGCCGCCTCATGTGATGTCCACAAAAAACATTTCTGTTTTTTGTGAATGCTAATCATGCATTCAAGGCGTTGCGGCTTCTTACCCCATGCTGGAAATTACCGGGCGCAACACGAGACAACGGTCATGGCCAGCCTCGCGGCGGCCAGATCGAACAGGGCGTGGCCCACGCTTTTGAAAAGCACCGGTCCCCCGCCCGCTTCAGGACGGGCCGCCATACCGTCCGCCACATCCTCCAGGGGCGTGACGCGCGAAAAGTCCACCCCGGCCCGGATGAGGTCCCCCGCCTCCTGCCGCGCCGAATCCATATCATCCACATAGACCTGGGCCCGACGCACCACGTCGGCCGGAATCTCGGCCGCCCGGGGGGAAAACGACCCCACGGCGGCCAAAAAGGCGTCGTCCCTGACCCTGTCCGGCACAACCGGCTCCGTGGCCGTGGTGGCCGTGACCACGAGGGACGATTCGGACAACATCCCGGGGAACTCCCGGGCGTCCACGGCCCGGGCGTCCAGGCCCGAGCGCCGCAGGCACAAGGCCAGGGTCTCGGCCTTGGCGGCCGTGCGCGAGGACACGACACAGGCCGTCACCCCCAACCCCTCTTGAAAGGCCAGGGCATGGGCCTCGGCCTGCACACCGGCCCCCACGACCACCAGCGGTCCCTGCGGATTCGGGGCCACAAGCCGCGCCGCCAAAAGGCTCAAGGCCGCCGTGCGCCGGGCGGTCACCGTGGGACCGTGCAGTTCGAAGAGGGGTTTTCCCGTGGCCGCGTCGGACACCGCGACCTCGCCCTGGATGGCGGGCAGCCTCTGGCCGGTATTGCCGGGGTGCACGGTGATGCGTTTGACCATGAGCAGACGGTGGTCCGTGGCGGGCATGACCAGGAGCACGCCGCCGGGCAGGGGCATGTGCAGCCGGGGCGGGGCGTAAACCCCGCCCCGGCGCTTGAGGATCAATATCTCCGCCAGGGCGTCGGCCAGGGCCGCAAAGGGCAGCGCCCGGGCGGTCTGTTTAGCGTCGAGCCGGATCACGATGAGGCGGAGGCCCGGGCTTCGGACCTCGCCGTCAACCAGTGCTGGAGCTGGTCCATGTAGGTGTAGAACACCGGGGTCAGGTACAGGGTGACGATCTGGGAGATGACAAGCCCGCCCGCCACCACCAGGCCCACGGGTTGTCTGGCGTCGCCGCCCGCGCCGTAGCCCAGGGCGATGGGCATGATGCCCGCGATGGCCGCCACGGTGGTCATCATGATGGGCCGAAAACGCACCACGCAGCCTTCGAACACGGCGTCGAAGGGGGTCTTGCCCTCCTTCTCGGCCTCGATGGCGAAATCGATGACCATGATGGAGTTCTTTTTGACGATGCCGATGAGCATGATGATGCCCACGAAGCCGTACAGATCCAGGGGACGGTCGAAAAATAAAAGCGTCAGCAGGCCGCCCAGGGCTGCCGAGGGCAGGCCCGAGAGCACGGTCAGGGGATGGATGAAGCTTTCGTAGAGGACGCCCAGGATGATGTAGATGACCATGATGGCCAAAAGAAGCAGGAAAGGCACGCTGTTCAGGGATTCCTGGAAGGCCGTGGCCTGACCCTCGAAAAAGTAGCTGATGGTGGGCGGCAGTTCCTTCTTGGCCAGGTCGGTGATGGCCGTGACCGCCTGCCCCAGGGAATAGACGCCTGCCGTGTTGAAGGAGATGGTCACCGAGGTCAGCTGGCCGGTGTGGTTGACCACCAGGGGCCCCACGCCCTCGCGCATGGTGACCATGCCGTTTAGGGGTACGAGCTTCATATCCCCGGTGGCGTCGTCGGCCTGACTGGTGCGCACGTACAGCTTGTTCATGAGGTCCGGGCGACGCTGGAACTCGGGTTGCACCTCCACGATGACCTTGTAGGTGTCCGTGTTGGCGTACAGGTTGGTCACCTGCCTGGCCGCATAGGCGGTCATGAGCGCCGTCTCCAGGCTCTTGGCGGTCACGCCGAGGTTTTTGGCCTTGTCGCGGTCGATATCCACGAAAATTTGCGGGCCGTTGATCTGCATGTCGGTGTTGACGTCGGCCAGTTCCGGCAGCTTGCGCATGAGCCCTTCCATCTTGCGGGCCAGGGGATAGAGCTCGGAGGTGTTGGGGGACAGCAGGGTGAACTGGTACAGGGCCTTGGTCTGCTTGCCGCCGATCTGGATGGAGGGCGGGTTGTACATGAAGATCATAAGATCCGGTATCTGGGCCACCTTGGGCCGCAGGCGGTCGATGATCTCCTGGGCGCTGGCCTTGCGGTGGTCAAGGGGCTTGAGCAGCGGGAACCCGGCGGCGTTGTTCATGGAGGTGACGGGGCCGCCCACGCCGATGACGCCGATCATCTTGAAGATGTCGGGGTCGGCGGCGATGACCCGGTTGAGCCGTAAAAGCCGCTCCTTCATGGTGTCGAAGGAGGCGCTCTGCTCGGCCATGGCGAACAGGTAGAACATGCCCGAGTCCGTGGCCGGGATAAACCCCGTGGGCACCACGGTGAAAAGCCACATGGTCAGGGCCAAAACCCCGACAGAGGCCATGAGCACCAGGGCCCGGAAACGCAGGGCCACATGCAGGGTTTTCTCATACCCCCGCTCTATGAGTTTGAACAATCCTTTGGATTCGTTCATTTTCCCGGTCAAAAACCGGCTGCACAGCATGGGCGTCAAAGACAGGGTGACGAAGCCGGAGACCAGGATGGCCACGGTGATGGTCACGGCCATCTCATTGAGTACCCGGCCCAGGATGCCGGCCATGAACATGATGGGAATGAACACCACGGACAGGGACAGGGTCATGGAGATGATGGTGAAGCCGATCTGGCGCGCCCCGTCCAGGGAGGCCTGCATGACCTTTTTGCCCATCTCCATGTGGCGCACCACGTTCTCGATCATGACGATGGCGTCGTCCACAACGAAGCCCACGGCCAGGATCAGGGCCATCATGGACAGGTTGTCCAGGGAAAACCCCAGAATCTGCATGACCGCCAGGGTGCCGATGATGGACGACGGCAGGGCCATGGCCGCAATGAGCGTGGCCGGGATGTTTTTGAGAAAGAAGAAGATGACCACCACCACCAGGGCCACGGACAAAAGCAGCGTGAACTGCACGTCGACGATGGACTCCTCGATGGACACCGAACGGTCGTAAAGCACCTCGACGGTGATCGACGGCGGCAGGGTGGCCTCGATCTGGGGCAAAAGCGTCATGATGTCTTTCACCACCTCGATGGTGTTGGTCCCTGCCTGCCTTTTGACGGCGATGACGATGCCCTGGTCCTGATTGAAATACGCGGCGTTTTTGTCGTTGATGGTGGAGTCGATGGCCTGGCCCACGTCCTTCAGGCGGACGGGCTGGCCGTTGCGGTAGGTGATGATCTGGCGGTTGTAGGCCACAGCCGTGTGCAACTGGCCCCTGGTCTTGATGGTATAAAGCTTTTCTGTGCCGTACAGGGAGCCCGTGGGCAGCATCACGGTTTCCGAGGAAAAGGCGTCGGCGACCTCATCAATGCCGATGCCCAGGGCGGCCAGCTTGTCGGGATTGACCTGGACCCGGGGGGCATAGGTCTGGTCGCCGTAGATGGACACCTGGGCCACGCCGTTGATCATGGAGATGCGCTGGCTGATGAAGGTCTTGGCGTAGTCGGTGACCTTGAAAAGCGGCATGGAGTCGCTGGCGATGCGGATGTAGACGATGGGCATGTCCGCCGGGTTGACCTTCTGGAAGGTCGGGGGACTGGGCAGGGTGTTGGGCAGGCTGCCCTGGGCGGCGTTGATGTAGGTCAGGACATCCGTGCCCGCGCCGTCGAGATTTCGGGAAAGATCGAACTGCAGGGTGATGGTGGTGGAGCCCAGGGCATTGACCGAACTCATGGATTGCAGCCCCGAGATGGACGAGAACTGCCGCTCCAGGGGAGTGGCCACGGCCGAGGCCATGGTCTCCGGATCCGCGCCCGGCAGGGTCGCGGTGACCTGGATGGTCGGAAAGTCGATGTTGGGCATCTCGCTGACAGGCAGCGAAAAATACGAGACCACGCCGAAAAAGACGAGGGCCGCCATGAGCAGCGTGGTGGCTACCGGACGCTTGATGAAAAGATCGGTCATGCCCGTGATCCTTGTGTGTTAGGAGCCCTGCCGATCCTTGTCGGGTGCGCCCTGCCCTCCGCCAGCGGCCGTCCCCTGCCCTTGCGTGGTCGACGTCGCCGGGGGAACCGGCCCGTCGTCGTATTTCTTGTCGGTGATGATGTTCACCGGCGCGCCGGGGAAAAGCTTGATCTGTCCCGAGGTGATGAGCATGTCACCGGGGTTAATGCCCGATTCGACCACGGTCTGTGGTCCGATCTTGCGCCCGGCCTTGATCTTGCGCATCTCCACGGTCTTTTGCGGGCTGACCACGAAGGCCGAGATGCCGTCCTGGGTGTCCATGAGGGCGTCCGACGGGACAAGCATCGTGTCCGGCTGGACGGTCAGGACCACGGAGGCCTCCACAAACTGGCCAGGCCACAGCACCTTGTTCTCGTTGGAGAATTCCGCCTGGACGGTGATCATGCCGGTGGATGTGTCCACGGCGTTGTTGATGACCGTGAGCACCCCGGTGCTGGTCGGGGCGTCCTTGCCGGGGAATGTTGCGTTGACCGGGAGCCGACTTTTCGCGGCATAGGCGCGCAGATCGGGCAAATCCTTTTCCGCCACGGAGATCTGGACGTTGATGGGCCGGATCTGGTTGACCGTAAGGATGGTATCCTTGTTGGCCTCCACCAGGTTGCCGGTCTTGATCTGCTGCAGGCTGCAAATGCCGTCCACAGGGGAGGTGATGGAGCACCAGGACAGGCTTATTTCCGCATCGGCCAGGCTGGCCTCGTCCACCCGGACCTGTTCCCTGGCCTGCTGGTAGTCGGTACGCTTTTTCTCGTAGTCTTCCTGGCTGATGACCGCCTTTTCCACCAGATCCCTGTAGCGCAGCCAGTCCCGTCGGTTCTGTTCGGCCGTGGCCTTGTCGCGCAAAAGCGTGGCCTTGGCCTCGTCCACCTTGGCCTGAAACGGGGCCGGATCGATGAGCACCAGCAGATCCCCGGCCTTGACCTCTTGGCCTTCCACGAAAAAGGTCTCTTTGATATAGCCGGTGACCTGGGGCCGGACTTTTACGGTATTATAGGCCGTGACATGGCCGATGCCGTCGACGTTGAGCGGCGCGCTCGTCAGGGCGGCCTGAAGCACCGTGACGTCCACGGGTTGCGGGGCCGCCTTCTGCTCGGGTTTTTTCTCGCAACCAGCGGCCAACAGGCAACACACGGCGATGGCGAGGCCTACACCATAAACGCGGACTCGTCCGGACAGGGGGCGGCTGTTCATTGCACTCCTTCAGACGTCGCAGGGCCGACGCGCGAACACGTATTTTCCACTCTGCGCGCAGACCCTAATCTTTTTGACAATTCCGGGCAAGACCTGCGGGCCGATGCAGAAGACCGGGCGTGCGTCCACCTCGGACTCGCGGCGAAACACCGGTCCCGCTATTCCCCGAGATACGGCCCTGTCAGGCTTTTCCAATAGTCACGGTCCAGGCGCAGGCGCACAAGAATCACATTGGCCTGCTTGCGCAACGGGCTGCCCAGGGGAAAGGCGAACCCGTAGAGCATGGGATCGAATTGGACGTCCAGGACAGCCGTTTTTTTGGAAAACCCCTCCCGCACGGTGTGCAGCAAAAAGGGCCGACTCTCCACCACGGCGTCCAGATCTCCCGCCGCCAAGGCCGCCATCGCCGTGGAGATATCCGGGTACTGCTGTGGCTTGACGTGGATACGGCGCAAATAATCCTCCGCCATCCCCTGGGAGACGCAGCCCACGACGGCTGTGGGCAGATCGGCCGGGCCGTTGACCTTGCCCTCGATGCGGCCCACGGTCAGGGTGGTGGTCACGCTGGCGGTAAACACGGACACCAGCACCACCGAGGCGAACATCCAGGCCATGCCCAGAAGCCGTCCGGCAACGCTTTTGGGCGCGGCGTCTCCATAGCCCACGGTGGTCATGGTCACGGCGGACCACCACATGCCGTCCACGATCCCCTTGGGGCCGCGTCCGAACTGGTCCGGGTTGATGCGTCGTTCGATCCACCACACCACCAGGCCGCTGACCATCAGCAAAAAGCCCATCAGTCCCACATAGATCAGAAACTGGGTGGAGAGGAGCTCTTCCACCACATGGAGAAAAATGTTGCCCACGGGCCGGTTCGGAACCGCTATCCCAAGTCCGGTATGATAATAGGGAAGTGTGAAATCCAGGCGACGCTCCAGGTCCGGGGTGATGGGAAGGGCCGTGACCACCACGTCGATCCGGCCCTGCTCCACGGCCTGCACAAGAGCGTTCTCATCGAACTCCTCAAGGGCGTATTCGTAGCCCATCTCCTCGGCCACATCCCGCCACAGATCAATGCTGATGCCCACCCATTCCCCCTGGGCGTCTTTATAGGAAAACGGCGGAATCTGCATGGTCCCCACCTTCAGGCGTGGGGAAGCCGGAGGGGAGGCCGACGGCGTGGGCTGGGGCGGCGTCTGGGCCAGGGCCGGTAACGACGCCCCCAAAAACATCCAGACCAGGATGACGGCGGCGAGAATATGGCGCATGGGAATGTGCTCCTGACGTTGACGTGGTTGCGCGGGAGGCGTCCGTCGGCCCCTCATCGCCGCCCGGGACTATTCCGGCAGCCGCACCGTGACCCGGGAGAGATTCCATCTGCGCCTGGAGTGCACCCGGCGCGTTTGCCGGACCAGCTTGAATGTCTCGCCGCGTTTTTCCTTCAGGGCCGCCCGGGCCTCCTCGAGCTGCATCTCCTCGGTACCCTTGGGCTTGTATTTGACCTTGACCCCCTGGAAGGCCATCATGATCTTGTTTTCCTGGAATCTTGCATCGATCTCGGACAGCAAATCCGATTCGGCCTTGAATTTCTTCATAAAGTCGTCGATCCAGACATACAGGTCGAACTCCACGCCGAAACGCCCGAACTGCCGGATGTTGACCTCGGGCTTGGGTTTTTTGAGCACGGCCTCGTTTTCCCTGGCCGCCTCCAGAAGCAGCTTGCGCACCTTCTTGATCTTGGCCCCCGGGGCCACGGCCACGGGAATGGTCAACCGCATGGTGGTGTCGTGGTAGCTTAAGTTGACGATCTCCCCCCGCAGGAAGCTGGAATTGGGGATGATGACCATGGTGTTGTCCAGGGTGCGGATGATGGTGTTGCGGATGGAGACGCTCTCCACCTCGCCAAGGTTTTTGCCCTGCTGGATGATGTCGCCCTTTTTGATCGACCCCCCGAACATGATGATCAGGCCGCTGACGAAGTTGTTGACGATGTCTTTTAAGCCGAAGCCGATGCCCACGGACAGGCCGCTGGCGATCCAGGCCAGGGCGTGCAGGGGCACTCCGAAAAGATACAGGACAAGCAGCATAAATCCCAGCCAGACCAGATAGGAACTGATGTTTGTCAGGGCATGGCTCAGCCCTGGCTCCATCTTCCTGCCCCCCAGTTGCGGCATGGAGAACAGGGCCCCGAGCCAGGACAAAACCACCTTGGCCAGAAAAAAGGCCACCACCAGGGTCACTATGGCGTGGGGTGTGACGGTGACCACCCCGATGGTCAGGGAGAGGTCCATGACGTATTCGGCAAACCCCGGCCCGCCCATATATTCAAGAATCCAGAACAGATACAGGGCGTAGATGACCGTCTGGGCAAAGGGCAGGCCAAGCCCCGGTTTTGCATTCTCCCCTCTGGTCGAGACGAACGAGGCCAGGGCCTGTTGCAGCAGGCGGGAAACCCCGAGGGTCACAAGCAGCATGAAGATGGCCTGGGTCACGATAAGGCTTTGCGGACCAAAACCGGCCAACCCGGCCAGGACCATGAGGGCCATGAGATATCCGGCCTGGGCCGCCAGGTTGCGCAGGCGCGAGGCGTTTCCGACCAGGGCCCGCAGGCGGTAGAGGCGGATGGAGGCCCACAGGGCGGCCAGACTCCATACGAGGCCCACGCCCGTGGCCGGGATGTTGAGGGCCTGCAGCGCCGCCCCCAGGACAAACAGCATGGCAAAGACGAAAATGGGCCTGCGCGCAAGGGGCGGCAGCAGCGCGGCCTGCCCCGGGGACATGAAACGCGACAGGGCGAGCATGATCCCGATGGCCGTCAGCACCACCCAGCCAAGGGCCACGAACTGGTTATTGGTGAAAAGGGTCAACTGGTCGGCGAGATAGATGGACAGCCCGAGAACGACCAGCAGGCGGCCTGCACGCCGGGAAACGTCCGGCCCGGAGGGCGGGGAAGGCGGCGCAACGGCGGGCGTCGTTTCCTGAACCGTCTCGTGCGAGGCTGGCGGTTTGGCAGCGCACTCGGTCTGCGGATCGGCCTCCAGAGACATGCCTTCGGGCGGCGCGGCCTTGGTCCGCACGGATTTCAGGCCGACCGCCGCCAGATACAGCACGGCGAAAAAAACGACCAGATAGGAGAAAAACGACGTCCAGCGCACCCATCCCACCAGGGGGCCGACGAAGCGGGGAAAGGCCTCGGCCCATTCCTGCATGTCGTCGCGCAGGGATTGCCAGCCGACCATGGTCAACAGGGGGTCCGACCTGGAAAAATAGTACTGCTTGAGGGCGTCGACAAACCCTGTCTGGATGGTGTCATGCACCTGGGCGATATCCGTCTGCAACTGGTCGGCCTGGGCCAGGGCCTCGTCGACATCCGCCTTGATCTCGTCCAGGTCTTTTTTAAACTCCCGAAACCGGGCCAGGGGGGCGTCCAGGCTGTCGCTGGTGCCGACGGCATAGTCCATGGTCAGGCCTTTTTTGCGAATGGCCCGTATGGAGGAATAGTCCTTTTTTGCCTGGGCCAGTTTGGCCTGCCGATCATCCAGGGGAGAGCGCTTCAGTTCCACATAGCGGGCAAGCTCCCGCAACTGGATGAGAATGCTGCGGTAGGCCCAGGGGGTGTCCCCGGCCACGCCGCGCAGGAGCATGAGTTGGTCCAGGCGGTTGTCGGCCTTGGCCAGGGCGTCCCCGAGCTCGGTTTTCATGGCGGGCAGAATCGTGCGCAGGGTCTCGGTCTGGCGGATGCGCAGATCCAGATCCTTTTCGAGTCCGGCCAGGATCGATTGCCAGGTTTTTGTCTCCTGGGCCGCCTGGGCCATGGCCTTCTGCTCCCGGGCCGAGGATGCGGAGGATTGCCCACCCGTCGTCGGCGCGACCGCTGACGGCCCGGTTTGGGCGAAAGCCGCCCTCCCCTGAGCCGAAAGGAAAAACATCGCGAGACAAACCGCAACACGCAGAAATACCTTCACAGGGGGGGTGCGCATACGCCTCCAAGGGGGGCACGGTCCATCATCTGGGGGATGTTGTTGTAAAACCTTTTCCTATTGGGGGAAATGACTATCCTTTTCTGTATCCGCAGGCAAGACGGGAGCCAGGCCGCCACCGGGAGAGGCCTGTCGCCACAAGCGCTTCACCGCCCAGGGCGCAGTCGTCCAGGCAACTTGAATTCGATGCCTCATCCCGGTATGCTGCAAGAAAGCAAGAAAGGATCGTCTCCATGAAAAAAATGGTTTTCCTCACCATCCTCATCTGTCTGGCCCTGGGCGGGGCAGCGGGATATTTCTTCCTGACGGACGCCGAGAAGCCCATGGTGAGCCTGCGTCCCGACACCCCAAGCGTCTCTCCCAAGCGGGAATACGCCGTGGAGGCTTCGGATTCGGGGTCAGGCATCCGGGCCTTGCGTGTCATCGTCAGCCAGGGCGACAAAAAGATCACGGTATTGGACAAGGCCTATTCCCCTGCCCCTCCTCAGGCCGTGGAGACCTTCACCCTGGAGGGCGCGGGCCTCAAAGACGGTCCCTTCGACCTCGACATCACGGTCACGGACAATTCCATTTCCGGTTTCGGGGCGGGGAACACCGAACTCCTGCACAAGACCCTGGCCCTGGACTCCACACCGCCCGTGGTCGGCATTTTGAGCCAGGCCCACAATGTGCGCCAGGGCGGCGTGGGCTGCATCGCCTATTCGGTGTCCGAGGAGCCGGAATCCACCGGGGTGTTGGTCGGAGATATCTTTTCGCCGGGGTTCAAAATCGCCAATGGTCATTACGTGTGCTTTTTCCCCTTTCCCCTGACCATGGAGCCCGGCGACTTCAAGCCCCGGCTGCGGGCGGTGGACCTGGCCGGAAACGAGCGGATCATGGACTTTCGCAACCAGGCCATTCCCCGCAAGTTCAAGGCCGACACCATGAACGTGTCCGACGGCTTCCTTCAGGCCAAGATGCCCCAGTATTTCGAGGCATATCCGGGGATAAAGGATCTGGTTGAAATTTATATCAAGGTCAATAACGACATGCGCCGGGAAAACGCCACAACCCTGCGCGACCTGGGGGCCCAGACCTCCCCGGAACTGTTCTGGGACAAGAAGGCCTTCATGCGCCTGCCCAACGCCGCCCCCATGGCCGCCTTCGGCGACCGCCGCACCTACATGTACCAGGGACGCGAGATCGACAAGCAGATCCACATGGGCCAGGACTTGGCCTCGTTGGCCAATGCCCAGGTTCCTGCCGCCGCACAAGGCAAGGTGATCCTGGCCGGTTTTTTCGGCATTTACGGACAGGCCGTGATTTTGGACCACGGCATGGGGCTGCAGACCATCTATTCCCATCTGAGCCAGATCGCGGTGAAAAACGGCGACATGGTCAAACGCGGGGACATCCTGGGCAACACCGGGGCCACGGGGCTGGCGGGGGGCGACCACCTGCACTTCGGGGTCATGGTCCACGGCGTGGAGGTGTCGCCCGTGGAATGGTGGGATCAGCACTGGATCGACGACAACGTGGCGGATCGCTTCAAATAGGACGGTCGTTGCCGCAGCGGATTTCGGCAGGCTTTCGGTGCGCGTTTCGGCCCGCCAGGGACGGGAGTCCTCCGCAACACGGCCCTGCGGCAGGGTTGATTCCCGGCCGGGAACAATCCGGCCGCAGCCTGGACGGCCGACCAGGATGGCGGCGGATGCGATGGGGAGACACCAGGGAAAGGCCTCCCCGAATGGCGTCCGCAACCCGGATGCCCTGCCAAATGCAGGGCCATGCCCTGGCCCGTGGCCGTCCTTCCGGGATGGTGACAATTCTAGGTGGCGGACAGGCGACGAAGCATGAACATGGCCGCAAGCGAGGCCAGACCCAGCATCCCGGCTAGAAAGGCCGCCCGCTCGTAGTCGCCGGTAAACACCGAATTGTAGATCTCCAGGGAGACGGTGTTGGTGCGGCCCACAATGTTTCCGCCAAGCATGAGCGTCACCCCCACCTCGCCGATGGAGCGCGTCCAGGATAAAAACAGCCCGGCCAGGATGTTTTTCCGGATAAGCGGCAACACGACCCGGAAAAAAATCTCGAACTCGCTTTTGCCCAAAACCCGGGCCGCCTCCATGTACCGGGAAATCTCCCCGGTAACGGCCGCCTGCACCGGCTTGACCATAAGCGGCAATCCGGACACCACGGCGGCCACGGCCACCCCCGTAAATCCGAACACGATCTCCACCCCGAAGAGGTCGCGTACGGCCGGGCCGATCACCCCCCGGTTGCCCAAAAAAAGCAGCAGCCCAAATCCCGTGGCGATGGGCGGGAAGACCATGGGCAACGAAACGATGAAATCCACCGCCGCCGCCAGGGCCGAACGCGACCGGCCAAGGAAGTAGCCGAGCCAGACGCCCAACGTCAAAAAAAGGGGTACGCTCACCAGGCAGACCCGCAGGGTCAATGCCAGGGGACCGCGTACCCCCGGGTCGGACAGAAACTCCGCAATGGGCACGGGCGTGCCAAACTCCCCTCAGGTTGCGTCCGGCACACGCGCCTTACAGGCCATGTGCGGCGGCCAGTTTTGTGGCGTCCTCCGAGGCCAGAAAGGCCGCAAAGGCCTTCACCTCGGGCTTCTCCCCGGTCTCCTTGAGGATTCCGGCCACGATGCGGATGGGCGAATACAGGGACTGGTCCACCAGGACCATGCCGCCGATCTTGTCCGCCACGCCCTTTGCGTCCGTGACGTTGATGAACCCGGCGTCCACCTCGCCGCTGACCAGATAGGCCGTGACCTGGGGCACCGTGCCCACCACCAGGAGTTTGTCCTTGACCTTGTCGGCCAGGTCGCTTTTGTCCAGATATTCCGTGGCGGCCTTCCCATAGATGGCCTTGGCCGGGTCGGGCATGGCCAGTTTTTTGATGTCGGCCTTGGCGATGTCCTGCGGGGCGGCCAGGGTCGTCCCCTTGGCGTAGGCCACCACCAGATGGCCTTGCCCGATCTCGACATAGGAATCGAAATTTACGCCCGAGGCGCTCAGATAGCTTTTGTCCCCGAGGATGATGTCGATGCCCCCTCCCCCCTTCACCTGCCCAAATATCTGGCCCATGTTGCCGTAGAGCAGTTCCACCTTCTGGCCTGTTTTGGCCTCGTAGGCCTGGGCGGCCTCATCCACGAGTTTTTTGTACCCGGCCCCGGCGGCCACCAGAAGCGGCCCGGCCAGGGCATTTTGGACCAGAAGCGCGACAAACAGCAACGAAGCGAGAAAACGTGCCATCATGGATCTCCATATGGTTGAATGGTGAATCGTCCGGCGGGTTTCTGAGCACGGCCAGGCCCGGGTTCCCTGGGCCGGTCAGTCCTCAATCGTTTCGCACAGGGCCTTGGCCAGACGAAGGGGCTCGGTGGTCATGGGGTTGTGGTCCGAACTGATCTCCGCATAGCCGAAGCCGCGCTCCCGGGAATGGGCGGCCATGCGGGCCAGCAAGGGATTTTTGGTCTTTGTGCAGCGGATGAAAAAGGGGGCAGGCCAGGCGCTTTCCCGAGGGGCGGTCGAGGCGTCCCGGAAGGCGGCGAACGGGATGGGCACCAGGCGTTCGGCGAACGGACGGCTCTTTTCGCCTTCGGGAAGACCGAACATGGGCATGGGCCAGGGCCGGACCTCGGCGCCGTTGCACTGGGTGCTTAAGACTTTGACAAATTCCGGCCCCGCAACCTCGGCAAAGGACAGGCCGGGTTCGGGAAGCACCGCATCCACGAACACCAGACGGCGCACACGCCCGGGAACCCGTTCGCACACGGCCGGGATGATCATGCCCGAATAGCTGTGAGAGACCAGGAGGACATCCGAAAGCTGTTCGTACAGGATGACGTTCTCCACATCCTGGACGTAGGTTTCAAGGCCCATGTGCCTGCCGCGCACATGCACCCGTTCCCCCATGCCGGTCAGGGTGGGCGTGAAGACGACATGGCCCGCCTCGCGCAAGGCCGCAGCCGTCTTGCTCCAGACCCAGCCGCCCTGAAACGCCCCATGAACGCAGACGAAAACAGCCATCTCCCCTCCGCTTGAACGTTATTCGCAGGACAGCCCGGCCTCGAACCGGCCGTCGCTGCGCACCCGGACGGCGTTTCCCGAGACCCCGTCGAACCAGCCGAAACGATCTGCGGCCCATACATCGAAATCCGCCACGTAGGGCTTGATGTCCAGGACCGGCGTGTGGTCCAGCATGTCCACGTTTTCAAGCTCCACCATATTTCCGGCCACGGACAGCACCCGAAGCACGGAGATCCCGATGGGATTGGGCCGCCGGGGGGAGCGAGTGGCGAAGATGCCCCGCTCGGAGGTGTCCAAAAAGGGCCGCACGGAAAGCGCATGCCCCTGTATTTTATGAAGGTGGTAAAGCATGATGACATGGGAAAAGCCGTCCAGGTCGCGTAAGCCCTCTTCGAATACGGGATACACCTCCAGTCGGCCGACGACCCCTATGGCCCCCACGGGCTGGATGGGCATACCCCGGACACTGTGAAACGGGGTGTGCAAAATCCCGATGGGCCGGTAGACGATCTGCGGCATCAGTCCCTCTTTGTGCCGAAGGCGAGCAACAAGACAAGGGCGGCGACAGCCATCGACACCCCGGCGACAGAGGATTTGAACACCATGGGACAGGCCGCCGCCCCAAGGAACAGGGGCAACAGCCGTCCGAAAAATTCCTTTCCGCTGACCGGATCGAAGCGCCCCGCTCCCCCCATGCCGCTCTCCCCTTCATGGGATGCCGCATGGGGATGCCAATGCACTTCAAGGAGATACAAGACCAGAATGACTGCCGCAAAGGCAAAGAGAATGCCCATGAACATGACTCCAACGTGTGTTTACGACACAATTTTTTCTGCACGGGTTATGAAATGTAGCGGAAACGATATGCTTTTGCCCGGGAGACAAATGCATGTACAGCAACCGCGAAGTTTTGAATGGCTTACTGCAAAACCATCGCACCGTGTGTTGTGTTGCAAAAAATTGCTGATTGTTTCTAGATCGTATCGAATGGGCAGGCAATGCGATCACTGGACTTTATGAATACGTGATAGTTAATTTTTTGATGTGCCATCGGGAAATTTGGTGTTAGGTTGAATCCAGAATCATGACTGGCATAATTTATAAAATTCGCGTGGGAAGAAAAGGCGTATCGCCACCAGACGACCTCGGGAGACAGCAGCAAAATGGTCACAACGCATACCAAAATTGCAGCGCGGGCCGCCGGTCCATGTTCGGGAGCGGCCATGGCGCAGGGAAAACCCTGTCCGGCCAAGATTTTTTCCGTCCCAGGCGATATCAAGCATCTCGAGACCGATCAATTGGACGCGCTCACGGCCGCGTTCACGGCCTGGAAGGATCGCGCCAAGCGGCCCGATATCCGGCTTTCCAGGGGGCGGGTGTGGGTGATCTTTTTGCTTCTGCGCCACTGCGGAGCTAAACTCGGCGAGGTGCTGGCCCTTGACGACCGGGTCGACATCGATTGGCGCACGGGGGTGGTCCGTTTCGGGGGCGCGCGGGATGACGATGTCCTGCCCCGGGAGGTCAAACTGCCCCGGGCGGTGGCCGATGCGTTGGCGCGGTGTTTCGACGATCCCGCATTTTTGTCCCTGCGCGGATCGGTCCTGCACATGGACGGCGGCTACATCCGGCGAAAATTCTACGAGCGGGGCCAGGAGTGCGGCCTGCCCAAGGATCTCTGCAACCCGCGCATCCTGCGCCACTCCCGGGCCGTGGAGCTTTTACGGGGCGGCGTGCCCTTAACCGTCGTCCAGACCATCCTGGGGCATGGCTCCGTGAACCTGACCGCCCACTACCTGAGCTTCACCCGGGAAGACATCCAGACCCTCGTGAGTTATTACATCCACAAGGAGGCCAGGATGAAAACCAGCGCCCGCAACACCTTCACCGGCCAGGTGTCCAAGGTCCGCACCGGGACGATCCTGTCCGAGGTGACCCTTATCACCCCCCGGGGGCACGAACTGGTTTCGGTCATCACCAACGAAAGCTTGGAGAAACTCGATATCCGGGAAGGCGTTCTGGTGATGGCCAGCATCAAGGCCCCGCTGGTGATCCTGGTCAAGGACGACGACGCCCCGGTGAGCAGCATGCGCAACCAGTTGCACGGCAAGGTGTTGCGCATCAACGAAGGAGCCATCGCCGCCGAGGTGGTGGTGAGGGTGGATGACGACACCGAGGTCTGCGCCCTGGTCACGGACGAATCCGTCAAGCGCCTGGGTATTGCCGTCGGCGACCCCGTCTGGGCCATGTTCAAGGCCTTTTCCGTGGTACTGGGCGTGGAGTGAACGTCGGATGCGCCGGGTTCGGGTCAGCGGCGGCCGACAGGCCGACGCGCGGCCAACGGGCCGACTGGCGTGACGCCTCAGTCCTGCCGGATGCTGTCAGAACGATATCGAGGGCCTGGACATCCTCCAGGCCCTTTTTTCAGTGCGGTGCGAAAATCCGGCGTCGGATCAGGGCAAAAGGCACAACTCCCGCACCCGGGCCGCCACCTTGGGCAGGGCCGCCTCCACCTCGGGCGTCAAATGGTCGTCGATTTCGTCAGGGATGCGCCCGGCCTGCACCACCAGGATGCGCACGTCGATCCCGGTCTGTTCCTTCAGCTCCTTGAGCAGATTTGTGGAAGGAAACTGGTGCAGGGAGAAGTCCTTGATCGCCTTGGGGATCATCGTGTCCACGTCGATCTCCCAGAACTCCCCGGGGTTGCGGCTGGGCTCGGTGACTGCGTCCACCACGACAATGCGACCCGGTTTGGGGTCCATGAGCAGCATGTCGAAGAGCACCTGGCGGATGGAGGTGCCGACGTCCAATAGGCCCACGTCTTCCGGCAGCCCGCCCTGGGTCTCGAGCATGTTGATCACGGCCGGTCCCAGCCCGTCGTCCCCTTTCAGTATGTTGCCGCATCCGAAAACCATCACCCGTTTTTCAAACATGAGCGACCAATCCACAGCGTATCCTCTTTGCTTTTGGCGTTGATTTTGAGTGAAAAAGGCCGTCGCCCGGGGGCGACGGCCTTTTGTACGGCACATTGCGCCGGGTGTGAACTACTCGTAGTTGCGCATGGTATCCAGGAGCTTGCCCTTGCTGTCGTAGATACGGCCTTCGAGAGCGATACCGCCGTCCAGGCGGTGGGTGGCGCAGCTCATTCACGGGTCATATGCTCGTATCGTCATCTCAATGGTATTGAGCACCCCCTGGTCGTATTTGCCGTCCTTGATCAGGGCCTTGGCGGCCTGCTTGACGCCCAGGTTCATGCCCGCGTTGTTGTGGCCCGTGGCCACCACCAGGTTGGCCATGGTCACCAGGCCGTTGTCGTCGGTCTTGTAGTGGTGGATCAGCGTGCCGCGCGGGGCCTCCAGGCAGCCGACGCCCTCCCCGGCCCGGGGCTCGATCTTCTGGTGACGCACCTCGCGGCCGGTGATCTCCGGATCGTTCAAGAGTTCCTCGGCGCGCTCGCAGCACTGGATGAGCTCGATCAGACGGGCGTAGTTGTACAGAAGCGTCTGGTGGGCCGGACGGCCGAAGGCGGACCGGAAGATCTCCAGCTCTTTCTGGGCCAGGGGGGTGGCCATGGTGTCGCACACGTTGATGCGCGCCAGGCAGTTGACCCGGTAGACGCCCACGGGGTTGGTCTCGTCCAGGACGATCTTGCCGGCCTTTTTCATGTACGGGAACTTGAGATACGTCCAGGGCTCCACATGCTCGGCGATGTAGTCCTGATATTCGTTGTACTTGAACTGCTCGTAGTTGCCATCCATGTCCATCATGCGCAGTTCGCCGTCGTGGAACTCAAGCGCGCCGTCGCTGGGGCGCACGGTGCCCAGATAGCCGGACGGGAACACCCCGACGGTGTTGATCACGTCCAGATATTTGGGGAACACGTTCTCTTTGGCGAAGTTGAGGGAGAAGACGCTGAAATCCAGGGCCTCCTTGACCACGGCCAGGAGTTCCTTGCGTTCTTCCTCAAGCATGGGCCGGGAATAGCCGCCAGGCACGGCGGCGATGGGATGGATGACCTTTCCGGCGAATTTCTCAAGGGCCATCTGCACCTTGTAGCGCATGTGCACGACCTGCTTGGCCAGGTCCGGGGCGGCGCCCACGACGCCCACCACGTTTCTGACCGAATAGTCGGCATCCGGGCCCAGGACGAAGTCCGGGGCGGCCAGGAAGTAGAAGTGCAGGATCTTGTCCGGGATAAAGGCCAACATCTGGCACAGTTCCCGCAGTTTGCGCCCGGTCGGGGGCGGGGTGATGCCCAGGCAGCCGTCGGCGGCCTTGCAGGAGGCCAGATGGTGGTTCCAGGGACAGATGCCGCAGATGCGGTTGACGATGTCCCGGACCTCCTCCACGGGCCTGCCCACGACAAACTTTTCAAAGCCGCGCAGGGTCATGATGGCCATGCGCGCGTCGGCCACGTTGCCGTTGTCGTCGAGCATGATCTCGAACCCGGCGTGGCCCTCGATGCGCGTCACGGGTGCGACGCGAATCGTCTTGGCGGAATTTGGCGAAGCCATGCGGTTCTCCTCTTCATCCCGGGTCGGCCGCCGAGGCGTCGAACCAGGAATATGTTCAAGAAAAAGTGTCCGTATCCTCATCAAGGCCCGGGAATCCGGCCAAAGCGCCGGCTCCCGGGCCGTTTCCTTCGACTAGCCGATCTTTCTGAGCACGCTGTGCGCGCCGTTGAACCGGCACAAAAAGCCCCGGCGATCCACCATCTTGCGCGGGTCGTAGCCCACGGTGGACAGTGCGCCCACGTAATCCACGAGGGGCAGCGCCCCGTCCTTGATCGGGCCGTAGCAGCCCCGGCAGGGAACGCGGGTGGCGATGCACCGGGGGGCCGTGCCGGTCATGCCCGAACACCCGGCCCGGGTGACCGGGCCAAGACACATGAAGCCCTGTTCCAGGAGGCAGCGCATTTCATCGACCGGCTTTTCCGGATCGAATTCCGGGCTCTCCAGGATGCGTTTGAGATCCCCGGTGCTTTTCTTGCTTTTGCGAATGGTGGGACAGGTGTCGCACACCGAGCGCTCGGGCAGATTGAGTTCGGTCTTGCCGTCCAGAAGGGCCAGCACGGCGGCGGTGATCCAATCCGGGTGCGGCGGGCAACCCGGCAGCTTGATGTCCACCTTGACGTGCTCGTCCAGGGCGGTGACCGTCTCGAAGGCCTCGGGGATGTGGTAGGTCTTGTAGTCCGGGTCGGGTCCGGCCACGGTGGTCGGCGACTCCCGGTACATGAAGTCCTTGATTTCCTGGAGGGAATACATGTTGCCCAGGGCCGGGATGCCGCCGTCCGTGGCGCAGGTGCCCAGGGCGATGAGGATCTGGCACCGCTCACGCATCTTCTTGAGCACCTCCAGGTGCTCGGAGTTGCGCACGCCGCCGGAGACGATGCCCACCACCGCCTCGGGGATGTCCAGTTCCGTGTTTTCGCCGGTCTGGCCGTAGTATTTCTTGTCGATAAGCACCGGGATGTGCACGAACTCAAGCTGCGGCAACAGATCCACCAGGACGTCGCCGATGTTTAAGATCGCGATCTCACAGCCCGAACACGAGTTGAGCCATTCTTCCGCTATTGTGACCATGGTTTCCTCCCGGACTTAGGCGCACGCACAGGCGGCCGTTTTTTTCTTGAGCGGATTGGGTCCGAGAGACCTGATCTTGTCCGTGAAGGCGGTCACCACCTCGGCGAAACGGGGGGCTTCGGCCGACGAGACCCACTCGATGGCGAAACGCTCCGGATCGATGCCCAGATCCTCCAACACGACCTTGGCGCCTTCAGCCCTAGCCAACGCTTTGTTATTACCGTCCAGGTAATGGCATTCCCCGAGGTGTCAGCCCATGACGATGACGCCGTCCGCGCCTTTGCGCAGGGCGTCAACAATCAGATTGGGATGGACCATCCCGGAACACATGACCCGGATGGCGCGCATGTTCGTGGGGTACTGCAGCCGGGAAACCCCGGCCAGATCGCCCCCCGCATAGGCGCACCAGTTGCAAAGAAAGCCGATGATGACCGGCTCATAGGTGTCAGCCATGGTTGCCTCTCCTTTTTCCTCATGCAGCGGGCGCATGGGGTCGCCCCGCCCGCCGCATGATGATGGTGTATTCAGCCCGGAGGCGATTCCTTCAGATCGCAAACCGCCTCCGTTTCATGCCGCGTACGTGCTAGACGCCCAATAAAATGCTCTCGACCTGGGCCTTGAGCTGGTTCATGGTGAAGCCGCCCACATCGACGCCCTGCTTGGGACAGGTGGCCATGCAGATGCCGCAGCCCTTGCACAGGGCCTTGTCCGTTGCGATGCGCTTGTGTTCGCGGCCATTCTCCACATAGACCGTCAGCGAAATGGCCTTGTACGGGCAGGTGTCCACGCACAGGGCGCAGCCGTCGCACTTGTTCGTGACCATGCTCTTGATGGAGTCCAGGGGCATGACCGACTTGGCCAGGATGACCCCGGCCCGGCTCACGGCCGCCTGGGCCTGGGCCACGGCCTCGTCCACGGGCTTGGGATAGTGGCAAAGCCCGGCCAAAAACAGGCCGTCCACGGACATGTCCACGGGCTTGAGCTTGGGATGGGCCTCGGTCAAAAAGCCGTCCGCGCCCACGGAGCACTTGTAGAGCTCCACGAGTTCCTTGGTCTGGTTGGGCACGATGGCCGAGGCCAGGACCAGGTAGTCGGCCTTGATCTTCAGGGTCGTATTCAGGATGTGGTCGTCGCCCACCACATAGAGGGCGTCGCCGTCCTTGATGACCTTGGGCTTTTTCTCCACCTCGTAGCGCACAAAGATCACGCCCAGACGCCGGGCCTCGGTGTAGAGATCCTCACGCAACCCGTAGGTGCGGATGTCACGGTTGAAGATGAAGACGTTCATCTCCGGATTGAGCTTTTTGAGCTCAATGGCCGACTCCACGGAGTGGGTGCAGCACACCCGGCTGCAATAGGGACGCCCGGGTTCGCGCGAGCCCACGCACTGGATGAAGACCACGTTCTGGGCCGCCTTGGCCGCATGGGGGCTGACGTCCAGGAAGGCGTCGAACTCCAGGTGGGTCTTGACCCGGTCGTCGTGGCCGTAGAGGTATTCCGTGGGCTTGTATTCGGCGCCGCCGGTGGCCACCACGCCCACGCCGTAGTTGACGGCCAGGGTCTCGCCGCCGACCTCGATCTCGCTGACGAAGTTGCCGACCGAACCCACGGCGGTCTTGAGCGCGGCGTTTTTGAGCACCTTGATCTTGGGATGGCTTTCCACCCGCCTGACCATCGCCTCGACCTTGGGCTTGATCTCCTCGCCCTTCCAGGTCTTGTTCAGGCGCAGGGCGTTGCCGCCCAGGATGTTGCTCTTCTCCAAAAGCACGGTCTCGTAGCCCATGTCCGCGATGCCCAGGGCCGCCGTCATGCCGGACAGACCGCCGCCCACAACCAGGGCCTTCTGGACCACGTTGACCGAGAGGTATTCCAGGGGGGCCAGGAGTCCGGCCTTGGCCACGGCACTGCGCACCTGGTCCTTGGCCTTGGCGGTGGCCTTCTCGGGCTCGCCGCCGTGCACCCAGCTGTTCTGGTTGCGGATGTTGGCCATCTCGATCAGGTATTCGTTGATCCCGGCCTCACGCAGGGTGTCCTTGAACAGGGGCTCGTGGGTGCGGGGGGTACAGGCCGCGACCACGATGCGGTTTAAGGCATGTTCCTTGATCTTCTCGGCGATAAGCACCTGGGTGTCCGAGGAGCAGGTGAACAGGTTGTTTTCCACGAAGACCACGCCGGGCAGGGTCTTGGCGTATTCCACCACCTCGTCCACCTTGACCACCCCGGCGATGTTGATGCCGCAGGAGCACACGAAGACGCCGATGCGCGGGGCGTCGGCGGAGACGTTCTTCTCGGGGGGGTAGGTCTTTTCCTTGGTCAGGGAGCCCCGGCTCTCGGCCAGGGTGATGGCCGCGCAGGCCGCCGCCGAGGAGGCCTCGGTCACGGACTGGGGGATGTCCTTGGGGGACTGGAAGCAACCGGCCACGTAGATGCCGTCCCGGCTGGTGGAGACCGGCGCGAAGCTGTCGCACTCCGCGAAGCGGTACTTGTCCAGGCGGATGTCGGCAGTTTCGGCCAGGGCAGTGGCGTCGGCCGGGGCCTCAAGGCCGATGGACAGCACCACCATGTCGTATTCGTCGTTGTGCTCGACGCCCTGCTCGTCCACCCAGCGCGTTTTCACGCCCTTGCCGTCCGGGCCGGGAGCAAAGGAGTGGGGACGGGCACGCACGAAGTTGATGCCTTTTTTCTCGGCATCCACGTAGTATTTTTCGAAGTCCTTGCCGTGGGAACGGATGTCCATGTAGTAGACGGTCTGTTCCACGTCGCCGGTGGTGTGCTCCTTGGTCACGATGGCCTGCTTGATGGCGTACATGCAGCAGACGCTGGAGCAAAACCCGTTGTCGCACTTGTTGATGCCGCGCGATCCGACACACTGGAGCCAGGCGATCCGCTTGGGTTCGGTGTGGTCCGACGGCCGCACCAGATGGCCCATGCACGGTCCGGAGGCGGACAGGAGGCGTTCGTATTCGAGGCTGGTGACCACGTCCGGGATGTTGGCGTAGTCATAGGTGTCGAAGACAGTGGGATCGAAGGGTTTAAATCCCGGGGCCAGGATGACCGAACCGACCTTGACGTCGATAATGTTCTCTTTCTGGTTGAAATTCACCGCGCCGGTGGGACAGTACTTTTCGCAGGCGCGGCATTTGCCTTTCTGGAAGTAGATACAGTTCTCGGCGTCAATGGCGTACTTGAGGGGCACGGCCTGGCCGTACAGGATGTAGGCCGCCTTGCGCTTGTCCAGCCCCTCGTTGTACTCGTTGCCCACCTTCTTGGGGCATTTCTCGGCGCACAGGCCGCAGGCGATACACTTGTCCATGTCGATGTAGCGCGGATGCTGTTTCACCTTCACGGTGAAATCGCCCTGGGCGCCCTCGACCCCAACAACCTCGGAAAGCGTCATCAACTCGATATTCAAGTGCCGACCGCACTCGACCAACTTGGGTGAGATAATTCACATTGCGCAGTCGTTGGTGGGGAACGTCTTGTCAAGCTGGGCCATCACCCCACCGATGCCCGCCTTTTTCTCGACCAGATAGACGTAGTAGCCGGAATCGGCCAGGTCGAGCGCGGTCTGCATGCCTGCGATGCCGCCGCCCACGACCATGACCGAACCGAGTTTTTTCGCCGACATTGAAACCCCCTTTCGCTTTGGGTTGAGCCGCCCCGTTTCCGGGGATGCCCTGTTCACCGTTTCCGGCCGTCTATTTCCACGCTCCCGTGGAACCGACGGCATTCCGACCAAAGGGCACCCCCCGCCTGTCCGCCCATGAAAAATCGGTGTCGGACATGGTGTGGATGCATCCGCGACCATCTCGTTTTGTGTGATTTTGACCCTGTCAACAGGCACAACCCATCAACAGATACCTTGCCATCCGGTGCGGGCGACAACCCCGTCACCACACGTCGGCTGCCCAAACGACATCCACCCGCAGGCCGCCCCGACGCCGGGCTTCCGGAAAATCACGATCCTTCCGGGCCGCTGGGTGGGTTTCACCCATCCTCTCAACCTGGCCATGAGCTGCGCGCAACGCCAGGTGAAATTCTTCACATCGGTTTTTCCAATTACACTTATCGATCCAATTTATACTTATGTATTGAGAATATAAATGAAATCAACAAGCGGGTCAACGGGGATTTTCAAGAAGAGACAGAGGAATGTACTGGATTTCTTCACGGGGATGGGAAATCACGCACAGTGCTACGTATTGAAATTTAATGCCACAAATCACCGGCGCTCTTGGCGATCTACGCTACGGTCTCCGTCGTCTCACTGTCCCCCGGATACGTGCACGCCATGCGAAACGGCCGCCCGTGCATGTTGCACGGACGGCCGTATGTCGTGACACCATCTGCACCTTCCCGGGCAATCCGCGTCCTGGCACGGCTCGTGATGCGCCCCTTCGGGAATGCGCCGGTTTCGGTATGTAAAAAACAAATATTTCAGGTTTTTGTTTTCAAAAATAGATACGTCCGGTTTCGAGGACACGAAACCTGCCCCGTCGGCTTCGGCACCAGGGCCTTCGCGCCTTTTTGCACAATGCCAGCGCCACGGCCCCCCGGGATCACGCACAAACCCGCTTCCCCCGGAACATCGGCTCAGTCGGCCTTGGCCCGTTCCAGGGCGGCGCGCAGATTTCCCATGTCCATAAGCGCCGTGATCCCCCGGCCCACCTCTTTGGGGTCAAAGTCCTCCCGGGTCCGTTCCGCCACGCACAGGGCCCAACTGCCCCCCGGCTCTCGGCCCAGGTACAGGGCGCGCCGGATGGCCGAGGTCTCCTCGGTCAAAAGCCCGGACTTGAAAAAAAGCGTGGCGAAACCGGCGTCTTCTGCCCGCCACAGGTATCGGATGGCCCCGGGGTCGGCGGGAAGCCCGCCAAAGGTTTTCTCCCGCCAGGGACAGGTGTCGAAAAGTTCCTGAAGCGTCTTGTCGCAGTCCATATCCGTCTCCAATGCCGTATGGTTGTCCCCTGCTTCGACGCCGGGGAAGGAGCCGCCAAGGTAATCCCGCTCACCCGCTTCCGCAAGGGGCGGCGTCCGGCGACAGCCCAAGGTCATGGTCCGGGATGCCGCCTGGGGCGACAACTTGCGCCTTGACGCCGCGAAATACGGCCTTCTCCTTGATGTTGCAAACGACGGGGCGTGATTTCGCGTTGCCAAAAGCCGGGACGGAAGGATATCGAACGGGCTGCAATGAGGCGATCAAGCGCCATGAAAAAAATTACGGAGGCCATCCCGTGCGCGTCATTAACGAATCCACCTTTCCCCGCAAAGAACCCAAGGCGGCCATCCGCAAGGAACTGTGCGACGGCTGCGCCATCTGCGTGGAGGTCTGCCCCCGCCACTGTCTGGAAGTGGCGGTCAACCCCAAGCGCTTAAACGCCAGGATCATCCGCCTGACTCCGGAGCTGTGCAGCGGGTGCGGGGCCTGCCAGGGAACCTGTCCCAAGGAGGCCATCTTCATCCCCGGCCTGTCCACCGCCGACCTGCGGGGCTACGTCAATCAGGCCCTGGAGATGTGCGGAGTGCATCCATGAGGGATTTCGACCGGCTGGCCGAGGAACTCCAGGCCGCATGCGACGCCGACGCCGTGGCCGTCTTCGGGGAGGCCGTGGTGGCCAGGTGGAAGGCCCCGGGACATATGGGGGTCATGTTCGACCCGTCTGCCACGGCTACGGTCGCCGGGGCCTGCGACGACACCATCACCCTCTTTTTACGCATCGAGGACGGCCGTATCAGCGAGGCCTCGTTTACCGCCGACGGCTGCGCTGCAAGCGTGGTCTGCGCCGACGCGGCCGTGGAACTGGCCCTGGGCAAGACCCCGGATCAGGCGGCGGCCATGCAGGCGGGGGATATCATCACACTTTTGGGCGGACTGCCCAGGGACAAGCACAAAAGCGCGCGCATCGCGGCCAAGGCCGTGCGCCTGGCCGTGGAGGATCACCGCTTGCGGCGCGCCTGATACGTGTCAGGGCCTGACGCGCCGGGGACGCCGGGCGCGTCCTGGCCGCACGTACTCCCTGTGTCGGCCGCTCCGTGCGCGCAGACGACGCCAGACCGCATCGACAACGACGCCCCACGGGATTTTGGCCGCTTCTTGCGCACAAAAAGACGCCGTCCGGGCAAGGTTGGGCCTTAGTGGGCCACGGCCGGAAGGTCGGGACGCAGGGGCTCAAGGGGCAGAGTCACCGTGACCGTGGTTCCCGCGCCGGGCTGGCTCTCCACCCGGATATCCCCGCCCAGGGCGGTGAGGATGCCCCGGCAGATGGAAAGCCCCAGGCCCGAGCCCTTGCCCACTTCCTTGGTGGAGAAAAAGGGATCAAAGATGCGCGCCATGTTGGCCGCAGAAATGCCGATTCCCGTGTCGGACACGGTGAAGACCACATTCTCCCCCTCCCGCCATCCCTTGATCGCCAGCAGCTTTTCCCCCTGGGATGCGCCGTCCATGGCGTCCAGGGCGTTGTCCGCCAAGTGGGAGAAGACCTGCTCCAGATGGGCCGGAGGCAGGAAAATCTCTGGGATGTTCCTGGAGAAGTCCGTTTTGACGTGTACCGACAGCGTCTTGGCCCGGTCGCGGACAGCCTTGGCCGCAGCCCCGGCCAGTTTGTCCGGACGAATCTTCTGGGGACGCGGATCAATGCGCCCGCCGAGGCTTAAGAGTTTGGCCGTGATGCCCCGGCAGCGACGCCCCTGGGACAGGATGCGGGAGATGGAGGTGTGCAGCTCCCCGAGCAGATGCGCGTCAGGGATGTCCGCGTCGTGCAGGAGGTCTTCCATCCAGCCCGCTTCATGGAACATGATGTTGACCGGGTTGTTGATTTCATGGGCCACGCCCTCGGCCAGGGCCCCCACAGCAGCCAGCTTGACCGTCTCGATCATGCGCAGACCGGCCATCTTTTCGGCCCGCCGGGTTCCGGCCTGGCGGATGGCCGTCACCAGCACCTCCACGTCCACGGGCTTGAGCAGATAGTCCACGGCCCCGAGTTTCATGCCGGTGACGGCCGTGCCCACCTCGGTGGCCCCCGTGAGCATGATGGCCTCCACATGGGGCCGTTCGGCCTTGATTTCGCGCAGGACGTCCAGGCCGCTTTTCCCGGGCAGATGGACGTCGAGCACAGCCACGTCCACCCCGCCTTCGCCGGATGCGGCGGCAGCGGATTGCCCGGCCAAAACCCGCAAGGCCTCCTCGCCGTCGTGGGCCACCAGCACGAAAAGTCCCCTGGCGGTCAGCCGCTCGGCCAAAAGGTCCGCGAACTCGACCTCGTCGTCAACCAACAGCACCCGCTCCGGCATGCCTGTCTCCGCGACCGCCCGTCCGGGTCGCAGGGAGGACGGCCATGCGCCGCATCACGTCTCCACCCTGCGTCCCGGTCCATGTCCCGGCCGGACAGTCCATGCCCCGGTCGGAAACGCCCTCGTTCTATTTGCCGTCCTCGTCCATGATCTTGCGGGCCTCGTCGAACTCGCCGGCCTGGGCGAAGGTGGCCGCCACCATGGCGTCCTCGATTTTTTCCCGGTAGGCCTTTTTGACGGTGCTCAACAGTTCGTCGATGTCTATGGGCTTTTTGTGGTAATGGAACGCGCCGAGCTTTTTGGCCTCTTCCTCGTCCAGGTCCGTGCCATGGCCGGTGAGAATGATCACCTGGACATGGGGATGGGCCTTGCGGACCTTGCGCAGAACGTCCATGCCGTCGATGCCGGGCATGCGCAGATCCAGAACCATGACGTCGGGGGCCTCGACCTTGACGGCCTCCAGGGCCTCTTCGCCGCTAAATACCACCCTGGAGGGCACATCACGCATCTTCATGCGTTCGGCCAGGGTGTTGACGAAGTTCTCCTCGTCGTCCACCAAAAGCAGCTTGATCTTTTTCATTTGCTTCTCCTTCCTCGTGTTTCGGCCCCCCTGGGGGGAAAGTCTCTGGTCTGCGGCCATGGTGGCATGTCCCGCCGGACCATTTCGTTTTCGTGGTCATGGCGCTTGCGCGCCTCAAACCGCCGTATCGAGCCGCCAAGGGGATGGTCCCCCTCGGATGCGCCTTCTGTCAGCCCCCTGCCGCGACAGCCGGACATGGGGGGAACCGCAGCCTGATCCGATCCCCAAGGGACGTCGCGCAGGGCGTCCCCGCCCCCTGTGCGTCGACGAGGGACGCGGGAAGGATCACGGGCGGGGAGCCTGCACCACCCTCGGGCAAGATGAAATCCACGTGGGGATCGTCCTCGGCGGCCCCGACGGCGACCTGGACCGTGCAGCCGGACAAGACCTCGATCAGGGCCTGGGCCACGCCGTACAGGGCCATCAAGGCCTGCATGGGCGGACACTGGACCTGGGGTGCCCGATCCCCGGTTCCGGATTCCAGAACGAACGCAATGCGTTTTTTTCTGGCGATACGCCCGATGAGCGAGAACAAAAGCCCCGTGGCGCTACGCAGATCCGTGGTCTCCGCCGGACTGTCCGGCACATGGGCCAGACGGTTCAGGCCCTCGCTTAAATTCGAGCCCCGCTCCACCTGTTCGCCTATGGCCGCGATCAGGGTCGAAAACTTGTCATGGTACTGAAACCCCTTGCGAAACCCCAACGACTTGAGCGATTCCATGCGGCTTGCGTGCAACAGGTCGCCCATGAGCCCGGCGGACTGCTGGATGATGGCCAGCACGTTCTGCATCTCGTGGGTGATGGAGGCGGTCACCGCCCCCATGAACGCCGCATCGCGCATGCCCTGCTTCGTGTTCTCCCCGGAAACGCCCATGATTACCGCCTGCCGCCCACGGCCTCGGTCATCTTTTCAATGAGCACGTCGATGTCCAGGGGTTTGATCATGTAATCGAAGGCCCCGAGCTTCATGCCTTCAATGCCGTTTTTGGTGGTGCCATGGCCGGTCAACAGGATCACCTTGACGTTGGGGAACCCGGCCTTGATGCCGCGCAGCACCTCGAGCCCGCGCATACCCGGCAACATCACGTCCAGGACCACCAGGTGCGGCGGGTTCTCGGCCACCTCGCGCAGGGCGCTCTCGCCGTCGAAAACCACCCGGGAATGGATGCCCCGCAGCCCCAGGCGCTCCGAAAGGGTGGTCACGAACTCGCGTTCGTCGTCCACCAAAAGCACGTTCCAGTCTTTTCTCTCCATCAGCTTGCCGCTTCCTTCCTGGCCGTTTTTGGCAGGTATACGGTGAAAAGGGTTCCGTCGCCTTGCTTGCTGGTGACCGCGATGTCGCCGCCAAGTTTTTTGATGATGCCGTAGGTGATGGACAGGCCAAGACCCGTGCCGGTCCCCTTCTTGGTGGTGAAAAAGGGTTCGAAGACGTGTTCGAGGGTGTCCTGGGACATGCCGCAGCCATTGTCCTGAAAACTGATGACCAGGGAATCCGGGACGCCCTCGCCGGTCTTGACCTCGATTCTCCCGTCATCGGGCACGGCGGCCAGGGCATTGTTTAAGATGTTCAGGAACACCTGCTGGAGTTGCCCCCGGTCGGACTTGATGCGCGGCAGGGATTCGTCGAGTTCCCGCACGATGGTCACGCCCCGGTGCTTGGCCTCCTGGTCCAGGAAGCTTAAGGTGTCGGTCAAGACCTCGTTGATATCCAATTCCTCGTAGCTGACGTCCATGCGCCGGGCGAAGCCGAGCATGCGGTGGGTGATGTCCCGGCAGCGGCGGATGCTTTTCAGGATGGCGTCGGCCAGGGTGATGAACCTTTCCCGGTCCGGGAAATCCGGACGCAGGCCGAGGAGATCCTTCATGAGCCCGGCCTTTTCGTTGATGGCCGCCAGGGGGTTGTTGATCTCGTGGGCCACGCCTGCGGCGAGACGCCCGATGGAGGACAGTTTCTGGGCGTGCTCCACCTGCCGGAAGGCCAGTTCCCGGCGCTCCTCGCTCTCGCGCATGCGCTGGATGAGCAGATCGGTCATTTTATAGACCACCAGGAAGATGGCCATGACCCCGAGCACGAAGATGAACAGCAGATCGCCCTTGACCATGTACCAGGTCTTGAGCGCCGAGCCCCGGGGCTTGACGGCCATGAGCACGAAATCCGACTCCGGGAAATAGGAATAGGCCAGGTAGATGTCTTCGCCGCGCTGGTCCTGGGTCTCCACCAGCCGGGCCTCGTAGGACTGGGTAGGCATGGGGATGGGCAGCCGTTCCAGCACCTTGCCGTAATAATTGGACGTGGTCTGGAGGATGCCCTCCTTGTTGAGCAAAAACGCATCGCTGTCGGGCTCCAGGCTCATGGCCGCGATGAGCCGGTCGAACCGGGTGGTGTCAATGGTGGCCCGGACCACCCAGTTTTTCCCGGACTCGTCCATGTGCCGCACGGCGATGATCATGTGCGGGAAATGCCGGTAGCCCATGAACACGTCGCTGATGTAGGTTCCCCGGATCATCACCTGGCTGAACCAGCTTTGCTCGGCGTAGTGTTTTCCGGCCAGGGGATAGGGTCCGGCGTAGCTCACCTGGACGCCGTTTTCGTCGATGAGCCCGAGGTCCACAAAACCGTCGAAAACCTGGGTCATGACCGTAAAGATGTGCTTGAGGTTTTTTTCCTGGGCCAATTCCTCAAAGGGATAGGCCGAGGCGATGAAGCTGACGGTGGAGGTGCGCTCCGCCAAAAACAGTTCAAAGGAATTCTTGGTCTTGGATAAAAGGATGCGCAGCGGGTTCTGGATCTCCCGGCCAAGGGCCGCCCGGTATTCGTGGTAGTTGATGGCGGCCATGAGCAGAAGCGGAACCACGGCGACCACGGCCATAAGTCCCACGATCTTGCGCCGCAGGCTCACGTAGCGTTCCGGGGACAGGATGTCCTCGCTGCCGTGCAGATCCTTGAAGGAATGGCGGAGGATGGTCTTAAACACGGTCGCCACCGCCCGCAAAGAGCATGTCCCCGGATTTCAGCCTTCCGGTCAGAAACCGCGTCAATGCGGCCTCGGCCGTTCCGGCCACGGCATCCAGGACGTCCACCCGCTTCCAGCGCAGGTAATGGTAATATTCCTCCTCGATGCCGCCGCAGATCACCGTATCGATGTCCCGGGAAAGCACCAGGTCGCACAGGTCGTCGGCCGAGGCGTGGGGCAGGACCATGTTTTGCCGTCCCTCCACCGTCCCGTCCTCGGACACGGCCACAATCAGCGCCTCGCCCGCCAGATCGAATCTGGGGGCCACCTCGTCCCGAAAAAGGGGAATCAGGATTTTTTTGGTGCGCATGTTCGTGCCTTTCCGATGGATGGTGTTGGGCGGATCAGGAGCGCTTCCGGCCTCGGGTTTCGGCTGCGCGTCCCGAGACCGGGGATTCCCCGGGCTTGAGGCCGATCAGGATATGGCCTGGCAGATGCGCCGGAAGGATCATGTCCTTTTGGCATATCATGGCGGCATATTCCACGATGTTTTTGAGCTCCCGCACGTTTCCCGGAAAGGGGTGGCTGCGCAAAATCCGTATGGCGCGGGGGGAAAAGCCCTTGATGTCCTTTTTGAAGCGGGCGGCGAAGCGGGCCAGGAAATGGGTTAAAAGAAACTCCACGTCCTCCCCCCGTTCCCGCAGGGGGGGCAGATGCAGGCGCACCGCGCCGAGGCGGTGGAACAGATCCTCGCGCAACGTCCCGGCGCGCACCAGTTCCTCGGGATCCTTGTGGGTGGCGGCGACGAGCCGGACGTTGACCCGCACCCCCTTGTCCGAACCGGCCGGGACGATGGTCTGGTCGTCCAGGACACGCACCAGCCCGGCCTGATGGGCGGCAGGCAGATCGGCGAGCTCCGACAGGTACAGGGTGCCGCCGTTGGCCCGTTGAAAGCAGCCCAAAACGGCCTCCCCCCCCTCGGCCACCCGGCCGTACAGCTCGATCTCCAGCAGGTGCTCGGGCATGGGCCCCAGGTTGACCCGCACGAAGGGACCGCGCGCGCGCGGTGAGGCCTTGTGGATGACCTGGGCCGACAAATCCTTTCCGGTGCCGGTCTCGCCGGTGACCAGGACGGGAGAATCGGACTGGGCGATGGCCGGGAGCACTTTTTTGACGCGCTCCATGGCCTCGCCCCGGCTGACCAGCTCCCCGGCCCCCGAGGCGTCCTGAAGCCGCCGCTCCATGTCCCGAAGCGGGGACAGGTCTTCGTAGGCCTCAAGATACATGGCCACCTCGCCGCGCCCGTCCGTCACCTCGATACGGGTGACCCTAACGGGCAGCTTGCGGCGATGGCGGTCAATAATGTCCGTCTCCCGCCCCTTGATAAGCCCCTCCCTGCCCCCGGCCGTTTCCGACTGACGGGCGCCGAGCAGGTGCAGGCCGCACCGCAGGACATGGCGGCAAGGGATCCCGGCGGACTCGCGGCTGTCGAAGCCGGTCAGGTCTTCCAGGGCCTTGTTCATGAACACGATGCGATGATGAAGATCCAGCGCGGCGATGCCGATGGGCAGGCCGCCCAGGATCTCCGCCAGTTTGGCGGGATCCGGCGCAAGCGCGTCAAGCGGGGAGGGTGCGGTGCGCACGGATGTCTCCACGATAGTGATATGTGTTCCGGTCTCGGGCCGTCGTTAATGCGCGCCGCCGCCGACGATTCCCGAGGCCGCAAAGGCCAGAACCAGGATTTCGGCCACGGCGATTGCGGCGAACAAGGGGTCTTTTTTCTTCAAATAGGCGATGACCAGGGGAATGTAGCACACCAGGGTCATGCCCGCCAGCAAGGCGATACCCAGGAAATTGAGGAAATCGCCCTTGTTCAAAAGCGTGGACCATCCCCAGCCCACCGGGACACTGCCCACAGTGAGATATTCATGGACGGGCTTGGACCACACTTCGGTCACGGTTTCCATGGATACGTGGGGATCCATGACGCCGAAGACGTAAATCAGATAGGTGATCGCCATGAGCGCCAACCCGCCCCAGCATCCGTAGAACAGCATGCTGGCGTAAAGGATCTGTTCCTTTGGCGTCTTGTCGTATTTCGCGGTGTTCATTTTTTGCTCCTTGCGCTATCCGTATGAGATATGGCGACAACGGACGCAAGCGTCCGACTCCGGACGCAAACGCCCAGCTACATGCCGAGTCCCTTCATCAAGGCCCTTCCGCCGGAGAAAAGCAACACGCCGATGACCATGTAGCGGATGAATTTCGGCTTGGCCACAGCCAGAAGGCGCACGCCCACGAAAGAGCCGAGCATCAGCCCGATGATGGAGGGAATGGCCATCAGCGGAATGACGCAGCCCTGGTTCAGGTAGACCCAGGCGGCGGAGGTGTCGGTGATGGACAGCAGGAACTTGCTGGTGCCCACGGCGACCTTGAGCGGCGCGCCCATGAGGATGTTCAAGACCGGGACGTTGGCCCAGCCTGCGCCAAGCCCGAACATGCCGGCCATGATGCCGATGACGATGAACAGCAAAAGTCCCGGGAGGGTGCGGTGGGTCTTCCAGGAAATGACCTCGCCGGTGGATGGTTCGGTGTAAACGCCGTTCATGCCCAGGGCCAGACCGATGGCGTCCTGCTTTTCCACATGGGGCCGCACTACGTTTTTCGAGGTCAGAAGCAGGATGGCGATGAACATGATGGTGCCGCCCAGGCACAGTTGCACCACATTGGTGGGCAGGGCCAGCCCCATGAACGCGCCGACAATGGCGCAGGCCGAGGCGATGAGCGCCACCGGAAGGGCCAGGCGCAGGCTGGCCAGGTTGCGGCGCAGAAGACCGGGACCGGCGGCCAGGGCTCCGGCCAGGGCCACGAGCAGGCCCGCGCCTCGCACGAAGTCCAGGTGAAAGGGGAAAAAACCGCTGACCAGGGGAACGAACAGGACGCCGCCGCCCACGCCCGCCAACACGGCGATGATTCCCAGGATAAAGCAGAATCCCAACAGGATAATGGGCCACATCCACCACGCCATGTCGCTTTGTGCGCCGGTCATGGCGTTGACGGCGGCCGCGCCCTCGACGGCCATCCCGGCATCGGCCCCGGCCCAGACCAGTCCCGCCGCAAGGAGGCAGGCCGCCGCGACCAGAATCGTCGTCCGCATCGGTTTCGCTCTCATGTCCTTACCGTTCTCCCTTTTCACATGTCGTGTTCATTGGTCCATTCCCAGAGGCAGCGCCCCATGGAGGCATCCGGCCAGGTCTGCCGCCGGGCCGTGGCCTCGCGCGGCACCCCCATAGATCAAGAAGCGTACCAAGTGAAAATCCGCACAACCACAGGCTTGACGGACGCCGCGCCCTGGCGTATCGGCAAAAACGCGCCGCCAACCGGCAATTTTTTGCCGCTTATGCGTCGCCACAAGCACACAACCCGACAACCGGAATACAGGCAAGGTCTATTCCGGCATGAAATTGCCGCCGCAACACGCCCCTTTCCACACCATTCCGGTCTGCCGCGCCGTGTCGGCAGGAGTTCCCATCATGTCCACAGCCTCCTCCCGAACCGGCAAATTTTTGCCGGTCGACGATGACAACGACTTCATCCTCGGACCGGATGGACCGGCATTTCTTTTCCGGTCCCCGGCCATGCGGGCGCTGCGCCGGGTGGCCGGACAGGTGGCCGGGTCCGACGCGCCCATCCTGGTGTACGGCGAGTCCGGAACGGGCAAGGAACTGTTCTCCCGGCTCATCCACACCTTGAGCAACCGGCGGGAAAAACCCTTTGTCCCGGTCAACTGCGGCGTGCTCAAAGGCGAACTCTTCGCGGACAAATTCTTCGGACACGAGGCCGGGGCCTATACCGGGGCCAACCGCCGCCAGAAAGGGAGTTTCGAGGCCGCCGAGGACGGAACCCTGTTTCTGGACGAGGTGGGGGAGATTCCCCAGCCCAACCAGGTGGATTTTTTGCGCGTCCTGGAACAGCGCACCTTCAAGCGCCTGGGCGGGGAGAAGGATCTGCCCTTTTCGGCCCGCATCGTGGCCGCCACCAACCGCAGCCTGCCCGAGATGGTCCAGACCGGGTTTTTCCGGGCCGATCTCTACTACAGATTAAACGTCGTGCCCATATCCCTGCCGCCGCTTCGCCAGCGATGCGAGGACATCCTGCCCCTGGCCGAGCACTTTCTTGGGTTTTTTCGCCATCGCTACCACAAGCATGGCCTGGAATTGCGCCCCTGTGCGCGGCGCGCCCTGGAGGAGCATTTGTGGCCGGGCAATGTCCGGGAGCTGAAAAACCTCATGGAACGGGTGGTGCTGCTGCATCCGGACGGCATGGAGATCATGGCGGCGGATCTGCCGCTTGAGATGCGCTGCGACACGGGCGGGGACACCGGCGAGCCTGAGCCGGACTGCCTGAGCCTGGAGGCGGCGGTGCGCGAGGCCGAGACCCGGGCCATCCGCCGGGCCCTGGCCGCTGCGACCGGCAGCAAAAGCCGGGCGGCGGAGCTTTTACGGATCAGTCCCCGCACCTTCCGGCACAAGGTGGCCCAGTACGGCATGAAGTTGTAGGCCCGCGCCACACGACGCGGATCGCTGGAGGCATGGGGGGGGCTGGAACGGGGCTGGTGTGGGGCTGGTCGATGGATGATGAGAAAAAAGACGAAGGCGAACGATAAATGAGAATCGAAATATCCAATGATGGCGGAAGCGTATAGGAGTCGAACCTACCTGCGACCTCTCGACCGCACACCGGATTTGAAGTCCGGGCGCCACACCGGTGACGATACGCTCCCGCAACCGAAGGAAGGCCCACCGTCTATCAACTTTTTCCGAGGCCTACAAGGCGTTTTCCCCCGGTTTCTCCCCAAAGGCCTCCCGGATTCTCCCCATGGGGATTCCTGGAATTTCGTAGCGCGATGGGTTACACGATCCCCGTTCGGCGCGTTTGTGTTTCCGCCCGCCGTCCTTGTGCGGCCCGCGCCCGTCCCTTATCCCGGCCCCTTTTTGCGGGGCCTCACAAAGGACATCCCATGAAAAAAACATCCCTGCTCTTTGCCCTGTGCCTCCTGCTCGCCAGCACGGCCTGCTCCAAGGAAGACAAACAATCCTTTTCCAGCGTGGACCACGACAAGGATGGCGGCGTCATTTTCGAAGAACTGGTGTTTGTCTTTCCGGACATCGTGGTGGAAAATTTCGCAGCCTACGATACGGACCAAAACGGCATCCTTGACCAGTCCGAATACAAGGCCTTTCACACGGACGTGGTGGCGGAGAAAAAGCCGCCCCGTGCGGCAAGCCTCGCCGCCTCCCCGGCCAAACCCTCTGCCCAGCCGCCGGTTGCGGCCGTACGGCCGGACATCACCGTGACCCTGGAGCAAGACACGACGTCGGCCAAAACGGCCGAACCTGCCCCCGCCGCCAAACCGGCAGTCCCGGCCAAGACCGCCAAGGCCCCGGAGAAGCAGGACAGCGCGTCCTATACCATCCAGCGCGGTGACACCCTGACCAAGATCGCCAAAAAGCACGGCCTCACCGTGGACGATATCCTGAAAGCCAACGAAGGCCTGTCCGCCGACAACATCCGCGACGGCCAGGTCATCACCATCCCCGCCCGATGAGCCGGGGCGCGGCGTCTTGAAAACCATGAACAGGCAACATGTCGTGTGCAGCGTTCTTGCGCTCCTTATCGGCCTGGCCCTTCCCGGACCGGGAGCGGCCCTGACCAAGCAGGAAATACGCGAACGATCCCTCAAACGGCTTGAGCGGGTCAGCGAAAAGGTCAAAGGCGCGCCGGACGGGCAGGATCTCTCCGGCATCAATCTCGGGCGTCCGATTCCCGTCGCCAACGACCCGGCCGACCCCCAGCCTGGGCGGGGGCATCCCGTCCCTGATCCCGCCCAGGCTGGACGCGCGGCGGAACGCCGGACCGACGCGGCGGTCATCCTGGCCCAGCCCCACCCGACCTCTCCGTCTGTCCCGTCAGACCCGTATGGCCCGTCTGGCCCGGAACCGCATGCACACCCTGCACAACCTGCACAGGATGCACCTGTTGCGCCCCCGCCCCAGTCGTCTCCCGGGCATGTGGGGACGTTACCCGCCGCGACGGCGGTCATTGCACCCGCCAGGGCCCCCGCAGCACCGTCCCTGGCTGCGCCGCAACCGACGGTCAGCCCGGCAGACCGCAGCAAGGCCTTGGACCTTTTTCAAAAAGCCCTGGCCGCCGCAAAAAAGGACAACCACAAAAAAGCCCTGGAATTCCTGGACAAGGCGGCTGCCCTCAATCCCACGGACCCCGACATCTTCAACAATCGCGGCAACGCCCACAACAATCTGGGAAATCTCGAAAAAGCCCTGGCGGACTACGACATGGCCGTTTCCCTGCGCCCCGCCGACGCCGCCTCGCTCTCCAACCGGGGTCTGGCCTTCGAACGGCTGGGAAACGACGCGGCGGCCTGCCGTGACTACCGCGCCGCCTGCGACCTGGGCGACTGCGAATTCTTCGAGAGCTTCGCCAAGGAAGGACGCTGCCCGAAAGGATCCCCGGGCGGTTGAATGTTGCCGCCCAGGCCGGAGCACGTCGAATTCTTCGAGAACTTCGCCAAGCACTGACGCCGCCCGGAATGATCCCCGGGCGGTTGCGTGTTGCCGCCCAGGCCGGACCACATCTTGCATACCTTGTGCAGGGAGGCCCTTTCCTCCGGGCGCATCCGGGATGATCCCGGTTGCCGACCCGGGACGGAATCGCTTCACACGCATGGAACAAAAAGTGCTTCTCGTCGATGACGACCCGGTAACCCGCGCCTTTTGCGCCGACATCCTGGCCGGGCACTTCCGCCTGGCGACAGCCAGCAGCGCCACAGAGGCCCTGCGCCGCCTGCGTCAGGACGGTCCCTTCGCGGTCGTCGTCTCCGCCCTTTATTTGCCCACTCCGGACGGACGCTCCTTTCCGGCCACGGTCCGGCTGCTGTGCCCCAACACGGCGCTCATCGTCCTGGCGGCCGATCCGTCCCCGGAAACCGTCATGAACGCCTTAAATAACGACAATGTTTTCGGTTTTTTCAACAAATCCGAGCCGATGACCACCATCATCCGCAAGATCAGGGCCGCCCTGGATATGCACCGCCGCCAGGCCGCAATGGGCTCGCCCTCTGATCGCAACGTCCTGTCCATGGAAGAGCGTTCCTTCCTGCGCAAGCTGGCCATCTCCTGGCCGTGCTAAGCCCCCGGACGCCCTGTCGCCCGTCGGTCAGGAACCGAACCTGTGGCGGCAGTCATTTCTAGCGACGTTTCTATCGACCTGGCCCGGAGCGGCCACCCCGACATCCCGCACCATCATATTTCTTCAATCAAAACAGCATGTTCGTATGTTACTATAGATATCTTGCAATGGTATCTAGCGTTTTTTGTCCCGGCCATCTGCGGCAAGCTGTGTCTAGAAAATCGCAATTCCCGGCTGCCAGTTCCGGGCAGACCGATGCCCGCTTCTCCCTGGGAATACGCCGAGGGGCTCCCGACGAATCGCACCGGGCGACCACGCCGCCGGAGCCCGCCCGCTCGCCTCGCCCTGATGAGCGGTGACGATCGGAACCAGGCGCCAGACTACAAAACCCCCCTCCGGTCGCCCGGAAGGGGGTTTCTTGACATTGCGGCCCGGACGCTCTTCCGCCCGGGCCGTCGGTCCGGGACGGATGCTCCCGGTTGTTACATGTCGAGCTTGGGCTTGACGTACAGTTCGCCGCCAGTGGCGTCGTTGATGACCAGAAGCGGAAAATCCACCACCGTAAGTTCGCGGATGGCCTCGGGGCCCAAGTCCTCATAGGCGATGACCCTGGCGGCCTTGATGCACTGGGACAAAAGCGCGCCCGCGCCGCCCGTGGCCCCGAAATAGACGGCCTTATGCGCCGTAAGGGCCGCCTTGACCTCGTCGCTGCGTTTGCCCTTGCCAATGGTGGCCTTGAGCCCCAGGGAATGCAGCCTCGGGGCGTAGCTGTCCATGCGGTAGCTGGTGGTGGGACCGGCCGCGCCGATGGGGCGTCCCGGAGGCGCGGGAGTGGGACCGACGTAATAAATAAGCGCCCCCTTGAGGTCGAAGGGAAGCGTCTCGCCCTTGTCCAGGGACTCCACGAGACGTTTGTGGGCCGCGTCCCGGGCGGTGTAGATGGTTCCGGTCAAAAGCACGACATCGCCGATGACCAGTTTGCAGACATCCTCGTCCGTAAGCGGCGTGGTCAGCTTGTAGGTGGTGGACATTAGAGGATCACCTCCCGGTGCCGCGAGGAATGGCACTGCACGTTGACCGCCAGGGGCAGGCTGGCCAGATGACAGGGGGCCACGGCGATCTTGACCCCGAGCGAGGTGGTCTTGCCGCCCAGGCCCATGGGACCGATGCCCAGTTCGTTGATGGCGTCCAGAAGCTCTTTTTCCTTGGCCGCGATGTCCGGATCGGGGTGCACATCGTCAAGGGAGCGCATGAGCGCCTTTTTGGCGATGATCGCCGACAGTTCGGCATTGCCGCCGATGCCCACGCCGATGACCGTGGGCGGACAGGGGTTTGGACCGGCCTCGGCCACCCGGCGCACCACGAAGTCCTTGATGCCCGGCCAGCCCTGGGCGGGGCTTAGGAAGGTCACCCGGGACATGTTCTCGCTGCCGCCGCCCTTGGCCATGAAAAAGATCTTGAGTTTGTCGCCGGGAACCAGATCGATGTGGATGATGGCCGGGGTGTTGTCGCCGGTGTTTTTGCGGGTGAAGGGGTCGCAGGCGGATTTGCGCAGGTAGCCGTCTTTGTAGCCCTTGCGCACGCCCTCGTTTATGGCCGCGCGAAGGCCCCCTTCCACCCGGCAGTCCTCGCCCAGATCCACGAAGAGCACGGCCAGCCCCGTGTCCTGGCACAGGGGAAGCCGCGTCTCCTTGGCCAGGTCGGCATTTTCCAGCAGTTGCCGGAAAATCTCCTTGGCCGAGGGGGACTCCTCCCTGGCCGCACACTCGCGAAACTTGGCCCATACGTCGGCCGGAAGCTCCACGTTCGATTCCATGCACATCGTGGCCACGGCCTCGATGACATCCGCCGCCGGTATGATTCGCATGATGCCCCCTTTGGCAGGAGGAGGAAGACGCCGGGAGGGGGAAACCTCTTTTTTGAAAAAAAGGGGTTTCCC
>JAVHLG010000017.1 GCA_031082225.1 Desulfovibrionaceae bacterium | reverse complement strand
GCAGGGGCCACGGCCCGGTGACGAGGGGTCCGGGGGGAATGATTCCCCCCGGGCGGGGTACGGGGCGGCAGCCCCGATGGCCGTGCGGCGGGGCGGCGGCCCCGATGGCTTATTCGTCCTTGAGCGTCCGGGTCATGAGGGCATGCACGGCCGTGGCGGGTTCCTGGTTCTGGTACAGGACGGCATGGACCTGTTCGGTGATGGGCAGTTCCACGCCGAGTTTTTCGCCCAGGGCGTGGACGGCCTCGGTGGTCTTGACGCCTTCGGCCACCATTTTCATCTCGCCGAGGATGTCCAGGAGCTTTTGGCCCTTGGCCAGGCGCAGGCCCACCTGCCGGTTGCGGCTTAAGTCGCCGGTGCAGGTCAGGACCAGATCGCCCAGGCCGGACAGGCCCATGAAGGTCTCGGTGTTCGCGCCCATGGCCTTGCCCAGGCGGCTCATCTCGCGAAGGCCCCGGGTGATGAGGGCGGAGCGGGCGTTGCTGCCGAACCCCAGGCCGTCGGCTACGCCTGCGGCGATGGCGATGATGTTCTTGATGGCCCCGCCCAGTTCCACGCCGCGCACGTCGGGGTTGGTGTAGACCCGGAACGCCGGGGAGGACAGGGCCTCCTGGACCTCTTTGCCGGTCTTTTTGTGGACGCAGCCCAGGGCCACGGCGGTGGGGATGCCGTTTATGACCTCGAAGGCGAAGGACGGCCCGGAGAGCATGGCGAAGCGGGGCTTGATCGCACCCAGGACGTCCTCGCAGACGTCGGACATGGGCATGAGCGAGTCCAGTTCGATGCCCTTGCTGGCGCAGATGATGACCGCGTTTTTGGGTAGATATTTGAAAAACCGGGTGTAGGCGTGGCGGATGAACTGGCAGGGCACGGCGAACAGGAAGTGCCGCACGCCGTCGGCCACGTGGGCCGGATCGGTGCTGACGTCGAGGCTTTTCGCCAGGGGGCGGCCGGGCAGATACCAGGTGTTTTCGTGACGGGTGCGTATCTCGTGCATCACTTTTTGTTCGCGCACCCAAAGCCGCGTCTCAAGGCCCTTTTTGGCCAGCATGTCGGCCAGGGTGGTGCCCCAGCTGCCTGCGCCGATGACCGCAATCTTCATGAAATCCCTCCGATGCTGCCGCCGGGCGTCCCGCGTGCGGACCGTCCCGGGGTCGTCCCCGTCCCCGCACCGCCCGGCGTCGTCGTGACGCGAGGGTCGAGGCTGGTCAGGTTGCGTCTAGCACATGAAGGCGATAAGGACAAAGCCTTTGATGCCGGGCCACAGGGAGGGCCGACCCACGTATGCCGAAAGAGACGAAACCCGTATTCAGCGAAGTGCAGCGGCGCATCCTGCGCATGGCCCAGGCGGACCTGCCGGATTCGGCCACGCCCTATGCGGACATGGCCGAGGCCGCCGGGGCGACCGAGGCCGAGGTGCTGGAGCTTTTGACGCGCCTGAAGGCAAGCGGGGCCATCCGGCGTTTCGGGGCCACGCTGCGGCACCAGAAGGCCGGGTACGGGGCCAACGCCATGGTGGCCTGGTATGTGGATGACGAGGACATGGCCCGGGTGGGGAAGTACATGTCCTCGCGCCGGGAGATCAGCCATTGCTACCACCGCATCAACTGCCTGGACTGGCCGTACAACCTCTATACCATGGTGCATGCGGCGAGCCCCGAGGAGTGCCGACGCATCGTGGAGGAGTTGGTCCGGGAGTCGGGCATCGACGACTATGCCATGCTTCTGAGCAGAAAAGAGCTGAAGAAGACGTCGATGGAATATTTTTAGGCAATACATTCATGCCGGATTGTCGTCTATACATTGATGAGGTCGGGAACTCAGACCTGGGTGCTTCGGAGAACGAAAATCACCGGTATCTGAGTTTGACAGGGGTGATTATCCGGCATGAATATGTGAGCGATACGGTGCATCCGCTCCTTGAGGCATTGAAGACAAAGCACTTCACATCACATCCAGATGATCCTATCATCCTGCACAGAAAAGAGTTGGTGAATAAAAAATATCCTTTTTCGTCGTTGCGGGATAAAGAAAATGAGATGAAATTCAATGATGATCTTCTGGTGTTGCTTGGAAAGCTTGAGTATAAGGTCATAACAATTGTTATCGACAAGCTGGAACATAAACAAATATATTCACGCTGGCTTTTTGATCCATATCATTATTGTTTGGCGGTGATGCTGGAAAGATTTGTTCGAGATCTTGAATTGAATACACTTGTCGGTGATGTACTTGCTGAATCACGTGGCGGAAAAGAAGACAGACGGCTCAAAGATTCCTTTCAACGTCTCGTACAGCAGGGAACGGAGTATGTTTCTCGCGATGTTTTTACGGCAACATTGTCGAGCGGACAACTTAAAGTAAAACCGAAACAATTCAATATTTCAGGACTTCAACTTGCGGACATCATCGCACATCCGAGCTACAAATGTACGCTGCATCGGCGTCAGAAAAAATCTTTACCAGATAATTTTGGTGGGAAAATCGCGCAACTTCTCGAAAAATCAAAGTACCACAGGAGTCCCTCAGGGGTAATCGATGGGTGGGGAAGGAAATGGCTTCCATAAAAAAAGGCCCCGAAGGGCCTCGAAGGCATGTGCCTTCCACCTCCAGTGAACTGGATTGAATTAAAATTAATTCGTATCCTGAAGAAAGTCAATGAGATTTCGAAAAGGAGCTGTCCTATGCCCCTGACCTCCCTGGCCCCCAACCTCATGGTCAACGACGTGAACCGCACCGTGGACTATTACCTGCGCGTGCTCGGTTTCGACTTCGCCATGGGCGTCACCGACGAAGGACGGCAGCCCGTCTTCGCCTGGCCCGCCGCCGAGACCCTGTGCTACGCCATGGTCGCCTCGGGCGCGGTGCAGATCATGTTCCAGTCCAAAAAAAGCCTGGCCGCCGAACTGCCCTCCCTGGAAAACGCCAAGCCCGGCGGCGCGTTCACCCTCTACATCGAGTGCGACGACCTGGACGCCCGCTATGCCGCCCTGGACGAGGACACGCCGTTCCTCAAAAGGCCCCATGTCACCTTCTACGGCATGCGGGAATTCTACATCAAGGACATCAACGGCTACATCCTGGCCTTCGCCCAGAAAGCCGTCTGAGACCGCCTCGATCCGCTTCTGCAACCTGTCACCCCCTTCGGAGACGCCTCATGACCACTTCCGCCCAACTCTTCGCCACAGCCAAAACCCTCATTCCCGGCGGGGTCAACAGCCCCGTGCGGGCCTGCAAGAGCGTGGGCTGCGATCCCCTGTTCATCGCCCGGGCCGCCGGGTCGAAGCTTTTTACCGTGGACGGCGACGAACTCGTGGATTTCGTCATGTCCTGGGGGCCCATGCTCCTGGGCCATGCCCATCCCGGGGTGACCGAGGCCGCCCGGGCGGCCATGCTGGACGGGGCCAGCTACGGCGCGCCCTGCCCGGCCGAGGTGGCCATGGCCCAGGCCGTGGTCGACGCCGTGCCCGGCATCGAGATGGTGCGCATGGTCAACTCCGGCACCGAGGCCACCATGAGCGCCCTGCGCCTGGCCCGGGGGGTGACCGGCAAAGACGCGGTCATCAAGTTCGAGGGCTGCTATCACGGCCACGGCGACGCCTTCCTGGCCGCCGCCGGGTCCGGCGTGGCCACCTTCGGCATCCCCGGCACCCCGGGCGTGCCCGAGGGCACGGTGCGCCACACCCTGACCGTGCCGTACAACGACCTGGACGGCGTGGCCGCGCTTTTTGCCGTGCACGACGACATCGCGGCGGTCATCGTCGAGCCGGTGGCCGGAAACATGGGGCTGGTCCTGCCCAAACCCGGCTTCCTGCAAGGTCTGCGCGACCTGACGACGAAACATGGGGCGCTTTTGATCTTCGACGAGGTCATCACCGGGTTCCGGCTGGCCTACGGCGGCGCCCAGTCCGTGTTCGGCATCGACCCGGACCTGACCTGCCTGGGCAAGATCATCGGCGGCGGCTTTCCCGTGGGGGCCTACGGCGGCAAACGCCGGTTCATGGAGCGCATCAGCCCCGAGGGCGACGTCTATCAGGCCGGAACCCTGTCCGGGAACCCCGTGGCCATGGCCGCAGGCCTGGCCACCCTGGCCGTCCTGGCCCGGGCCGACTACGCCGGGCTGGCCGCGCGCACCGAGGCCTTCGCCTCGGCCCTGGCGGGCATCCTGGCCGACAAGGGGCTGCCTGTGGTGCGCAACCGCATCGCCTCCATCTTCACCCTGTTTTTCACCGAGTCGCCGGTCACGGACTTCGCCACGGCCAAGACCGCGGACAGCGCCCGCTATGCCCGCTTCTACGCCCACATGCGGGCGCGCGGCATCAACCTCGCGCCGTCGGGCTTCGAATGCGCCTTCACCTCGTTTGCCCACACGGACGCGGACCTGGAGAAGACCCTCGACGCCGCGAAGGCCTTTGCGGGATAGCGTTTCGCCGCGCCTGGGGCGGATCGCCCCTGTTGGCCGCGCGGGAAGGAGGGAAGGGCATGGACAAGGAGCGCAGCATCATCATGGAGGCCCTGGTGCGGGGCATCCTGGTGGGCGGATCGGTCGGGGTTTTGGGCGGCATCTTCTTCATGGACATGCGCCGGGGGTTCACCCTGGGCATCATCGCCGGGTTTTTCGCGGCGGCCACCCGTCTGGCCCTGACCAGCAAACGCGGCGGCAAGAAAAAGGATCGCTGAGGCGCACGGCGTAATGGGCCGGGAAGGCTCCCGGCCCTGGTACGTCCGCTGCAACGGCGTCTTTGGGCCTGACGTGGGGCCTGACGCGGGGCCTGGCGACGCCAAAAGCCTTTGCCGGAAGGCCCGCACGCGCTGTGCACGGCGGCGGCATGCTCCAGTGACGGACACCGCGGCGGGCGTCGCGACTATTCGATGGCGATGCGTCTGGCCGACGGCTCCTTTGCGGCCGTGCGCGGCATGGTGATGGTCACCACCCCGTTTTTGCAGGTGGCCTTGATATTGTCCGTATCCGCGTCCTGGGGCACCGACAGCACCCGCTGGAAGGCGCCGAAGCGGCGCTCCACCCGGTAATAGCCCTTGTCTTCGGATTTCTCCTCCTGGCGTTTCTCGGCCCGGATGATCAGGCACTCCCCCTTGAGCTCGATGTGGATGTCCTTTTCGTCGATGCCGGGCAGTTCGGCGCTCACCGTGTATTCCTTTTCCGAGCCGGTGATGTCCACCTTGGGCTTGGCCACGCCGCCGGATTCCGGCCCGGAAAGAAATCCGGGCCACGCGCCCCGTGGAAAGCCGAAGTTCCGGAAGGCGTTTTCGAAAAAGCGTTCCATGCCCGGATGAAGGGAGGGGAACGGCGTCTCGGGAAAGGAGGGTTTAGCCGGGGAACCGCCCTGAACGGCGGGAGGGGCGGCGGTCTGCTCGTCCTCTTTGGTGAACCAGTTCCAGGGATTGAGCTTGGCGAAGTCCATAAGCGCCTCCATGGGTGGTTGAATTTTGCCAAAGACATAAGAATTGTCCCCGGGCAGTCAATGTCGCCGCTGGGTCCATGCGCCCGGCCAAAGGGCTGCGGCCCGCAAGGGCCCGCGCCGGACGGAAGGGAACAAAAAAGGCCCGGTCCAGGGAAGGGCCGGGCCGTGTCTGGCCGGGGATGTCGCGAGGCTAGTTGGGAATGAGCGCCGTATTCTTGATGCCCATGGCCACGTAGATGTCGGCCAGGGCGCTTTGGTAGTCGGACAGGGCCTGGGTCAGGTTGAACTCCGCCGAACTGACCCGGGACTGGGCGTCCAACACGTCGGTGTTGGTGCCCACCTGGGCCTGATAGCGGGCCACGGCCATGCGGTAGCCTTCCTGGGCGGCCTCAAGTCCGGTGCGGGCCACGGAGATGCGCTTGGCCGCGTCCTGGATGTTCAGGTGATAGGTCTTGACCTCATAGCCCACGTCCAGGCGCATCCTGGCCAGGTCGGCCTGGAGCTTCTTGACCGTGTCCCGGGCCTGGCTGTAGCCGAAATAGGTGGATCCCCAGTCCCACACCTGCCAGTTGGCGGTCACGCCCACGGTGGTGGCCTCGGGCACCACGCTGCTGGTCTTGCGCTTGTTGTCCATGCCCGGGGTGTCGCCTTTGCGGGCGTAGCCGAACTGGGCCTGGACCTGGGGATACAGGGGGCTGGCCGCCACCTTGGCGTCCTTTTCGGCGATCTGCACGCTTTTGACCGCGATGTAGAGGTCGGGACGCGTGGTGTAGGCCGTGTCCAGGCATTTTTCGATGGTCATGGTGAAGGGTTCGTAGGCCAGTTCGCCCACATAGGAGGTGTCCTGGGACAGGGGCAGGTTGAGCAGGGAGTTGAGCTGGGCGGTCTGGGTCAGGACGGAGTTCTGGGCCTTGAGCAGGTTCTGCTCGGCCGTGGCCAACTCGGCCTCGGCCTGGAGCACGTCCAGGCGGGGCTTGAGGCCCACGTCGTAGAAGGCCTGGGTGACCTTGTACTGGGACTGCAGCCGGGCCACGGAATCCTGATTGCTCTTGACGTCGGAGCGGGCCTTGAGCAGGGCCAGAAAGGCCCGCTGCACGGATTTGATCAGGGTCAGTTCGGTGTTGGAGAGCTGGGACTGGGCCTGATCCTTGGCCAGGGCGGCCCGCTGGTAGCTGCTTAAGAGCTTGAAGCCCGTAAAAAGCGGCTGGGTGACGTTGAGCTGCAGGGTATACAGGTTTTGCCAGTAACCCAGGCTCTGGTTCATGTCTTCACTGGTGCCGAGGCTCGTCCCGTATGTCTTGTTGGCGAGGCTGGTGCCGATGTTGGCCTGGGCCGAGGGGGACCATATCCGACCGTCGGTGCGCTGGTAGCCGTAGGACACGGTGCCCACGGGACCGAAGTTGGCCAGGGCCTGGCGGCGGCCTTCCTCCGCGCCGAGGATCTGGGCCCGGGCGGACTGCATCTGCGGGTTGGCGGCCAGCCCCCGGAGCACGCTTTTCTCAAGATCCAGGGGGCCGTCGGGCGCGGGAGGGGTCGGAAACTCCTTGGCCAGCTCCTTTTGATACTCCTCGCCCTGCTTGACAAAGGCCGGGGTGGGCACGCTCTCGATCTTTTTCTCCAGGGCGTCGGGCGACACGCCGGCCGGGGCGGTCTCGCCGGCCGGTTGCGCGTAGCGGTCTTGCACACGACCGGCGGTCGTATCCTGGGCCGTCCCGGAAAAAGGGAGGGCGAGGAGGAACAGGGCCAGGGTCGTTACGGCGACAGCCGTTTTGCGCGTCAGGGATCTCATGGCAAAAATCCTTCTCCGTGGGGAATGTTCGGCGTCCGGGCAGTCGTGACCCGGCTGTGAGCGTATATAAGGATCATCACCGTAGTGTTTCGAAAAGTAAAAATCAAGACCACCTGGAAATATGGCGCAAACCAGCTTTCGGCGGGAGTTTTCGCCAGCGTTTGAAACATTGGCGCTGCAGGCGGGCCGGGGAGGGCGGCCCGCCTGGCGTCCGGCACGGTTGCCAGCGGCGCCTCCCCTGTCGTAAGACCCGTGTCTGGCGCCCGGCGCGGCAACGCGCGCTGCAAACGCGCCGCAAGGAGAACGCGTCATGCCCCCAAGGGACGCCATGGACCCCGCCGCCGACACCCTGTATCTCATCGACGGCAGCTCCTATCTGTTTCGCGGCTATTACGCCTATGGCGATCTGGCCCGTTCCGACGGCTTTCCCACCAATGCGCTTTTTATCGTCATGCGCATCCTGCTGAAGTTTTTGCGCGACAAAAAACCGGCCCACGCCCTGTTTCTGCTCGACGGCAAGGGCAAGAACTTCCGCCACGAGCTGTACCAGCCCTACAAGGCCAACCGGGTGGCCATGCCCGAGCCCCTGGCGGCCCAGATCGAGCCCCTGTTGCGCGGGGTGGAGCTCCTGGGTCTGCCCGTCCTGGTGGGCGACGGCTTCGAGGCCGACGACTACATCGCCTCCCTGGCCGCGCGCTTCAAGGGGCGCGTTCCCGTGGTCATCCTGGCCTCGGACAAGGATCTGCGCCAATGCCTGGATGACGGCGTGAGCCTGTGGGATCCGGGCGGCAAGACCGAGCGGACCCTCACCGTGGCCGATTTTCAGAAGGAATACGGCATCGCCCCGGCCTCCTGGCCGGATCTCCAGGCCCTGACCGGCGACTCCAGCGACAACATCCCGGGGGTCCCAGGCATCGGTCCCAAGACGGCGCTGGCCATCCTGCGGCAGCATCCCACCCTGGAGGCCGTCCGCGACCACCTGGACGACCTGCCTGCGGCGGCCCAAAAAAAGCTCGACGGCCGCCTGGACGAGGCCTTCCTGTTTCGCGAGCTGACCAGGCTGCGCACGGATCTTCTGGCCGAGGCCGGGCTGGCCGCCTATGCCGTGCGGCCTGCCGACGCGGTGCGGGTGACGCGGTTTCTGGAGGAGTTCGAATTCCGGTCCCTGGCCCGGGAGGCGGCCGCCGCCCTGATCCCTGCGGGAAACGGGGGCGGTTGTTGCTCCGGGGAGCGGCCCGGCCGCAGCGGGGGGGCCGGTCCGCAGCAGCTTTCCCTGCTTAGCGGCCCGGCGGTGGCGCGTGGACCGGACCCGGCGGCCGCGTCCTTTCCCGAGATTTCGCCGCGCGAACTGCCTGATCCGGCAGGGCTCGCCGTGGGCCTGGTTCCCGTGCCCGGGGGCTTCGCCGTGGGCTATCCGGACGCCGAATACCGGGTGCGGGCCAAACCCGGCGCCCCGGAGGAGGCGGCCCTGGCCGGGCGGCTGGTCATGGCCGGGAACGTGGCCGTGCCGTCGCTCAAGGAACTGGTCGAGGCCCACCCGGTCTTTGAGACCGTGCCCCTGCGGGTATGGTGCGACCTGGGGCTTGGGGCCTATCTTTTGCAACCCGAGGCCCGCAACTATTCGTGGGAGCGCCTGAAGGACAGCCTGTTCGCCGACCCGGGTTTCGATGCCGGGGCCTTTGGCCCGGGCGAGGACGGCCGGCTGGCGGCGGCCTTGGCCGTCGCCCTTGGGCCGCGACTTGCGGCCGCCGGTCTGTCCACCCTGGTGGAGAAACTGGAAAAGCCCCTGTCCCTGGTGCTGTTGCGCATGCAGCGGGCCGGAATCGGCATCGACCAGGAGGCCTTTGCGGCCTTCCTGGACGAGGTCAGCCAGGGCCTGGCCCGCCTGACCGGGGAGATCCACGCCCTGGCCGGGCGGGTCTTCAACCTGCGCTCCAGCCAGCAGCTGGCCGAGGTGCTCTTCGGCGACTTGAAGCTCAAACGCCAGGGCAAGACCCCGGGCGGGGCCGTGTCCACCTCGTCGGAGGTGCTGGAGCGGCTGGCCGGGAGCCATCCCCTGGCGGACAAGATCCTTAAATACCGCAAGCTGGAAAAACTGCGCTCCACCTACCTGGAGCCCCTGCCCCGGATGGTGTCCGCGGACGGCCGCCTGCACACCACCTTCAACCAGACGGCCACGGCCACGGGGCGGCTGTCCAGCTCCAACCCCAACCTGCAAAACATTCCCATCCGGGGCGACATGGGCCGCAGGATGCGGGCCTGCTTCCGGGCCGGGGCCGGGAACCTCCTGGTGGCCTCGGATTATTCCCAGATCGAACTGCGGGTTCTGGCCCACCTGTCCCAGGACGCCACCCTGGTTGCGGCCTTTGCAGAGAACCAGGACATCCACGCCCGCACCGCAGCGCTTTTGTTCGACAAGGATCCCGCCGACGTGAGCCCGGACGAGCGCCGGGGGGCCAAGACCATCAATTTCGGCCTGCTCTACGGCATGGGGCCGCAAAAGCTCTCCCGGGAGCTTGGCATCTCCCTGGACCGGGCTAAGGATTTCATCGCCCGGTATTTCGAAAAGCTGGGCGGACTGGCCACCTTCTACGAGGCCACCGTGGACGAGGCCCGCCAGCGGGGATACGTGGTGACCATGGCCGGACGGCGCAGGCTTTTGCCGGACATCGAATCGAAAAATCCCCAACTGCAGGCCCAGGCCAGGCGTCAGGCCATCAACACCGTGGTCCAGGGCAGTGCGGCGGACATCATCAAGATGGCCATGCTGGCCGCCGACGCCGACAGGGAACTGGCCTCCCTTCGGGCGCGGCTGATCCTGCAGGTCCATGACGAACTGATCATGGAGGCCCCGGCCGCAACCGCGAACCGGGTCGGGGAACGCCTGGCCGGGCTCATGTCCAACGTGGTGCGTCTGGCCACGCCCCTGACCGTGGACACCGGCGTGGGGGAAACCTGGGCCCTGGCCCATTGACGGACCCGGGCCGCAGGATCGCCCCGATTGCGTCGGGGAGACGCCTTGGCGACCTGCGGCACGTCGGCCGGACCCAAAGGAAACGTGCATGAAACCTTCCGGGAAGACCATTCGGGAAGACCTGGCCCGGGCCAAGGCGGCCTATGCCAAAAACGACGAACTGCGGGTGCTTTTCTGCCTGGGGCGGTCGCTTCAGGCCTTTGTCGCGGTCAAGCCCTTCGGCCCGGAGCGCATCACCATTGAGGGGCTTTTCCGCGAGGTGTTCTCCTGCCTGTCCCGTCTGCCCCACGTGGCCGCCATCGCCCCCAAGGGCCTGCCCTACGTCAAGGGCCAGGAGCAGAAGCTGGCAGGGTATGTGGCCGCCTTGCACATCAAGGTGGAGGAGGCGATCCAGCGGGAGACCCTGGAGGGCATGCGCGCCCGCAAGCTGCGCATCGACCAGTTCGTCATCAAGGGGCAGAAGTATCTGGCCGAGAACAATCTTTTGGAGGCGCAACGCAACTTCCGGTCCGCCGTGGAGGAGTTCGTGGACGAAAAGGGGCTTTTTCCCCTGGTGGCCGGGAAACTGCTCGAGGCCGGGCACCACAAGGCCTCGCTGGAATACGTCAAGCGGGCCATCGAGGAATACCCTGAAAATTCCCGGGCCTATGACTTTCTCATGACCGCCCTGGTGGGCATGGGCGACTTCGAGACCGGAGAGAAGATGTTGCGCGAGGTGCACCGCAAGACCGGGGACCAGTCCCTGCTTTTGGCCAACCTGGCCCTGGTTTTGGCCAAACTGGAAAAATGGCCCGAGGTGGCCGAGGCGGCGGACAAGGCCCTGGCCCTGGACCCCAACCTGGGTCTGGCCAGGAAGTTGTCGGCCATGGCCAAAAAAAAGACTGAAGCGGTGGAATGACCGGCCCACGGCCCAGTGTTCCCTCCTCCCTGCCCGGCGCGGCAGGGAAGGCCCATGCCCCCTGGCGCCTGCGCCTCGCCGGGCGGGGGGTTCTTTTCGTCCTGACGGCCTGCCTGGCCGTGTGCCTTGCTGCGGCCAGCCCGGCGCCCTGCGCCGAGGCCCCGGCCGTGACCGGCGTCGCCATCGGGCAGGTCGGCGTTTTTACCTCCGCGCCGCCCCAGGACGCCACCCCGAAGGGCAGCCGGTATCGCCTGAGCCGGGAGGGCCCGGACGTGGCCGCCGAACCCGGCGTGCGATTCGGCGTGGTCTTCGAGGTCCAGGGAAAGCCGATGGGCGGGCCGGTGGTGATCGAGGCCGGTCTTGTCCCGCCGGGGGACGCCGCCGTGGCCCAGCGCTGGTTCGTTCCGGCCGTGGTCGGGGAAAAGGCCCAGGCCGTGGCGTCCTTCGTCTACGGATGGGAGGCTGTGCCCGGCCCCTGGCGGCTGACCCTGTCCGAGGACGGCCGGGTTCTGGCCGAACAGACCTTTCACGTCGGCGGGGAGCCCCGGACGTCGGCCGACCACGCCGCCGCGCCGCCGTCCCTTTCGGTCCCGGCCCAACTCCCGGCCCAGGTCCAGGCCCCGGCCCCGGTCCAGGCCCCGGCCCCGGTCCAGGCCCCGGCCCCGGGATTGGCCCAGGCGCTGGTCACGGCCCGGGAAGCCCCGCCCCTGACGTCCGGTTCCCCCGCCGCCGCCGCGCCAGCGACTCCCGCCGTACCGGAACACCCTGCCGAAGCCGGGCAGGCCGCTGTATCCGGGCAAGCCGTTGCGCCTGCGTCGGCTGGCCCCCCTGCCGCCGCCCCAGGGGCCGCCCCCGGGGGCCATGCGCCGCCCGCTGCCGCAAGCCCCGTCACGGACTCCCCCCCTGTCGCGCCCGGGGCCCCGGAAACGGCGGAGTCGGCCGAGCCGTCCCGAAGTCCCGAGAAGGCTCCGGAGAGGGCTCCGGCCCATGTCCCGGAGAAGAACTCGGACAAGGGCAAAAAGGCGGTGTCCCCGGAACAGGGCCTGAAGGCCCCCGAGAAGGCCCCGGCCAAGGAAACGGCCAAGGAAACGGCCAAGGAGACAACCAAGGAGACAGCCAAGGCCCCGGCCAAGGAGACAGCCAAGGCCAATGGCATGCTCTATCTGCTCCAGACCGGGCTTTTTTCCGTCAGGGACAATGCCGCCGCCGAGGCCGCGCGCTACCGGGCCAAGGGCTATCCGGGCTGCGTCCTGGAAGAGGGGGCCGGGAGCAGGCGACGCTACCGGGTGATCGTGGGCCGTTTCCCGGATCAGGGCCGGGCCACGGAGGCCAGACGTTCCTTCGTCGCCCGCGAGGGCGTGGAGGCCATGGTCAAGGATGTCCCCGCCGCCGAGGTTGCCAGCCGTTTGAACTGCCGATAGCCGTTTTGACGATCCGTCCGCCCCTGCCGCTTCACGAAAATGTGCATTCTCCCGGGCATGATTTGACAGATTTCCCTTCCTCGTAGGATAGGAACCCCGGCACGGTCTGTTTGACGCTGCGGGCGTCTTTCGTCCGGCACGACTTTTCCCCCGGAGGCTCGCATGTTCCGTTCCCTGACTCTCACCGTTAAAATCATCCTCGGCGGCATTGTCCTGGCCCTTGTGTCCACGGCCATCATGGGCGGCATCAACCAGTGGCGGGTCATCCCGGCCCTGACCGAGATGGGCGAGACGTTTCTCGCCACCGTGAGCGCCGACGTCATGTCCGCCGTCAGGATGCAGGACGCCATCACCCAGGAAAAGGTCAACGCCGACCTGGAACTGCTGTTCATGGAAATGGCCCGTTTCGGCCAGGTGGAGGAGGACCGCACCCGTCCCGTGACCATGGAGATCGTCAACCAGACCACCGGGGCCAGGGAAAAGGCCCATGTGCCCAAGCTCACCGCAGGCTATCAGGACATCACCGGGAACTTCGAGATCGTGGACCAGATGCAGAAGATGGTCGGCGGCACGGCCACCATCTTCCAGGTGCTCCCCGGAAAGATGGTGCGGGTGTCCACCAACGTGCGCCGCCCCGACGGGGAGCGGGCCGTGGGGACCTACATCGACGCCTCAAGCCCGGTGTATCAGGCCTGCCTGCGCGGCGAGACCTACCGGGGCCGGGCCTTCGTGGTGGGCGACTGGTACGTCACGGCCTATAAGCCCATCTCGGACGCCGAGGGCAAGGTCATGGCCGTGGTCTATGTGGGCCGCCCCATCCTGAGCCCGCAGTTGCGCGCCGCCCTGGAGGCCACCCGGGTGGCGGGAAAGGGATTCGCCTTTGTCTACAACTCCGCAGGCGACATCCTGCAAAGCAACGACCCCGACCTGACCGGTAAAAGCCTCAAGGACTCTCCCTTCGGACAAAAGTTCCTGGACCAGAAAGACGGGCTTGTGGACTACGTGTCCGGCGAGACCCCCAAAAAGGCCCTGGTGCGGTATTTCGAGCCCTGGGACTGGCATGTGGCCGTGGGAGTGGACGCCGCCGATCTGGACCACGGCATGGGGCCGCGCCTGACCCAGGCCGCTTTCTTGAGCGCGGGCGTGGCCGTGGCCGTGGGCATCGTGCTGGCCCTTCTGGCCAGCCGGGTGGTCACGCGTCCCTTGCGCCGGGCCGAGGAGGCCGCGCGGCGCATCGCCGCCGGAGACCATTCCCTGCGTCTGGCCGAGGGCCGCGACGAAGTGGGCCGCCTGGGCCGGGCCTTCAACGCCATCCTCGACGCCAACGACCAGGCCGCCAGGATCAACGCCAACTACGTGAACATGTTAAACGCCGTGGACGACCCGATTTTCGCCGTGGATGGCGACATGCGAATTATAGCCGCCAACTCCCGGGCCGCGCTCCTGGCCGGGAAAAGCCAGGAGAAACTCGCTGGCGCGGCCTGCCGGGACGCCTTCCCGGCGGTCCTGTGCGACGCGGCCGCCTGCGCCGCCGGCAAGGCCTCCGCAGGCGGGGATGGCCACGCCCGGGGGGACGAGCCCGGTGTCGTCGAGATCACCCTGGGGGGCGCGCCCCGGTTCGTCAAACCCGTCAGCGGGGTCATGCGCGACGCCTCGGGCCAGAGCCTGGGCTACGTGGAGGTGGCCCGGGACGTGACCGCCATGGTGCGGGCCGAGCGGGCCATGGCCGAAAACCTGGAGCGGACCAGTCGGATCAATGAGGAGATCAACGCGGCCGGGCTGCGCATCGCCAAGGCCCTGGAGGGCATCGCCGCACAGGTGGACGAGGTGCGCCAGGGCTCCGAGCGGCAAAGCCGCCGGGTGGGCGAGACGGCCACGGCCATGGGCCAGATGAACGCCGCCGTCCTGGAGGTGGCCAGAAACGCCGCCGAGGCCTCAAAGAACGCCGCCAGCGCCCGGACCAAGGCCGAGGAGGGGGCCCAGGTGGTGCAAAAGGCCGTGGCCTCCATCGCCGCCGTGGAGCAGCAGGTGTTGTCCCTGCAAGACAAGATGGAGGGGCTGGGGGAGAAGGCCCAGGGCATCGGGCGCATCATCGGGGTCATCAGCGACATCGCCGACCAGACCAATCTTTTGGCCCTAAACGCGGCCATCGAGGCCGCCCGGGCCGGGGAGGCCGGTCGCGGCTTCGCCGTGGTGGCCGACGAGGTCAGAAAGCTGGCCGAGAAGACCATGACCGCCACCAAGGAGGTGGAGACGGCCGTGGCCGACATCCAGCGCGGGGCCGCCGAGAACATGGAGGCCACCCAGGACGCGGCCCGGGAGATCAGCGAGAGCACGCGCATGGCCCAGCAGTCCGGCCGCTATCTGACGGACATCGTGGAACTGGTCACGGCCACGGCCGACCAGGTACGCTCCATTGCGGCCTCGGCCGAGGAACAGTCGGCGGCCAGCGAGCACGTCAGCGCGGCCATGGACGAGGTCAGCCGCATCTCGGCCGAGACCGCCGAGGGCATGGTGGAATCCTCCGACGCCGTGGGGGAGCTGGCGGAACTGGCCGGAAAACTTCGGATTCTGGCGGAATAGCAGGGGGATATGGCGGCCATGGCTACAAAATGCAGGCAGAGGGGACGCATGTCGTCGATTCCGGCCGACCCGGGGGGGTTTCCCTGGACCAGTCAGGCCTCCCGCTATCTGCGGGCCGCGCCCTTTCCCCATCTGTCGACGGTCCTGGCCCTGTGCGCGGCGGGCTTTTTCGGTGGGGCCGGGTACGAGGCCTTCGAGCGGGGGCTTGCCGCCGGGGGCTTTCTGCTTTCCGGCATGGCCTCGGGCTGGGTGGTCGCGGCGGTCCTGTGCCAGGCCGACGCCTGCAGCCGCTACCGGGAATACCGCCGGGTCAAGGCCATCCTGCTGCGCCGGGGGTTTTGCCGCCGCACCCTGCGCACCATGTCCGGTTCGCGCTGCCGCCGGGACGCGGCCCTGCTGGCCGCCGGGGAAACCGGGCACGGGTCGCGGGCCACGCGCTATTTCCGGGAACTGGGATACCGGAGGCGGCATCTGACGCCGGACGTGGTGGCCACGGACCCCTGGCAGGTTTTCGACCGGCGTTTCCTGCGCACCACCTTTGTCCCGGGCAAGCTCCCCCGCGCCCAATCCGTGAACCGTCGGCCGGAAGGCGTCGTCCAGGGGCCGGACAGGCCCGGCGGGGGGGCAAAGAAGACCCGGCCGGGCGATGCCCTGGATCCCCGGGCCCCAGGCCCCGGGGCCCTCAGTCGGCGCTGACCGCGCGGGCGTCGGATTCGGCCGGGGCCAGCGGCAGATCGAAGGTGACCCGGGTTCCCTTGCCCGGGGTGGACTCGGCCCAGATGCGGCCGCCGTAGTGGTTCACGATCTGGCGGCAGATGGACAGGCCAAGGCCTGTGCCCCGGGGTTTGTCCTCCAGGGTCGGGGTGGACTTGACCTGCTGGAATTTGTCGAAAATCCGCTCCAGGTTTTCCGGCGCCACCCCCACGCCCGTATCCTCCACCCGTACCCGCAGGACGTTTTCCCCGGGCAGATGTCTGGCCGTGAGGCTCACCTCGCCCGAGGGCGTGAACTTGGCGGCGTTGTGCAGGAGGTTGATGGCCACCTGGATGAGCCGGTCGGGGTCCACGCACAGGGGGGGCAGGTTTTCCGGCAGGGAGACGGTCAGGCGCACCAGGGGGTTGCCGTCGAACTGGCCGCGCACGGCCTCCACGGCCTTGTCCAGGGTCCGGGCCGGGTCGAGGGGCTGGTCGTTCCAGATCATGCGTCCGGATTCGATGCGGCTCAAATCCAGGACGTCGTTGATGAGCCGGGTGAGGCGTTCGCCCTCGGCGGCGATGATCTCCAGGTTGTGGACGATGCGTTTGGCCCGGCTGGCCGCGTCCGGATCCCCCAGTGCGGCGGGCAGGAAGGCCCGCTCGAAATCTTTGAGGATGAGCTTGGAAAACCCCAGGATGGAGGTCAGGGGGGTGCGCAGTTCGTGGGAGACCGAGGACAGAAAGGCGGACTTCATGTGGTCGAGTTCGGTGAGGCTGCGGTTGGCCGCTTCGAGCTGGGCGGCCTTGACGGACAGCTTGCGGGTGCGGTCCACCACGGCGGTCTTTAGGTGCCGGATGAGCACGTCCAGGCGGCGCTCGGCGCGCTTGCGGGCGGTGATGTCGGTCACCGTGCCTTCGAAATAGAGGATGTCCCCGGCGGCGTCGAGGATGGTGTGGGCGTTGATGGAGACCCAGATGACCACGGCGTCCTTGCGCTGCATGCGGGTTTCGAAGCCGCGCGCCTCGCCTGCGGCCAAAAGGCCCTGTACCAGGGTCTCCCAGTCCTCGGGGGCGGGGAACAGCGCCCCGCCGATATCCTTGGCCCGGGACAGAAGCTCCTGGGCGGAGTCGTAGTTGAGCATGCGGGCCATGGCCGGATTGGCGCTGTACAGGCGGCCCAGGGGCGTGGTCTGGAAAATGCCCTCCGAGGCCTTTTCAAAGATGTCGCGGTAGTTTTTTTCCGATTCCCGAAGGGCCGAATAGGAACTGGAAAGATCCCTGGCCAGGGTGTTTAAGGCCTCCTCGATGCGGCCCCATTCGTCGGAGCGGTTCAGGCGCACCGGGGGGTCGAGACTGCCGACGCGCAGGGATTCGATGCCGTGCAAAATGGCCTGCAGGGGCCGGTTGACGATGCGCTTGATGAAAAATCCCATGGTGAAAAGCAGCACGACCACCATGGCCGCAGTGGAGAAAAACACCATGCGCCGGGTGGAGTCGATGATGCCCGCGATCTCGCCCTGCACGGCCAGGGTGGTCTGGGTGTTGCGTTCGTCCAGGCCCTCCATGACGGCCATGGCCCCGTCTTTGGAATGCTTGAGGCCGTCCATGCCCACCGCCAGATCGGACATGGAGGACCGCAGGATCCGGGCCGCATTCTTGTAGCCCGCCAGGGCCGCTGCCGCGTCTTCCACATGGGCGGCGGCGTTGGGTCCAAGGTCCGCCAGTCGGGGGAGGGCGCGCTGTATTTCGTCCAAAAGGGCCAGGGCCTGGGACGGGTCGTCGGCGTGCTCCGGGTCGATGCGGCCCAACAGGCTGTCGGCCTGGGCCAGCTTTTCCTCCAGGTCGGCCAGGGCGGGGGCGTCCTGATCCAGCCCCGGGGCCTCCTCCTGGGACTGTCCGGAGGGGCGCATGGCGTCCTGGATCGATCCGGCCAGGCGGTCCAGGGCCAGATGCGCCCCGGACTTGGCCTGGGAGGCCATGCGCAAGGCGCCCGCAGCCTGGACAAGATCCTCCAGGATCACCTCCAGGGAGCGGGCGAAGCCCTCAATGGCGGTCTTGATTTCCGGTGCGGGGTCTTCTTCCAAAAGCGCCAGGCAGGAGGCGACGATGCGGTCCCCCTTTTCGCGCAGGGAGGCCTCGTCCGGGGAAAACGCGCTGAAAAGCATCCCCACGGAGGCGTAGCTTTCCGAAAACTTCCGCCCGATGCGGGCGTTCCTGGTCATCTCCGCCATGTCCCGGTGGATGGCGGTCCGGGTGAGATCCTGGATGTGCCCGAAGGAAAAAAACGTCAGCACGGCCATGGCCACGAACCCGGCGCAGACCAGGGCGGTCACGCTCAAAAGCTGGGTTCGAATGGAAAGCCCGTACCGTTCGCCGTGTGCCATGACGCCGCGTCCCACGGCCAGCCGTGGGAGCTACTCCCGGGGAATGGCGGCCAGTTCTCGGTTGATGTCGTAGAGGACGGTTGTCAACTGCAAAAGATAGTTTTCGTAGAGCTTTTGCACGTCAGAGGAATTCTTGAGCTCGATTTCCTGGTTCTTGAGGGAAAGAAAGTAGAGCATATTGTTGAGAAAGACGACGTTGTTGCGGACCCTTTTGAGGATATAGTCGTTAAGGTCTGCGTCGGAATAGGAGCCGAGCTTGATGTAGACGTAGAGAATATCCAGGATGTTGGTCAGGCAGACCGTGACCTTTTGGTGGGTGTGAAACAGAAAGGTCAGTTTCTCGTTCTCGCTGCTTTTTTTCTCACGATCATAGATGGGCAGAAGCCGGATGATCTCGTCCTCGAGCTTGCGGGCCTCGTTGTCGTAATACTTGACGATGTCGTTCATGATGGCCACAAGGCGCGGCTCGTAGTCCAGGGCCGAGGCCTGGCCGGGCAGGAGGGCAAGGGCAAAAATGACAAGCAGGAAGGCCTTTTTCATGGGATCCGGTCCTTTGGCGGGGGACGTCGTCTTGTGCAACGCTACGCTCCGCCCAAGGATGAATTCTAGCCGGATCAGGGGCAAATGCAAACAGGAAAGTCGTTGCAAAGCCTTTCCGCCGCAGGCGCATGTTTGCCCTTCAGGAGACGGGGGGATATGCTGGCCTCGTCTGGGACGTCCAGACGAAGCGGGTCGGGTTAAAGACCCTGTCGTCAACGGTTCGCACTTCCCAAGGAGGCGCACATGACGGGAAAATTTGGCGCATGTATCGTTGCCGCGTTGCTGGCCCTGTCCCTGGCCGGGGCGGCGGCCCAGGCAGGGGACGCGGCCAAGGGCGAGGCCCTGGCCAAGGGCTGTTCGTGCCACAAGTCCAAGGGGGATCTGAACGCCATGCCCGAGGCCGAACTGATGGCCAAGATGCAGGCCTACAAGGCCGGGCAGGGGACCAACAAGGCCATGATCACCATCATGCAGAAGGTGGCGGACGCCGATCTGCCGGATCTGGCCACCTATTATGCCGGACTGGCGGCGGTGAAGAAGTAGCCCGGGGCGGGGCTTAAGGGTCGGGAAAGCGCTCCCGGATGGCTGCGATCACCCCGCCCAGGGAGAAAAAGGCCCGCACCACCTCGGGATCGAAGTGTTTGCCGGATTCCTGGATGATGTGGGCCCTGGCCTGGTCGTCGGGCCAGGCCTGCTTGTAGACCCGCCGGGAGACCAGGGCGTCGTACACGTCGGCCAGGGCCACGATGCGCGCCGCCAGGGGGATGTCCGGCCCGGCCAGGGGGGACAGGCCGCCGTCGGCCTGGTCCGGCTGGTCGAGGCGGTGTTGCGGGAGCAGGGGGCCGTTGCAGGCCGGATATCCCGTGCCGTCGAAACGCTGGTGGTGGTGGGCGGCGATGTCTGCGGCCATGGCGTCCAGTTCCGAGGCCGGATCGCGGAAAAGGGCCGCCCCGTGCCAGGTATGGCGGCACATGACGGCCCGCTCCCCGGGTGTCAGGGGGCCGGGTTTCATCAGGATGCCGTCGGGAATCCCCACCTTGCCCACGTCGTGCAGCATGGCCGCCACGGACAAAAGATCCTTGGTTCGCTTGAGCACCCCCAGACCCACCCCCCTGGCCTGGGCCAGGGCCTGATAGATCTCCGCCGCAAAGGCCCCCACCCGCTGGGCGTGGGGCCCCGTTTCGGAGGGGTCGCGCAATTCGGCCATGCGTACCATGCGCAGCACCATCTCCCGGGTCATGAGTCCGGCCTCGATGGCCGCTGCGGCGTGATGCGTCAAAAGGGCCGCGTAGTCGGCCGCCTCCGGGGAGAACGGCCCGGGTTTGCCGCGCGGCCCGGCGGCGTTGATGAGTTGCATGACGGCCACCACCGTTCCCCGGGAGTTGACCACCGGCAGGGACAGGATGGAGCGGGTGCGGTAGCCCGAGCGTTTGTCGAAGTCGATGTTGAACTGGTAGGGCACGCCGTCCGGAAGGGACCAGGCGTCTTCGATGGCCACGGTCTGGCCGGTGAGGGCCGCGTACCCGGCGATGGAGGACTCGTCGATGGGCAGGGAGGCGCTCTGGTACACGCGCTCGGTCAGGTTCCCGGCCCCGGCCAGACGGTCGTTTTGCACAAAACTGAAGCCCAGCCGGTCCCCCTCCCGCAGAAAAACCGTCCCGGCCTCGGCCCCGGACAGCTCCCTGGCCTCGGACAGGATGCGCTCAAGGATGGCGTCAAGGCTGGTGAGCTCCCGCAGGGAGCTGAACAACTCCAGGATGCGGGAAACGGTTTGCGGGGATCGCGCAGACTGTCGTTTCTGGGGCACGCCATGCCTCCGGGGCTTTGCAGGCCTCGCGCCCACGCCCCGCAGGCGGCGCCGAAGGGCGTCCCCACGGGGATGTGCCTGCATTCCCGATATATTTCACCTAGCCGTGATCGTCATGGGCGTCAAACGTCCCCTGCCGGGACAGGCCGCGATCGGTCCTGGCGCATCCCCTGGCGGGAGCGGGGCGGGCGATGCCTGCGGCCCGCATGCTCAGCGTGTATCTATCCAGAAAAGCACATAAAAATATCTTTTCCAGAACCCCTTTCCAAGGGTGTTGGGCCGTGCTAAACGCATTTTTGTTTCGCCGGGGGCTGGCAGGGGGTCGGCGCCATGCGAAATATCAGGGGGAGGGGCGGGAAAAGATGTCCAGGGAATGGTGCGTCCGCGTATGCGTCGTGGCGCTCGTTTTTTTTGCAGTATGTTCAGGCCGGGCGAACGCCACGGTGGTGTTCCTCGGCAGCAGCCAGACAGCCGGATGGAAGTACATGGGCTGCTTCAAGGATGTCGTCAACAAGGCCGCTGTCAGCAACAACACGTCCAAGATACTCTCTTCCTTGAACTCCGTTCTCGACCTGCATCCCGACAAGATTTTCATTCTTGAAGGGATAAACGAAATCCACAGCGACATGTCCGTCATTTTGGAGCGTTATGGAAAGATCGTGGATCGCGTGAACAGGGATTCGCCGCAGACCATGATTTTCGTGCAAAGCGTGCTCCCCGTGGTCAACCGCAAGGACTTGAGCAACGAAAAGATCGTGGAGCTCAACAAGGGCCTGCAGGCCCTGTGCGGACGCTATCAGAACTGCATTTATGTCGATCTGCATTCCCATTTTCTGGCCGGGGACACTCTCAACAAGGAATTGACTTCGGACGGGGTGCATCTCAAGCCGGGCGGCTACCGCTTGTGGCAGTCGCTCATCGAATACTACGTGACCGAGCAAAACGACCGCATCGTCAAGCCCGACACCCTGGCCCGTCTGGTCCCGGGCGACATGCCCCGCGCCAACTGAACATGCGCCGATCGGCGCATGAAGACCTCCCTGCTTTGTTTTCGTCATGCAGCGGGCCGTTTCCGGCCCGCTTTGTTTTTCTCTGCCGTCATTTGCTGTGAGGGGGGAAGGCGTTTCCGCCTCAGAAGGTATGTCCGGAGGGCGTTTTTTACGTATTATGTGGTGCGGGCCGCGTTGAATTGGGGTATACGGTTCCTAATCGGCAGATTCCCGAAAGGAAGGAGGAGAACATGAAAAAGGCGATTGCAGGTCTTGCCCTTGTCTTCGTGCTGGCCATGGCGGCTTCGGGGTATGCATGGCAGAAACCCCCGTTCGAGAGCGTGGATAAAAACAAGGATGGGGGCATTGTTTTCGAGGAGATCGTGATTTTCAACCCCAAACTGACCATCGAGGTCTTCGCCATCATCGACGTGAACAAGGACGGCAAGGTGGATGCCGCCGAATACGCGATCATGGGGACGGCCCGGGGGGGCAAGGCCGCAGGCACGGGCAGGTGGTGGAAATGTTCCGACGCCGTGGGCATGGAACTGTACTTCAGGGGCTCAAACGCCCTCTATGCCGGGAAGAACCAGGAAGCCGCAGCCCTTTTGAGCGAGGCCATCGCCAAGGGAAACCTGTGCGTGGATTACTTGAGCTATGCCTATTACAACCGGGGCATCGCCTCCATGCGGTTGGGCGATGAGGCCAACGCCAGGAAGAGCCTGGAAAAGGCCCGGGCGCTCAACGTCAACGACGTGGTGCCGCCAAACGATTTTGGCCTGTCCGGAACCCCCCGGCGCGGCGGGAAATAGCGCCTTTGCGACACCTGTCGCCGCCTGAACGAATTATCGGCCCGCGATGTGCAGCACGTCGCGGGCCGATACGTTTCGAGGGGCTGCTCCATCGCCGCCCGGGGGGGGCAGGCGGCCCGGCGTCGGGGTTATGCCTGCTCCTCCGCGAACCGGTAGCCCATGCCCCCTGCCTTTTTCGTCTCGTACATGGCCCGGTCGGCCTTGCGCAGGATTTCATCCGGAAAGGCCCCGTCGGCAGGGTGCAGGCTGATGCCGATGCTGGCCCCGAGCACATGGTGGTGTCCATTCACGGTCAAGGGGCGGGACAGGGTGCCCAGGATGCGGCCGGCCACGTCGGCGGCGTCCTGCTTCCGGATCAGATCGGGCAAAACGATCACGAATTCGTCGCCGCCCATGCGGGCCACGGTGTCCGCCTCGCGAACGCACCGGGTGAGCAGGCCGGCGGTGTGCCGCAAGGCCTCGTCCCCGGCGTCATGGCCGTGGGCGTCGTTGATGTCCTTGAACCGGTCCAGGTCGATGTACAGCACCGCCGTGACCGCGCCGCGCCGCCGACCGGCGGCCAGGGCGGTCTGGAGGCGGTCCTGGAGGAGTTGGCGGTTGGGCAGGCCGGTCAGGGTGTCGTGCAGGGCCATGTACCGGATGCGTTCCTCGGCCAGCTTGATGCCGGTGACGTCCTGGCCGTTGATGACGATGTCGCCGCCGGGCATGCACGAGGTCTGGAGACGGCAGAAGCGGCGTTCCCCGGTCTTGTGCAGGATGGAAAAAATGTGGTCGTCGTCCTCGGTGTCCGGTTTCCCCCGCCACAGGTCGAGGAAACGGGCGCGTTCTGCCGCGTCCATGATGACCGCCCCGGCCCAGGCGGCAAGCGTCCCCATTTCGGCCAGTTCGTAGCCGAACAGGCGGCGCATGCCCGGGCTGACGAATTTCACCTGGCCGTCCGGGTCGGAGACGGCGATGCCGTCGTGGGAATTTTCCAGGATGGCCGTGATGAAGGCCTTGTCCCGCTGCAGTTCCTCCTTGATGCGCTGGCGCTCGGTGATGTCCACGGCGAAAAAAAGCAGCAGGGAGTCGGTGACGGGATCGATGTTCACGTCCCACAGACGGTCGTAGGCGGCCATGCCGGGGAAATCCACATGGGCGCCCGAATGGAAATCGTCCAGGATGGCCCCGTCCACGGCCTGGGCGAAGGGGCGGGCGAAGTCGGTGTCGGCCATGACGGTCCCTGGGGCGAGACCCAGGCGGTTGGCGAAGCCGTTGGCCGACAGGATCAGGCCGCGTCCCCGGTCCACGAGCATGGCCGGGTTGGGCAGGCTGTCCAGGAGCAGGGCGTTTAAGCGGGTCTGTTTTTCGAGCTCCAGGCGATGTCGGGATGCGGAGGCCAGTCGGGCCACCACGGCCAACAGATCCTGGGCGTGGAAGGGCTTGAGCAGGTAGCTGTCGATGCCGATGCGGATGGCCTTGCGCAAAAACTCCGGATCGTCCAGGGCGGTGGTGACCACGATGGGCGCGTCCGGGGCCATCTCGCGAATGGCGGCGGCCATGGCGATGCCGTCCATTTTGGGCATGCGCACGTCGGTGATCACCACGTCGGGATGAAAACGCACGAAGGCCATGAGACCCTCGCGACCGTTTTCCGCCACATGCAGGGCCTTGACCCTGGGGGTCACGGCGCTTCGGACCAGGGCGGCGGAAACGGGATCGTCCTCCACGTAAAGGATCGAGACGTCCATGAGGTCGCGGGCCGGGTCGTCAGGATTGGGCATAGGGCTCCGTGGGGTTCAGAGGGTGTTCAAAAAGAAGGAATTGGTCCAGTTCAAAGCGTCGTGATAGCATTTGGCCACCAGGGCCGGGTCGAGCCCGAGGGTCTCCACGTAGGCGTCGAGGTGTTTCCAGTCCGCGGTTTCGAAGCAGACGGCCAGGGTGAGCCAGTCCGAGTGGATGTTGCGCTCGCCGCAAAGGGCCTCTTTGAGCTCCTCGTCAATGGGCAGGGAGGCCACGATCTCGGGCATGGGCAAATCCAGCAGGGCGTCGAGCAGGGAGAAAAGCCCCAGCAAAAAGAGTCCGGGCGGCGAGAGCCGGGAGTGGTGCTCCTCGGCCGCCAGTTCCATGAACCGCCCGCGCAGCACGGAGGTGAAGGACAGTTCCCGGGTTTTTCCCCGGGGGGCCAGATCGGTGAAGATGACGGCCCGCAGCCAGTTGCGCAGGGGTTTCCAGCCCAGGATCATGATGGCCCGTTCGATGGAGCCCACCTTCTGGGGCAGCCCGAAGGCGGCCGAGTTGAGCAGGGCCAGGAGCCGGTAGCTGATGGACACGTCGGACTGGATGAGCTCGGCCAGCTTGACGATGTCCATGTCCTCGCGTTCGATGAGCCGGAACAGCTTGAGCCGGGACTGCTGGTTGGAGGCCAGTTTGCGCCCGGGCATCAATTCCGGCCGCTTGAAGAAAAAACCCTGGAACCAGGTAAATCCCATGGCCCTGGCCATGTCGAACAGTCCCGCCGTCTCCACCCGCTTGGCCAGGAGGATGGGACCGTTTTTGCCGGCCAGTTCGAGGATGTCCGCCACCACGGCGGGGGGTTGGTCCAGGACGTCCACCTTGATGATGTCGGCTATGGCCAGAAGCGGTTCGCAGCCCCCGGTCTCCCGGAAGCCGTCCAGACACACCTGGTAGCCGTCGGCCTTGAGCCGGTGGATGGCGTTTAGAAGCGTCGGGTCGGGCAGGAAACACTCCCCGAATTCGACCACCGTACGGCCCGGCGGCAGGGCGTAGGGCAGTTGGCCCAGGATGCCCGCCCGGCTGAAATTGACCATGATCTTGGGGTCGGCCCCCATGTCCGGACCGAGGCAGACGTAGGCGTCGGCGATGACCTTCATGGTGGCCATGCACTGATCGGCGAAACAGGCGCAGGCCGATTCGGGGCTGTCACGGAAAAGCAGTTCGTAGCCCTGGACTTTCTTGGCCTTGTCGAAAACGGGCTGTCTGGCCACCAGCGCGGACGCGTACGGATGGTCCTGGGGAGAAGCACATGCGGTATCCCCGTCCTCGGGGCGTGGGTGTGTCTTCATCGGATTGGCATGCGGCGGTCGGGTCTGCCGCATGGTGAAAAAAATAGGGGGATTCCCGGCCTACGTCAAGGTCGCGTCTGCGCCCGGGGCGTCTGGCGGCGCGCCTGCCCCGCCGCGTGCGTTCAGGGGGCCTTGTGCCGGGAACGGCGGCAACGGTCAAGGGCGGTCTGCCGGTTGCGGGAAAAAGTAACCGCAGCCCGTGGCGTTGCGCGAACCTGCCGGTCCGGGCTTGCAAGAAAGGCGCTGCGTGCCTTACCATGATCCGCGACGCGCGGGGGCCCAGTCGGCGTGGAGGCCGCCCGGGCGTCGGCCGGATTTTTTTTCTTCGGGCGTCGGGAGAGTCTCCGCCGGGGCGGACGTTCCCCGGGAAACCAAGGAGTGCACGCATGCGCAGCCTGTCGTTGATAGTGCTGGCCGTGGCCTGTCTGGCGTGTCTGGGATGCGCGCAGAAGCAGACCATGTCCCTGTCGAGTTTCCGGGGGCTGTGCCTGGCCAGCGGAGGCGAGAAAAACAGTTCCTGCTCCAGCATGGACATCTGCTATCCCTTGGCCGATCTGTTGGAAAAGGAGCCCGGCTCCCTGGGGCATTGTCTCGACATATGCCGGGACTACGCCGCAGGGCTGGCCCAGGGCAGCGTCATGAACCGGTGTGCGCCCATGGTGAACCTGGCCCAGAACATGTGCATCAAGTATTGCCGCATCAACTACGAGCCCTGATCCGGCTAAGCCCGGGGACAGGGGGCCGCTTCGGCTGGAAAAGGCGTGCCGTGGTTTGGGCGAGGCCTTCGGGGGGTTGCCTTGGCGGGGAGGGGTATCCGGCGGCGTGGTCCGTCCCGGGGCCTCTTTACAAGGGCCTGTCTGAATTGGTAAACTGGCGGTTCCAGAAAGGAGCCAAGCCATGTCTGTCAAGCTCGTGGACGGTCAACTGGACTTTCTCAAGGATGTGTCCAAGCTCAGCGAGGCAAGCGACAGCATTGCCTCCCAGTCCCTGCGTTCCTATGTCAAGACCCTGGAGGAGACCCAGGCCCTGGCCCCGGACGTGGTGCCCCGCACGGTATCCGTCAAATCCACCATCGAATCCGAAACCGGCCGGGTGGTGGACGACATCTCCTGATGCGGCGGCTGCCCCATGCGACCCGCCAAGGGGCGTTGTTTTCCCGCAGGCGGCGTCCTGCGCCAGCCATGCCGCGCGTCGCTTTTCCCCCTGACGGCCTGTATCGATGAAATCGTGGGCGGGCCATGACCCGCGAGAGGCATGTCATGAAGACGGCGGCCGAACTGCTGGCGGTCTTTCTGGGACGCCCCGAGGCCCGGCGGGCCTGCCGGGTGGTGGACCTGTACCGGTCGTGGCCCGAGGTGGTGGGCGTGGAGCTGGCCGGGCACGTCAGGCCCCTGGGGCATCGCGAGGGCACGTTGCGGCTTGGGGTGGACGATCCGGTGGTCATGCAGGAGATGACCTTCGCCGTTCCCGAACTGATCGCGCGGGTGAACGCCTGGCTTGGGCAAAACGCTTTTGACAAGATACAGTTCGACCTGATAGGAGGTCGAGTTTCCCTGGACGCGCCGCAGGAGGCGCGGCCGATTTTTCATGCCCCGCAGGCGGTTCGGCCCGCAAACCTGGGCGGACTGCTCGGCACGCTGGACCCGGCCACCCCTGTGGGACGCTGCTACGAAAAATACGTACGCTTTTTTCGGGCCCCCGCGCGTCGCGCGGGCCGCCGCAAGAAGGCGACGAATACGGACCTGGAGGCCAAGAGGATATGAGCGAAGCAATGCATCTGGAGCTGAAAAAGCCCCTGGAGAAGATGACCGCCAAGGAACTGCGCGAGCTGGCCATGAAGCAGTTGCCGCAGGTCGTCGGCGCCTCGGGCATGGGCAAGGACGAGCTTCTGGCCGACATCAAGAGGGTGTTGGGAATTGGCGGCGAGGAAGGCCCGGCGATCTCCCCCTACAAGGGACAGATCCTGGCCATGAAGCGCCAGGCCAAGACCCTTCGGGCCAAGAAGCTGGAAGCCGGGGCGGCGATGCCGCGCGCGGAGCGGGTGATTTTGCGGCGCAAGATCAACAAGCTCAAAAAACGCTCCCGCCGTCTGGCCGCCGCGTCCTGACGCCCGGCCCCCCGTTTTCTTTCCGTCGCGCCGAAGCGCCCCTGATTTCAGGGCGGCGTTTCGGCGTGATGCGTATTGCCGCAATCCCAAGGAGCACAGCATGGCCACCGAGGCGCTGCCAAGCGGGTATGAACCGGCCGAGGTCGAATCCAGGTGGATCGACTATTGGCGGGAGCACAAGACCTTCACCCCGGACCCGGACGGCCCCGGGGATCCCTATTGCATCGTCATCCCGCCCCCCAACGTCACCGGGGCCCTGCACATGGGTCACGCCCTGGACATCACCCTGCAGGACATCCTGTGCCGCTTCCATCGCCAACTCGGGCGCAAGGTCTTGTGGGTTCCCGGCACGGACCACGCGGGCATCGCCACCCAGAACGTGGTGGAGCGGGCCCTGGCCGCCGAGGGCGTCACCCGCGAGCATCTGGGCCGGGAGAAGTTTATTGAGCGCGTGTGGGAGTGGCGGGCCCAGTACGGCGGCCGCATCGTCAACCAGATCAAGCGCCTGGGGGCCTCGGTGGACTGGAGCCGGGAGCGCTTTACCATGGACGAGGGCCTGTCCCGGGCCGTGCGCGAGGTCTTCGTGCGGCTTTACGAGGAAGGCCTGATCTACCGGGGCGACTACATCATCAACTGGTGTCCGCGCTGCCGGACGGCCCTGGCCGACCTGGAGGTGGAGTTCGCGCCCCATGCCTCCAAAATCTACCACATCCGCTATCCCGTGCAGGGCACGGACCGCTTCGTCACCGTGGCCACCACCCGGCCCGAGACCATGCTCGGGGACACGGCCGTGGCCGTGCATCCCGAGGACGAACGCTATGCGGACCTCGTCGGCGCCTCCGTGGTCCTGCCCCTGGTGGGGCGGGTCATCCCGGTCATCGCCGACGCCTATGTGGAGCGGGAATTCGGCACGGGCTGCCTCAAGGTCACCCCGGCCCACGACATGAACGACTTCGAACTGGGCCGCAAGCACGGCCTGGCCTGCATCTCGGTCATGGACGGTTCCGGGACCATCAACGACGAGGCCCCGGAGACATATCGCGGCCTGGACCGGCTGGCCTGCCGCCAGGCCGTCCTGGACGATCTTTCGGCCCTGGGGCTGCTTGAGGCGGTCAAGGACTACGAGCACAACGTGGGCGAGTGCTACCGCTGCAAGACGGTCATCGAGCCCTTCGTGTCCAAGCAGTGGTTCGTGCGCGCCGCCCCCCTGGCCGCCGTGGCCCGCAAGGCCGTGGAAGACGGCCGCACGAACATCTATCCCGAGCAGTGGACCAAGACCTATTACGACTGGCTGGACAACATCCGCGACTGGTGCATCTCCCGCCAGATCTGGTGGGGGCACCGCATCCCGGCCTGGACCTGCGAGGACTGCGGGGAGCTCATCGTGGCCCGCACGGATCCCGCGTCCTGTCCCAAATGCGCCGGGTCGCGCCTGGTCCGGGACGAGGACGTGCTGGACACCTGGTTCTCCTCGGCCCTGTGGCCGTTTTCCACCCTGGGCTGGCCCGACGACACCCCCGAGCTGCGCGCCTTCTATCCCACCTCGGTTTTGGTCACGGGATTTGACATCCTGTTTTTCTGGGTGGCCCGGATGATGATGATGGGCCTGCACTTCCGCGACGACGTGCCCTTCCGGGAGGTCTACATCCACGCCCTGGTGCGCGACGCCGAGGGCAAGAAGATGAGCAAGTCCACGGGCAACGTCATCGACCCCCTGGTCATGGTGGACCGCTACGGCACGGACGCCCTGCGCTTCACCCTGACCTCGTTTGCGGCCATGGGTCGGGACATCAAGCTGTCCGAGGAACGCATCCAGGGCTACCGCAATTTCGTCAACAAGCTGTGGAACGCGGCCCGGTTCTCCCTCATGAACCTGGGTGAGGACATCCCGGACGTGGACCTGGCCCAGGCGGCCAAGGCCGGTCCGGCCCACGCCTGGATTCTGGACCGCCTGGAGTCGGTGAAGGAGGCCGTGTCCGGGGCCCTGTCCGGCTACCGGTTCAACGAGGCCACCCAGGAGTTGTACGGCTTTTTGTGGCACGAGTTCTGCGACTGGTACCTGGAGATGGTCAAGGTGGACATGGCCTCCGGGGACGAGGCCCGCATGGCCGCAGCCAAGCGCGTGTTGTGGACGGTCCTCTCCGAGCTTCTGACGCTTCAGCATCCCATCATGCCCTTCGTGACCCAGGAGATCTGGAGCCGGTTGCCGGGGGTTTCACAGCCCGACCTGGCGCTTATGCCCTTTCCGGCCGCCCGGCCGCACCTGCGCACCGAAGCGGCGGCCGCCGCCATGGAGCTTATGCGCCAGGTGGTGGTGGGGGTGCGCAACATCCGGGCCGAACTGGGCATCTCCCCGGCCGTCAAGCTCACCGCCCTGGTCAAAACCACCTCCGGGGCCGAGGCCGACAGTCTGGCCGCGTGTGAGGAGCTCATCCGTTTCCTGGCCCGCCTGGACCGCCTGGAGGTCGGGGGCGAGGTGGTCGCGCCCAAGGCCTCGGCCGCGGCGGCGGCCGGAAGCTGCGCCCTGTTCGTGCCCCTGGCCGGGGCCGTGGATTTCACCTCGGAACTGGCCAGGCTGGCCAAGGAAGAGGCCAAGGTGGCCAAGGAACTGGATATGGTGGAGAAAAAGCTGCACAACGAGAGCTTCACCTCCCGGGCCCCGGCCGAGGTGGTGGAGAAGGAGCGGGAGAAGTTCCGGGCCGCCCACGAGAGGCTGGAGCGGTTGCGGGAGCTGACCGTACGCATCCAGGGGCTCATGGAGGCGTAAACCGCCCCCGTCCGCGAGGCGAAAAGCAATTCGAACGCCCCGGCGACCATGCGGCCGCCGGGGCGTTTATTCGAGGGCTGGTGTCGTCAATTGAGCAGGAGAAGCTGGAGAACAGCCTGGATGCTGTCGGTCCATGGCGCAAAGACCAAAGCCTGCCCGGGGTTGAGAACGGCCTGGTTGTAGGAATATTGAACACCTTCCTTGCCCCGCTGGTTCTCGATGCCCACGGTCGCGCCTGCGCCGCCGTCATAGCTCGTATTGCCGAAGCTGACGTCGGCGTATTGGAATGTGATGGTGCCCGTTCGCTCGGAGATCACCACCTGGAACGTTGCGGAATCCGAACAGGAGCCGACAGGGCAAACATTTTCCCAGGTGAACACACCGTAAGAATTCGGTGATGAACCAATTTTTTTGTAGGAGACATTCCCGGAAAGTGCTTCGGGAATGACCAAGTCATCCCAAAAAACCGCGATGAGTCCGTTAGGGCTGTCACTATACGGGATATTCACGTTGTCCCCGGGTACATTATAATTAATGAAGCTCAGGGTTCCGTTGTCGTTGACATAGACGTTGTCATAGGTTGTTCCGTAGAATTTGAATCCAAATCCCAGGGGAACGTAGGCAAAAACCTCGTTTCCACGGGTCAAGACAGTCTTGCCTCCAGCGTTGGATATCCACTCGTATGTCCCGAATGAAAGGGAATATTGGGGGTGGGGGGTTACGGTCCCTGTAACGGCGCGAGTTCCCGTTACATATCCAGACTTGGAAGCGGTAATGGTGACAGTCATATTTGAGATAATATGATGAGGCGTCCATGTGCCGCCGTAGACGCCGTCGCCGACCGCGCCGTCCTGGTGGGCGCCGTCATCGTAGAGCGAGACGGCGGACTCTCCCGTGCTGAACGTGGCGCTGACGTGAGCATTCGTCAGGCTGTCCCCGCAACCCTTGGTAATTTTGGCCCGAAGTTGCATGGCGAGACCGGCATGCACAGTAAATTTCTGCACTGGGTTTTGAATTGAAACAATAATGCTATTGTCATCGCATGTATTGATTGACGAAGCAGGATCTCCCATAATGTTTAATCCAAGTCCAGTGCAACGATAATAGCCAGTTGTGTAGTCAAGGTTCGCTCTAGCGTAGTTTAGTGCAAAGCCGATTTGACGTATGGATGATTGAAAAAGGGCTTCTACAAAGCGGCGCTGAACAAGAGTAGAATATGCTTTAGGTGTATTTGGGTCATACCATCCTAAGCGTGAATTTCCTATGTATGCAAACGCACTTGATTGGTTTCTGACAACGAAATCCTCGCCGATGCTGTCTGTTGACAGGTAGCCATCAGGGGAGCGGTTGTCGAAGGAGTTTGAATAGCAACCGGCGCTGTAAACGAAGAAATATTTGTTGTTTGTTACAGCGTCAAGGTCTGCGTTGTACATTTTCATGTTGTATGTCGTGTTGGAGTGCCCTTCGTGAAAAACCATGCTGTAACTGTTACTTGAAAGCAGGCTTTGCAACGTTGTTTTGGGCCATTCGTGCGAGGGATGGTCTCGATCATAGAGCGTATCCCGGGGCATGATGGACATGGCTTCATAAACGTAGTCCAGCCTGTCGCCGCCCCAGGTCGGCTTCGAATCGAGATATTCCCCAACCAAGAGTGTCCGGAATGGGTTATTGCCTGTTTCATAGGCGATGATCTTGGCGATGGCGTTGTGGGCCTCGTCCGCCGTGTCGGCCGGGATGCGGCCTACGGCCACCTCGGCCAGCCAGTCGATGTCCCCGCCGCCTACGCCGTCCGTGGACTCGCCGAACACGCTGTTGCCGTTGTTGTCCCAGGTGCCGTCCAGGCAGGCGTAATAGAAATCCGCAGGAACATAGTCGTCGCAAAAGCAAGCCGCACCCCGGGTGGGCACGGCCTGCTGGGCCTGGGGGCCATCGGCGTCGCCGCCCAGGACCACGAACTGCGTGCCATGGTTGGCATAGCTGTCTTTGATGTAGTTGCGGATTTTTTCCGGCAGATCGCGTCCGGTCTGGGAGGCGGCGATGGTCTCCACAGTGACGCTGGCCGTGGTGAACCCGCCCCCGGCGCTCGAGGCCCGGTGGGCCACAAGCGGCGCGAAGGCCGATTGCAGGGCGGCGGTGGTGACGAGGAGGTACTGCCGGTCCGTGGCGGTCGGCGCGGCCGAGGTCTTTTCGCCCTCGGCCGCCAGGGTCTCGTCGTTATCAATGAGGTCCATGACGGATTGCTTGTCCTGGTTTCCGGCGCGCGGAGCCAGTCGGCCATGGTCCACGGTTTTGGACGGCGAGGCGTAGACCGTGACCGTGACCGATTCGGCATACTGCACGATGCCCGAGGCCGGGAGATAGCGCACCGGATAGAGGTCCGTGGGCACGAGGCGGTAGCCATGCAGGGTCTGCTCCGACACTCGCCGCCAGGTTGTGGGGGGATATGGCGTATCGCTGGAGTAGATGGCCGGATCGGCCTTCTCCGGGGGCGGCGGGGAGGGATCGTTGGTGGGGCGCGGCGTCGTCCCATGGGCCAGAAGGTATGTGCCGGGCAGGGTACGAAGGGGGCCGAAGGACACCTCGACCCGGTCCACGGCCTCGCCGGACGGGACATACAGACGCGAGGTCAGCATGGGAACGATGGGCGCGCCCACAACACTGGTGTCTTGTATCGCTCCGTCAAGCTCCACCACGGCCGTGCCATCGGGCAAGGTGCGTACTTCCGGTTTGTCGACGGGGTAGGTGTGGGAATAGGAGGCGGCGAAGACCGGAAGGGCGAGAAAGAGTGCAGTCAAAAGAAAAATATGCACAACGGCGACACGGGACACAAGACGGAATATTCTACGCAATTTGTGTGACATGCATCCTCCGAACCAGAAAATGAACATCATCCCATCGTATTTTATGCCAGCCGCATGATCGATGCGCAAAGCGATCATGACAATTCAATCCGTAGCGTCGCCATCTTGATTGTCGCCGCACTATTCTCTATTACGTCAAAACAACACAAAAAGAAAAAAAATCAATCTATCGAATTTTAGCATATCATATATCCAGACGTCAAGACGGGATATTTAGAAAACAGCAGAAAGCAATGTTACAGGATGAAGACCTTCAAGCTGGCACGAATACCCTTTCACAACGCTCAAATGGTTCAGGATGGCCTCCCTTCGCAACCGAAAAGAGCAGGAGCGGCGGCCACGCATCAAGAAAACGCCCCGGCGACCGCATGGCCGCCGGGGCGTTTTTCATTGGCCCAAAGGGAGAGGCGTCCTGTTGCTCATTGTAAGAGAAGCTGCATCATGATCGGTACAAGCGCCCCGTCCTTTTTCGGGGAGAATACGATGGCCTGCCCGGCGCTCAGGCTGGGCGTGAGCGCGCTGTACTGCACCCCGTCCGAGCCGTTCGCGTTCTCGATGCCCACCGTGGCGCTGGCTCCTTTGGAAAAGGAACTGCTGCCGAAGGTCACGTTGGCGTACTGCATGGTGATCTCCCCGGTGCGTTCGGACAGGATCACCTGGAAGGTGGCCGGGGCCGTGGTCACGGACTCATAGGCGTGGCGCACGTTGCGCCAGGTCACCACCACCCGGGAGTCGGGCGAGGTTCCGATGCGCTGCCAGGACACCCGGCTGCCCAGGGCCGTCTCCTCGGCCAGATCGTCCCAGTACACGGCCACCAGGGCGTTGGGCGACGTGGCGCTGGGGATGACGGTGTTGTAGCCGTTGCCGCCGCTGGTGGTGAAGCTGATGGCCCCGCTGGAAGAGACGTGCATGGAGGTGTAGGTCTGGCCGTAAAAGGGGAAGGCGAACCCCAGATCGACCTGGCTGGAATAGCCCTGGGCGTTGGTGAACAGGGTGGCGCCCGAGGCGTCGTCCACCCAGGAATACGTTCCGGAGGACATCACATAGGGACTCGGGCCAATCACGATCCCAGAAATCCCCTGGGTGACCGTGTAATAACCCGTTTTTGACGCCGTCACGGTCAGGCTGGCGCTTTCCGCCAGGCTTGCCGGGGTCCATGTCCCGCCGTACAGACCGTCTCCGGCCACCCCGTCCTGGTGGGCGCCGTCGTCGTACAGGGTGACCGGCCCGTCCCCGGTGGTGAAGGTCGCCTGGACCGTGGCCCCGATCAGGGCATCGCCGCAGCCCGTGTTCAGGCGGGCCTGGATCAGGGTGGGCGTGGCCTGTCTGGCCCGGAAGGGGGCTGTGGGCGTGACCAGGGACATGGCGATGGACGTGTCCGAGCAGTTCAGGTTCAGGGGGGTGGCCGGGTCGCCCATGAGGTTCACGGCGAAACTGATCCAGCGATAGACCGACTCGGTGTAGGAGAGGGCCGCCTTGGAGGCGTTGTTGGCCAGTCCCAGACGGCGGGTGTTCGACTGGAACACGGCGTCCACGAACTTGCGGTGCACGAGGTTCGAGCAGCCCGCCACGTAGGTTCCCGGATTGTACCAGCCATAGCGGGAATTGCCGAGGGTGGCGAAGGCGCCGTGGGAGTTTCTGACCAGGAACTCCTCGCCCATGCTGTCCGTGGACAGGTAGGTTCCCGGGTCCGTCCGGCCGTCGAAGGAGCTGGAATAGCAGCCCTGCGTGTAGACGAGGAAGTATTTCGAATTGGCCAGGGCGTCCAGATTGGAGTTCATAAGCCGCATGCTGTAGGTGACGTTGGCATGGCCCAAGTGGAAGACCATGTTGTAGGCATTGCCGGACAGCATGGACTGCAGGGTGGAGGCGGTCCAGGCGTTCGGGGCCAGATCCCGGTCGTACAGGGTGTCCCGGGGCATGCCGTTCATGGCCTCATACAGATAGTCCATGCGGTCGCCGCCCCAGGTGGGGGGGGAGTTGTTGTCCATCTTTTCGCCGGCCAGGAGCGCCTTGAAGGGATTCGTCGACGTCTCGAAGGCGATGATCTTGCTGATGGCGGTCTGGGCCTCCGCCGTCGTGTCGGCCGGGATGCGGCCCACGGCCACCTCGGCCAGCCAGTCGATGTCCCCGCCGTCCACGCCGTCCGTGGATTCGCCGAAGACGTTATTGGCGTTGCCGTCCCAGGTGCCGTCCAGACAGGCATAGTAGGAATCCGCCGGGATGTAGCTTTCGGTATCGCCGTTCATCGTGACGGCGCAGCCCCGGGTGGGGACGGCCTGATTGGCCTGCACCCCGTCCGCGTCGCCGCCCAGGACCACGAACCGGGTGCCGTGGTTGGTATAGCTGTCTTTGATGTAGTTGCGGATTTTTTCCGCCAGGTCGCGTCCGGTCTGGGAGGCGGCGATGGCCTCCACAGTGACGCTGGCCGTGGTGAACCCGCCCCCGGCGCTGGAGGCCCTGTGGGTCAGAAGCGGGGTGAAGGCCGCTTGCAGGGCGGCGGTGGTGACGAGGAGGTACTGCCGGTCCGTGGCGGTGGGCGCGGCCGAGGTCTTTTCGCCCTCGGCCGCCAGGGTCTCGTCGTTATCAATGAGGTCCATGACGGATTGCTTGTCCTGGTTTCCGGCGCGCGGAGCCAGTCGGCCATGGTCCACGGTTTTGGACGGCGAGGCGTAGACCGTGACCGTGACCGATTCGGCATACTGCACGATGCCCGAGGCCGGGGCGTAGCGCACCGGGAAAAAGTCCGTGAGCACCAGGCGGTAGCCGAGCAGGGTCTGGTCCGACAGCCGTTCCCAGGTCCGGGGCGGATACGGCGCATCGCTGCCGTAGATGGACTGGTCCGCCGCCTCGGGCGTCGCCGGGGAGGAGTCGCTCATTGGCCGGGGGGTCGTCCCATGGGCCAGGACGTAGCTCCCGGGCAGGCTTTGCCAGGGACCGAAGGCCACCTCGACCTGCTCCACGGTCTGGTCCGACGGGACATACAGGCGCGATGTCAGCATGGGCACGATGGGCGCGCCCGCCACGCTGCTATTTTGCATCGCCCCTTCGATCTCAAGCACGGTCGTGCCGTCCGGCAGGGCGCGCAACTGGGGGCTGGCGATGGTGTAAGTATGGGAATACGTCGCGGCCAAGGCCGGGCAGACGCCACAGGATAGGACCGCGAAGAACAAAACAAAAGCCCAGGAACGAATTCGCACCTGGGCTTCATGAACCGCTACGCCCGACATGTTGAGTCTCCAAAAGAGAGGATTGTCTTTTTCAGACGGAGAACCGTCCCCGCACCGTGCATACTACACGGGGACGACGGAATAGTCTAGTTGGTCGTGGGCACCCACAGCTTGAAGGGCGAGGAGGTGGAGTCCACGCGCTTGATCAGGCGCAGGGCGTAGCGGACGGCCTCGGGGGGGAAGGGGATGCCCAGGGTGCCGATGTCGCCCTCCACGGGACGGTGGAAGCGGATGGCCTGGCACTCCTCGTCGCCTGCGGCGTCGTCTGCGTCGTAGAAGGTCACGCAGACCTTGAAAAAAGGCTCGGCCTGGGGGTCGCCGAACATGTTGTTCATGGTTGACGGCGGCTTGCGTACGATCCGGGCGGTGATGGTCAGATCCTTGCGCGGCACCTGGCGCAGTTCCAGGCGGCCACCCACATCGATGTATTTTTCCTCGGTCTTTTCCGTCTCCTTGACCCCTGTGACCTGGATATAGTCGTTGTGCAGATCCTTGTAGAGCTTCAGGTTGTCGGCATACGCCCGGCCGCCCGGGAGGCCGGTCAACAGGATCGCGACGGCCAGGGCCGAAAAGAGCCGGAGAGCGGTCTTCATGGTCACGCCTTGCCTTTGCGCCCCGGGTCTGACGCCAGGGGAAATATGGCCAGTTTGAGAAAGTCGGCCTCGGTGATGATGCCTTCCGGCCTGCCGTCCACCAAAACGGGGAGACAGCCGAATTTGTTGTAGATCATGATCTCCGCCGCCCGGCGCAGGGATTCCTGCGGCCCCACCGTGGTCACGTCCGTGCGCATGACCTCCCGGATCGGGGCGCTGTCGTCCTTGCGGTGGGAGGCGGCCAGGAGGTCGCGCTGGGTGAGCAGGCCCGACAGGCGGCCGTCGCCGTCCACAATGGGGATGTGCCTGATGAACATGTCCTGCATCAGCCGCGTGGCCGTCTCCAGGTTGTCGTTTTCCCCCAGACACAGGGGGCGGGGGGTCATGATGTCGGTGACGCGCATGTCGTGCTCCCGCACTGTCGGGCGCTGGGTCGGCCGGGGTGGCCAGCCGCTCGCGTCGCCGCAGTGACTTTGACGATTTGATTTTTTTCCTGAATATGCCATGCAAGTCAAGGTGGAGCGGTCGGTGCGGCCCGCGTGTCCCGCTGCCGCCAGAATGCCTTTTTACGCCCTAACATGCCCTGGAGCCGCCATGTCCCTGCGCTGGAAAATATTTCTGTTCCTCCTGGCCTTCAGCCTGGTTCCCATGCTGGTGGTCTCGACCGTGCATCGCCAGGAGACCCGCAATCTGGGAAGCGCCATCATCGGCCAGATACGCCTCGGCCTGTCCGATATCGTGGCCCACGAGATCACCCAGACGGCCAGGGACCATGCCCTGGTTCTGGCCCGCAGCAAAAGCGCCCTGGAGTTCCTCGTGGAGGTGGCGGCCGGACAGACGGCCCAGGCCCTGTCCCGCAGGGATGCGGCTTTGGCCGCAGCCCTGCCCGAACGCCCGGGTCGGCCCCTTGCAGGGGAGGACGGCCTGGAGAATGACCGCGCGGCGGTCTCGGTCTTCGTCCCCAACGGCACGCCGGATGCGGCCGCCCGGGAGGGTCTGGAGGCGATGCGGGCCGTTTTTCCCGTTTTCAGGGATGCCGCCGGGCAGTTTTCCGAGATCTTTTCCCTCGTCGGGGTGGTGCTCGCTTCCGGGCCCTGGGTGCTGTCTCCCGGGCAGGCCGCCCTGCCGGGCGACTTCGACGCCAGGGGGCTGGCCTGGTACCAGGCGGCCGAAAAGGCCTTCGCCGCCGGGCAGTCCGGCTGTCTGTGGAGCGGACCAGCCCCGGACCCGGTCACCGGCCGGATGGTCTTCACCGTGTCCCGGGCCCTGTCCGGCCCGGACGGGACGTTCGCCGGGGCGGCCTTCGCCCAGGCGCCCCTGGCCCAGGCCCTCCAGGAAGGCGAGATATCCTCCCAGTGGTCGTCGGCCATGCGCACCTATCTGGCGTCGGTCCTGGTCCATCCCGAAACCGGAAAAAAGGCCCTGCGGGTGTGGGCCGGACCCGAGGCCGACGCAGGGCTTTCCCGGGACATCCTGTCGGGCGCGGAGCGCCCCGAGGCCGGGCCGTGGCTTCAGTCCGACGACGAACCGCGCTATGCGGCCTTCCTGGAGCGCATGACGGCCGAACCCTCCGGGGCCACGGTGATGAGCTTTGCGGGCCAGGAATGCTTCTGGGCCTACGCCACGCCCGTTGAGGATATGCAGTTCGTGTTGGTGCTGCCCTCGAAGGTGGTGGCCCCGTATGCCGAGGAGGCCCGGAAGGAGGTCCAGGAGGCCTCGGGCATGGCCCTGGCCACGGCCGGGGCGGCCTCCGTCCTGGTGCTCCTGGCCGTCGCCCTGGGGGCGTTTTTTGGGTCGAAGGCCGTGACCAATCCCCTGGCCGAGGTCATGCGGGCCTGGGAGCGGGTGGCCGCCGGGGACTTCTCCGCCCGACTGCGTTTCAAGACCCGCGACGAACGGGCGGCCCTGGCCAGGGCCTTCAACGAGACCATGCCCAAACTGGCCGACCACATGCGGCTGCGCGAATCGCTGGAACTGGCCAAACAGGTGCAGCAGAACCTTCTGCCCAAGGGCCCGCCCAGCCTGCCGGGCCTGGACGTGGCCGGGATCAACCTGTCCTGCGACGAGACCGGCGGCGACTATTTCGACCATTTCCCCATCCGGCGGGGAGGGGCCGCTGAGTTGGCCGTGGTGATCGGCGACGTGACCGGGCACGGGGTGCCCTCGGCCCTGCTCATGGCCACGGGGCGGTCCCTGCTGCGGGCCGCCGGACAGCAGGCCTCCGGCTCGGACGAGGCCCCGCCGCCCTGGCGGCGGATCACCGTGGCCAACCGGCTGTTGGCCGAGGATGTGGGGGATTCCGGGCGGTTCATGACCCTTTTGTGGGTCGAGATCGATCCGGCCACGGGGAGGCTGTGCTGGGTGCGGGCCGGACACGATCCGGCCTTCGTGGTCGCGCCCGGCCGGGACGGGGCCGTGGAACACCTGGGACCGGGGCTGCCCCTGGGGATCGTGCCGGATTTCGTCTACCAGGAGCAGCAGGCCGTGTTGTCCCCGGGAGAGTGCCTGCTCATGGGCACCGACGGCATCTGGGAGGCCCGGGACGCCTCGGGGCGCATGTACGGCAAGACCCGTTTTCTTGACGTGGCCAGGCGACACGCCACAGAACCGGCGGCCGCAATCCGCGACGCCGTGCTGGCCGATCTGGTGGCCTTCAAGGGCGGTCTGCCCCTGGAGGACGACGTGACCCTGGTAGTGGTGAGGCGATCCGGGCCCGCGTGAGCCTTGCGGGGGCGGGCATGCCGGGCCGCATCCCGATGTGGCCCGGATGTGGCCCGGATGCGGTCCGGGCAAGGACCGATCAGCTTTCGTCGTGTGCGTCGTCCAGGCTGCCGCTGTACATGCGGACCGGCTGTGCATCATCCTTCGGATGCAGCAGGACCACAAGCCGCCCGGGACGTTTTCCGATCTTTTGGGCCTGGTGCATGTCTTTCACGGCGATGTCGATGCGTTTGTTGAAACGCGGCGACATGGTGTCTTCGATGACGAATACGCCAAGACCCTCGACATAGACCTTTTTTCCGTATTTCCACCCCGCCTTGAGCAGATCCCGGGAAACGGCCACGATGCCGGGCCTGATCCTGGTGCCGATGGCCGTGCCCACCGGCTTTCCCGGCCCCAGGTTCTCCCTGGGGTCGTCGGTATAGGCGGTGACCGTGGCCCGGACGGACTGGCCGAGATGATAGGTCTCTTTGAGTTTGTGAATGTCCGCAGAGGCGATGGACGTAAAACACAAGAAGATGGAAGCAAAAACAACCAAAAATACTTTCATTGAAAGATACTCCTTCTCTATGATTTGCGCATGAGAACCTTTCCTTTGGGAAAGGCGTGCAGGAAAAACAGGGGCGCAGGGCGAGAAATAAGGGTGTAAGACAGGCAGTTTTACAGCAGTGTGGGAATGTCCTCTGGGTGTTCTATCGGCATGACGCGGCAATGCGGGGTGTTTTTTTCCGCGTCAGGGAGCGGCTAGGTACTCAAGGAAAAGGGGCTTGTCAACCCGGTCCCGCGCTGCCGGGCCGGGGAAATAAAGGAGACGGCCGGGAGGCCGTCTCGAAAAGCACGAGCAGGTCGCGGCGCAGCCCGCGCCGTCAGCGAGGGGTTTTCGTGCCTCTCCGCCCGGCGGCCCGGCCGCCGCTGGCGGCGCCATGGGTTGGGAGACGGCCGGGAGGCCGTCTCCGCAGAAGGATTTGTTCGGGAGCGATGCGGGGATCAGTCCCCGGTGTGGGCGTTCAGATATTCGTCCAGCTGTCCGGGGAAGTCGGGATGGTTGAGCCGGTTGTGGATGAGCTGGTCCTCGATGGCCAGGCTTTTTTTCAGGGCCTCCACGTCGGCCTTGAGCAGCTTGCGCACCCCGATCAGGGCCGAAACGGGCCGGGTAAGCTGGGTACGGGCAAAGCGCATGGTCTCTTCATCGATCTTGTCCCGGGGGACCACCCGGTCCACGATGCCCAGATTCAGGGCCTCCTCGGCGGAGAAGCGGTTCCACATGAGCACCTGGGAGGCCGCCCGGTAGCCCACGAGCCGCGACAGGAAATAGGCCCCGCCGCCCTTGGTCACCAAGCCCAGTTCGGAGGAGGCGTTTTCGAACACCGCGTCGTCGGACACGATGCGGTAGTCGCAGGCCAGGCCCATGTTCAGGTGAAAGGAGGAGACACGGCCGCATTCGGCCCGGATGGTGATCTTTTCAAAGCCCGTCAGGGCCACGGTATAGGTGTTGACCAGGTTGAAGAGGCGTTCCAGGAAGTAGTGCTCGCGCCGGGCCTGCATGACCTGGCGGTAGAAGTGGATGGTTTCCATGCCGCCCGGCTTGTGCGGCGAACCGAAAAACACCACGGCCCGGATGCCCGGATCGTGGGCCACGGCCTCCATGTAGTCGAAAAAGGCGTCGGTGACGGAAAGGTCGGTGGTGTGCCGGATGATGGCCTCCTTGTCGCGCACGACCAGGACATCGTCCTCAAGGCTGGCGGAAAAAAAGGGATTGTCGGTGTCAAAGCGGGAAGCGGTCACGGCATGCCCCCTTGGTACGGTGGTTGGCGAGCGTTTCCGCTACGTTGCCACCGGGGGCCGGGGGCGTCAATGCCCCATGCGGCCCCCTTGCCGATCCGGCCGGCGGTGTCCGGTCCGCCTGCGCATTTTGGGAGACGCGGTTATTTCTTCCGCTTCCAGACACCCACGGCGGCCACGGTGTCCGTAGGGGTCACGTGCCGGTATACCATCTCGATGGTGTCCGGGTCCACGAGGGTGGCGTCGTAATAGCCGTCCGTGTCGGCGAAATAGATATGCCTGCCGTCATGGCCGATGACCGCGATAAACGCCTCCGCGTGGCGGGGAGAGGTGAATTCGCCGAAGAGCACGCGGCCGCTTTGTTCCTTGATGGTCAGCTCCCCCTTCAGGGTGGTCTGTTTTTTCTCCCAGTGGGTGGCCGGGCCAACGGTCTCACCCCTGACGATCACCCCGCCCTCGGATGTCGTGGTCCAGACGCCCGCCAGATTGGGCACGTCGCCCGCCGCACGTCCCGTGGTGGCCAAAAAGAGCAGGCACAGCATCGCCATGCAGGAAAATAACCCCTTCATGCACGCCTCCTTTCAGGTTGTGGTGGATCCCGGCGCAGGCCGCGCCGCGTCCCTCCCCCGCCGACCGCACGCCCGTAAGAGGCATGGTCCAGGGCAGGGAGGAATCCTCATCCCACGCACCATGACGGTCTTTTTTGTCCGTGGCAAGAGCGGATAAGCTGCGGCGTCGGGACCGACACCGATGTGCGGGCGGGTCCGGCGCGTTACAGGACGGACGCGAGGCCCTGCCGTGGGCCAAAATGGCCGGGGAGAGGGCGCTTTTCAAATCCACCCGGCGCTGGTATGCATTATCTGGCCGGGGGTACGGCATGCGCCCCCCCGGCCCAAGGGAGTCCCGCCATGCATATCGTCATCGCCAACCTGCTGTCGGGCGCGGCCAAGGCCAAGGGCACGGCGGTGGTCATCGACGTGTTCCGGGCCGTCTCCACGGCCTGCCACGCCGTGGCCGCCGGGGCCGCGCGCATCATCCCCGCAGACAGCGTGGAACAGGCCCTGGAGCTGAAGGCCGCCCATCCGGAATTCGTCCTCATGGGGGAGCGCGGCTGCCTGAAGCCCGAGGGCTTCGATTTCGGCAATTCGCCCACGGAGATCAAAGACGCCGACCTGTCCGGCAAAACCGTGGTCCAGGCCACCAGCGCCGGAACCCGGGGCATCCTGGCGGCCATGGAATCGGCCCAGGACGTGCTGTTTATGTCCTTCGTCAATCTTTCCGCCACCGGGGCCTACCTGGTGGCCCGGATGCCCGAGGTGGTCACCCTGGCGGCCATGGGCCGGGCCGGAGAGACCCCGGCCCCGGAAGACAAGCTGTGCGCCATGTATCTGAAAAACGAGCTGGAGGGCGTGCCCAACGTCATGGAGGCCATCCGCAGTTTCGTGCGCAACACGCCAAGCGCCGAGATCTTTTTCGGGGAGTCGGCCATTGTTCCCGAGACCGATTTTGACCTGTGCCTGGAGTTGGACGCCTTTGACTTCGTGTTGCACGCCGGACGCACCCCGGAAGGGTTTGTGGAGCTTACGCCCCTGGGGCCGGGCCGGGGGCGGCGGACGACGGATGCGGCATCCGGGGACGCCAAGGCCATATGAGGGGACAACGACCAGGCCTGGGACTGGGGGGCGCCGTGAACAAGGATGTGGGGGGCGTGGCTGGCGGGGAGGCGAAAGACCTCTTTTTCGCCGTTCACCCGCTTTTGATCTTCCCGGAAACCCTTGGGACATTCAAGGTCTACATCAAGCAGGCCGGGCGGTTCGTGCTGTACGCCGGCCAGGGCGAGCTGTTCACCCCCCGCCACCGCAAGAAACTCCACGACAGCGGCGTGTCCGAAGTCTATATCCTGGCCCAGGAACGCCAGAACTATCAGGACTACGTGGAGCGCCATCTTCCCCGGATCCTGGCCGACGAGGACGTGCCGGTGCGGGAACGCTCCAAGGTGCTGCACTCGGCAGCCACGGGCATCGTCCAGGACGTCTTCGACAACAAGCTGCCCACGGGCATGACCAAGCGGGAATATTCCCGCATCCTGGGTTTCGTGGACCAGGCCGTGCAGTTTTTATCCAAGGGCGAGGCCCTCAAGCAGATCGCCGCCCTGGCCTCCCACGATTATTCCGTCTATTCCCACAGCGTGCAGGTCTTCGTCTACGCCACGGCCATCCTGCAGGCCATGCGCGTCACGGAGGAGCTGGTGGTAGCCACGGGGGTGGGGGCCATGCTCCATGACCTGGGGAAGATGGCCGTGGACAAGGCCATTTTGCAGAAACCCGGCCCCCTGACCATGGAGGAGCGCCGGGTGGTGGAGACCCATCCGGTCAAGGGCGTGGCGTTTTGCATGGACATGCCCCTTTCGTCCGAGGTCACGGCCTGCATCCTTTTGCATCACGAGCGCATAAACGGCGTGGGCTACCCCGGCGGCCTCACGGGAAAGGACATTCCCTTGCACGTGCGGGTTCTGTCCGCTGCCGACGTCTATGACGCCATGACCACCAAACGCCCCTACGCCGACGCGTTTTCGCCCTTCGAGGCCCTGCGGGTCATGCGCGACGACATGCCCGGGGCCTTCGACCTGGACGTCTTCAAGACCCTGGTCATGGTCTTAAGCGGGGCCAACATCGTCTGAATCGGGAGGGTGGCGCATGTTGCACGGCGCGATGCCGTTTTCCCGGGCCGTGGCCCTCAAGACCCCGTGTCCGCGTTGCGGGGGGGAGCTTGAGGCCGAGCGCGACTGACGGCGGGCTTATCTTCGCTGCAAGTTCTGCAGCGCCCAGTTCCATCCGGCCCAGTTTCTGGCCCAGATGGACGACGATTTCGACGACGCCTTCGCCGGCGTGCCGCTGGACAGGCTCTAGCCGTGCGCCCCATGGAAAAGAAGGCCGCTTCCTGAAAAAAACGTGCGCCACGGGTGCATCCTGGACCCCATGAGGGACTGGGAAGGCACGGCTTTGGCTCTGGTGCGGACGGACGGGGAAGGCGGGGCGGAGATGGTCAGGAGACGGCGGGGATCATGCCCAGCTTGCGCAACTCCCGCAGCAGGGCGTCGGCGCGCAGGGGTTTGGGGATGTAGGCGTCGGCCAGGCCGTCGAAAAAGGATTCGTTGACGTTTTTGGTGTCCGTGCACACGGAGATCATCACCAGCTTGAACCGCCCGGCCTCGGGAACCCCCTGGGCCTGCTCCATGTGGCGCAACTCCCGCACCACCCGGTTGCCGTCCATGTCCGGCATAAGGATGTCCATGAACACCACGGTGAAGGGCTCGCCCCCGGCCATGGCCCGGCCAAAGGCCGAGACCGCCTCGGCGCCGTTGTGCGCGGGCACGCAGACAGCATAGGGCGCAAGACATTCGCCCAGAAAAAGCAGGATGCTTTCGTCGTCGTCGACAAAAAGAAACTTCATGACTGGAGACTTCCCGCGCCAGATGTATCCTTTCCCGTTTTACAAAGCAACCTGCACATGCCTCTGCACATACCCCGCTCCGGTCCGTGAACCTCGGTCCGCAGTCGCCGCCTGGCGGCGGCCGGTGGCGCGCCGTGCTCCCGTCTCAGGCCGGGGGGCGGCGTTTGCCCGCCTGGAGGCTGATTTCCGCCTCCAGGAGATCCAGAAACGCGGGGATGGCGGCGGCGTCCTCGGATTTGGCCGCCTTTTCGATCTCCGTGCCGATGTCGGCCATGGCGTACATCCCGTAGGTCAGTGCCGCGCCGCGCAGTCCGTGGCCCATGATGCGTAAGGTGTTGATATCCTGTTGCTCCAGGGCCTGACGCATCTTGTTCAGGTTTCGGGTCTGGATTTCGAAAAAGGCAGGCAGAAGCCGCAAGACCTCGGGGGGCGGCTCGCCCTGCGCCGCGTCCAGCTCCACAAAGGGCATGCCCGCCCGGCAGGCCTGGGACATGGCCTCGAACAATCGGGTTTTGCGCACCGGTTTGACCAGAAAATCCGTGCATCCGGCCTCGCGCATCAGCCGCCGTATCTCCGGGAGATCGTGGGCGGTAAGGGCGATGACCGGGACCGGCGCGGTCTGGGCCTTTGCCTCCATGCGCCGCAGTTCCCGGGTGGCCGCAAATCCGTCCATGACCGGCATGTCGATGTCCATGATCGCCAGGGCGTGCGTTCCGGGCCGGAAAAGGGCCAGGGCCTCGGCCCCGTCGGCGGCCATGTCCGCCACATAGGGCGATCCGTTCAGATAGAGGGCGATGACGTTGCGGTTTGCGGCGTTGTCCTCGGCCACGAGTACCCGGCGGACGGCCTGGGGGGAGGGGGCCTCCCTCTGGGGCGCGTCCTTTTGTGCTGGCGGCGTTTCGTCCGGTTTTTTTTGGTCCGGGAATTCCACGGGCACGCTGAAGGTAAACAGGCTGCCCAGGCCCGGGCGGCTTTCCACGGTGATCGATCCGCCCATGAGTCCGGCCAGCCGGGCGGACACGGCCAGTCCGAGACCGGCCCCGGGTGAGGAGTCTTCGGACAGCCTGGCCGTGGCGAAGGGCTCGAAGATCATGCGGTGTTCCCGGGGATCGATGCCCTTGCCGGTATCCCGGACGCGGTAGACCAGCCAGGGAAACCCCGTCTCGTCGTTGCGCAGCCCGGCCATGAGCTCCACCTCGCCCCGGGCCGTAAAGCGCACGGCGTTGTCCGCCAGGTTGCCCAGGACCCGGCGGATGGCCCCGGCGTCGCCGTAGACCGTCTGCGGCAGGTCCGCCCCGGTCCTGACCACCAGGCGCAGGCCCTTCTCCCTGGCCCGGGCCAGCACGTCGTCGGCAGCCTCCCCGAGTAGTTCGGCGGGGTCGAAGGGGGTTCTGGCCAACTCCATCTGGCCGGAATCCATCCGGGAGATGTCCAGGATCTCGTTGATCAGCCGCGACAGGGCGTCGCCCGAGCGGGCGATGGTCGCCACGCACTGTCGCTGCTCCAGGGGCAGGGGGGCCTCGGCCAGCACCTCGCACATGCCCACGATGCTGTTTAAGGGGGTGCGCAGTTCATGCCCCACCCGGGCCAGGAGCCGGGTCTTGGCCCGGGAGGCCTCGTCCGCGCTTTCCAGATCCCGCCGCAGCCGCTGCTCCAGGCTTTTGCGCTCGGTGACGTCCGTGACCATGCCGTCCAGGGCCACGATCCTTCCGGATTCGTCGCACACGGGCATGTTGCGCTGGAAGAGCCAGCGCGGCGTGCCGTTGGCGTGGACGATGCGGTATTCATAGGTCGGCTCGATGTCGCCCGCGAGAAACCGGGCCCACCGGGTTTCCAGGTAGCCCCGGCTCTCGGGATGGATGATGCGGAAAAGCAGGTTGGGATCGGCGTACAGATCGGCGGGGGGGTATCCGATGATTTCGGTGATGGCCCGGTTGACGTATTCGTAGGCCTGGTCCGCGAAGCGGAAGCGGAAGATCATGTCCGTGGCGTTGTCCGCCAGGTTGCGGAAGCGGGCGTTGGCCGAGGCCAGGTCGCGTTCGGCCCGGGCGCGCAGGGCGATCTCCAGGGTCAGGCGCAACTGGGCGGCCTGGATGGGCTTGGTCACGAAGCCCAGGGGGGAGGAGGCCATGATGCGCCCGAGCATGGCGTCGTCGGTATGGGCGGTCATGTACACCACGGGGATGTCCAGGGCGGCGCGGATATGCTCTCCGGCGGCCAGGCCGTCCATCTCCCCGGGCATGCGCACGTCCATGAGCACCAGGTCCGGCCGCAGGCTTCCGGCCAGCCGCGCGGCCTCGGCCCCGTCCCGGGCGGCGGCGGCCACGGCGTGCCCCATGTTCGGCAGAAGCTTTTCCAGCCAGGCGCAGATGAGCGCGGAATCGTCGACCACCAGGATGTTCGCCATGTCCGATCCCCTCTGCCGTTTCGGGCGGTCCCGGCCCGTGGCGGCCGACGATAGCCCTCCCTGCCGGGGCCGGGCAAGCCCCGCATGGGGCTCCCGCGCCGACCTATTCGGACAGCAAAAGGGTCGCCGGGGGAACCGCCCAGGGGGCCGTGGCCCGGCGGAAGGCCACGGCCGGGGCCATGGAGAGCATGGCCATCCCGTTGTGCAGGGCCGGATGCAGGCCCCCCCCCGCAGACACGCCGATGGTCTTGTCCCGCATGGGCAGGCGGGTGGTCAGGTTGTTGCCGGTATCGTAATACAGGGTGAAGTTCCCGTCGGGATACAACCTGACGGCCATGTTGACCGCTTGCTGGTCCACATAGGTCAGCCCGGCCCAGACGATGGTCGTATGCCCGGCGGTATCCGTGACGAAGATGTCGCTTTGGGAGTCGGCGGTGGTCAGATCGTCCCACTGGGGGGCGATGGCTATGGCCGCCGACAGGGCGTTTATGCTGTTTTTACCGCTGGTGGACGGATCGCCGAAAAAGAGAACGCCGTTGGAGGACACGCTGACGCTGGAATACGACTGCCCGGCCAGGGGGAAGACGAAGGGCAGGGTGTGGGTCCAGGTGGCGTCGTCGCCGTGCCAGCCTTTGGCGGCGGACGGGTCCGGGGTGGGAAAGTCCTCGGCGGTCTGGAACTGGGAGTATCCGGCCAGGACGGGCGGACGGGCCGTGGGTTCGCTGCCGCCAAGGGACAGGGTGCGGCCCAGATCCCAGGGGGTGCTGATGTAGGAGGGATGTTCGCCCAGGTTGTCCAGGGTGGAGTCCAGGGATTCTGACTGGTTGGAGTCATGCCTGAGGGCGAAGAGGTAGGCCTCCTCCATGGTCACCATGCCGTCGCCGTTGGTGTCGCCCTGTTTCGGATCGGCCAGGGCCGTGGTCACGTAATAGGAAAATTCGTCGTATTCGTAGTCCGGTCCCATGGCGTAGGACAGCTCCCACCAGCGCGAGGCGGACATGACCACCCGGTTCGCCCCGGCCAGGGTCTCCACCAGCCCCCCGGAAAAGCACTGTTCGAAGATGCCGACCACGGCCTTGGCCGTGACCTTGTCCACCTCGGCGGCCAGCTCGTCCCCGGTGATCTCCTCGCCCCACAGGTTGAGGGTCACGCTGGGTACGGCATAGGGATATACGTTGCCGTCCTGGGCCGAGCCGTGGTCGGTGGTGAAGATGTAGAGGAGGTCGTTCGCCCCGAGGTTGGCGGCGAGCTGGTTGAAGACCAGGGCGATGTTGGCCTTGGTGGCGCTGTAGTTGATGTCGGGCAGGTTGTCGCCGTCGAAGTCCAGGGGGGAGCTTATGCCGTCGGAGCGGTCCACGGCCGGGTCCGTGCCGTCGGCGAAGAGCACGGTGACGTGGTCCTTGAGAAACCCGTAGTGCATGAGCGTGTTGTAGAAAAAGGCGCAGTCGTTCCAGTAGCGGGGATAGTTCGACCACTGGTTCCAGCCGCCGGAGATGATGACTGCGTAGCGGTTGGCGGCCGGTGTGGATTGCCGCAGGGAACCTGGAGCGCCGCGGCGTGTCACGGGAAGGGAGGCCTTGGCTGCGGGCCAGGTGGTCAGTTCCGTGAAGGCGGACATGTCGCTTGGCGGGGTCTGGGCCTTGTGCACGGCAAGGGCGCCGTCCTCGGAAACCAGGACGTAGCGGCAGGCGTGGGCCCAGTTGGCCCGGGGCGCGTCGTCCACGAAAAAAAGCCAGCCCGGGCCGCCGGAGAGGGTGACCGTTTCCTTCCAGGTGGGCACGGCGACGGACGGTCCCTCGACCTTGGCCGTGGCCACGTGGACGCGGCGGCCGACCGTGCTGTGCCCCAAAAGCTCCGCCGTCAGGACGGCGAAGGCCGCATCCCGGCTGGTCACGGCGGCGGCCGTCCGGGGGGCGCCCAAGCGTGGCAGCGGGGAGAGGCCCGGGGGGGCGGCCTTGGCCTCCTGGACGTCCACCGAGGCGCCCTGGCCCACGAAGGCCACCAAGAACAGCGGATTTTTCCCGGCGTCGAGCCGGACGGCGAAGAGCCAGCCCGGGCCGCGGCCAAGGCGCAGGGTTTCGTCTCCGGCGACCACGTCCACGGGGCCCGTCAGCCCGGCGGGGTTCCCCAGGATTTCCAGGACGTCGGTCCTGTCGCCGACAACCTGGGCCACGAGCCGGTCCCGGGCCTGGTCGTAAGAGGCGATGTCCGCAGCCATGGCCGCAACGGCACAGGCCTGCAGGACGCAAAAAAAGACAAGGGCCATGATCCGCCCGCCATGTCGCCGCATAAACGCCCCCTTGGGGAGATGACTGGTGATTCGCGCGGGACGCCCGTGGGCCGTCCGTTCGCGACGCCGCCTTTTGGCCGGGCGGTCTGCCGCGAAGCGCGAAGGGATATGCCATAAATCCTTACGCGTAAAATATCCGGGGGTTGATGGTCTTGTCAATGTAACGGCCGTGGGGTGACGGTCAGGGCGGGCCGGGCCGGGGCGGGGATCAGTCCCCGGGGTCGCCATCCCGGTCGTCGGGAAAACGGACCGCCGCCAGCCAATGGCCGCCGGTCACGGCCGGGGGCGCGGCGGCGGCCAGTTGCGTGGCGCATCCGGCGCAGGAGGTCAGGACATGGGCCCCGGGCGGGGGATCATGGGCCTGCCAGCAGGCGGCGGCGGTTTTGGCCGTGAGATCCGGGGCGGTTATCTGCAGGATTCCGCCGAATCCGCAGCAGGGCGAGGGGCCGTGGGGGAACGGACGACCCAGGGCCCGGGAGAGCAGCGCGGCGTCGGGATCGTCGGCCGGGGCGCGGCAGGGGCGGTGGTAGAGGATGGTCCGGGGCGCGCAGGCGGCGACGGTGAAGCGGGTGTCTCCCAGGAGTCCGGACAGGGGGGTGACGGCCTGCCGCCACATGTCGGCCTCTCCGGGGGCGAAGAGGGTCTCGGGATAGGCCTCAAGGCCGTGGCGGCAGGAGGCGCAAAACACGGCCAGGGCGGGGCGTCCGGCCTTTCTCCAGACCCGGAGGTTGGTGCGCCGGGCGGCGTCTTGGGCCGAGGCCAGCCCGGCATGGCCCAGGGGCTCGCCGCAGCAGGCGAATCCCGGGGTGTCTGCGGGAAGGGCCTTTGCGCCGAAAAGGAGACGGCGGGCGGCGCGCAGCCAGTCGGTGCGGGCATGGGCGGCCACGCAGCCGGGGAAGACGGCCACCCGCCGTCCGGCGAGGCAGGTGTCGAAGCGGCCGGGGACGAGCCAGCCCGGGGCATCCCGGGGCGGCGCGAGTCCTTTCAGGGGGGCGGCGATGGCGGCCAGGGGGCCGGACCGGGGGGCCAGACCATGCAGGGCCCGGGCCATGGGCCACAGGATCCCGGCCCGGGTGATCCACTGCCCCCACACAAATTCCGGCCAGCCGGGGTGGGCGGCGCGCATGGCCCCCAGGGCGTCCGGCGCGCTGAGTCCCAGGGGGCAGGCCTCCCGGCACCTGCCGCACGACAGGCACAGTCCGGCCAGGTCCGCCGCAGCCGTGCGGTCCCGGGACGTTTTGTCCCGGGCCAGGCGGGAAAGCAGCAGGAATTTGGCCCGGGGCGAGAGTTCCTCCCGGCCGGTGGCCGCGAACAGGGGGCAGACCGCGACACAGCGTCCGCACAGGATGCAGTCGTCGGATGGGGGCGGCAAGGGGGGCTGTGGTGTCGTATCCGGCATGGTCTGGTCGATCCGGTGGCCTGTCATGGCCGGTCACGCGGCATGGGCAAACGCGGCGCGCAGGGTGTTAGGCCATGACGGCGCGTCGCAGCGAAATGCCCTCCCCGGCCCGGCCATCAGGGCGTCTCCGGCCACGCGATCCCGCTCGTCGCCGTGGCCACGGCCGCCGCGTCCGTCGCCATGCGCACCAAAAGCTTGGCCCGGCGACGCACGGCCTTGATGGACGCGCCGTAAGCCATCCAGGCAGCCCGGTCGACCAAGACCGCCACGGCCACGTCGCGCAGACTTACCTCGCCAATCGTGGCCATGAGGGCCTCCTGCTCGGCCGCCAGAAACGGATAGGCCGCCGCAGGCAGCGGGTCGGGCGCGGCCACGGCCCGGGCCGCCTCCTCGGCCGTATGCTGGTATTCCAGGGCCTGGCCCGCACCCGGGGTCAGGACCAGGAGCCGCCGCCGCTCGGCCTCGGCGTCGATGGCCGCCAGGGCCGCCGCCTTGACCGCGTCCAGATCCGGATCCAGGGCCTGGCCCCCGGCGATGTCCGGGGCGTGTTCCGGCCGGTCCACGACGGTCGTGCCCTTGGTGAAGGCCGCCTGGCGCACGGCCACGGCCAGGGACTCGTCCAGACAGCGCAGGATCGCGTAGACCCCGGGCAGCCAGGCAGGGGCCGTGACCTCCGCGCCTGCGGCGTCCACGACGCCGGGCGTGGCCGCCACCTGCCCCAGATAGGCCAGGGCGTGTCGGCGGCTGGCCGCCGCCAGTTCCCCGTGGGCGGTCAGTCCAAGCGTCGCCAGGTCCGCCACCATGGCCTGTTTGGTGGGCGCATGCAGAGAGATGTCGATCATAGCGGCTCCTTACAGGGTGATGGCCTGCAGTTGTTCGGCCGTCAGGGCCCGGGGAAAATAGGCCAGATGCCTGATGACGCCGTTCCAGGCGTAGGACGCGCTGATGTTGCCTCCCATGCGCAGGGTGGTCAGGTCGGCGGGAAGGCTCCCGGAGGCGCTGGTGAAGACGCTGCCCCCGTTGCAGGCCGCCTTGAAGTCGTTTTGCCTCCACGACAGGGCGGCCTTGAACTCGGAACGGGCCGACAGGGTGCGCAGGGGGAAATTGCATTGGCTGGCTTCGGACAACGCGACCACCGTGGATAAAAGCCCCGTGGACGTGACCACGAAACGGATGCGGGAGCTTTCCGTCGCGCCGCTGTCGATCTGACAGGCCACGGCGGCGGTCACCGGCAGTCCTGCCGCCACCCGGGCGTCAACAAAGAGCGTCCCCTCCCGGGGATTGAACCCGATGTCGGCCAGATTGGCGGTGCACAGATCGGCGGCCCGGACCTGGGAGACTGCGGCCGTGGGGAGGTACGAGGTCGGATATGTCCCCTCCTCCAGTTGCGCGCCCCACAGGCGCAGCCCCGACGCGCCGTCGCCGGTGTACGTGCTTGCGGCCCCCAGGCGCAAAAAGCAGACCACCAGGCCGCTGCCCGTGGCGATGGCCGTGCCCGTGACGGACACGCGCCACCAGCCGTCCGGCAGGGCCTCCATGCGGGCGGACAGGGCGCTGCCCCCGGGCGTGGCCAGGCCCGTCTGCAGATCAAAGACGGCGTTGGCCGGAATAAATGCCGCCGGAAAGTTCACCTGGCAGGACGTGCGTTCCCCAGGCTGCACATGCCAGGAGATGGTGTAGGTGACGCCCGCCGTAAACGTCATGGTGCGGGCCACGTAGTGCGAATTGGCCGCCGTGGCGTCTTCGGCCAGCTTGTCCGCCGTGGCCGCGCCGTCCGGGGCCGTGGCCGCGTCGGCCGTGATCCCGGCCCGGGTCTTGGTCCAGGCCGCGTTGTCCAAGGCCTCGGCATAGGTGATCTGGTTGGTGGCCGGTCCCTCGATCAAAAGCCCCCGGCACAGCCCCGTGAGGGGATCATGATCGAAGCGCGGCGCATCCATGGCCACGCCCGCCACCAGCCCGGCGGCGTTGATCCGGGTGGCCGCGCTGGCCCGGGTAAACGTGGCGGCCGTCGGCAACGCCAGCGACGGCGCGTGCAGGTTGAACGTCGGCCGGGGCAGCCCCGGGAACTCGCCCAGGGCGTCGCGCATCCAGGACACGAACTGCTGCCGGGCCACGGCCACGGGCGCAACCCGGGCCGCATCCGCCCCGGCCACGGCCTCGGCCGTTGTCGCCAGTTCCACCAGGCCCGGGGCGTCGATGCTGGCCGTGGCCAGGGGGTCGCGGCCGCCCGGGGCGTGCTGGGCCGCGTGGTTGCACAGGGAATCGGGCACGTCGTTGCCGTGCCGCACCCCGGCCAGAGTGGCGGTCAGCGGCCCGGCGTCCATCTGCAGGGTCACCGTGGTTGCGTCGTCCGAGGCCGTGGCCCCGGTCACCGTGCCCAGGAGCAGGCCGTCCGGGCCGCAGTCGGCCAGCACCCGCACGCCCGCAACGAACTCCGTCGTCAGGTCGCCCGGGACCGAAAACGAGGCCGGGGAGAGAAAGGTCGCTGCAATAGCCATGTGCACCTCCTTAGGCGAACGCCCTGTGCACCACAAGTTCTGCGGCGGCCCCGCGTCCGTTCCATTCGCCCAGGGAATAGGCGGCCTGCAGGCGATGGATCCCGGCCATGGACAGATCCCCCTGCCGGGTCACATAGCGCAGCCGCGTCCCCTCGGCCTCGGCCGGCCAGGTTCTGGACGTGCCGTCCGGACGGCGCACGAAGATGGCCGGGTTTTGGGCCTGGGACATGTCCCGGCCGCACTCCAGGACCAGCGTCGTGCCCACGTCTCCCGCGTATATTTTTTCTTCCATGTGTCGCTCCTGTCGGATGGTGTCTGGTTGCCGCGTCCCGCCGTCACAGGGACGACCGGACATGCGTCGGGGTCGCCGGGCGCGATTCCCGGAATACGACCAGGGACGCGCCGGAATGTCCGGCAAGCCGTTCCCGCCACCCTTCATACCGGTTTGCGGCCTGATGGACCAGGAGGACCATGCGCCCGTCCCCGGCGGTCCGGGCCACGGCGTCAATCACGACCCCTGCCTCGGGGCGCGACAGGCCAAGGGCCGCGCATCCCGCCGGGACAAGGAGGCCTCCTGCGGCCCGGGCCGCCAGCGCACGCGCGCCAAGGGCCGATGCCCCGGCCTGGACCGTTTCGTTACGTCCCGCAGGCTGCCATGCCCCAGGATGGTCCAGCCAGGCTGATGGCGTCTGTTCCCATGCCCTCATGTCGTCCTCAACTCAAGGAGAGAATGCCGTTTTCGTTGAAACGGACCGTGAACGTGCCGGAGGTGACCGTTTTGACCTCGCCGAAATCCAGCAGGCACACCAGGGGGTTGGTCACGCCAGCCACGGTCTTGGCGGCGTGGATGACCGCGTGGCGGGCGCTGAAGGTGGCGTCGGTCCACTGCGGGTCGTCGGCGTCGAAGCGCACGGTCCCGCCGTCCTGGGTCCAGGTGGTGTTGGCCAGTTCCCGACCCCCGGCGGCATACCCGCCGCCGTCGGGCACCTCATGGCCGATGACGTCGGCCAGGACCGCGTGGCCGGGGTCCGGCGCATGGCCCTGGCCCAAAAGCACGATGCGGAAGGCGTCGTCGTCCATGTCCACCAGTCCGCTGCCCAGATGCCTTTTGAACGCGTTGTAGACGATGTCGGCCATCATGTCCTCCAGGTGGTTGCGGGCGCAGGGCCGCCCCTAATTGCGATAGTTGTAGTTGTGGCTGATGCTTTCGCGGTATCCCGTGGAGCGGCTCGAGGTCTCGGAGGTGGAGCGCTGGGTGGACTCGGTGACCGAGGTGTTCTGCCGCTCGCCCTTGGACTCGCTGTAGCCGATTTGGGCCGAGGCGTTGACCGAACTGAGCGCGCTGGCCGCCATCTGGGCCGAGACCTGCGCCCCGGAGCGGATCTTCTCCACCTCCAGGCGCATCTCCCCCAGGCTGGACTGCAACAGCATGTCCGCCTCCTTGAGGGAGACCTCGGCGGTCTTCATGTACAGATCCACCTGCGAGGCATACTGCCTGGCCTTGGAGTCGGTCTCCACGCCCCGGGCCCGCACCAGGGCCTCGTAGGCCCGCATGGTTCCCTCGCCGCCGCGCAACAGCACCTCTGCCTCGGCCACGGCGCTGCGGACCCTGGCCTCGTATCCGGCCACGTCGGCCCGGTATTTTTCGGTCCGGGCCTTGGCGATTTCCACGGCGGCCTGCAGCCGGGCCTCGCCCTGGTCCTTCAAGGCCGCGACCCTGGCCGACCAGGCCGCCACCTGCTCCCCGTAGATCTCGGCCTTGGCCTTTTCCCCGGCCAGGCGGGCGGCATGGGCGTTTATGCGGGCCGTCTGGGCGTTGATCCCGGCCACATAGGCGGCAACGGCCGATTCGTAGGCCATGATCCGCTGTCGCTCCACCTCGGCCCTGGCCGACACCCCCTGCATGCGGGCCTTGTAGGCCTCCACCAGGGCCGTGGCCCCTTCCAACTGGATCTTGTACGCCTGGACGGCCTGGCTCTGGATGTCGGCCGTGATTTTCGCGCCCTCCATGCGGGTCTTGTACTGCTCAAGCCCGGCCAGGCTGGCCCGGATGCGCGACTCGAAGACCGCTGCGTCGGCCTGGTAGTGGGCCAGCCGGGCGTTGTGGATGTTGACCTCGGCGTCAAGGGCCTCGTAGCCGAACCGGGCCACGGCCGAGGCCCGCTCGAAGGCCCGGGCGGCCACGGCGTTGAAAAGCTCGATGTTCTGGGCCTCCAGGGCCACGGCCGTGTCCACGGCGAAGCGCCCCTGGTCCCGGGCCATCTCGGCCTGTTTGACGCCGATGTCGCGGCAAAGATCGGCCAGTTTTTCAGCCTGATCGGCCCGGATCTGGCGCAGGAGGGCCAGCATGGGGCCGCCGGGGGCCGCGCATCCGGCGGCGGCGAAGCGGTCCTCGATCTCCCGGGCCAGGGCCTCGTATTCCCGCGTGAGGCGCGCCCGGCCGCGCTCCCACAGGGCCTGTTCCGCCTCCGGCGCAAGCCCCGTGCCGCCGTCCTGGAGTGCGTCCAACACCTTCCGGGTCAGGGCCTCGCGCAACGGCGAGGCATAGGCCGCCTCCTGGTGCACGAAGAGGTTGCCCGGAATCTCCAGGTGCGGCAGGGGGGGGCGCTCGCCCTCGAAGTTGGGGGTGATGGGCCCCGGCATGGAGGGGATGTCCACCGGATCGAAGACCGGCGGGTCCGGCAGGCGCAGGTCCGGCTCGGGGGGCAGGACGATCTCCCCCGGGACCGGCGGGCCGTCCGGGGCCTCGGGCCACTCCGGTTCCGGGGCCTCGGGCAAAAAGACGTCCGGGGGGAGCACGGTGAATTCCGGAATGGGGATCTCCTCGAACACGATGTCGTCGAGGCCGGGGGCCAGGGGCGCCTCCACCGGGTGCACGGATATCCCGGGGAAATCCGGCGGCGCGGGGATGTCCGGGAAGTCCGGCGGCGTCGGCTCGGTCCCGATGCGGGCGTGGGGATAGTTGAGCCGTCCCAGCCGTCCCAGCCGGTCCAGGAACTCCTCGGCCGTGCGCCAGGCGTCGCTGGCGTAGTTCTGGGCGGTCTGGAACCGGTTGTCCACGAGGTTCGCGGCCCCGTTGAAGGTGATCATTGCGCTTGCCTCCCGATGACGATGGGTGAAAGTCCCTTGGCCGCAAGCGGCCCAGCCTCGAAGTCGTCGGCCGCGAATTCGCCGCGAAACGCCTCGAAATGCAGGAGCCTGGCCTGGTCGGCGTCCAGGGCGTGGTGGAAGAACCGGACCAGGGCCACGTCCAGGGCGGCGTTCATGCGAAAGCCGCTGATCCGCTCCCCGGTATTTTCGCTGATGAAATGGCCGCTGTTGACCCCGGAGGCGGCGTATCCCCCGCCCATGTCCATGGCCCGGGCGGACTGGGGGGCGGCATAGGCGGCCCATGCCTCCGGCGTCTGGTCCTGGGCCGCGAGAGAAAGAACCGCTGCGCCGTCCGCCGCGCAGGAGAACACGGCGTGACGCCAGGACCACAGGGGCAGGGGCGGGGTGCGGATGGGGGCCAGGCCGCCATCGGCCTCGACGTCGGCCAGGCGTCCGGCCAGCAGCCGGTCGCCGTCCACGATGAACAGCCCGGCCAGGCGCATGCCGGTCACGAACCCGTGGGGATGCGGATAGGCGTCGCCCCTGTCATCCCGGTACGGGCTTTCCCCCGGGCCGTCCGGGGCCAGCAGGGGCGCGTCCGGGCAGCTCTCCGACACCCTTCGTATGCCGGTCAGGCGCTCCGCCGGGCGGGAGAAGTCCCCGGTGTGGGGCGGCCAGGGATAGGTGATCTCCTCGGTCCAGCCCGGGTGGAAGTCCGGCTGGCAAGAGCCCGCCACCGGAGACAGGCTGCCCGGGCAGGACCAGGTGAACGCCTCCCTGTCCAGGGTTTCCAGCACGTAGGGCCGGATGGGGGATAAGACGCCCCGGTCCTCGAAGGCGTAGTCGTAGTCCAGGCGCTGCGTCAGGCGAAACAGGCAACTGATGGAAAAGGCCCCGCTGGCCGGGATGTGTCCCGGGCCGTAGAGCAGGCCCGAGCCCTCGCCCCCGGGCAGACGGAAGGCGTTGTAGACGCGTTCGTCGCCGGTTTCGGGCACAACGCCCGGGTCCGGCAGGTCCGTGTCGGCAAAGGGCAGCAGGGAGACGCGCAGGCCCGTTCCCAGGCGCGACCCGGCCAGGGGGCCGTCCGGGATGGCGTTTTCCAGTCCGGAAACCCCGTCGTACCGGGCCACGCATCCGGGGATGACGAAAAAGGATCCGTCCAGGCCGGGCCGCCGCCGCGTCCGGGGGGGCGGGGTCGGGGGGCGGCCTTCCCGCCGGATTGGGGCGTACAGGTCCATCATGTCCTGGCCCGCCTGGCGACGGCAGAGGATGACCCGGCCGTCATCCAGGCGCACCGTGCGCGACACTGCGTCCAGGCCGCCCGTGTTTTGCCGGTGCATGGCGGCCAGCTCCCGCCGGGCCATGGGACGCAGCGCGGCGGCCTCGAGGCGGTCGCCGTGCTCGCGCACCACGGGGGGAGGCGCAAAATCGTCCACGGCCTATCTCCTGTCCAGGGCCGTATGCCCCACGCTCAGCGCCTGGAGGCGAAACGCGCCCCCGTCCCGGTTTTCGACGCCGATGCGCCATACCCTCCCCTCGCCGTCCCGGCCCACGGGGAAACGTCCCTCGCCGCCCGCCGGGTCCGACCCCAGGGGCAGGCGTCTGGCCGGGCCACCGTCCACGGACATGTGCGCGCACAGTCCGCCCGACATCTCGCCGCGTACCCGGATGTCGCGCACCCGCACCGGGGCCGTCTCGTCCAGGGCCATGGGCGGCAGTTCCAGGCAGGCCGTGATGGCCCTGCCGTCGTCCGCGTCCCCGCCAAGGCGGCACAGGCCCTGCCCGTCCGCCGCCAGCACCACGCCGTCCACCCGGCACAGGGCATGGAAATCCCAGCCCGCATACCGGGTCACGGCCAGATCCGGTCCCACGCGCACGCCAAGTCCGGCCATCACCAGGCCTCCTTTCGGTATTCCAGGGTCTGCGTTTCGCCCCCGGCGATGTCGGCCACTGCGCAGGCAAAGACGGCCAGCCCGCGCATGGCCATATTTCCCCGGGCGGTCAGATCGGCAAATCCGCGTCCGGCCCCCCGCCCGCCGGGGAGGACAAGGGCGCAGCACCCCAGCAACCCGGGGTCGCCCAGAACCCGCACGATCACGAGCGGCGGCAGGATCCTGCAAAGGCCCAACGTCCCGCCGCATCCGCCGCCTTTGAGGCGCCATCCCGCCAGGCGGCCCGCGCCGAGGCACAAGGCCGCCGTCAGGCCCGTTGCCCGGCTGCGCCAGGGGGCCAGGGCGCACCTGGCGTGGGCCCGGACGCCGCACCGGGCGGCCAGCCCCGGCAGGCCG
>JAVHLG010000016.1 GCA_031082225.1 Desulfovibrionaceae bacterium | reverse complement strand
CTAAAAACCACCAAGGTCCCACAATTACCGCTTCATAACTCGAAGTGAAATTTATAAGCGTTGCAAGCTGCAACAGCAGATGATATGGGCTGAACCTTGCATGGGTTCCGTATTTGCCAAACAATAATATAAATATTAAAAGGAACGCCGTTGAGAGCAATATAGGAATATACAGCTTGACAAATCTCGCTTTCACAAATGGCCAATATGGCATGCTGTCGCTTTTGTTTAATTTGTAGGCAAGGCCATAGGCTGAAAAGAAAAAGAAGTAGGCGACCCCGGAATACCCGAAGGCCATCAGTATGCAATTTGGTAAGGCAAAAATGTTGCTGGACACGGTATCCCAAAAAAATTGTATTCGTGAAATGGAAAAATCAAATTCGTTACATACCTTTAGCGGTCTGTAAATGGGGTGCAAGGCGTTGTGCAACACGATGAACACAATAGAGATCGCTTTTAATATGGACGTATCCCGAAGAGAGAATTTGTTAACGATCATTTTTCACCTTTGTGCCGCACCCGGTTTTCTGGACACAGATTTCCCCTAAGTCGCCCATAGCATATCCCTGCCATTCTGCCAATCCCATCGGGCGTGGAGGAAGTATCCGAAGCAGTTTTTCTCCAAGAGCCACTGGACATTGTAGCGTTCAACGTAATCCGCCACGGCCTCGCGGACGTCCTGCAGGGTATGGAAGGCCCGGCCCCTCCCTGGCCGGATGAGGCCGCTGTCATTGACCGCCCTAATGGAGCCGCCCATCGACAGTACCGGATGGACCCCGATATGCCTCGAGGACCGGGCAAGCTGTTTACCGAAGGATAGCGGCAGGGCACCACCAATCAAGCGAAATATCTTCAGTATCTTTTTTGATGCAGACTGAGGTGGCCAAGGTCATGCGTCCTTACATCGAGGCGATCCTGTATCTTTGATGGTGTCTTCGGACTGTCCCGACAGGGCGCGAATGGAAGGTCAGCTCACCTTGCCTGTGCGCACAATGTATTGACAGGGTTGTCCGTAAGCCTTATGTTTCGGGCAGGAGGATTTGACCATGCCACAGACCACTTCCCCGAGTCGCAGCACGAATATCAATATTCGTGTGGCTCCCGAGCAGCGCAACCTGATCGACCAGGCTGCCTCGCTTAGCAGCAAGACCAGGACGGACTTCATCCTTGAAGCGGCGACCAAGGCCGCGCAGGACGCCATCCTCGACCAGGTGCTGTTCCCCGTCTCAGCCGAACGGTTCCAGGCGTTCCAGAAGCTTCTGGACAGCTCTCCCGAGGAGAATGAACGCTTGGGAGCCCTCATGGCGCGTAAGCCAGGGTGGGATAAGTGATCTGCGCGCCGTCCCTTTTGGCAGTGGAGCACGATGTCGTTCTTTTTCAGTCCGGCGAGCAGGTCCTGGATGATTGGCTCAAGCGAAGGGCGCTGACCAATCAGACCAGTGGGGCTTCGAGGACCTATGTCATCACCGACGAAAGAAGGGTCATCGGCTATTACGCCTTGGCCGCAGGGGCGGTGACCGCAAACGAGGCTCCTGGCAAGGTGCGGCGCAACATGCCTGACCCCATCCCTGTAATGGTGCTGGGGAGATTGGCAGTGGATCAGGAATGGCAGGGTCAGGGGCTTGGCCTCGATCTCTTGCGGGATGCCATCCTTCGAACGCTTCAGGCGGCGGAGATTGCCGGTATCCGGGCCCTGCTTGTCCACGCGCTGCATGAACAAGCCGCAAGATTCTATGAGCATGCAGGGTTCCGTCCTTCTCCAATCCGACCTCTGGCGTACTTCATCACGCTTGCCGACGCGCAACGGGCCTTGGCGTTCAAGGGATAACGAGCGGGGTTTGTTAGTCTTGTTGGTCGCCCGGAGGTTCTTCCCTGTCGCGCCGATGACGGGTATGACAGATTATGACGGATTCCCCGGTTATCCCTCCACGCATGCGCGCGCACGCGCGTGAGCACATGAGGCGCTTGAGCGCGGGGCGCTCCAGGTTGCCGCCGGAAAATCCGCCGTCATCGTATCGATCCGGCAGACATGCCCAACCCTCGTGGCGTTGGCTGGCGATGTAAGCCTCAGCCGACTCCCGCTGGGCGTCAAGGGTGTTGAATTCCTGCTCCAACCCCTCTTCGGTGGACTTGCGGGTATAGATGGCGCAACGGATTGCACCGGAGTTTGTTTTGACTGAGTTTGTTTTGGCGGGATTGGTCATTTGCGCCCCTTGTTTTTCTTCGTGGCGGCCTTGTTCAGACCGAAGAAGACAAAGCCGTTCCATTTGTCGCCGGTCACCTCGCGGGCAATGGCCGTGAGGGACGTGTACCGGCGATCCTCGAACTCGAAACCCTCGTCCAGCACCCTGACCACGATGTCGCGCCCTTTGTATTCCCGGTGAAGGAGCACGCCGGGCAGAGGCACTCTGGGATCATGGGACGAGGACAAGCGGCTTTTGACCGATCGCGCCCGGGTCTCGGCCGAGCCGGGCTTCACCGGATCGAGCGGGGCGCGCATTCTGAGGTCGGCATCCCGGGCCAGCTCCCTGGCCCGCTGGCGAGCCCTCGCTGAAAGGTCACCCTCGGCCAATGCCTGAATGCGCCAGGCAATACGCTTTTTCAGGAAGGGCTTGTTGTTGGAGCGAGTCTCCTCGCCGAAGACATCGAGGTACTTCTCCTTCAGCTCGCCCACGGTCATTCGCTCGAGGCTTTGGACCTCCTTGTAGGTCTCAGGGTTCATGCGTCCTCTCCTTGCTTGGATTCTCCTGCGGCGGAGGGAGGGGCGTGCCTCTGTCCGCCAGGAGCATGAACGCTCTGTTCCGGCTGAATAGCAAGCCCATCTGCGGAAGATTCGTCATTCAATTTAATGAGTTGAGAAGCTTCTTCACGCAGGAGGCGTTGATAGCCTCTGGCAAGCAATGTCGCGATCTCTGAGACGGCTTCCTCGACGTGAAGGGTACGGGAGGTTGCGTCCGACATCCGATTCTCCTTGGCCTGCGGCGGGGGATAGTGGATGTCGAGCGAATGCGCGAACGGCCCGGGGGCGCGTCGGGATCGCTGATCACCCTGAGCAGGGTGATACGGACGACATCCACAACGTGCTCCGGCTTCCGGCCGCTGGCGCTGTCTGATGGTTTCGGCCGCAGTGGTTTCGGCCTTCACCCCATACATACCGGCTGGGCGTGGAAAACGTCGGCTTGGGTGGCGATCGCGGCGGGGCTGTTAAACAAATCGCCGGGCTAAACGGAGAATTGGAGAATCAGGGGGGGAAAAAGCGAGGATTTCGGAATCGATCATCGAAGGTTGCGCGTGCATCTCGGGCGCATCGGCTTTGGATGGAGAATCCTGTTGAAGGAGAGGCAGCTGGCGCAACATGGCGGAGATGCTTGCAGAAAAGGCGAAAGCCCCAGGTCACTCGGACCCAGGGCTTTCCCTTAAAGAAGAACCGTCTCGAAGTACGGTTTTGAAATCTGGCTCCCCGGTGTGAACCGTATATGCAATCATGCTCGTGGCTTGACAGCTGCTAAGCCGTTCATCGATCCGGACAGTCCTGCCCCGCTAAGATTGGATCAGCGTCCTCTCCTCAGCATGGTCAACACGCCACTCCTTGCCTCGGTCATCGGTCAGGATCACGGTGAAAACGGACCTGCCAATCGAGGCAGAACGGCCGTCATCCGAATAGTCATCAAGCCCGAAGTGGGCAAAGAGAACCGCCGAAGCCACAGCGTCGGTTGGTGCCAGTTGCCCGGCGTTTCGGAAAAGCACTCTCTGACACATTCCGGCGAGAATCCGGTTCCTTTCAATGTCGAATTCAGCGGGTTCGATTCGCAGTACCAGGAGGTCAATTGCCACCGTCGGCAATCGGTGCTGATACGCCAGCCAGGCATAGTGCTGAGCCGAGCAGGCAAACATATGAGCGATGCCGCTGGCGAAGCTCTTGATATGCTTGCGACCCAATTTTATCTGCTCGAATGGCGTATCTGCCGTTTCCATTGATCAATCCCCCGCTTTGACTCAACGACAGGTTCACTCCGGCTGCCAGGCGCAATCTGCCCAGTGCGTTTCGTAGCGTTTCACAAAGTCTTTCATCTCCCGGATGTTGGCGGAAGGTTCTCGGCAAGCCCGGGCGCATGTAGAAACAACATCCCGGTAGAACTCCGGAGCGACAGACGTGGTACCGGCATAATTCATAAGCAAGTCAGGAAGGCGCTCCGTGATTTTTGCTCCGCGAGGTGCCATCACAATGCTCGGGGGTTCTCCATACGTGTTGATCAACACGTATCGCCAGCTTGGGTCTGCGGCTCTCTGACGTGGGACAATCTCACAGGGGTGTGCATCTCCACCACCGGAAATGCCTTCATAGACTTCCTTGATGGCCAGTGGCTTGTGGGCCACCAGGACATAAGGTCCAGCCTCTACATATCTGCCCGCGCTTTTGTCGTATTCGATGCCGAGCAAGGTTTCCAGGTCAAAACGCGCATGTCGGTCAAGGGACGCCTTCCCTGATGTGAACCATTGAAGTTCCCGCAGGGTGAGCCCGGCACACCTGGCAATCTCAGCAGGTGGATTGGGCCAGCACGCCACGAGGTTCTTGGCGATCTCGGCCGCGTTGTCATAGTCACTGTCGGCCCAGAAATCATCATCCTCGACGATTTCCTCCGATGCTTTCTCACCCGTCAGCAGCCAGGTACTGCCATCAAACCCATCGTGGTTGAAATATCGGGGCTGGTTTGGCGGCAGAGAGGTCTCCCAGGATGACAGCCATGGACCGGGTTCCCAGTCGAGTCCACCGGTCACTGTTGACACCGGCACTTGTGCCGGTAAGGTCAGCCACTGTTGGATTCTGTCTTCAAACTCGCGGCTATTCACGCCTCGGTGGCCATCCCTGACACGAAAATCGTGGTCAACTTGAGCGTACCGGCAAAGGGCCTGGATGGACCCGGTAAGAGACCGGTCATTTCCGTCGTGCTTCCTCAGCAGCCACCGGCTGGAGTCCTGGGCTGAACGTAGGGAAGCTGGAAGGGATTTCTCCTTGGCATCGGCGACCTCGACCTGGACTCCGATTTTTGCCATATCCTGTCCCAGTTCAGGGCTGGCCGTCGCGAGGTGGCGGTTGATCCTCAGGATGTCCGGTCGGCCACGCAGGCCCTCGGCTTTACGCCATGCATCCAAAAGAACACCCCGGAAAGGCCTGGGCTGATCGACTGGGGTAAAGGTCATCCACCGAATGGGCAACCCGGCAACGGTCAATCCATAGAGTATGAGCGAGCTGAGCCCGTATCGCTCTGCGTCCTTGATCTTGATCGGGTCCCGTACGGATACGATGCCATGCTCCGGATGGTGGAAAAGGAACTTGGCTATCGCAACGTAGAAATGGTGCTCTCTTGGTGATGGCTGTGTCTGCTGATTCATTGCCCCTCCTGGGAAAGTGAGATCTTCCCTGGAGAACTCATGTTCTCTGGTTCATCATTCAAGACAGTTTTCGGTGGCTCCAAAGAAATCAGCCAGTCGGCCAAATACGCTGACTCATGGTTACCGTTCTGGCTAAGGCTGAACAGCAGGTCCTCCTGGCGTGGTTGACCGAAAACCATCCGATAGAGGGCCAACCCTTGCTTCAGCCGTTTGAGCTTCCCAACCTCCTTGCTGTACGGGAGCAGAGGAATGCGGCGCTCCACCCGGGCGGAACCATCCTCGAAGATCCAATACGGGATGAGATCGGAATGCCCATTGGACTTTCGCTGGGCCGCGATATGGAAAAGGGTCTGCCAGGGATCCCCTTCCTCAAACGCCACGGAGAGAGCAGCCAGACCATATCGTTCCGCAATATTTTTTCTGATTGCATGGCCTTTGTAGCGATGAACACGGCCTTCGCGCTGTTCAAGATCAACGGGATTGGAAGGCAGGTTCCAATGGACTACCGCATGGCACCAAGTGTGGAAATCCAACCCTTCCTGGCCAATTGAGGTCGACGCCAGAACGAAGGGACGAAACGGTGAGTTAAAGGCATCCCGCACCGAGTCGGCGCGAACGAGAGCCTGGTTGTTGTCGTCTCGAATATCCCCGAAACGGAGCGCAAAACGACAGCGGGTGTTGAAATCATCGAGAGCAAAGCCGTCGCCCGACATCTTTATTTCGTCGATTCGAATCTGCGCGGTTCGCAGTGACAACACCGATTGGATGCACTCGGCTATGCCAGCCACCTGTCCTTCCGGTGAGTGCTCTTGGAGACCCAAAGACTCTCGAAGGACATGCACATATTCGTCGAGCACCGATTGTAGATTGCCATCGATACCATACTGAAGCGTCAACCGCCAATAAGTGTCCTCGCCGGAGCCTCGCAGCATGGCAATCGTCTCCGGCATATTGAAAAGAGATCGGAAGCCGGATGCGATTCTGGCTGCGGCTGACAGAAGGTTCTGATCGGCAGCGTCGAGCCCGGCACCGATACGGTGAAGTGCTCGCAAGGCACACACGCCAGGACCGGCAAGAGCCAGATCGCAAAGCACATCGACTAGATCATCCGGCTGAGGACCGAGCGGAAAGTTACCCTCCGCCGTACTGACCAGCAGGTCGATGTGATCTTTGAAGCGGGTGCCAGATTCATAATCCGGCGTAGAGGATCTCCACCCCGAATGGCTCTTACACCAGTCCAGCAACCCGTTATGAGAATCGAGAAGAATGGGAGCCGCCCAATACCATCGCTCATCAGCTCGCGTCCCTTCCCCGGCATCAGGCAGGGTCTCGACCAAACTGCGGCAAATAGCCTTGACCTCGTTCCTCAGTTCCTGGGCTTCCACTGGTCCGTTTCCACGGCGCAGTGCAATCTCGAGCGGATCAATCTTGATGGCAAGGGTTGGGGACGGCAGCAACCAGGCAATGACCGGCATACCAGTCAGACGATTGTCGTTTGAGGCCACAGCAAATCGCAGCAATGGCTTAATCTTGTCATAGAGTTCGCTGTGTGAAACCGAGGTTCCGGCGATCATCTTCCGTTCGGCTTCGTAGGAGCAGATTGACGCAACCGCGTCCGGAACAGCACTCCAAGAGGAAAACACAAGGGCCTTAGTGATGCCATCCTTGTCCCGGTATGCGCCACCAGGCTCGACATACGGCATGGATGGCGGCATCCATAAAAGCTGCCACATGCCTTTATCAATCGTGTCCTCAAAAAGTACGCGCATCCTCGGATTGGCAGGATCGAGAGCCTGATAGCCTTCAAATTTGTTCTTCGTCAGCAACTGTCCATTTGCCGAAGAAAGAGTCTCTCGAAGCGCATCTGAAGGAGCATTCAACTGGGCATCCAGCTTATGCCGCAGCTCATAATGCTTCAGAAAGTTGATCAGGTAAGGCGCAGACTTCCAGTATTCGATTGGCTCCCCGGCCTTGACACAGATTGCCACCGCGTCAACCGTCGCGGCGTGCTGAAGGTCCGCTGGCGTAAGGGGAGCCATCCGTTCAATCTCGGTCAGCATCGAGTTATGATCACGAGTCGTCGCGACCCGTTCTGTTCGACACATGACCTTCAGGAGCGCTCGTTCAAGTTCGGCCTTTTTCCCCGGTTGACATACCGACCCCTTCGCGCAGGCATGGAGCGTCGTTCGATGTTCTGACAAGAGATTTTTGACCGCATCGACCTCACCGGAATCATTGAAGAGGAAGTTCAGCGTCCTGATGAAATCTGGATAGTGGTCGTCCTCGTCATTCTCCTGGTCGAGGGTGAACATCTTGTAGGGCGTTGCGGACAGCAGGAGAACGCGAACGTCGGGATGTTCAAAGAGCGCGGTCGCCAGCATGGAGGCTTCGTCATCGCCATCCAACAGGTGCTTGAATCGTTGGAACTCATCAAGGATGACCAGATCGGGCTCAAGCGCGGAAAGGCAAACTGAAGCCAGCTTACTTCTGAGTTTTCCGATCAGGTCGTAGCGAAGTTCGGAGTCCTCCCAGGGGATTCTGCTGTAGTCCCGGTAACGAGCAAAGCGTTCACAGCCTTCCTTAAGGGCCGCATACAGTTCGGCATCCTCAATAACTGCCCGACGGAAGGCCTTGGAAAGGTCTACATCCAGATCCTCTGCTGGGAGGTTTTTGGCCTTGGCTCGCCAGTTGTCCTTACCTGCTGTCGCCTGAAGAATGTTGAGGAGGCCTACGCGCAGCCGTCTGCGTCGTTCGTTTTGCGCCAGGGGCAAGTCGTACAGCATCCGATAGAGGATAGCCCGTTCGTCGGCATGCCCCCCTCGACTACGCGCATGGTCGAAGGCGGTGCCGGGCGTCAGGCTGATGAAATTCACCTTGTTCTTTCGTAGTGACCGCACTTGTCTGGGAAGGTAAGTCAGCCGCGTGGCGATTGAAAAACCATCAGTGTCGCTGACATTGAGCCGATTGACATTCTGGGTTGCGATGGCGGCATTGGAGCAGATGTAGATCACATCGACCCGATCCACCTCGTCCTGAAGGTGCGCCAAGGTCTTGGCGATGATTCCCCGAGCGACAAGCGTTTTCCCGAGTCCAACTTCATCGGCGATCAGAAAACGGGAAGTTGGGTTATCGCCATAGAGCCGCTTGAAGACGTAATCCACGGTCTTCCTCTGGAAATCTTTCAGACCGGCCAAGGCGGGAGTTGATAAAAAGCGGTTGCTACGCATCACGCCTCCCGATAGCCGATTCAAAAACCGTCCAGAGGTCTAAAAAATCCTCGGGGATAATCGCATTCTTGCTTCCCTGGGACAGATCACGAACCAGCCCCGAGATTTCCGCCAGTCTCTCCGGGTGTCGACTGTACGTGCGGGTCAGCTCTTCCAGTAGCGGGATATCCTCACCGTCGGCCAACCGGGCCAACCATTTGGCAAACCCGGAACCACTGCCCGGACCAGGCCCAGGCACCCCACCATCACCCAGCAAGAGCAGGAGATACCGAAGGAATCCCTCTTGATTGTGGATAACGGTTTGCAGAATAGCGGAGTTGCGTTCCTCGGGAATGCCTTTGAGGGGAAGGTTGAGCACAAATCTAGCCGTAACATCCGGATGGTTGGTCTTAAGCTCAAACGCTATAAGGCCTGTAACAGAAGAGGCGGATAACTCACCAAGCCTAACCAAGCCATGAATACCGCCCTCCATTATGTCCACCGCAAAAGCGGTAGTGACGGTTATCGGCCATGCCGAAGCTGCGACAATCCCTTCAAGACGTGGGATCTCTCCGGCTAGCACCAATGCCCACAGACCGTCCTTCGATCCGGGGCTACACTCGATGGACAAAGCTACTTCAGATATGCAGGAGCGAGCCATCTCAAGGATTTTCTCAGCCTCCAGCCGAACAGCATCAATCTCTATAGCCTTTGCCATGTCGAAATTGATAAGATATTCTCCTAATCCGTCAGCACCAAGAAGCTCGTCAATGCCGCCAACTTTACTCTTCCGGCCAACCAGCCCGACCAGAATCTCGATATTTTTCGAAGCGCTCAGCGCCGCGTTGGTTGCATTCGCGGACCCCATGATCACATGGGTGTAATCTGAATAGTACCGGGTCTCAAACAGATAGACCTTTGCATGAAGACCGGTCGCAAGCGGCTGTTCGGTGGCTTCTTCTTCCTCGCCATCCTCGGTTTCCGCCGCGTCGTCCAGATGAAGACATTGCGTGAAGAGCTCGAGAGTCTCCTTCTTCAGGGCTGACAATGACTCAGGGCGTGAGATGAGAGCATCAGCGGCCTTGGTTTTTTTCGTCAGTGCCCGCAGGGCTTCGTCAGAACAGAACGGCGAGATGACGGCCATCCGATTTGCCATGGGAGGCTCCCAGTCAAACCCTTTCGTTCCTGGAAGATAGAAGGTCAGCTCGTCAAAGCCGTCGGGGAGTTCCCACTGGACTCGATGTAGCTCGTCCGCGAATCTGAGAGCTTGCTCGCTCCTGCCCGATTCCGTTGGTCCGGTAGCCAGATCAGGAAGTGTCTTGAAGAAATGTGCCAGCGGTTTATTTGATTTGGACTTCCTACCTGTAATCGTGCCTTCGAGCTGAAGTGACAGGTCCCAGGACTGATCGGTGGTCATATTCCTCGTCAGGACCACCAGACGATACATCGAGCTGCTTTGATCAGGGCTGATAAAGCGGATTGCCCAGAATTTTGGATGGAAGACGCCTCCGCCAGGGGCCGTTACCTCGACAACCATTTCCTCCAGAAACCCAAACAAGGGGTTGGGCTTGGCAATCTGGGGCACCTGAATCCGTCCTCGTTGCACATAGACGGTTATGCGTTTCGAGTACCTGCGGATGGCTTCAAGCACAGACAACGGGTCAGGATCGGTCTGACCATCCGCCGCCATTAACGCCAGATAGACAGGTGCCTCAAGCAGTAGGGCTGGCTCCATCGAAAAGGTGGTCGCAACAGCCTCGTCGAACATCATCCCCGGCGGTGGAGTCAATGCAGAGGTATAAAGGCTCCGGGAGTTTGGGTTCAGCATTGCTCCTCCCGGTTCATCCCCTGGTACAGGTCGTTCAAAAGCACCTTCACATTCGGCCAGCGATAAACGAGTCTTCCGACGCCGGAGTACCCGCCCCACTGCTCGAGCGCCCTCTGGTTCCTGAATCGGGAACGCGTGCCCTTGAGTTTCATTTCTCTTCTTTTGATCAGGGTGAGCGCCTCGGAGTTAGAAAGGAGGTCGCCGGGGGACTTCCGGGTATGGTCGATCCATTGCTGAACGAAGGATCTCGTTTGCGGGGTGATGGTGTGGCCATGATCTATCGTCAACTCCCAGAGGCGGCTCACAGACCAGGCGCGAATTTCCTCCAGGGGAAGATTTGCGGTCCATTCGTCGAAACTTGCCTGATGCTCGACGACAAGGTCTTCATGGTTTCGAAGCCTGGCGAGCTGAACGTTGTACGAGAGCGCCGCTCCATGCATCACCTCCGAGAACAGCCGTGCATGGGTCAGAAGTTCTTTATGCTGTTCGGAAAAGCTGCTGTAGTCCGGATGTTCCCATGGGGCTTGGGTGTCGGCGGGTTCGCAGTGCAGTGCCAAGAAAGAGAGGAGACTGTTGGGGCAAGCGACCTGGATGCGATCCCGAATAAATTCAGACTCTTCCCTGGTTAAATCGAAGTTCACCGCCCCCGGAAAATCTTCCGGAGGTGCTGGCAATCGAGGATGCCAACTGAGAGCGACCATCCGCTGCTCAACGTCGATGTCGTCTCCTCGTACCTTTGCGTCTTTCTCAAGAGCCTTCAGGGCATTCCGGCGACGGTAAGTTTCTTCGATGCGCCTGTGATATTCGTCCTGCGAGAATGGCGTAATGCGTATTCCCCAGACACCGAGACCGGCCCAGTAGACGGAGCTGGGCAAACGTTTGAGCCTCTTTCCTGCGGTCTTACCAAAGACGCCAGCCAGATCATCTGAATCCATCAATGGCTGAACCAGGTCTCTTTCCAGCTTGTCAGCCTGGATCGAAAAACTCTCTGCAGGTAGTCGCTTCTCTTCCAGCGAATGGTAAATCCATGGCACGAAAAGCATGTAGCGAAGGCGCGTCTGGATCGTGCTTGTTCCTGGAAACAACTGATCGGCAAAGCTGTCCCGCACGGAGCCGAGCCCAAGCTCGTCACGACTTTCCTTTTCCTGGAAAAGGGAAAGGATGCGAAGCGTGCGTTCCCTCGCTTTCGAGTCATGGTCAATCCATGCAAGGACAGAAGGCATCGTTCAGTACCCCTTCCCTACAGCCACAACTGGATCGGCGTTGATTACATTAAGCTCAATTCTCGGATTTGCTCACTTCGCGAATCAATCCATCGAGGTCTTCCCGAGCCTTTTCCAGTATGAGGGATGCACATTCCATGCAGTAATTATTCTTTTCCATGTTTTCCTTGATCACCAAGCATTTATCGCCTTTGCTTATCTCGTGCTCCTTGTTGCGAGAACATTTCCGCCGGCGTTGGGCGGTTTCGAAGCAGGCGGATACGAGAAGGCGTTTCAGCTTGGGCATAGGTCATCTCCTTGAAAGGCGCCCTTGAATTTCGGCTTGGACCTCGTCACCGATTTGCTCAATCTGGTCCAGAACCTCTTCAAGTCTCTCAAAAGGAACCTCGCCCCGTGTTCCAACGCCGGCCCCGAGTCGCTGATTGACGGCTCGGTTCACAATTTGGACGACAGCCGCGTAGTTGTTGACGCTTCGCAACTCAGGATACGCTAAGGCGATGTTTCGGCCGTTGATGGTTGCACCGATGGCATTCACGATTCGGCTTGCCAGCGCCCGGGATCGTTCGTTAAGCCTTCGTCGGGCTTCCTGGCGGCGACGCTGTGGGGTCACCGGTATCTCCCGAGGCTCCATGCTCTCCCTGGTTCTGGCCTGGATGAGGCGCTGGCGGAGGTTGTCTCGAGATAACCCGAGTGCTTCCGGATCAAGCCCCCGTCTTTGAAATTCTTCAATTAAGTCGTCAATGACAGCGTCATCCATGGGGTCCAGGTAAGCCTGCTCTATGAAATGACTAATGATTTCATCCTGGACAACCATATCCGGGGTGAGTCGTCGTCTCTGGCCCGATTCTTCCGCAGATGGTCGCTCGTCGCCTGCCTCAAGCCACCCCTGAATAAGCTCTTGATCTTCCTGGTCGATACGTCGAAAATCATCCCAATGTCGGTCAATGTTGAGTCCCACGTGTGAGACCGCCACCCCCCGATTGTCCGGGTGCTGTGGGTTGTTCTGATGGATTACTCGCATAACCCGTCCTATGAACTGAACATAGGGCGACAGCGACCGGAAGGGCTGGAAGATGGCAGCCACGCTCAAGTTCGGATGATCGAATCCCTCACCAAGCATTCGGACTTGAACGATGCAATCAATACGGCTGCGGCGTAAATCTTGGAGCACTTCCTCGATCTGGTCCGCTGGCATGTTGCTGTGGATTTCACGCGCGTTCAACCCGCGCTCAGAGTAGAGGGATCTCACTTGGCGGGCATGATCAACTGAACAAGCAACAGCGATTAATTGATGAAATGTACCGCTTTCCCGGAGGTGTTGAAGCCACTGGATGCTCGCATCAACTATGGATCTGTTGCATTCTGATGCAAGTGCAACTCCGCGACTAAACCATTCTTCGTCCCGCAACTGGAGTACTTCATCAAGGGAGTGCCGTCTGGTATCGCCGCGATAGGTAAAGGAAATTTCTTGAGGAGCGACATTTACAGCAGTAATCTGCTTGATGTACCCCCGCACCATGGCAGTCCGAAACGGATAGGCATAGACCCGCTCACCGGCAATCTCGCGTCCATCGCCTCTGAACGGCGTGGCGGTAAGGCTGACTACCTTGGCGTTAGGGAACCGCTCGAAGACCCGCTCCCAGCTTCTGGCCACGTTATGGTGCCCTTCGTCGACGAGTATCAGGTCGAAGAAATCATCCTGGAAGGCGGGAAGCCAGCGGTCAGCCCGGCTGGCAAGTTGTTGAATGTTGGTGACCACGATATGCGAACTCTCGCAGTCATGAATGTTTGCATTGAGCCCGTCCAATACCGCCGCAAATGGCCCCTGGCTGACATCTGGAAGAACCCGGGTCGAAGTCCAGAAGCAGTCACGGCCAGAGATATCGAATGCTGTGGAAATGCCCCGGCGGATCTCAAGGTTCGGCGCGATAACCAGCACTCGCCCTTGGGCTATTTCAAAAGGTAATATGGCCATGAGCCCGGTCTTTCCGCATCCTACTGGAATCTGGAGGATCGCTTGCTCACGGCTATTCCGAAAGTGCTGGCGGGTATGATACCAACCGTCCACCTGCGGATCACGAAGATTGGGATTGCCCTGTATATGGGCCTGGGCCGTATTGAAAAAGCTCGCGATTTCGTCGTTCGTCATGTTGCTTTCAACTCTCAGTAGTATTGCCGGATATATCCAAACGCCTTGTCAAACAAATCTTGATCCGTGATTTTGTCCTTCACGTAAATCACTTTGCGCAGCGTCTGGTACTCGCATCTTCAATCGCCTTGACCAGGGCAGCATGCTCCCATTTTATGGCCTTGCAGCCATTCTGTTGAAACGCCGGTGGCGTTTTAGCTGGCGGTATGTCTCCTTTGTAAACACCGATAACGCCCTTGCCGCGCTTCAGACATTCCTCAATCTCCCAATTAACCCATTTGCTTGAAGCGGTCTTGTCGGTGAGGTACACCAGAGTAACTGAGCAGCGATCGATCTTCTCTCGAATGTTCCGCTTGATATAATCGGCATTGTTGCTGTCATAAGGCTCTTTGACCGAATGATCATCGAACTCCAGATCCCGTTTATCGTTTTTTGCTTGGCCGCGAAGCAGATTCACTTCGTCCAAATCTTCGTGATCAAAGCTAATGAACACGTGCCTGCTGACGTCCTCTTTGGCTTCGGCGAGCCGTTGCTTTACCTTATCCTCCAGACTTCTAATATCTGAACTGAATAAACCGCCACCGGAGCCACCGCCCATATCACTCTCCTTTGTTGAATTGAAATTCAAGGCAAGCAATGCAATGGCCACATGGCTGATCATCGCCAATATGGCACGAGTAGGTTCCAACCACGCCCTTTTCGGTCGCAAGCCGAACGACATCGGCCTTGCCAAATTCAATCAGGGGCGTCAGTAGCTTAATCGGATGTCCCATCGCTGCCACGATTGCCCGCTCAGCCTGAACAAGGAACGGCTGACGCTGGTCTGGAAACAGGCTGAATTGTTCGGCCAGTAAGCCGATGGCGACCGACGATGCACCAACCTGATAGGCGTATGCGCCGCCCATCAACAAGAATAGTAAATTTCGACCTGGCGTAAAAGCATGATCCTTCACGTCCATATCGGCATTCGTCAGACCTGAGGTGATTACTTGCCCAAAGCCGCTGAGGTCCATTCTTGTGGGCTCTGGGAGTCCAAGCTGCTGGTGGACGGCTTGGCATGTCGCCCACTCCTTAGCTGCCGCCCGCTGCCCATAATCGATGAACAATGGAAAGTGGCCGATATGGTCTTCCTTGGCCATGACGCCAATCAGAGTCGAGTCAAGACCGCCCGAAACGAGATTCACAAAACTCATAGGTAGGCTTCCCGTTTAGCGACCCGCATCGTCAGCCAAATCGCCAGATCGACACAGCCCAGCGAGTGTCCAAAATAGGAGGCGATCTCGCGAAACGTATCTTCGATTTCTTCATAATTGGACAGACGTCCCAATCGGCTCGGTGCGATCCTGAGTCCGCGCGTCAGGTGGAGGTAATCGAGTACATGCACGTCTAGCACCGCAAGATCGGCGCAATAACCGATGCGCCGCAAGAAGAGGCTTGCTTGTTTGGGGCCGAACCCCCAAACATTCATCATCAAAGTCTTGCGTGCATGCTTGGTGCTTTCGGAGGCAATCAGCAATCTCCGCAGGGAGCGACCCTTGCCGTAAATCTCCATGACCGTGGTGGAGAGCAATGACGTCAGCCGGTTCCGAAATCGGGGCTTCGTGGTACGTACAATCCCGTCCTTGCCTGGCATTGATAAAGGCTGGCTGAGCGCATCGAGAAACCGTTCCTCGTAGTCTGCCATGTCCGCTAGTTTGCTCGATAGCAACAAATCCATATCCCGTAGTCTATCGGCAGTGGCAACCGCCATTTCGAACTGCATCTGACTGCCAAAGATACAGATTGCCGCTTCGTAAAGCATTTGGTCTTCAGTTAGCAATCGCCAATCCATCGACGATTTTTCTTGTGTTGTGATCTCGATGCACATGGTTTGAATGGTGCGATTGATGATGTCGGCGTTCATGAGTCACTCCAACAAAATTCTGTTGCACAGTAACGAAACACATGTGCTGGAAAGTTGTGTAGGAAGAAATCAACCATCGTTTCGTTTGCAATTGCCGTCCGTAGCCTTTGCATCCATGACGCATAGAACTCCAGGTTGTGCGCCAGCGTGCGTGCCTGAAACGAAAGCCCTGCTTCAGACCACGAGGTCTGTCTAGCGAAGAAGTCTGCCTGTGACAGGTGATAGAGTAGCCCTGTGTTGTGATCAACTACGGTTTGGCACCACTCCAAACCATCAAAGCTGTCCGCGCCCATTGCTGAGTACAGCGCAATCGAAATCGGGTTCCCCGTGCCGAGCAGGTGCAGCGCTACGTAGCGAGAAAGTTTGTCCAGCGCTTTGCGAATGGCAAGTACGGTACGGGCACGGTCGATCACACTGTCGCCCAGTCGACGTTCCGCAACAGCGAGCATCGAAACACTGGTCTGTGCTGCAACGGCGCTACACAGGTCGGGCAAATCGCTTGCGCGGGCGTGAATAATCGGAACTATCTGACATGCGTCGGCAGCAGCCTGATCCTCTTGCCAGCGCGTCACCAACAGCGTCACGTGTTCGGCGGCATCGGCAGGCGGTTGCTGTTCGTCAAAGCCAAAAGCAAGGTCGCAAGGAAAACTGGCCAACATCTGGTGAAAAGCTGGCTGCCGCCATTGGCGCTGAGCATCTTTCCAGAAGCTTTCATAGTTGCCCGAGTCCATCAGGGTCACTGCACCGGCATCACGTGACGATCTCAGTAACTTGGCGACATTTTCTGGCTGAGCGAGCGCCGCGAGGTCGAATGCGGACACCAGATACTGTCCATTGATACCCACCAGAGAGGAAAGCACCTGCAAGTAATCCTGAGGTTGCAGCGCAGTTTTCACCGACGAAATCGAAGGGAAATAGACCGGCAGCGGGAGGGGCTTGCCGCCGATATTCAGTTCAAGCAGACGGAGCACGTTCATTCCTTTCTATCCGTCGTCTTGGCAACAACGCTGCGCCGCGTTTCGTTGAACCAGTTGGCATGCTCTGTCGAAACGTGTTCCTCGACCCTCTCCGCGAGGGCTATCAGTCGATCAGTCTCGGCCAATCCTTTGTAGGGGCCGGCATTGGAGAGAAACAGGTACTGCTCGTGTTTGAGGCGTTCTGCCGTGGCGCGGTAGGTGACCCACAAGGTCGAGTACTGGTTCATCTGTTGAACCGCTTCCAGAACGGCGATCAAGATACCGGCAATTGATGCAGCCCACTTGGCATATTCGGTGGGCAAAAGGCTGGTCGAAGGGATCAGAACCGCCAGCGTGACCTGCATGATCTTCAGGCGCTTGTACCAGCGCTGACAATGTTGGCTCTTGCTGTCGTACCAGTTCTGTTGATCGACCAAGCGAAACCAGGCAGGGTGAGTCTCGACAGACTCAGGCACCATCGGCTCTCCAGGCATATTGCTGTTCTTGGTGCTCACCTATCCCCCCTTGTAATTTATGCAAACACCCGTTCCTGTGTAGCTGTTAGCAGGGCGGCGTTGACTTGGTGGAGGGATGCACATTCACGAATATGTGCACTGCCTTTCGCAAAGAACGCTATATCGGCATACCAGCTCAAAGCTCCCCCTTGAAAGTTTTGTCCAGGGCCGCAGAGAGCAGGGTGTTGAGTTCGGTTTCGGCGTCTTGCTGGGCGACGAGAACCTGCCGGACCTCTGTCTGGAGGCGGTCGAACCAGGCCTGTTGGTCGTAGTCTGGGATTGGGACCTCGATTGCTTCCAAAGCCTTTTGGCCGAGCGTCCGGTTGCGATCCGCGCTGCCAGGAGAAGCCTGTCCGATGCCGGCAAGGCCTGCGGCGGTCAGAAGATAGAAACACAAGAACCCAGCTGTCACCTGGCCCTCGACGGGAACAAGCGTGAGATAGCGGTGTGATCCGACGCGTCCATCGTCATCGGGGCCAGCCACGGCAATGGCCCCTTCCCAAGCCTTGATGTTGCTGATGACGATGTCGCCCTCATGGACACGGAACAGCTTCTGCCATGTCAATTCCGCACCGAGAAGCGTGGGTTTGTGAAACACTCCCTTGCCAAAGGAGCGAACTCCCAATTCCGGGTATTCGCCGTCAACCGTAGTGTTCACGGGTCGTCTTACTAGGGGTGCAACATCGGCTATCCGCATTCTTGGAGCGCCTTCGATGATGCGCGCAAAGGCGCTGTGGAGCATCGCGTCGGCTTCTTGCTCAATCTGGCGGTAGCATTCGCGGGCTTCGTCGATGCGGGCTGATAGGGCGTCGAGTTTCGCCACGATCTGGTCCTGCTCCTTGCGGTCCGGGAGGGGGATTTCACATGCGAAAAGAGCTTCTGGATTAAGCGTTCTCCTCCGGTCTCCCATTCCTCTGGTTCGGCTACCCAAGTCATGCCAGAAAACAGGTTGGCGTGTGAAGTATCCAAGGTAGTCCCGGTTCAACGCAGGCTCACAAAGAAACGTCGGAAATTGGGGCGACACAAAAAGGCCGCTGAAGTCCTCCGAACTCAAGGCAAGAGCGCCTTCCCAACCGAAAAGCTGGCTCATGACAAAATGTTCTGACTTGAGCCGATTGAAGGTGTTGTAACTGCAAATTGTTCCATCAACGGGCTCGCGATGAAAAAGCCCTTTGCCGAAGCTGTAAACTCCAACCATTGGGTATTGAACACCGGCCTTGACGGGAACTTTATCCAGATCAAGGGTGAGCACTTCTCTCAAGGGAACCCTCCGCCAGCCGCTTGAGATCATCGGAATTCCCCTCCCACGGCGGCCGGTTCCGCGAGGATGGCCTTGATCTCCTCCATGATCTCGCCGACCCGGCGGTTTTTTTCGGCGATACTCTCGGCAAGTTGTTCGGGTGGCAAGTGTGCGATGGCTTCGGCTCCGCGTGGATTCTTGATGTCGAGGTTGCGTCCGTTGGCCAGTATGTCCCTGGCTTTCACCTTCCAGGCGTGGGAGTTCTCGCGGCGTCGTTCTGAGCGGAACCACTTGAGCAGGTCGGCGAACTCCTCGTATTGCAGTGGGCTGGTCTTCGTGTATTTTTTGCGTCCTTCTGGAAGGGGCAGTTCATAGTACCAGATGACATCTGTCGGGCCGGAACGGTCGAAGAAAAGCAGATTCGTCGGAATGGCGGTGTAGGGTTCAAATACGCCCTGTGGCAGGCGTACAACGGTGTGCAGGTTGAACCCCGTCAGCAATTCTTCCTTGATGCGGCCGCAAACCCCATCGCCAAAAAGCATTCCGTTGGGCACGACCACGGCGGCGCGACCCGGTTTGGGCGCTCGCCGGAGTTTGCGCATGATGAGTTGCAAAAAGAGCAGGGCCGTTTCGGTGGTCTGCTTGTCCTCGGCGAAATTGCTCAGAATACCGCGCTCCTCCTCGCCGCCAAAGGGCGGGTTGGTGAGGATCACATCCACGCGATCGCGGTCGCCGATTTCGTTGAGCGGGAAGCGCAGGCTGTTTTCGGGATCGATTCGGGGCGCTTCGAGACCGTGGAGAAGCAGGTTCATCTGGCAAAGCAGGAACGGAAGGGGCTTGGCCTCGCCGCCGAAGATGGACTCCTCCAGAAGGCGTTTACGGTCCTCGACGGTTTTGACCTGCTTGCCCAGGTGATTGAAGGTCTCGACCAGGAAGCCGCCCGTGCCGCAGGCCGGGTCGAGCACGACCTCGCCGAGGCGGGGATCGACGGCCTCGACCATGAAACGCACGACGGGACGGGGCGTGTAGAACTCGCCCGAGTCGCCGGCGGCGTCGCGCATTTCGCGCAGCATGGACTCGTAAAGGTGGCCGAGAGTGAATAGTTCATCCTGCGCTTCGAAGTGGATGGCGTTGACCTGATTGATAACCTCGCGCAAGAGATAGCCGGACTGCATGCGGCAGGTCTGACCGTTGAAGACGGTGGAAACCACCTGTTTGCGGCTGCCAGGCCCGTTTTGCAGGCTGCGCAGGTAGGCGAACAGCCCCGCTCCCCTCGTCCCATCAGGACGAACGGCCTCCTCCTGGGAGATGAAGGCGATCAGTTCGGGGCCGGTGATGCCGTTTTCCTGGGCGGCCCAGTCGCGCCAACGGTAAGGGGCGTCGATGGTGGGACGGAATTTCGCCTGGCGCATTTTGGCCCGTGACTCCTCGATCTGTTCCATATCGTCGAGGAACTTGAGGAACATGACCCAGGTCAACAGGGGTAGGCGGTCGAGATCGCCGGAGAGTCCCTTGTCCTTGCGCATGATCTTGCGGCAGGACTTGATGACGCTGCCCAGGCGCTCGGCCGTGGTCTTGGGTTGGGTCTTTTTGCTTGACTTTGCCATTGAGTTACGATGCCCTCTCATTCCAGTATTTCCACAATCCTTCATCTGCCCGGCCGGTTGATTTTCGCGGACGGCGACCATCCCAGATCATATCCGCAATTTCCTTTACCTTGGCGGCATCACTGGGTTTCCAGTCAAGGCGGATCAGTTGCCGCCGGATTGTTTCCGGATCGCATTGCGCCTGTTTATGGAACAGCGTTTCCAAAGATCGAACAGCCTGCTCTCGGTCGCTAGGATGTGTTATTCCAGTTGAAAGATTCACTAATTTTGTGAGGCTTTCGAGAGCAGAAAGGACAATCCCTGAAAGCGGCTCTTTCTGTTCAGAGGACTGGGACTCATCATCGCCTAGGCGAGTCGCATTCCAGGTCGCCGACCAATCAGCGTGCTCTTGGCCTTGCCACGGGATGTACAGAACAGATGTAATGGCCTGAAACGAATCGATGAAGTCCAGCAGCTCCTGGCCACCATAAATGACCAAAGCTGGGCCTGATGCAGATATATACCGATCTCTTGGCGTGATAAGATTCAACGTCACGCTATCCGCTTGATAGACGCCGGATTTATGAAGCGTATTGAGAGTCGGGGACAACTGACTCCAGTGTGATATATTGTCAAGTTCATGTTTCGTGAATACAACAACATATCCAACCCGATCCTGGTTCGCTGCTTCTTTAATTAGCCATCGAAAACCAGTGATGATTGCTTCGTTCTGCGGGCCTGTTGATCCGATGTAGTAAGAATGGCGATTACGTGGCATGCTCCACATCCTTTTGTCATGCTGCATAAAGCAATGTTTGCAGTTGCCGCACGGCCTCAATCAGTTGGTTCTCGCCACCAAAATAGCGGGCGATCTGCAGGATATTGCCGTGTTCGCTGATCGGCGGCACCTCCAGCACGTCGGGGATGACGAACTGCGCCGTCCCGTGCTCGGTGTACTTGTCCAGCAGTTCGAACAGAACTTCGCTGGCCTCCGGGCCGTACTGGTCGAAAAAGTCCTGCTTCTCGGATCGGAGCCGTTGCGCACGCTCGCGCCTGGTGCGGAGTGGAGCGTTGAACGCGATATGACAAAGCAAATCGAGCGGGTCGGCGTCGGGCTGATCGGCGATGGTTGCCAGTTCGTCAAAATCAATGCCGCGCTCCGCCAACTTGTCGATGATCTCGCTCCGATGATCGGGATCGGCCCACTGTTCGCGTAACTGGGCGGCATTGCGGTAGAGCGTGCGTACCTTTTCGGCGGTGTAATCGGTGAAGCGCACAACGCGCAGTTGGCTGCCGTCGGCATCGAGTTCATACACCAGGTGCGCGGCGATTTCGACCTGTCCGCCGTCGAAGTAGAATTTACGGCGTTCGGCGGGGCCGTCGTCATCCGGGGGGAGCGTATCGACGATGACCCCGCCGTCGGTCTCCGACTCCTCTTCCGGGGTGAGGACGGTCTCATCCTCGGTCGGCTGACCTTCCTCGTCGATGTGCTGTTCCGTCTCGATCGAGGGATCGCCGTCGAAATCGGGATCAGCGAAGAGTCGCGTGGCCGATCCTGTGTAATCGAGGATGCTGAAAAAATACTTGCCGTAATCGTCGCGGACACGCGTCCCCCGCCCGATGATCTGCTTGAACTCGGTCATGGAATTGATGATGCGCACCAGAACAACATTGTGGACCGTTGGCGCGTCGATGCCGGTCGTAAGCATCTGGGAAGTGGTCAGGATGACCGGCGTGGGGCGTTCGACGTCCTGGAAATTGCTGAGATGTCCCCTTCCGATGCCGCCCTCGTCGGAAGTGACGCGGCAGACGTAATCCGAGTTCTGGCTGGTCAGGTCGGTGTTCAGGTTATTGAGCGCGCGGCGCATCTCGTCGGCGTGTTCCTGATCGACGCAGAAGACGATGGTCTTGCCGTATCGGTCGGTCTTCTTGAGGAATTCGGTGAGATGCGCGGCCACGGCTTCAGTCCGCGCCTTCAGGGAAACGACTCGTTCGAAATCGTTGGTTTGGTACTCGTCGTCGGGAATTTCGCGCCCGTAGCGGTCGAGTTCGCCTCGGCTCGGACGCCAGCCCGCCGCGTCCCATGTGGTGATGATCCGGTGGACGCGATAGGGTGCGAGGAAGCCGTCGTCGATGCCCTGGCGCAGGCTGTATTGATAAATAGGATCGCCGAAATAACGATAGGTGTCAGCGTTATCCTGACGACGGGGCGTGGCCGTCATGCCGATCTGGAAAGCCGGTTCGAAGTGTTCGAGGATTGCCCGCCAGTTGCTGTTGTCCTTGGCGCTGCCCCGATGGCACTCGTCCACGATAATCAGATCGAAGAAATCGGGAGCATATTCGCGGTAAAGGCCGGGACGCCGCTCGTCATGGGCGATTGCTTGGTAGATGGCGAAATACATCTCGCGGCTTTTGTTGGCGACGCCTCCCTCGATCTTCCAACGGGCGTCGCCGAAGGGCGCAAAAATCTTGGCCATCGGATCGTCCACAAGGACATTGCGGTCGGCAAGATAAAGAATGCGGGGACGCCGGTAGTCATCGGTGCGGTTCCACCGAGACGACCAGAGCTTCCAGCAGATTTGAAAGGCCACCACAGTCTTGCCTGTGCCGGTGGCCATCGTCAACAGGATGCGCCTACGCCCTTGAAGCACCGCCTGCACGGCGCGATTGATGGCGATTTCCTGGTAGTAGCGCGGCGACTTGCCGCTAAGGTGATAGGCCGGAGTCAACAGGCGGTCGGCTTCCTGAGCGCTGAGAGATTCCGAGTTCAGGAGCCGCCCCCAGAGTTCGTCGGGGGTGGGAAAAGCCTCGATTTCGCGCTCCAGCCCGGTCGTGTAGTCGAATTCGACAACCCCGTAACCATTGGTTGCATAGGCGAAACGCAACCCCAGAATCTCCGCGTAATCCTTGGCCTGTTGAAGGCCGTGACCAGGGGTGGCATAGGATGGCTTCGCTTCAACGACGGCAATCGGCATGTCGGGCCGAAAGCGAAGGATGTAGTCAGCGCGCTTGCCCGGCTTGCGACGCCCCTGACGACCGGAAACGATGATACGACCGTCGGTAAAGGCGACCTGTTCGTTGATCCGGTGGGGATCGTCGTCCCAGCCAGCTGTCTGGAGCTTGGGAACGACATAGCGGCGACAGGTGTCGGCTTCGTTTAAAGCCATGGCTACTCCTGCCTCTCCTGCTCATTTTGCCGCTTCAGCCATTCGTCGATGGACTCTCGATGGAAGCGCAGATGGCGTCCCACTTTTTGAGAAGGAACTTTTCCCTCTCGGACGAGCTTATAAAGCGTCGATTTGGGAATTTTTAGATAAACGGATAACTCCTCTATAGTCAGGACGTTGTCCGATTTATTTTCCATCAGAAGCCCCTCTGCAGTGTGCGGGCAAAATCATCCTAATAATAACTCATTGCAGATAGATAGATTATAGTTCGTGTCAGTTAGTGTCAATTGCTTTTTTGAGTACTCCGCGATTCAATCAAGGGCCAGTTCAGCGCCAAGCTCCATCAGACGATCTGGGAGGGCATTTGTAGGATGCTTCCGGCAATATAGGCCCAGCTAGCCAGTCTCTTTCCTCGGCTCATACATACCGTGATCAGGACTCATCCAGAGAGACTCAATCCGCCGGGGCCGAGGTCGAACCCGCCCAGCTCGTCGGCTGACGGAAAGAAATGTGGCCAGAGTTTTTTGCCAGCAGTCACACCTGCTCGGTGCACATGATCACGAGGCGGGATTTGCGTTCGTCCGGGAGGACCGCCTCGATGTCGAGGGTGCGGCCCTCGAATACCAGGCGGTGGGTGGGGGTGAGGTCGGCGCGATAGCGCATGGTAACGCGGAGGCTGACCGAGTTCTGCATTTGGGCGGCGGCGAAGTATTCCTCGCCCTTGAGGGCTTCGACCCGCGCCCAGACCGTGGCCAGGTCAGCCCAGGTTTCCTCCCAGCCGCCCATGCCATCGAAGATGAGCGTCACCGCCTGAATGGTCACCCGGTGGCGAAAGGGAGCGGCTGGCATTTACACCACTCCGGAAACCCGCCAGGGGTCCAGCAAGCCGTCCAGGAAGTCGCCGGGGAGCGCGCTGACGGACCTTCCGGCAAAGCTCTCCCGCTGCTCGTAGAGGCCGGTGACGCGACAGAGCATCCAGCTCTTGATGGCGTCAGGGGTGGACGGGTTCCCTGTGACGACGGGCCAGCCGGTGCGAAAGCTGATGGTCGCGGCGTTGCGCCGACGGCGGGTGGCCGGCCACGCTGCGCCATCGGCGGGATAGATGCGGCCAAGCAGCCCGGAGGTATCGACGATATAGTCCGAAGCGGACATAGTCTGCATCACCCCGTCCGGGGCCGCAAAGGAGACGGCCTGCACGGACTGCAACGGAGGCTTGGGCAATTCGATCGGGTCGTCACCGCAAGGAAAGCCGTCGAGGGAGAGCTCGTATGCAGCCTCCACGAACTGCCGCCCGGTCAGCTGCTCCCCATGCTGGCGCGCGGACGCGATGAACGTCGCAAGCAGCCCGTCCTCGAGATCGTGGTCGATCCTGGCGTGGAGCTTGGCTTCCGCCAGCGTGACCGGCTCCATGGCCGGAAGCGTGATCAGGCGCAGACGTCCGTGCATGGGTTCACCTATGAACGGGGCGGAGCCGAAGCCCCGCCCCCGTTGGACTACCTGGAGTTACTCGGTCACCGGTGCCACATGGGCGTGGCCGAGCAGCGCCGTGACGCCGATGGGCGTGCCGGTCCCATGGGTGCCGATGAAGTTCACCACCACGCGGCAGTAGCGTTTGTGGCCGCGATAGGCCGTGGCGTAGACCGCGCTGTCGTCGCCGGCGTTGTCGATGACCGCGAAGCAGCCGTCGTTCGTGCCAGTGACCGACTTGGCCAGGTCGGCCGGGTCCACGTCGGTCCAGGGGCCGCTCACCTTGTCGTCGGTTTCCTCGACTTCGAGCTCGATCTTGTCTGTCTCGGAGAGGGTCACGCCGGCCGCGCCCACGTTGACCAGCATCAGGCAGGAGCCGAAGCCCTGCAGGTCCACGGGGTCGGAGTTCTGGTCAGCGTCGTACACGGCCGGGGCCAGAACCTGGGTTGTCTTGAGGTTGCTGTAGAGATCGCGCATATCGGCCTCCTTTAGCTGGCGGAGAATTTCATGAGCTTCACGGCCTCGAAGTTCTGGACGCCGCCGCCGAAGCGCTCGGTCACCCAGAAGGAGGTGAAGCCCTTGTTGGTGATGTTGTCGCGGATGATACGCATGCCCCGGCGGCGGTAGGTCAGGTAGGCACGCTTGAAGTCGCCGAAGGCGATGGACAGACTCCCGGAAGCCACGTCGGGCATGTAGTCGTCGGTGCGCACCGGATAGCCCAGGAGTACGCCTGCGACGCCCGCCTGCAGTCCCGGCTGCCAGAGATAGTTGCCCTGGCCGTCCTTGAACTTGCGGATGGCCGCCAAGGTCAGATCGTTCAAGAGAAAGGCCCCGGACGCTCGGTATTGGGCCTTGAGCGCGTGGATCAGGTCGATGAGCTTATCGCTGGGGTTGCTGGACGCGAACGTGCCGCTGCCGCCGGAGAGCACGTAGCCGAGTTTGCCCCAGGCGTAGGAATCGTTGGCCACGGCGTCATAGGTCAGCAGTCCGCGAGGGCGAGAGACGCCGTTGCCGATCAGGAAGGCTTCGGCCTCGGCCTCGGCAAAGGCCAGGGCGACTTCCTCCATGAGGAAGGCCTCGACGTTGAAGCCCAGGTCTTCCAGGCTCTCGTTGGTCACCTCGGGAAAGGCGTCCACCTCCCGGGCTTCGAAGGTCAGCAGGCTGAACTTGGGCGTCGAGGTGGCCGACGGACTTTCACCCTCGCCACGCCAGGCGTAAGTCACGCCGGTGGTGCGCACGGGCTTCTTGTACACGGCCGCGTTGCCCGCGATGGTCTGGGCCATGCCGGAGAGCGCGGACATGGCGCTCACGGTACGCTCGATGGCCTGGGCCATGTCCTCTGTGAGGAAATAACCGCCGTCGGGATCGCTGTAGGTCGCCATGGCCTTGCGCTGGACCCCGGCCAGTTCGCGGTCGTCGCCCTTGCGCAGGTACTTGCCCAGGGCCTGCTTGTGTTCCTGGGCCATGGGGTCCTGGCCGTCCACTCCCGCACCCGGCCGGTTGGCCTTCTTGGCGACCTCGGCTAGGTCCTTGCCCAACCGGGTCAGGTCCTCATTGATCCTGGCGACCTTTTCCTCCAGGTCGGCCGGAGCGAAGCCTTTCTTCTCGATGGCCGTAAGCCGATCGTCGTTGGCCTGCTTGAACTCCTCGAACGCCTTGTGCTGCTCTTCCAGCAGCTGTTTGATCTCGTCCATGGATTACCTCCTTGCGGACGTCTTGATGGTGGCGATGTTTCGCCGCAGCAGAGCGGCGACCGCATCCGCACCCCCGTTATGGGCGTCCTCGGCGTCACGCAGAGGCAGGGCCTTGAATCCTTCGGCCAAAACGGCCTTGGCCTGTGTCCTGGAGAACCCGGCCTCACGCAGGGCCCTCTCGGCGAGCCGGATGTCCGGCACGCCCTTCACTTGATCCACCCGCGCCCTGGCGTTGGCCGGAAAGGTCACGGGGCTGATCTCAATGAGTTCGATACGCTTGAGCCTGCGGCGGGGTTCACCGGGTTTGCCGCCCGACTCCCACTCTCGGGCCACGTAGCCGATGGACAAGCCGTCGATGGCCGGCCGGGGTTCCATGCGCATCAGGGAGTGAACCTCGTGCCCGCGCGGAGTCTCGGCCAGGCGGCCGGTCACACGCAGGCCCACTTCGTCCTCAGTGATGTCCGTCCAGATGCCGATGGGCGTCAGGTCCTGCGCGCTAAGTCCGAGTCCGCCGTGCTGCAGGAGCATGACCGGCCAGGCGGCCTTGCCCGCTCCGGCGTCGGTCAGGCTTTGCGTGAACGCCCCGGGCAGGATCACGTCGCCGTAGGCGTCCACGTTGCCGAACACGGCTCCGTACCCGGAAAAGGTCATCTGCTCGGCGTCGGTTCCGCCGGGAGCGAACTTGAGTTCCTTCAGGCTACAGTTGAGGCGCTGCATCGGCGGTATCCTCCGCGTTGTCATCGTCTTCCGGATCGGCCGGATCGGTCATGTTGAGGGGAACGCGGTAGCGCTCGCCGCCCTCGTAGGGATTCATGTCCTCGAGCTCGCGCACCTCGTTGGGGTTCATGGCTCCGATGCCGTACATCCTGGCGTAGAACTCGGCCCGGTCCTTGGCCGCCCCGCGCAGGAGGCCGTTGAGCATGAACTTGGTGTAGAGCCCCTGGCGGCGCTCCTCTTCGCTGAACAGGTTCTTGGCGATGCTCGTTTCAATGCGGCGGCACCAGGGCGAGAGCGTGTGGACCACGTGGGCCAGAAACATCTGCTCGGCGCTGGCGTAGGTGGCGGTCTTGTCCGAGTAGCCCACCATGATGGGCAGCACGCGGAAGGCCCGGCAGATTTCCTCGACCTGAAACTTGCGGGTCTCCAGGAACTGGGCCTGATCGTTGGGCGCGGTCATGGAGGTGAACTTCATGCCGCCCCAGAGCACGGCGGTTTTGAAGGCGTTCCCGCCGCCGGCGTGCCGGGCCTCCCAGGACTTGCGCAGGGCCAGGCGCTGCTCTTCGTTCAGGACCTGATCCGTGGACAGGACGCCGCCGACCACAGCTCCGTTGGAAAATAGCCGCGCGCCATGCTCCTCGGTGGCCAGAGACAGGCCGATGGCCTCCCGAGCGAGGCGCACGCCTTCGAGCCCCATCCAGCCATTCCAAGACGGCCCACGTAGATGCCACATCTCGGAAGCGGAAAGTCCAATGCGGCGGCCGTCGTCCGTGGTCACCTCATAGGAGATCACGTAGCCGTCGCGCTTTACGGTCACCTGCTGCGGCTCGTAGGGGAGCAGCTCCACAACGCGGCCGAGCCCCCGATTCACGAACACAAAGGCGTTACCGCAGAACACCAGGTGCATGACCACCTGCTCGATGAACTCGAAGCTGGTCTGCCAGTCGTTGGGCGCGTCCCCGAGCAGGCCGTGCAGCGGGTGGTCGTCGGCCGGGGTGCGCACGCCGCCTTGTGAGCGAAAGACTTTGAGCGGCACCTGGGCCAGCCCCTCGGCGATGACCCGGGCGCAGGCCAGGGCCGTGGTCGCCTGCAACGCCGTCTTCCAGGTCACGGCCACGCCGCTCTTGGCGGGTTGGGTGAAGAAGCCGTCGGCCAGGAGGTCCTCCAGGGCCATCCGCGATGCCGACTTGCGGCCCTTGAGCCAGGAAATGACGCCCATCAGTCCCAGACCTCCATGCCGACAAACGGTTCCTCCGCGTGGAGCATGGCGCGAGAAAGGGCCATGATGGCGGCCACGATGCCGTCGATCTTGTTCTCGGCGCGTTCCTTGCCCGGGTAGTAGGCTTTGGTCCTGGTGGAGCGCAGCACCACGTTGGCGGCCTGCCAGGCCAGCAGCGGATCGCCGTCGTGACGCAGCTTGCCCGAGAGGTAGAGGGCCTCGAATTCCTTCATGGGCTCGGAGATGAACGCCGGAGACTGGTTGATCTCGATGCAGGAAAAGGACACCCGTTCGCGGATCTCCTGCATGAGCATCTCGGCCTCGCGCGGGTCGTAGGCCAGTTCCCGGATGGAGAAGCGGTCAGCGTATGCCAGCAGGTCGTCCATGAGATAGTGGTAATCGGTGCGTGCGCCGGGCGTGGACACCAGATGCCCCTCGGCCGTCCAGCGCTGGTAGTGGGCGTTTTCGGGAAGGGTGACCGTCTCCTCCGGCAGGTAGTGCCTGCCAAAGAGATAGAATTCGTCCCCGCGCCTGAAGAGCAGCACCATGGCGGTGAGGTCCACCTTGGAGGCCAGGTCCACGCCGACCCAGCAGGGCTCGCCCGCGAAGTCGTCCAGAAAGACGTCCGCCCGGCAGGCGTTCCACTTGACCATGTTGATCCAGGCCGAGCCGGCGTTGGCCCAGACGTTCAGGTGCTTGCACTTGAGGACGTTCTGGCGCGAGGCGATCTGCAGGGCCTCCTTGCGCCGAGCCTGGAGGAAATCGGGGTAGACCGAGACGCCCAGGTTCGGGTTGGCCTTTTCCCAGGACGGCCACTCGGTCCAGTCGTCGTCTTCGTCGATGGTGAAAACGATGGCGAACAGCTGGTCGTTTTCCAGGATGCCCTCGAGGACCTTCACGGCCTCATCGCGTTTGGCGTAGCAGGGCCCGGAGGTATCCACGCCGGCGGTGGTGATCACTGCCAGCATGGGCTGGGAGCGAGCGCCCATACCGGTGAGCATGGTGTCGTAGAGGTCGGGCGTCTGGTGCTCGTGGTACTCGTCCACAATGGCGCAGTGGGGCGAGGCTCCGTCGCCGGGCTTGCCGATGACCGGCTCGAACTTGCTGGCATTGTCCAGGATATGCAGGTTCTTGGCCCCGACATGGATGCCGAAGTGGCTGACGAAGGAAGGGTTCTTGAGGCACATCTGTCGGGCCGGACCGAAGACCTCCCAGGCCTGCTTCTCGCTGGTGGCCCCGGAGTAGACTTCGGCCCCGGGCTCGCCATCGGCCGCGAACATGTACAGGCCGATGCAGGCCCCGAGCACAGACTTGCCGGATTTCCTGGGGATTTCGGCATAGATTTCACGGAAACGGCGCGGTCCGTCCGCCTTGCGCACCCAGCCGAAGGCCACGGCCAGGATGAAGCACTGCCAGGGTTCGAGGACGATCTTCTTGCCCGCCCATTCCCGGCCCTTCACATGCACCATGTTGGAGGCGAAGCGGCAGATGTGCTCAGCCGCCGCCCGATTCCAGCGGAAGGGGTAGTCTTTGGATTTGGAGCGTTCCAGATCGTCCAGATGCCTCACGCAGGCCTGCCGCACGTACGAGCAGGCCGCGATCTTCCCACGCCCGACATCCCTCGCGTAGCGATTGGCGGCGGTGGCATATGGATGGGTGGTCTTAGGCATCTATTTACCTGGAACGACTTGCTATAAGCCAGGATGTATGGACATGTGGTCTGCAAGCGAACAGCGAAAGGAGAGGACCATGAGCAACCAGGAACAAGCCCTTGCCGACTTCATGAACAAGATTCAGGAATCCAGAGAGCTGCTGCGTAAGATCGGAGAGAGACTCGACGATCACCTCGGAGTCGCGCCGGAAGAGATCACCTGGGCCAATGCCGGAGACGCTGGGCGGATTCTGGCCGACCTGCGGGATATCGCCGCATATCTTGAGGTGTAAGCGACCCCTCATGCTTTCCCGAACCCCGCCCATTCAGCATCTTCCTTCCCGGCCGGATTCGCCGCGACCCGTGTGCGGCTCGACGGCGTGAGGCCGAACTCGGTCAGAAATTTGTGCATGATCTCCATGGCCCGGTTGGCCACCCCCACCAGCGGGTTCTGGATCACGTTGCCGCCGGTGGTCTTGATGAGCAGCCCGGACTGACGAATCTTGCGTTCTGCCTCGACAAAGCGCTCAAAGGCCTGGCAGTAAGCCGCCAGGGCCGCATCGTCCCCCTCGGTGAGCACGCCCATGCGGACGAGCACCAGAGCCTTGCGCAGCCATTCCTCCCGGGCGGTCTCGCCGAGAAAGTCGAGCGGCTCAGGCAGCGCCGGGGCAAGCTCAGGCTCGTTGGGATTGACGCGGCACTTCTGCGCCGTGCCCTTGAGCATCTTGAGCTTGGTGGGGAGAGGCTTACGGCCGGCCATCTTCCTCCCCCTCCAGCACTGCCTTCTCGCCCGTGAAGTCTTCCCAGCGCTTCACGGCGACATCGACGTATGCGGGGTTCAACTCCATGGCCAGACAGGCGCGGCCGGTGATTTCGGCGGCGATGATGGTGGTGCCGGAACCGGAGAAAGGTTCGTACACGGCCTGGCCCGGGCTGGAGTTGTTCTCCATGGGCCGCTTCATGCATTCGACGGGCTTTTGGGTGCCGTGGATGGTGTCGGCGTCCTGGCCCTTGGAGGCGATGTTCCAGACGGTGACTTGCTTTCTGTCACCGCTCCAGTGGGCCTTGCCCTTGACCGCGTACCAGCAGGGCTCGTGCATCCAGTGGTAATGCCCCCGGGAGAGAACCAGACGTTCCTTGGCCCAGATGATCTGGGAGCGGATGCCGAAGCCGCAGGCCACAAGGCTTTCCGTGACCGTGGCCGCGTGCAGCGCCCCATGCCAGACATAGGCCACATCGCCGGGGAAGAGCGCCCAGGCCTCGCGCCAGTCGGCGCGGTCGTCGTTCAGGACCGCCCCGGTGCGCTTGGTCTTCTGGCCGGACAGCGCGTCGTTGCGCCAGGCGGGATCGTATTCGACGCCGTACGGCGGGTCGGTGACCATGAGGTGCGGCCGGACGCCGGTCAGCAATCTGTCCACGTCGTTCGCGCTGGTGCTGTCGCCGCACATGAGACGGTGGCGGCCCAGAATCCAGACATCACCCGGCTTGCTTACTGGCTCTTCAGGAGTCTCTGGCACCTCGTCGGGATCGGTCAGGCCCTCGGTGGTCGGCTTGGCCAGCAGGGAGTCGATCTCGCCGAGGTCGAAGCCCGTGAGACTGACGTCAAAGGCCATGGCCTGGAGTTCTTCCAACTCCAGCGCCAGGAGGTCCTCGTCCCAGGCGGCCCAGTTGGCGGAACGGTTGGCCAGCAGTCGGAACGCCTTCACCTGCACGTCGGTCAATTCGTCGGCCAGGGCCACGGGAACTTCCGTCAGGCCCAGCTTGCGGGCGGCCTTGAGCCGCAGGTGCCCGTCCACCACGGTGCCGTCGGACTTTGCCACCACCGGGATGCGGAAGCCGAACTCCCGGATGGCCGCGACCATGCGCTCGACCTGCTCGTCGTTCTTGCGCGGGTTGCGGACATAGGGAACAAGCCGCTCGATGGGCCAGGATTCGGTCTTCAGCATGGGTTCGGTCCTGACTGCGGTGTGCGCAGCCTGCCGTGCAGGCGCTCGTGGCATTCGCGGCACAGGCTCATGAGGTTGCCGCCCGCGTTGTTGCGGGGATTGCCGTCACGGTGGTGGGCCACCTCGGCCGCCCTGGCGCAGACGGCGCAGAGCGGGTCCTGTCTGAGCTTGAGATGCCGGACCCGCTGCCAGTGCGCGCCGTAGCCGCGTTTGGCCGCGCTCCCCCGGACGTTGTCCTGGACACTGCGGCGAAGAGCGAGGGCCTCATCCGTGAGGTGCTTGTGATCTGGGCAATACCCTCCGGCGTCAGTCGCCAGATTGCGGCAGCCCGGCTTGCGGCATGGTTTCGGCGGTCTTGGCGGCATACCCCCACCCGTCATTTTGCACGCGTAAAAATCTGGGGGCCCACCCGGTCTACGGGCCGAACCCACAGAGATTCGACCCGCCCCGGGCATCCTCCGAGGGTTTTCCCCTCTCTTGCATACATACCGGCGCGAATCTGAAAACGTCGGAGTTGGGAGGCTGTTTTTTGAATCAGCTCGGAAAGGGCTTGATTTAGAATTCTGTTCTGATAAAAATACAGACAGAAGTGAATAAGTGTAGGTAACTTTATCATGCCAAAAAATGAAACGTCGCGAGGCGACAGGTTCGACGAGGCCATCGCCGTTTTCAAACGAGAAGGCGGCATGCTGCGCACGGGGCAAGCCCTGAGCAAAGGGATTCATCCAAGCACGCTGTACGCTCTCAGGGATTCGGGGATTGTGGAGCCTGTGAGCCGAGGAGTGTATAGGCTGGCAGAGGCTCCTGCCCTTGGCGACCCGGATCTGGTAGTTGTAGCTACGCGAGTCCCGCAAGGGGTCATCTGTCTCATCTCCGCTCTGGCCTTTCACGCGATCACAACCCAGATACCGCATGAGGTTCATCTGGCGCTGCCCAGGGGGGCAGAGGAGCCGCGACTGGACCATCCTCCAATCGCAACGTATCGATTCACCGGCGAGGCCTTCTCGGAGGGAGTGGAAAATCACGTCCTCGACAACGTGAACGTCCGCATCTACTGCCCGGAGAAGACGCTGGCAGATTGCTTCAAATTCAGGAACAAGATCGGAATGGACACTGCCATCGAGGCGGTCAGGCTGTATCGGGAACGAAGAGAAGTGAAAGTGAACGATCTGATGCGGTATGCGGCCATCTGCCGGGTGGCCAAGGTCATGCGTCCTTACATCGAGGCGATCCTGTGAGAGAAATCAAGAACATCCCCGCATCCGTTCATCATCGTTTGCAAAACAAGGCGAGGGAATCGTCCAGAACGTTTGGCGAACTCCTGCAGCATTACGCTATTGAGCGGTTTATCTACAGGGTGAGCAAGACATCCCACGCGGACAAATTTTTCCTCAAGGGAGCCCTGATGCTGCGAGCCTGGGGTGGGCCAGGTGTTCGCCCCACCATGGACATCGACTTTTTGGGCAGGACTGACAACAGCCTTCAATCCATTGAAAGCATCATGAAGGATGTCTGTGAGGCGGTTGTCGAAGCGGACGGCATGTCCTTCGACCCTGATTCCGTTCGGACGGTGACAATTACTGAAGATGCCGAATATGATGGAGTTCGGGTGCGACTCCAAGGCCGGCTTGGCACCGCGCGGATTTCCATCCAGGTGGACATCGGGTTTGGCGATATTGTCGTACCTGAATGCAAGCAGGTCATCTACCCGACTCTTCTCGATTTCCCTGCCCCGGAATTGGCTGGGTACTCCATGGAGAGTTCCATCGCGGAGAAGTTCCAGGCCATGGTGAAGCTGAGCCAGTTGAACAGCCGCATGAAGGATTTTTATGACGTATGGCTGCTTTCCAGGATGTTCGATTTCCAGGGAAAAGTCTTGATGCAGGCAATCGTGGCTACGTTCAATCGGCGAAAGACTGCATTGGACAGTGCTTCAGATCTATTCCGGACAACGCTCAGACGGGACAAAAGCAAACAATCACAATGGAGTGCCTTTCTCAAAAAGCTGAAGCTCGAAGATTGCCCTGACGACTTCGGGTCCGTTCTTGATCATATGGAGTCCTTTCTGGTCCCACCGGCAGAAGCGGTTATGACGGATGAGAATTTCGACCTCTTCTGGTATGCCCCGGGACCCTGGAAATGACATGTAACGCAGAAGTTGGTGACAGGTGACGGATTGTGACAGGTCATCCGGTTATCTGCCCATGCGCATGCGCGCACGCGCGCGTGAGCGATTAATGGTTTTTCCCGTCACCATCTGTCACCCGTCACCCTACCTGTCGTAGGCATCTTGCCACTCCTCCCGCTTTTTCAAACAAATACCGGTGAAATGTCGTGATGCTTTCGTCCTGCCTGGAATGAACTCACGTTTGCAGAGGTTCGCGCTGAATGCCTTTGTGCTGCCCGGGTGCTCTCCGTTGCGCTCGGCAAATCCCTTCCACGACTCAAAGAGCTCGGCTGTCTTGCAGACCAGCCTGGGGCCGACATCGCAGCATTCCTCGATCCACTGCCCGAAGAGGTCCTGCTCGTCGAAATAGGCGGCCGTGGCCTCCTTCACGCTCTCCGGCCGCAGGAGACCGTTCTCCCGCCAGTCCAGGCAGCCTTCGATCATCCAGCGCAGTATGGCCGGGTAATCGGCCTTCAGTTTATCTTCCAGGCGCTTGTCCGGGCTCGCGGGCTTGTGGACGAAGGGGATGATGTTGAAGCGTCTGCGGGCGGCCTCGTCCACGTTGCGGAGCACGGGTTTGTGGTTGCCGACGATCAGGAGCTTGAACTGGGGCGTGTAGGTGAAAAAGTCCTGGCGCATGAAACGGGCGCTGATCTTGTCACCGCCGGTGAGCTGCTTGATGCGGCTCTCGGCCCAGGGGCGGCCTTCCTCGGTCTCGGAGACGCTGACCAGCCTGGCCCCGCGCAGCATGGCCAGGTCGGTGGGGTGGCGGTCGCCCTGGCTGGCCGTGAAGGTGTCCATGGCCGCCGTGGCGGCGTAGTCACCCAGGATGTTGGTCAGGGTGTTGAGAAACACTGACTTGCCGTTGCCGCCGGGCCCGTAGATGAAGAACAGGGCGTGCTCGGAGATGTCGCCGGTCAACGCGTAGCCGGCCACTTGCTGCATGAAGCGCTGCAACATGGCATCCCCTTGGGTCGCCTCATCCAGAAACCGTCGCCAGAGCGGGGCGTCGGAAGAACGCGCTGGAGCCACGGCGGCAAGCTTGGTGATGTAATCCTCGCGGCGAGCCGGACGCAAGGTCCCTGTGCGCAGATCCACCACGCCGTCCGGAGTGCCCAGCAGATGGAGGTCGGCGTCCCAAATCTCACTGGTCACGGCGAAGGCTCGGTCGGTCTGGGCGAACCGCTCCACCGCACCGGCCGTGGCGGCCTTGGACAGCGTGGCCGCGACTTTTTTGTTGTCCATGTCTGCGGCGGCCTTCCGGCAGAGTTGCCTGGCCCAAGCGAAGGCTAACCTGGTCTTCTCCACCCGCCAGTGACTGCCGGTCCAGACGAACCACGCGCCGGTCTCGTGGCAGTAGCGCAGATCGTCCTTGTGCTCCCTGGCGAAGAGGAGCGCGATGGCGTCTTCGGTAGCGGGGCAGGCGTCGTTTGAATCATCCTCCCCTGCTGGATCGAGCGCCGCTGTTGCCTCGACCAGTCGGAGCAATTCATCACGACCGTGGCCGGCCTTTATCCAGTCTACAATGTCGCCCTTGGGCGGCAGGCCGGACAGTTCCACGACCTTGACCGAGGCGGCCACGGGCAACAGTGACGTGGCCACCTTGCGGGCATGATTGCGCCCTGGCGTGTCGTTGTCCGGCAGGATGACCACCTGCTTGCCCTGAAAGTGCGGATTGTACTCCTCGCGCCACTTGCCCGCGCCCATGGGGTTGCAGGTGGCGGCCAGCCCCCAGTCGGCGAGTTCCTGGACCTTCTGCTCGCCCTCGACGATGAAGACGACCTCGACCCGCAGGAGTTCGGGAAGCCGAAACGGGACAAGGCGCACGCCCTTGACACTGTTGACGCGCTTGCCGTCGGCGTCCAGATGCCACTGCCGGATGGCTTTGCGGCAGTTTGGTGCCTCGTAGCGGTCCACAGCGAAAAGGAACCGGCCTGCCTCATCCTCGTAGCGAAAGGTGGCGACGAGATTTTCGGGCCGAACAGGCGTCTCCGGCAGGTCCTTGCGCTTGGGCTTTGGCGTGACAGGTGCAAGCCCGATCTTCTCGGCGATCATCCGGGCGGCTTTGGCCTGGCCCAGTTCTTCCTGGGCCGCGACCAGGGAGATGACATCACCGCCGCTCTCGCCGGTCGCGAAATCTGACCAGACGCCGGTTTCGGTGTTGCAGCTGAACGACTTCCCAGGGTTACCGTGGATGTCGCCGGCTACCAGTTCCCTGCCTTGGCGTTTGGCCTGAGGCAACCTGCCTTGCAGAAAGCCCGGGTTGGCCAGGGCCGCCTCGTTGATGCGCTTGAAGTCAAGGTCGGTTCCATGTCCGTCGCTCATCAGGCCGCCTCGGAGATGATGTTCCCGGCTGCGAGGCGAACGACGTTGAACGCATCTTCGCCAAATTCCCTGGCCAGGAATCCAGCGAAGACCTGGGCGATGGTCCGCCCCACGGCCTTGTCGTCCTCGATGGTGCAGACCCGTCCCTTGAGCTGGAAGCAGGCATCGAGACGAATCCCCGTCCTGCCATGGATGCTTTCTGTGGCGAGTACGGCCAGAAACAAAGTGTCTTCGACGCCGACCATGTCCACATGCTCGGCGAAATGGAACTTGATCATGACAGTCCCTCCGGTGGCTGGAAGTTCACATGAAGAGGGCCGGACACCGGAGCGGCATCCGGCCCTATGGGATACGTACCGGCGTGACGCCGGAAACGTCGGCGCTAGAGGTATTCTTCCAGCCCAGCGTCCTTGAATGCGATGCGGACCTTGTCGATGATGTCGTACAGGCTCGATCTGGGGATGCCGGTTTCGCGCGAGGCGTCGGTGATGGAGTCGCGCATCAACCTCTGGCACAGGTCACGCAGCTTGGGAGGCAACTGATCCACGACCGAACGCATGTCGATGCCCAGGTCCCGGAGTTCATCGGATGATCGGCTCTGTCGTCCAGTGCGCAGCAGGTAGTCGTCCTGGTCGAAGGTTTCCGCTCGTTCGCAGCGCACGCCGTCTTCATCCTCGATGTGATCGTTCAGGGAGAACGCTCGGAGCCGGTAATCGCGCAGGCCCGCTTTGCGCTCCTCGATGAGGGTCGCGGCGCGATGCTCCACGACCCGTGCGACGAAGGTGTTGTTCTGAGCCCGGGCGGGATCGTAGTTGGGCTGACGACGCAGCAGGTCGAGCAGCAGTTCCTGCTCCAGGTCCTCGCGGTCCGCATGGGAGAAGCCGGGGTGGGCGGTCAGTTGCTTGGCTTTGAAGGTGATCAAACGGACGGTGTATTCGTCGATGCCGTGGTAACGGTTCTGAGACATTTTTCGCTCCTCGAGGCCGAGGAGGAGCGCTGTGGATGTCGGCCGGACCGGTCCGCATGAAAAAGCGGAGGAGTTGCGAGATCGCCGGATCGGCGACACCCACAACGACCTCCGCTTCGCGGCCAGTCGATTGTCTGGTGTGTTGCTGAACCGCCTCAGCTAGGCGGCGTCTTCCACATTCATCTTGAAGGGCAGGCCGTGCTTGACCTCGAGCAGACGCACCACGCCGTCGCGGATGCGGTCAAAATGGGAAAAGAGCTCGATGACCTGGGTCTTGAGCTGGAAGTCCGTGAGATCTGCTTCGGGACGTGGAGCATTGTCCCCGCCGAACTTGATCTCGCGGACGGTGGTGGCCGTTTCGAGCACCGGTTCGCCGTTCTGGAGGCGGAGGTCTTCGATGCGGCCGAAGTTGATGGTCTGGAGGCGAAGCAGAAGCCGTCGCCGGGCCGGGGAGAGGGAGGATGCGTTCATGTCGCGTCTCCTTTCGGAGTTGCGCCTGAAGACGGGGCCCGGCGAGGCCTTCAGGCGCTTAAGGGGATCAATGGCCGAGCCTTATCCCCTTCCCGCGACATGTCACAGGGACACGAAAAAAATGGGAGGGCTAACTGAAAATTACTTAAAATGCAGGATGTTGATTTAAGAAAAAATGTTGGCTTTTCAAAAGAGGCTTCGTGACGTGTCACAGATCTTGCCAGGATTCCTCCTCTGGTTCCTCCCACCCCTCGGGCCGGATGACAAAGGCCGTCTTCCAGCCCTGACCGTCTCGAACTATGGGCTCGCCGTCGATTTTGAAATAGACTTTCAGAGCCCGCCCAAGCCGTGAAACCTGCTGCTTTTCCCGTTCCTTGCGGGCCTGGTGTTTCGGTTCATAGTATCCGTTGCCCTCGGCGAACTTCTCCAGCATCTCCCACTGGACACTGCGGTTGGCGTTGTCGCTCCTGGCCATGCCCATGTCTGTATAACTCACCCGGAGTCTGGCATCTCTGATGGTGACAGATGCAGTGTCACCGGTAAGAAACCGAATGGCCAACTCGTTCCACCTGGCCCCCTGCGGCGTGGGGAATGTCTTGGGAGGCGCTTTCGTGGTGGTCCTGGGGACAAGGGTGTCGAGAAAGGAGCGCCAGCCGACTGATGCCGAGAAGCTCTTGGCGTGCAGGTCGAGTACTTCCTCGAGAGACATGAGGTGTGCTGTCGCCGTCTCGATGGAATCCCGTAGCGTCGTGGTCCAAAAGCGGCTGGTCGGGGTCAAAAAAATGAACCCCTGTTTGCCGTTGCCCGTCAGGCGGAACATGGCGTCTTCTAATTGTGCAGGGGCGTTGGAGCAACAGAGGTGGACGCCGTGCCGCGAGCCGGGGCTCGGGACGAGTTCGCCGATGAAATAGTGGCCGGGAGCCGGGATTTCAAAGCCGGACGAAAGACCGAGCGCCGTCGCGATGTCCTTACACAGAGATTGTACATCGAGGCGTTGGATAACGATGTCGGCTTTGGAAAGCTTTTCTGTGGGGCAATGATCGCAAACCCCGACGATGTCCCCAGGCCCGTGGTGCACGACCGTGTGCAGACCACCGGGTGTAGCGGGGCAGTCAAGGGACTCGGCTAAATCGTTGGTGGGGCGGAGGTAGCGGCCGAGAGCGGCCAGATTCAGACCGTAACTTCGTCGCCAGTCCATCGCGGCCAAAGCGAGGCCGGAAACCTCCTCAAGAGCACGCCACGCTGACATCGTTCTCGACGTCCTCCTCGGATGTCTGGTTCAGGATGAAGCCACGTTTGGCCATCCAGGCGTCCAGCACGGTGCTGTCGTCGTGGCGCTTGATGTTGATCTTGTTGGGCGGATAGATGACCAATACCCTCGTCTTTTTCGTATTGGCGAAGGTGACTCTGAACTTGGCCAGAACAAGCGGAGCGTGTCTCGGCAACTCCTTTTCCCTGGCCTCATAGGCGGCGAAGAGGTCCTCGGCACGCCGGGTTTCGAATTCCTTGTGTTGCCCACCCCATTTGATGCGTACTTCCTGGAGCACGATATCGTCCAGCCCTTCGATGTCGGAGCAGACCAGGGAGTCCTCACCGTCTCGGCGAAGGGGTTCCAAGGTGTACTTGCCGCGCTCGGAAAAGAACTCGTCATCCTCGAACAGATGCTTGCCGAATACACGCAGATAGAGCTCGCGCTCCTTCTTGGTCACGGGACTGATGCGAAGTTCCGCCAGGGCCGGTGTATATACCAGCACATCATGTTTTTCCGGGCGGTAGACGACGCTACCCGATTTGCCGTCGAGCACGGCCCCTTGGCGTTTGATTGGCTCTCCCCGTCGAACGAGGAACCAGAGGCCGTCATCGCGTTCAAAAGGAAGAATTGTGACTGTTTTGCCGCACTTTTTTCTGTCGAACCATTCTGTAAGCGCGGCCTCCATGCCTTTCAGCGTGACGGCGGATGGGACTTTAATTACAGGGACGCTGTTACTGTCAGGATTGAAGAAGCTTTCGAAACTGCGAGGTCTGTCCAGCTGATATTCGTTGTGCGCTCTTTCGAATATCTCGGGAGCCTGGAGCCAGGCTTGTACGGCAACATCCGTGGGTGCTGGTTCTTCTCCAAGGACAAGGTCTACACCCGCATCCTCGCAGCGTTCCAGAATATCCTGCATTCCCTCTGGTGTCGCCATCTCGTTGACTTGATACAGCGCCTCGACGAGGTCCTGGGGCATGTCGTCCGTGGAAAGAAAAAGACTCGTCAACGCCTCGTAGTCGAAGCCGTCGGACGAGCCTTCCGAGGGAAGAGTAAATCCTTTTGCACCGAGATATGCCGCGTGCGGAGCCAGGAATCTGACCAGCGAGTCGTGATGAATGGCTTTCAGATCGTTGACATGTGAGAACCGCTTGAAATTGAGTGTCGCCATAGGTCTGCCCTCCAGGTCTGATCTCGATGGCCGAGCGGGAACGGATACTGTTGCATGATGACTGAAAGTCCGTTCGTAGGCAGAATGTCTACGGCCTCTTCATAGCCCAAAACGTTTTCCCAATACAAGAGCAGCTGAGTACAAGAAAGGATTTTGCCCTTTTCAGGGCAGAGGAAGTGACGCTGATTCGCGAACAGTGCTCCAGACCTTCCGCTGCCGATACCAGTGTGGAATGGCGGCGATGGCTCGGACTTCCTTTTCCTTGATGGGATCGCGGCCTGCGGTTGTCTGGGGCAGGAAAAGGATTTCCTCCTGAATATCGGGAGCCAGAAGGGTGAGGTCCATGATCTGGGTGATCCGGGCGCGGGTCACGTATCCGAGTCGGGCCAGATCGGCGAAATCGCTCACCTCACCCCGGTCGACCATGTCCTGGAAGCGCATGGCCAGGGCCAGCAGCCGGGAGACCCGTGGAACCCTTCCCGGTGATGTTTGTTGATCCTGCTGTTGGCCCACTCCCTGGCGTGAGCCGTGCGTAGCCCGCCTGGGGGCTAGTGTGAAGCGGACTTCAAGCTTCGTTTCATCCATTCGAAATTGTCCTCCTCTTCGTTCAGGCGGCCGTCCTCTGGCACAATTGCTTGAGCCCCTCGCTCCTGAAGGTCACGGTGACCGACTGGTCCCGGCCGTCGAACCCCACTCGTTCGACGAGAAGATGGATGATCTTCGCCTGCTCCTTGGAGGACAGCGAGTTCCACACCTCGTCAAAGTCCGCCAATGCCTGCGTCAGGTCTTTCTCTTTGACGGTCGTTTTGCCCAGCACGATGATCTCCTCTTGGATGGCCGTCATGCGCTGCTCGGTGGTGCGAATCCGCTCCTGCAAGTCCGCCAGGCGGTCGGTCGCTATTTCCAAGGCCCCGGCCGGTAACGTGCCGCCCAGGAGTTTTCGGACCTGGGCATGGAGCCGCTTGAGTTCCCGCTCCGATGCTTTCCGTTCCATCTCCAGCTCATGCAGGCGGGCTTCGGCTTGCTCCGTGGCCTTGGTGAGTGTGGTCGACAGGACCGCCGGGTTGGTGCCCAACCCCTTGATATGCTGCACAACCGCGCTCTCAATGTCGTAGGCGTTGACGGATTTCGTGGGGCATTTCGCCCACCCTCGCTGCTGGGCGGTCTGGCAGACGTAATATCGGTAACTCTTGCCGTTCTTTTTATTGGCGCAGGAGTGCGTCATCCCCGTGCCGCAGGGTGTGCAGAAGATCAACCCCTTGAGCAGCGCGCCGTACTTGTTACGGACGAGGGTGCCGCCGTTGAGGCGATTGCGCCGAAGAATTGCCTGGACCCTCTTCCAAGTCTCCATGTCCACGATGGCTTCGTGCTCGCCCTCGTAGGTGGTCCCCTGGAACACCACCTTGCCCGTGTAGATGGGATTGGTCAGCAGTCGGAAGAGCGTGCTCTTGTTGAACGGCTTCCCGCCGCGCTCCTTGCCCTTGCGCGTGACCCAACGCTTGTTGTTCCAGCCTCGGCGCTCAAGCTCCTGCGCCGAGGGGAGTAGCGACTCCAGTTCCAGGTAGAGCTGGAAGATCGCCCTGACTCGTGCGGCTTCGTCCTCGTTGACCTCCAGCCGGCCGCCGCCCTCGGCCACGTCGTAGCCCAGGACAGGCATGCCGCCGACCCATTTACCTTTTCTGCGCGCGGCCCACATCTTGTCCTTGGTCCGCTCGGCGATGATTTCGCGTTCGAACTGGGCGAAGGAGAGCAGAATGTTCAGGGTCAGCCGGCCCATGGAATGGGTGGTGTTGAATTGCTGTGTGACCGAGACGAAACTCACGCCGTGGCGATCGAAGATTTCCATGAGGCGCGAGAAGTCGAGCAGGGATCGGCTGAGGCGGTCCACCTTGTAGACCACGACGCAATCAATGCCGCCGGCCTCGATGTCCGCCATGAGGCGCTTGAGCGCGGGGCGCTCCAGGTTGCCGCCGGAGAAGCCGCCGTCATCGTATCGATCCGGCAGGCATGTCCAGCCCTCGTGGCGCTGACTGGCAATATAGGCCTCGGCCGACTCCCGCTGGGCGTCCAGGGTGTTGAACTCCTGCTCCAATCCCTCGTCGGTGGACTTGCGGGTGTAGATGGCGCAGCGGATTGCACCTGAATCTGTTTTGGCGGAAGTGGTCATTTACGCCCCTTGTTTTTCTTCGTGGCGGCCTTGTTCAGACCGAAGAAAACGAAGCCGTTCCATTTGCCGCCGGTCACCTCGCGGGCAATGGCCGTGAGCGACGTGTACCGGCGATCCTCGAACTCGAAACCCTCGTCCAGCACCCTGACCACGATGTCCCGCCCTTTGTATTCCCGGTGAAGGAGCACGCCGGGGAGGGGCACTCTGGGATCATGGGCTGAGGACAAGCGGCTTTTGACCGATCGCGCTCGGGCCTCGGCCGAGCCGGGCTTCACAGGATCGCGTGGGGCGCGCATTCTGAGGTCGGCGTCCCGGGCCAGCTCCTTGGCCCGCTTGCGAGCTCGCTCTGAAAGGTCACCCCCGGCAAGAGCCTGAATGCGCCAGGCGATGCGCTTTTTCAGGAAAGGCTTGTTGTTGGAGCGGGTCTCCTCGCCGAAGACATCGAGGTACTTCTCCTTCAACTCGCCCACGGTCATTCGCTCGAGGCTTTGGACCTCCTTGTACGTCTCTGGGTTCATGCATCCTCTCCTTGCTTGGATTCTCCTGCGGCGGAGGGAGGGGCGTGCCTCTGTCCGCCAGGAGCATGAACGCTCTGTTCCGGCTGAATAGCAAGCCCATCTGCGGAAGATTCGTCATTCAATTTAATGAGTTGAGAAGCTTCCTCACGCAGGAGGCGTTGATAGCCTCTGGCAAGCAATGTCGCGATCTCTGAGATGGCTTCCTCGGCGGGAAGGGTACGGGAGGTTGCGTCCGACATCCGATTCTCCTTGGCCTGCGGCGGGGGATAGTGGATGTCGAGCGAATGCGCGAACGGCCCGGGGGCGCGTTGGGATCGCTGATCACCCTGAGCAGGGTGATACGGACGACATCCACAACGTGCTCCGGCTTCCGGCCGCTGGCGCTGTCTGATGGTTCCGGCCGGAGTGGTTCCGGCCTTCACCCCATACATACCGGCTGGGCGTGGAAAACGTCGGCTTGGGTTACAATGGCGGCGGGGTTGTTAAACTAATCGCCGGGCTAAACGGAGAATCGGAGAATCAGGGGGGAGAAAGCGGGGATTTCGGAATCGATCATCGAAGGTTGCGCTTGCATCTCTGGCGCACTGGCTTTGGATGGAGAATCCTGTTGAAGGAGAGGCAGCTGGCGCAACATGGCGCAGATGCTTGCAGAAAAGACGAAAGCCCCAGGCAATGCATGCCCAGGGCTTTCTCTTAAAGAAGAACCGTCTCGAAGTACGGTTTTGAAATCTGGCTCCCCGGGGGTGATTCGAACACCCGACCTAGTGGTTAACAGCCACCCGCTCTGCCGGTTGAGCTACCGGGGAACAAACTCGCCAAAAGCGAGGGAGTCTCATAAACCAGCTGCGCAAGATCCGTCAACCCCATTTTTCGCCCGGGCCGCTTTTCCCGGCCGCCTTCCTTGACGGACCGCCGCATTTCTCCTATCAAAGCCTGCTTGACCGACACGTTTACACACTGGAGCCGCGCAAGTTGGGTACCGACGACCGCGCCAAGCGCAAGCCATACAAACTCCCGGTGAAGTCCGACCGGGTGGAAGATTTCCGACCACTGCTTGAGGCCCTCGACAAGGGGGGCGAACTCAACGAGGTGCTCAAAAACCGCATCGCCAAGGCCTGCCAGCTCCTTGACGAGGGATGCGAGATCTATCCCAACGACTTCGTCAAAGCCGACAGCCTGCCGGACATCCTGGCCCTCTACTCCTCTGCGGACGAGACCGCCCTGGCCGCCCTCGGACGCGACTTCGTGGTCGCCGGGCGCATGGTTTCCCTGCGATCCTTTGGCAAGGTCACCTTCTTCAACCTCCAGGACGCCTCCGAAAGGCTCCAGTGCTTCGCATCCCGCGAGGACATGGGGGCCGAGGCCTACACCCGGTTCAAGAAATTCGACATCGGCGACATCGTAGGCGTCACCGGAACCCTTTTCCGCACCAAGACCGGCGAGCTGACCCTGCACTGCTCGGAAATACGCCTGCTCTCCAAGTCCTTCCGGCCCCTGCCCGAGAAGTACCACGGGCTCAAAGACGTGGAGACACGCTACCGGCAGCGCTACGTGGACCTCATCGTCACCCCCAAGACCTCGGAAATCTTCCGCAAGCGGACCATGATCGTGGGCGAGATGCGCCGCTTCCTCGACGAGCGCGGCTTTCTCGAGGTGGAGACCCCCATGATGCAGGCCGTCCCCGGCGGGGCCACGGCCAAGCCCTTCGAGACCCACCACAACGCCCTGGACATGGGCCTTTTCATGCGCATCGCCCCGGAGTTGTACTTAAAGCGTCTGGTGGTGGGCGGCTTCGACAGGGTCTACGAGATCGGCCGCAACTTCCGCAACGAGGGCATCTCCACCCAGCACAACCCGGAATTCACCATGTGTGAGTTCTATTGGGCCTACGCCCGCTTCACCGACCTCATGGACCTGACCGAGGCCCTTTTCGCGCGCATCGCAGAAAAGGTGTGCGGCAAGACGGTCATCGACTACCAGGGCCGGGAGATCGACCTGACGCCCGGCCGCTGGGTCCGCATGACCTTCCACCAGTCCCTGGAGGAGATCGGCGGCCTGTCCCCGGAGATGTACCTGGATTTCGACGCGGCCAAGGCCCATGTGGAGAAAAACGGGGAAAAGGTGCTCAAGGGCGAAAAGCTCGGCAAGGTGCAGGCCAAGCTCTTCGACATCTTTGTCGAGCCCAGGCTCATCCAGCCCCATTTCATCTACCACTACCCCACGGACATCTCCCCCCTGTCGCGGCGCAACCGGGACAATCCGGACATCACCGACCGCTTCGAGCTGTTTATCGCCGGACGCGAGATGGCCAACGCCTTTTCCGAGCTCAACGACCCCGTGGACCAGCGGTTGCGCTTCGAGGAGCAGGTGCGCGAGAAGGAGGCCGGCGACGACGAGGCCCACCGCATGGACGAGGATTACATCCGGGCCCTGGAATACGGCATGCCGCCGACTGCCGGACAGGGCATCGGCATCGACCGCCTGGTCATGCTCCTGACCGACCAGTCCTCCATCCGCGAGGTCATCCTGTTTCCGCTTCTGCGCCCCGAGGTCTCCTCCTGATCATGAAATTCGAGTTGTTCATCGCCCTGCGCTATCTGGCGGCCCGGCGCAAGCACTCGTTCATCTCGATCATCTCGCTGATTTCCATCCTCGGGGTGGGTCTCGGGGTGGCCGCGCTGATCGTGGTCCTGGGCGTCATGAACGGCTTTTCCACGGACCTGCGGGACAAGATCCTGGGGGTCAACGCCCACATGGTGGCCGGGGTCATGGGCGGGGCCATGCGCGACTACCGGGCCAAAATCGAAAAGCTCGACGCCCTCCCGGGGATCCTGGGGGCCACGCCGTTTATTTACACCGAGGTGATGTTAAGCAGCTCCGGCGGGGTCAAGGGCGTGATCCTGCGCGGCATCGACCCGGCCACGGCCGGAGAGGTCTTAAGCCTGCCCAGGGACATGGTGCAGGGCCAGGTGTCCGACCTGGACACGCCAGGCCCCTTCCCGGGCATCATCCTGGGCAAGGAACTGGCCGAACGCACCGGGGTCACCGTGGGCAGCGCCGTGAACATCCTGTCGCCCTCGGGACGGCAGTCCGCCGCCGGGTTCACCCCCAAGGTCAAAACCTTCGTGGTGCGCGGCGTCTTCCGTTCCGGCATGTTCGAATACGACACCTCCATGGCCTACGTAAATCTGGCGACAGCCCAGGAGCTGCTGGGATTCAAGCACGATCTGGTGACGGGCATCGAACTGCGGGTGGACGACGTCTACGCCGTGGGGGCCATCGGGGAGCGGGTGCGCGAGACCCTGGGCGGCATGCCGGTCTACGTGCGCACCTGGATCGACATGAACGGCAACCTCTTCAAGGCCCTGCAGCTTGAGAAGACGGCCATGTTCATCATCCTGCTCATGATCGTGCTGGTGGGATCATTCAGCATCATCACCACCCTGGTCATGCTGGTCATGGAAAAGACCAAGGACATCGCCATCCTCATGTCCATGGGGGCCACGGCCGACAACATCCGCCGGGTGTTCATGCTCCAGGGCTCCATCATCGGCCTGGTGGGCACGGCCCTGGGCTACGCCCTGGGGCTGCCCGTGAGCTGGGCCCTTGGGCGCTACCAGTTCATCAAAATTCCAAGCGACGTCTATCCCATGGATTATCTGCCCATCCGGCTGGATTTCCTTGATGTGGCGGTGGTGGGGGCCACGGCCCTGGCCATGTGCTTCCTGGCCACCCTGTATCCGGCCCGCCAGGCGGCCGGGCTCAAGCCTGCGGAGGCGTTGCGCCATGAATGATGCGCTCATGGAGCTTCGCGGGGTGTCCAAGCAGTTTCATGGCCCGTCCGAACGCATTGATGTGCTCAAAAACGTCAGCCTGGACATCCGGGCCGGGGAGTCTATCGCCATATTGGGCTCGTCAGGTTCCGGGAAGACCACGCTTTTGCACATCATGGGGACGCTTGACGTGCCTTCGGCAGGCGACGTTTTTTTTCTGGGACACGACATGGGGACGCTGCAACCGGCCCGGGCCGCGAAAATTCGCAACAGGGACATTGGCTTCGTCTTCCAGTTTCACCATCTTTTACCAGAGTTCACAACCCTGGAAAACGTTGCCATGCCTGGATTTATAGGCGGCATGCCCCAGGCCCGGGCCCGAGAGCTGGCCCATGACGCCCTGGCCCTCGTGGGGCTTGATGAAAGGGCCGAACACAGGGTAACAACCCTGTCCGGGGGAGAGAGGCAGCGGGCGGCCATTGCCAGGGCCGTGCTTATGCGGCCGAAACTGCTTTTGGCCGACGAACCCACCGGCAATCTGGACGAACATACCGGTTCCCTGGTCGGAGAGGCCCTGTCGCGCCTCAACGCGGAACTCGGCATGACGTTGGTGGTGGTCACCCACAACCACAACCTGGCTGCGCTTTTGGGCCGAAGGTTGGAACTTCACGGTGGAGAACTCTATGCGCGGGCTTAAATTTTTGGGGCGGGCGTTTTCTTTCGCCATTTTGGCGGTATTGGCCTTCACCCTCCCGTCCCAGGCCCAGTCCGGACAATCGGGAACCAAGATTCTTGTTTTGCCGTTTGCGGTCAACACCGCCTCCGACCAGAAGGGCCTCGCCGCCAGCCTGCCGGGACTTGTGGCCGACAACCTGCGACGGGAAGGCATCGCCGTGGCCACGGAAAAACCATCCGGGTCCATGGACGACCAGACGGCCCGCAGGCTGGCCTCGGCGGCCAAGGCCACCCACGCCCTGTACGGCAGCGTCTCCCAGATCGGGGGAACCGTCAGCATCGACGGCCGTCTGGTCCCCGCAGGCGAAGGCGCGCCCCTGTCGGTCTTCGCCCAGGCCAAGGAACTCATGCAGCTCGAGCCGGCGGCCAGGGAACTGGCCGGAAAGGTCCGGGGACTCCTGGTGACCGGCGACGCCATCGTGGATGTGGCCGTGGAGGGCAACCAGATCCTGGACAAGGACGTCATCATCCTCAAGGCCAAGACCCAGGTGGGCCAGCCCTACGATCCCAAATCCGTCAACGACGACCTCAAGCGCCTCTTCGAGACGGGATATTTCGACGACGTGCAGATCCGCCTGGAGAACGTCCCCGGCGGCAAAAAACTGGTCTTCGTGGTCAAGGAAAAGCCGCGCATCCAGGCCGTGGGCGTCATCGGCTCGGGCGAGGTGGACCAGGACAAGATCCTGGAGACCATGAGCACCAAGTCCGGGTCCATCCTGAACCTCAAGCTTCTGGCCGAAGACCTGGAAAAGATCCGGGAATTGTACCGCAAGGAAGGCTTCTACAAGACCGAGGTCAGCTACGAGCTGGAACAGACCGATCCCCGCATCGCCCGCTTGAACATCATCGTCAAGGAGCCCAAGAAGCTCTTCATCCGCGAGGTCAAAATCGAGGGCGTCAGCCAGGTGGACGCCGACGAACTGCGCGGCGAACTGTCCACCTCCGAGCGGCGGTTCTGGTCCTGGGTCACGGGCAGCGGCGTGCTCAAGGAGGAGATGCTTGAGCGCGACGCGGCGGCCATCGAGAATTTCTACGCCAACCGGGGCTATGTGGACATCAAGGTCGGCCAGCCCGACGTGGAATACGGCGACGACGGCATCACGGTGGTGTTCCGCGTCAGCGAGGGCGACCGCTACAAGGTGGGGGCCGTGAGCTTTGGCGGCGATCTGCTCATGGACAACGACGCCCTGCTGCAGATCATCAAGCTCGACCAACTGGCCGAGGAAGGTTCCTTCTTCGACCGCTCCGTGGTGCGTGACGATCTGAACCTGCTGACGGAAATCTACGGCGACCTCGGCTACGCCTTTGCCCAGGCCGACGTGGATCTCATGAAAAACGACGGCGAGAAGACCATCGACGTGGCCTATTCGATCAACAAGGGCCGCCGGGTCTACATCCGCCGGGTGCTCATCGAGGGCAACGACAAGACCCGCGACAACGTCATCCGCCGCGAAATGCGTCTGGCCGACGGCGACCTGTTCAGCGGCAACAAGGTGCGCCGCTCCAACGAGCGCCTGGACCGCCTGGACTATTTCGAGAAGGTGGACATCGAGACCGTGCCCACCGAGAATCCCACCGAGGTGGACCTCAAGGTCAAGGTCAAGGACAAAAACACCGGCGCGTTCAGCCTGGGCGCGGGTTATTCGACCTACGACAGCGTGTTCTTCGGGGGCTCCGTGGAGGAACGCAACCTCTTCGGCAAGGGCTATCACGCCAAGTTCCAGGGGATGCTCAGCGGCACCTCCAGCCGGTTCATCCTGTCGCTTATGAACCCCCGGTTCAACGACACCAACCTGACCACGGGCATCTCCCTCTACAACCTCTACAAGCGCTACGACGACTACAGCAAGGAAACCATCGGCGGCAAGCTGACCTTCGGCTATCCCCTGGGGGAATACACGCTTCTGACCTGGGCCTATCGCCTGGACCGCTACCGCGTCTACAACACCAACTGGAATTCCTCGAGCGTCATCTCCAACTCCGAGGGCACCCACTGGAGCAGTTCGCTGACGGCGGAGATCGACCGCGACACCACCGACAGTTCCACCAAGCCCACCAAGGGCACCAAGAACACCCTGTCCCTGGAATACGCCGGCGGGATTCTGCAGGGCGACGACAGTTTCATCCGGCCCACCATCTCGTCCAACTACTTCCATCCCCTGCCCTGGGATCTGGTCTTCCATTGGCGGGGCAGCGCAGGCGCCCTGCTCGAAAACGGCGGCGACATCCCGGTCTTTGAGCGCTTTTACCTGGGCGGCATCGACAATGTGCGCGGCTACGAGCAGAACAAGATCTCTCCCCGGGATTCGCGCACGGGTGAGCGCATCGGCGGCAAGCTCATGTTCTTCACCAACATTGAGACCATCTACCCCATCAGCAAGTCCAACGGCATCTGGGGCCTGGTGTTCTTCGACGCCGGCAATACCTGGGCGGCAAACACCGAGATGGACTGGTCCCTCTACAAGAGCGTCGGCGCGGGCCTGCGCTGGTACTCGCCCATGGGCCTGATCCGGGTGGAATACGGGTACGGCCTGGATGCCGAGGCCAACAACCTGTGGCCGCATCAGATCGGTTTCAGCATGGGGCAGTCGTTCTAGCGAAAACGCGCCGTCGGCGGGTTGAACGCTTCCATTCGGACACCAAACCTCGCAAGGAGATACATCATGGTCGGTATTTTTCGGACGCTGTGCATCGTGGCCGCAATCCTGGTTCTGCCGCTGTCGGCCGCAGCCCAGGGAAAAGTCGCGGTCGTCAACCTGGACGAGGCCCTGGCGACCTCCCAGGCCGGCAAGGCCGCCCTGGCCCAGTTAAAAAGCAAGTTCGAGGCCCGGGAGAAATCCCTGGGACAGCAGGGCGAGGATCTCAAGAAGATGCAGGAAGACCTGCAGAAAAAAAGCGTGGCCCTGTCCCAGGACGCCATGCGCTCCCAGGTGGCGGATTTCGAGGCCAAGGCCAAGAAGTACATGGATGAGCGCAACAAGCTCCAGCAGGAGGAGCAGGAAACCCAGCAGCAGATTCTCCAGCCGCTTCTGACCCGGCTGCAGAAGGTCATGACCGACTTCGCCAAGAAAAACGGCTACACGGTGGTCATGGAAGCCCGCAGCGTGCCCTACTTCGATCCGGCCCTGGACATCACCGCCGCCCTGCGTCAGGAATTCGACAAGTCCAAATAATTCCGCGCCGCCTTCAGGCCCGGTCACGTCACCAACGGTGCCCGGAAGGTCCATGCGGCCTTCCGGGCATCTCCGCGAGGAACCTCATGAGCGATACCGTGCATCACCTTCCCAACATCCGGGACATCTTCTCCCTTTTGCCCCACCGCTATCCGTTTTTGCTCGTGGACCGGGTCATCGAGTTCCAGCCGGGGATCCACCTGCGGGCGCTCAAGAACGTGACCATCAACGAGCCCTTTTTCCAGGGACATTTCCCGGGGCTTCCGGTCATGCCGGGGGTCTTGATCCTGGAGGCCATGGCCCAGACCGGCGGCCTTTTCATCGGCCACAGCCAGGACGAACCCCTGGGCGACCGGGTGTTCCTCTTTTCCGGCATGGATGGCGTGCGCTTCCGCAAGCCCGTGATCCCGGGCGACCAGGTGATCCTGACCTGCTCCGAGGCCCGGCGCAGGTTCAATATCTGGAAGATGCGGGCCACGGCCGAGGTGGACGGCCGCAAGGTGGCCGAGGCGCAGTTGAGCGCGGCCGTGGTGGAGCGTTCGGCCCTCTCCTGAGCCCGCCCCGTAGGCGTCTCGTCAGGAAGATGCGGCAGCGTCCGCCAGGGGGCGCAGGCAGAGATGGCTGTCCATCCCTGGCGGCGGGAACGGGGCGTCAGAATCGGGACAGGTCTTTGCTGACGGGCTGGGCGCCCTCCGGGCACGACGACTCGGACAGATATTCCTCGCCGCCCGTGTTCATGGCCATGCGCATGGCGTCTTCCTCGATGTCGTCGTTTTTTTCCGTGAAAAGCCGCACCAGTTCGGCGTCGATTTTCCCTTCGGCGGCCTCGTGATGCAAAACGGCTAGGGCCTTGTCCCGGGGCAGGGCGGGCTTGTAGTGGCGCTCCATGGTGATGGCGTCGTAAATGTCCACGATGGCGATGATGCGGCTTTGCAGCAGGATCTCGTCGCCGCGCAGCCCGGAAGGGTATCCTGATCCGTCCAGCCGCTCGTGATGCTGGGAGATGATGGTCAAAAGCCGTCGCATGTCTGCGGGAAAGGGGATGTGCTGCAGGATGCGGTAGCTCTCCGACGGGTGGCGCTCGATCTCCCGCCGTTCCTCGGCGGTCAGATTGCCCCGGGGGATGAGCAGGGTCTGTATCTCCTCGTCCGTGAGCAGGGGCAGGATCTTCCCCCCGGCCACGATCTCGTTCTTGGCCACCCGGCCGATCAGGGATGCGTCGTCGCGGGTGATGCCGTCCGAGGCGTTGATGCGCGACAGTTCCGCAAAGTCCTCGCGCCAGGGCGAGCCCGTCACGTCGCTCCACAGGGCCAGGCGCTGGCCGATGATGTCCAGGCGGTCCCTGGGCAGGCGGGTGGACTTGGTGAGCACCTGTTCGCGGATGCCGATTTTCCCTACGTCGTGCAACAGACCGGCATAGAGGATTTCCTGCAGATCGCTGTCTGTGAACCGCACGTCGCCAAAGCGCAGCTGGTCCTCGTGGACGGCCTTGGCCAGGGCCACGGAAAGACGGGCCACCCGCTGGGAGTGCCCGGCGGTGAAGGGATCCCGGGCGTCGATGGCCGTGGCCAGGGCCTGCATGAGGGACTTGATCAAAAGCTGCACGCTCTCGAAATGCAGCGCGTTGCCCATGGCGATGCCGGACACCGAGGCGATGGTGCCGACGTACTGGAGATGGCTGGCGTCGAAGCGCGGCTCGCCGCAGGCCCCCAGGGCCAGGACGCCGACGCACTGATTGGCGGAGATCAGGGGCGCAATCAGCATGGCCGTCAACCCCGGGGCCTCGCCCCGCCAGCGCCTGTCCGAGGCCAGGTCGTTGATGATCTCGGGTTTGCCGCTTTTGACCACGTCCCAGAAAAGCGTGCTGTTCGTCAGTTGCTCCAGGCCGCAGTTCCTGGCCGCCCCGAAGCAGCGGTGCGGCTGGTAGTCGATGGTTCCGGATTTGCGCAGAAAGATGATTCCGCCGTCAGCGGGGATGTCTCCGGAGAGAAACTCGTCCAGAAGCGCCCTGGCCACGTCCCGGGGACGCAGGGACTGGTTGAGGGTCAGGGTGGCCCGGTGCAGCAGGGACAGTTCCCGGTATTTCTGGAGGGTCTCGGCGGCCAGCACCCGGCGGATGTTCTCCCGGGTCAGGATCTCCTCCACGGCGGCGGCAAAAAACGCCAACACGCCACGGGCGTTTTCCGACGGCGCTGGCGCCTCGCCGGACGGTGGCACAAGGATGACGTTCCCCACTGGATGCCGGTCCAGGCGCAAGGGGATGGCCAACATGTCCGGGACCTGGCCGCTCCCGTCCCCGTGCCCGTTGCCCGAGGGATGCAACACCCTGCCGTCGAGGTCGGCGACGAGGATGCCCCAGCCGGGGCCAAGGAGCGCCGTGGCCCTGTGCAGGAGGGCGTCCAGGTTCTGCTTCCGTAAGAGCCGCGCGAGAATGGCCATGGTATTGGAATCGTGGGACGTCTATTCCGTGAGCTGCAAAAGCTCACGGGCGACCTTCAGGACTTCGTCGGGATCAAAGGGCTTGGTCATATACATGGCGGCGCCCAGTTCCAACCCCTGCTTGCGGTCCACTTCCTGGCCCTTGGCGGTCAAAAGGACGATGTTGCAGGGACGCGTCTCGCCGTCCTCCTTGACCCGCTGACAGACCTCATAGCCGTTGAGCTTGGGCATCATGATGTCCAAAAAGACCACATCCGGTTTTTCCAGACGGATCAGCGCCAACCCCTCCTCCCCATTGGACGCGGACAAAATAGTCACGTCGTGGTCCTCTTCCAGTTCCTCCAGGGTCTGCTCCAGGAGCATGCGGATGTGGACCTCGTCATCGACGATAAGAATCTTGCCGGGCATTGAGACACTCCTTTCACGAAAAACCGGCCATCGCGCGTCAGGCCGATTCCGGCGGGCGCTTGTCACTTCGTGGACAAGCCATCGCCACCTTAGTCCGAAGAATCGGTCTTTGTCAAAAAAACAGGCGATATCCTTGCGGATATCGCCTGAAAAACCATCGCGCCCGCTACGTCAGCAGGAGCACGCCGAACTCGACGAACACGAGCCGCCGCACCCGCCGCCGCCAAGCTCAAGGCCCGACTGCACGGTGAAGCCCATGTACGTCATGTCCACCTTCATGGAACCGGCCTGCTGGAACAATTCCTTGTCCACGACAAACAGGTACCCGTCGGTGTCGAATTTTTCGTCGGATTCCTTCGGCTCATCCAGAGCCAAAGACAACCTGGGTCCGGCTCAACCGCCGGAGGCGAGATAGATGCGGATGGGATTTTTTTCCTTGTCGGCGAAATACCCGTCCAACTGCTGGCGGGCGGCTTCGGTGAGTTCGATCATATCTGTATCTCCTGAGAGGTGAAGGAGGGCCGCCCTGGCGGACGACCCCCCGGGAACGAACAGGTTATGAGCAGCAGGAGCCGGGCGTGCCGCAGGAACCGGAGGAGCACGACCCGCCGGAGCAGCCGCAGCCGCCGTCGCCAAGCTGCAGACTCGACTGCACGGTGAAGCCCATATAGGACATGTCCACGCGCATGGGAGCGGCCTGGGCGGACAATTCCTTGTCCACGATGAAATTGTACCCGTCCACGTCGAATAAATCATCCGTGTCCTTGGCCTCGTCAAGGGCCAGGGCCAGCCGGGGGCCGGAGCATCCTCCGGCGGAGAGATAGATGCGAATGGGGGCTTTTTCCTTGTCCGCGAAATACCCGTCAAGTTCGCGGCGGGCGGCCTCGGTGATTTCGACCATGTCTGACGACCTCCTGGGGCAAAATTGGCTGAGGCCCGTAAGTAAGCATGGCCCGGGGCTTTGTCAAACAGGAGAAATCCCCGCCCCGGCAAGGCCCCGGACGGCCCGGTCGGCCGCCCTGCGGGCCGCCCTGGCCGGGTCAATCCCTGGCCGGGACATGCCCTGGCCGGGATACGCCCTCCCCGGCCCTGTCCTGGTCGGTATAATCCCTGGAGGACATGCCAAGGACACATGGACATGACCGCGTAAGGGAGCACGCGAAGTGACCGCGCACCCGGGGGCTGTGGCAGCCGTAGCGCGCCCGCCCGGACATTGCCCGCCCCGGCCTTTTCCGCTAGGATCGACGCACCATGACACAGCAAAGCGCGCCAGCGGGGACCGCCATGAAGAGACAGCGACGCATTTTCTCGGCCGAAGACATGGTCCGGACCATCGAACGCCTGGCCTTCGAGATCATCGAGCGCCATGACCAGGGCTGCGGCCTGGCGCTTATCGGCATCCAGCGCCGGGGCGTGGAGCTGGCCCAGCGCCTGAAAACGGTCCTGGAAGGACGCCTGGGCTGCGACATCCTGTCCGGCAAGCTGGACATCAACCTCTACCGCGACGACTGGACCCACTCCGACAACCAGCCGCACATCGGCGAGACCTTCATCCCCTTCGACATCAACGACAAGAAAATCGTCCTGGTGGACGACGTGCTGTTTTCCGGCCGCACCATCCGGGCCGCCCTGGAGGCCATCCTGGACTACGGCCGCCCGCGCAAGGTGGAGCTTCTGGTCTTAATCGACCGGGGACACCGGGAGCTTCCCATCCAGGCCGACTACGTGGGAAAACGCGTCCAGACCGCCCTGGGCGAACACGTGGACGTGCACCTAGTCGAACTCGACGGCGAGGACAACGCCTACCTGGTGCGGTAGGCGGGCGGCAGGAGACAGGCAGGGGGAGAGGCCTCCGGCGGCCCAAGGGGGCGGCCCCCTTGGGAATCCCCGAACGGGGGCGAAATATCCGAACTTGCCCCTCTTCGTGAGCTTTCCGCGAAGAACCAAAACGATCAGGCCGGGCGAGAGGGTTTCGCGCGCGACGCGCGAGAGGCCCCGAGCCCGGCCCCCCAGCGCTCTTCCGTGACGCCCTGCCGGACTTACGCCCGCCCTCAGGCCCGCTTTCTGCGATGCACGATCTCCGTGCCGATGCCCGACGTGGTGAAAAGCTCCAAAATGATCGAATTCTCCACCCTCCCGTCGATGACATGGGCCTTCTCCACCCCGCCGTCCACGGCCTCCATGCAGCATTTCATCTTGGGGATCATGCCGCCCTTGACCGTGCCCTCCTCGATGGCCACCGAGGCCTCGCGCAGGTCCAGCGAGGAAATGAGCTGACCCGAGGCGTCCAGCACCCCGGCCACGTCGGTCAAAAGCACCAGCCGTTTGGCCGACAGGGCCACGGCCACGGCCCCGGCCACGGCGTCGGCGTTGATGTTGTAGGTCTCGCCCTCCTCGTCCACGCCAACCGGCGCGATCACCGGAATAAATCCCTGGCTCTTCAAGGTGTTGATGAGGGTGGCGTTGATACCCGTGACCTCGCCCACCTTGCCCAGGTCGATGATCTCCGGCGGGGCGTCTTTCCGCTCCAGCACCATCTCCAGCTTGCGGGCCTGAATCAGGTTGCCGTCCTTGCCCGAAAGCCCCACGCTCATGCCGCCGTGGCGGTTAATCAGGCTGACGATCTGCTTGTTGATCTTGCCTGCCAGCACCATCTCCACCACGTCCATGGTGGCCGTGTCCGTGATGCGCAGTCCCTGCCGGAACTGGCAGGCGATGCCCAACTGGTCGAGCATCTTGCCGATCTGCGGGCCGCCGCCGTGCACGATGACCGGGTTTATGCCCACATACTTGAGCAGGATGATGTTTAAGGCGAAGGCCCGTTTCAGATCCTCGTCCACCATGGCGTGGCCGCCGTACTTGATGACGATGGTCTTGCCGTAAAAATCGCGGATGTACGGCAGGGCCTCCAGCAAGAGCCTGGCCTTTTCGCGTTCGCTGTCGCAGATCATTCGCTCCCCCTCCTGTCGCGTCCCTGACACGACACGGCTGTCTTCCCGAAAATGCGGTCCCTGCCTCTCCGGGCTTCCTTGTGGACCACGCCGCGTTGTCTTCGCAGACGCCAGCGGCCTTATCAGAGCCTCTACAGGATGTACCGGGACAGATCCCGATCCTCGGACACGTCCGACAGCTTGTCGCGCACATAGTCCCGGTCCACCACCACGGCCGTTCCAGGCAACTCCGAGGCCTCAAACGACAGGTCGTTTAAGATGCGCTCCATGATGGTATACAGCCGCCTGGCCCCGATGTTCTCCGTCTCCTCGTTGACCTTGCGGGCGAAGTCCGCCACCTCCAGAAGGGCCTCGGGGGAAAAGCTCAGGGCCACGCCCTCGGTCTTCAAAAGCTCGGTGTACTGCACTGTGAGCGCGTTTTTGGGCTCGGTCAGGATGCGGTGGAAGTCCCCGGCGGTCAGCGCCGTCAGCTCCACCCGAAGCGGAAACCGCCCCTGCAGCTCCGGCACCAGGTCCGACGGTTTGGAGAAGTGAAAGGCCCCGGCCGCGATGAAAAGGATATGGTCCGAGCGCACCATGCCGTATTTGGTATTGACGGTGCAGCCCTCGACCACGGGCAACAGGTCGCGCTGCACGCCCTCCCGGGACACGTCCGGCCCGGAACCCTGGCGGCCGCCGCAGATCTTGTCGATCTCGTCGATGAAGATGATGCCCGTCTGCTCCACCCGCTCCTTGGCCGTCTCGGTGACCTTGTCCATGTCCACCAGACGCTCGCTCTCCTCCTGCAAAAGGATCTCGTAGGCCTCGCGCACCCGCATGTTGCGCGTCTTTTTCCGGGACGGAAACATCTTGCCCAGCATGTCCTTGAACTGCACCCCCATCTCCTCCATGCCCGGCATGGCCATGATCTCCACCTGGGGTGAGGGCGCGGAGACCTCCACCGGTACCGTGCGGTCATCAAGCGCCCCGTCCCGGAAAAGTCGGCGCAGCTTCTCCCGGGTGGACGATCCCGGGCCGGAATCGCCGCCACCCGGCCGTTCCTCGCCGCCCGCATCCAGGGCCTCGGGCATCTCCATGGCCCCGGTGGGGGAATAGCGCGGCCCGGGCTTGGGCAGAAGCAGATCCAAAAGCCGCTCCTCGGCGTTTTTCTCGGCCCGGTCCTTGACCCGCTCCATCTCCTCCCGGCGCACCAGGTTCACCCCGATCTCCATGAGGTCGCGGACCATGGACTCCACGTCGCGGCCCACATAGCCGACCTCCGTGAACTTGGTGGCCTCGACCTTGAAAAAGGGCGACCCGGCAAGCCTGGCCAGCCTGCGGGCGATCTCGGTCTTGCCCACGCCGGTTGGGCCGATCATCAGGATGTTTTTCGGCGCGATCTCGTCGCGAAGCGCAGGGTCGATCCTGCGCCTGCGCCACCGGTTGCGCATGGCGATGGCCACCATGCGTTTGGCCTGGTCCTGGCCGATGATGTATTTGTCCAACTCCGCCACGATCTCGCGAGGGGTCATGTTCTCCATCGTCTCTCCAGGGCCGCTTTGCGCAGCCTGACCTGTCTTGCCCAATAGCCGCGCCAACAGTGCGTCGGAAAGGGCCTTTCTCCGCAACACGCGCGACGGGCCGCGCGACTTATTTCTTCTCCAACGTCTCAATGGTCACCCGGTCGTTGGTGTACACGCACAACTCCGCGGCAATGGCCATGGCCTTTTCGACAATCTCCCTTGCGGACAGATTCGTTTCCCGGGCCAGGGCCCGGGCCGCCGCCAGGGCATACGGGCCGCCGGACCCAATCGCCGTCAGGCCGTCGTCAGGCTCGATCACATCTCCCGTACCGCTTAAGACCAGCACGTTTTCGGCGTCGGCCACGATGATCATGGCCTCCAGCCGCCGCAAATATTTGTCCTTGCGCCATTCCTTGGCCAGCTCCACGCTTGAACGCACCAGATTGCCGCCGTATTCCTCAAGCTTGGCCTCGAAACGCTCAAAAAGCGTGAACGCGTCCGCCGTGGCCCCGGCAAAGCCCACAATCACCCGGTCCTTATACAACCGGCGCACCTTCTTCGCGCCGTGCTTCATGGCCACGGCCTGCCCCATGGTCACCTGGCCGTCGCCGGCCACGGCCACGCCATGCGCGTCGCGCACCGCCAGTATCGTCGTCCCGCGTATGTCCATGTCGTCTCCCTTACGTCTCGTCGCGCAGCACGGAAGCTGCGGCCTCGCGCCACACGTCCAGGGCGCGGCCGGAAAAAAGGCACATGGTGACCTCGGCCACCAGGGCATCCATAAGTCCTTGCCGCAGGGTCCGCAAGGCCGTGGCCGCCGCCTGCTCCACGGGAAATCCGTAGGCCCCGCAGCTGATGGCCGGAAAGGCCACGCTGCCCAGGCCAAGGGCCTTGGCGGCCAGCAGGCTTTGCCGGTAGGCCGAGGCCAGAAGGATCGGTTCGTCGTGGCCGCCGCCGCGCCAGACGGGGCCGACGGTATGGATGATGTGGGCGGCGGGCAGATCGAATCCCGGCGTGGCCACGGCCTGTCCCGTGGGCAGGGGACCGCTCCCACGCACGATGTCCAGGCAGGCGGCCAAAAGGCGCGGCCCGGCGGCGCGATGGATGGCCCCGTCCACCCCGCCGCCCCCGGCCAGGGAGGGGTTGGCTGCGTTGACGATGGCGTCCACGGAAAGCGTGGTGATGTCGGCGACGACGAGACGCAGGCGGCCCGGGCCGACGGCAAAGGCGTGGACGGTCATGACGCAGCGCCTTGAAGCCAGGACGGCTCGACATGCGGCCCCAGGATGCCCAAAACGGACCGGGAAGGGTCCAGGATGGCCGCTGCGGCCTGGCCGATCTCGTCCAGGGACAGGCGCGCGATTTTGCCCGCCGTCTCGGACAGGGGCACATGGCGGCCGAAAAGCAGATGGTTCTTGGCCAGCCGCACCATGCGGTTCTCCGTGGACTCGGCCCCCAGGTGCAACAGCCCGCGCAGATGCTCGCGCACATGCTCCAATTCCTGGCGGGTCACGCCGCCTGCGGCCATGGCCGCAAGTTCCCGGCGCACCACGTTCAAAAGCTCCTCCACCCGGCCCGGGTCCACGGCGGCGTGGATCTCCAGGAGTCCGGCGTCGGCCAGGGCGTTGACGTCGCTTGAGACGGCGTAGGCCAGCCCCCTTTTTTCGCGCACCTCCTGAAACAGCCGCGAGGACATGTTGCCGCCCAAAATGGTGCACAGGGCGGCCCGGGCGAAGCGGCCCTCGTCGGCGTTGCCGGGCACGGGGAATCCCATGGCCACATGGGTCTGCTCCACGTCCCGGGTCAGGCCCAGGGAACCGGGCCGGAAGGCCGGGACCGGCAGGGTCGCGGGACATGCGGCCGGGACCGGCGGCAGCCCGGCAAACGCCTGTGCGACCATGTCCGCCAGGGCCGCGTGGTCCACGGCGCCGGCCGCCGCCACCACCATGGACCCGGGGCGGTAGTTGGCGGCCCGCCAGGCCCACAGGCCCGCCTCGACATAAGCGGCCACGGTTTCCGCCGGGCCGGTGATGGGATGGCCTGTGGCCCGATCGTCCCAGGCCGCCTCCCACAGCGATTCCAGGAGCTTGTCGTCGGGGGTGTCCTCCACCATGCCGATCTCCTGGAGGATGACGTCCTTCTCCCGGGCCGTCTCCTCCGGGGAGAGGCAGGGCGCAAGCGCGATGTCGGCCAGGATGTCCCAGGCCTTTGGCAGGTGGTCGGCGGCCACCCGGATGGTGAAGCAGGTGTGCTCCCGGGAGGTGTAGGCGTCGGCCAGCCCGCCCAGGAGATCCAGCTCCAGGGCGATCTGGCGGGCCGTGCGGCTGGCTGTGCCCTTAAAGGCCATGTGCTCCCAGAAATGGGCCATGCCCTCCTGGTCGCGGGTCTCATGGCGCGACCCGGCCGCAATCCAGATGCCCAGGCTTGCGGTGCGCACGGCGGGCATGCGTTCGGTGACCACGGCCGGGCCGCCGGGGAGAAGTGAACACTGATAGGCTTTTTTTGGGGGCATGGGGCTTTCTATGGCAAAAGGGTTAGGCGGACTTTTGGTTCTTGGCCGTGCGCTGGATGGCCAGTCCGGCCATGATCAGCACCAGTCCCGCGAAGGTGGAGGGCAGGATGTCCTCGCCCACCACGAAGTGGATGAACACCAGGGACACGAAGGGCGACAGAAAGATGAGGTTGGCGATGCGGGCCGTGTTTGTGGCGTTTTTCATGGCCGACAGCCACAGGGCAAAGGCCAGCCCCATCTCGAAAACCCCCACGTAGGCCGCGCCCAGATAGCCCAGGGGGCTTGCCGGGACAAGGCCCGTGGTCAAAAGGCATACGGCCAGGGTCATGGGCAGCGAGGCCGCGAAATTGAGCAGAAGCCCGACCACGGGGTCGCGGTCGTCCCTGGCCCCCACGATCCAGAAAAGCGCCCAAAGGATGGTGGACACAAGCGCCAGCCCCACGCCCAGCGGGCTTTCCACGTGCATTCCGGTCACATCGCCCCTCGTCGAGATGACCAGCACCCCGGCATAGCCCACAAAGACCGCCAGGAGGTCGCGGCGGCTGATTTTTTGGCCAAGCAGCGGAATGGACAGAAGCGTCAGCGTAATGGCCCAGGTGTAGTTGATGGGCTGGGCCAGTTGGGCGGGCAGGCGGTCGTAGGCCGCAAACAGGATCAGGTAATACAGGAAGGGATTAAGCGCCCCCAAAAGCGCCGAGCGGACGTACTGGCGACGGGTCATGGCCAGGATCAGCCCCAGGCGGCCCTGCGCGGCCAATATCGCCCCCAGGCAGGCCGTGGAGGCCAGGCTGGAATAGAACAGGAGCTGGGCCGGGTCCATGTGGCGCAGCGACAGCTTGAAGGCCGAGGCCACCGTGGACCACATGAGCACGGCCGAAAGGGCATGGAGAGTGGCTTTGCGCTGATCGGGCATGGTGTTTGGCGGGCGATCCTTTGCCCGGCACCCTAGCCGAGACCGCCCGGCCGCACAAGGTGTTGTCCGGCCGCGCCAACGCCCTTGGCCATGGTCCGGGTGATTGGTCACTTCGCGTGCCACACCTCTCGGTCATTTTCACTTGCCATTGCCGGGCATCGCAAGGGGTATGCCGGGGCGGCCTCGGCACGGCAGCGGGCACGGGCCAAGCGCAAAGCCAGGCGCACAGCATGCACTTGCCGGGATCGGCTTCAAAGAACCGCCCGACCAACGGACCCGTTGCCGCATCCGGATCATCGCCCTGCCCTCACGGTGGTCCGTTGCGTTGTATCCCGGACATTTTTCCGATTGACCCTGAAGCGATTCCCGTCCATAATCGCTTCACAAAATGAAGCGATTAGATCTCTCATTCGCTTCATGATCTGAGGCGAAAGTTCCCCGCAATCGCTTCACGGCATGCAGCGAAAAGGTGAATTCCATGTCCCGGTATATCTGGCAACTTCCGCGCTGGCCCGACCTGGGCTTTGACGCCGCGCGGATTCTGACCCCCCTGGCCGACTGCCGCCGCAGGCAGGGCGCGCTTTTGGCCCGGCTGGAAAGTATCGGCCGACAGGACAGCCTCACGGCCCAGGCCGCGACCCTGGAGGAGGACGCCCTCCAGACCGCAGCCATTGAGGGCGAAAAGCTGGATATGAAACAGGTCCGCTCGTCCGTGGCCGTGCATCTGGGGCTGCCGCGCGGCGGCCTGCGGCCTGCCGACAGGGCCACGGACGGCCTGATCCAGGTGCTCCTGGACGCCACACGAAACCACGGCCTGCCCCTGACCGCCGAGCGGCTTTTTTCCTGGCACGCAGCGCTTTTCCCCACCGGGCGTTCGGGGCTTTCCGCCATCCGGGTCGGGGCGTGGCGCGACAGGCCCCTGGAGGTCGTATCCGGCCCGCTGGGGAGGCAGCTCGTCCACTTCGCCGGACCGCCTCCCGAGACGCTTCAGGCGGAGATGGCCTCGTTTTTTTCCTGGTGGGAGGACAGCCGGGGCGTCTTGGACGGCATCCTGCGCGCCGGACTGGCCCACCTGCGCTTCGTCACCATCCACCCCTTCGACGACGGCAACGGCCGTCTGGCCCGCACCCTGACGGATATGGCCCTGGCCCAGGACGAGCACCAGCCCGCCCGGCATTACAGCCTGTCGGCCCGGATCATGAACGACCGCAAGAACTATTACGAGGTGTTGGAGAGCACCCAGAAGGGCGACGGCGACGCGACAAAATGGCTGGTGTGGTTTCTGGACATGGTGCGCCAAGCCCTGGACGCCGCCGATGGCGCCCTGTCCCGTGTCCTGGCCAAGGCCGCCTTCTGGCGGCGGCACGCGGCCACGGCCCTCAGCGACCGGCAGCGCAAGGTCGTCAACCGCCTGCTCGACGCCGGGACAAAGGCCACGGGGGGCGGCTTCGAAGGGGGCCTCACCACCCGCAAGTACATGGGGCTTACCAAGGCCTCGCGGGCCACGGCCTATCGGGAAATCGCCGACCTTATGGCCAAGGGGATGCTCGCGCCCCGGGCGGCGAAGGGCCGCAGCGCGGCCTACGACCTGATCTGGTCCGATTGACGCAACGCACACGGCGAGACAGCCCTTGGATACGTCGCCACCCTGCGCGATTACGGCGGCGGACAAAAAAACAGGGGAGGACCAACGCCCTCCCCTGCTTCAGGATTTCAGGGTCAACGACGGCCTAGCCGCCGCACAGGCAATCCACACCCTCGAACATCACCCGGTCCACATATTCCGCCTGCTTGCCCTTGTTCCATTGGGACACAGGCCGGTAGTAGCCCACAATGCGGGTGTAGACCTCGGCAGGCTGCCCGCAGTCCGGGCATTCGAAGTGTTCGCCCTGGATGTAGCCGTGCTTTTTGCAAATGGAAAACGTCGGCGTGATCGACAGATATGGAATCTTGGTCATGGTGAAAGCCTTGACGATGAACGACCGCAGGGCCTCCAGGTCTGTCGCGGCCTCGCCCAGGTAGGTGTGGAACACCGTGCCGCCGGTATACAGCGGCTGCAGCTTGTTCTGGTGCTCCAGGGAATAGATCACGTCCGACGACAGCCCCACGGGCAGGGTGGTGGAGTTGGTATAATACGGCGTGCCGTTGCCCGAGGCCCGGATGTCGGCGTACAGCGACTTGTCGATCTTGGCCAGCCGGTAGCTGGTGCCCTCGGCCGGGGTGGCCTCCAGGTTGTAGAGGCTGCCGGTCTCCTCCTGGTAGCCTGAGGTCAGCTCGCGCAGGTGGTTCAGCGTCCGGGTCATGAGCCGCACCCCGGCGTCGGTCTCGATGCCCTTGCCCAAAAGGTTCAGGCAGGCCTCATGGCCGCCCACCAGGCCGATGGTGGAGAAATGGCCCTTGAAGCCGTTTTTGAGGTAGCGCCTGGTCCACGGGAACATGCCCCGTTCCAGGTTGTCGTTGATGAGCTTGCGCTTGAATTCCAGGGCCGTCTTGGCCAGATCGGCGTATTCCGAGACCAGATCGAGGAAATCCTCCTCGCCCTGGGCCAGAAAGGCCAGCTTGGGCAGATTGAGCGTCACCACGCCCACGGACCCGGTCAGATCCCCGGCGCCAAATAGCCCGCCGACCTTCTTGCGCAGCTCGCGCAGGTCCATCTGCAACCGGCAGCACATGGAGCGCACGTCCTCGGGGCTCAAATCGGAATTGATGAAATTCTGGAAATACGGCGCGCCATACTTGGCCGTCAGCTCCAAAAGCCTTTTGCCGATGGGCGTCTCCCAGGGAAAATCCTTGGTGATGTTGTAGGTGGGGATGGGAAAGGAGAAGATGCGGCCGTGGTAGTCCCCCTCGGACATGACCTCCAGAAAGGCCCGGTTGAACATCTCCATTTCCACGGCGTAGTCGCCGTGCACGCTGTCCAAAAGCTTGCCGCCGATGATCACCGCCTCGCTGGCCAGATGCTTGGGCGGGGCCAGATCGAAGGTCAGGTTGGTGAAGGGGCTTTGGCCGCCCCAGCGCGAGGTGGTGTTCAAGTTGAACACGAACTTCTGCACGGCCTGGCGCACCTGTTTATACGTCAACTTGTCGTGGCGGATAAACGGGGCCAGATAGGTGTCCACGTTGTTGAAGGCCTGGGCCCCGGCCCATTCGTTTTGCAGCGTGCCCAGAAAATTGACCATCTGCCCCAGGGCGGAATCGAAGTGCCGGGCCGGGCCCGCGCAGGAGCGGCCCTCCAGGTTGAAGCCCTCAAGCAGCAGATCCTTTAAGCTCCATCCGGCGCAATATCCGGCCAGCCCGAAGGACAGGTCGTGGATGTGGAAATAGCCGTGCTCGTGGGCCGCCCGGACCTCCTCGGGATACTTCTCCAGGGCGTATCTGGCCTGGACCGTGCCCGACAGGTGCAGCATGAGCCCCTGGAACGAATGGCACATGTTGGCGTTCTCGGCCACGCGCCAGTCGGCCTTGCTCAGGTAGTTGTCGATGACTTCCTTGATGTCCAGGTAGGCGGCTTTTTGCTCGCGCAACTCCCGGCGTTTCTCGCGGTAGATGATGTAGCGCTTGGCCACGCCGAAAAGGCGCGACTCCATGAGCACCTGCTCCACCTGATCCTGGACCTGCTCCTGTTCGGGAACCTCGAGATCCTCGAGCTTGCCTTCGACCTTATGCGCCAACCGCCTGGCCAAAAGCGGATCCTGGATGCCGCTGGCCTTGAGAGCCTTCAAGATGGCCAGGGCGATGCGTTCCGTGGACCAGGTTTCCTGGCAGCCGTCGCGTTTTTTTATCCGAGTGGGCATGTACCTTCTCCTCCCCGCGCGCCTTGGGCGGCACGTATGCTTGAACGGTCAACATCAAACCGGACGGCAGCATCACCTCCCTGATCTCCTGCACGTCCGCCTCGCAAAGCTCGGGCACCAGGGTCGTCCGGAACATGAACGACTCCGGAAACCCCCTGGCCACCTCGAAAATCCTGCCCATATTCTCCCTGGCCGCCTCCGCCGTCACGGCGCCTCCGGTCACCAGGGGATATTTTTCATACGGGGCCTTCACGTCCACGGAAAACCGCGTTCCCGGGGCATGGGCCAAAACCGCCGCCACCATCTCCGGCCGCATGCCGTTGGTGTCCACCTTCACCGGCGGCCCGAAGGCCGAAAGGGCCGCCACCAGCTCCGGCAGATCCCCGGCCAGGGTCGGTTCGCCGCCAGTGACCACGATGCCGTCCAGCCACGGCCCCCGGGCCGAAAAAAACCTCCCCAGATCGGCGGGCTCGATGGGCGGATACCACTCCGGATGCCAGGCCAGTCCGCCGTTATGGCAGTGCGGACAACGCAGGTTGCAGCCCCCCAAAAAGACCACGGCGCTCATGCGCCCCGGCCAGTCGCACAAGGAAAGCGGCTCCAGACCCCTGATTTGGTTCCAGACGGAATTCGCGCTCACGGCAGTATCTCGGGATGGTTGGAAAGGCCAAAAAGCGATCCTGGCCGACACCTCGCGGCCACGTCCATTGAAGGTGGGTTTATAGTCCCGCCACGATGCTTTGTATAGTCGGCCCAGGCCCCGTTACAGTCCAGTTCTGCACAGCCCCTTTCGCCAGCCCCAAGGAATCACGAACAAACCCCCGCTTTCCACAATTTTTGCCCACAGCCATTTTTCTTGTTGAAAATTCGTATCACCCACACTTCCACCTCATTCCTACCCTCCCCGGGGCTTCCGCCCCGGACCCCGCCCGGGGGGAATCATTCCCCCCGGCCCCCCCGACATCGGGC
>JAVHLG010000015.1:18577-67515 GCA_031082225.1 Desulfovibrionaceae bacterium | reverse complement strand
CCAGGGGGTCCGGGGGGAATGATTCCCCCCGGCGGGGGTGGGGTCCGGGAAGGGGGCGGCGCCCCCTCCCCGGGCTCTTACGCCGGAATGGTCCCCATCTGGATGCCATGCAGCCGGGCGAATTCGCCGCCCGCCTGCATGAGTTCCTCGAATGTCCCCATCTCCTGGATATGCTTGTCTTTTATGACCAGGATGAGGTCGGCCCGGCGCATCATGGACAGGCGGTGGGCGATGATGAACGTGGTCCGGTTGGTCATGAGCCGTTCCAGGCCTTGCATGATGAGCGCCTCGGTCTCGGCGTCCAGGGCGCTGGTGGGCTCGTCGAGAATCAGAAGCGGCGCGTCCTTGAGCAGGGCCCGGGCGATGGCCAGGCGTTGGCGCTGTCCGCCTGAGAGGTTCGCGCCGCGTTCGCCAAGCTGGGTGTCGTAGCCTTCGGGCAGGGCGGTAATGAAGTCGTGGGCGTTGGCCAGGGTGGCGGCCCGCACGACCTCTTCGCGGCTGGCCTTGCGTTTGCCGTAGGCGATGTTCTCATGGACGGACATGGGAAAGAGCTGGGTTTCCTGGAGCACGATGGCGATTTTCTCGCGCAGGCTTTTGAGGGTCACCCGGCGCAGATCCTGGCCGTCGATGGTGATGGCCCCCTTTTGGGGGTCGTAGAAGCGAAGGAGCAGGCTGATGAGCGAGGTCTTGCCCGCGCCGGTCTGGCCCACCACAGCCACGGTGGAACCGCCGGGGCAGGCGAAGGCGACGTCCGTGAGCACGGGTTTTTCCGGGTCGTAGCCGAAGCTGACGCCGTCGAAGCGGACCTGGCAGTCGGAGATGGCCAGGGGCGCGGCGTCGGGGTCTTCATGCACGGACTGATCCATGCCCATGACGTCGATGACCCGCCTGGCCTGGGCCAAAGACCCCCGGATGCCGGCCACGGTGGTGCTCAAGCTGCTTAAGGGGGTGTAGAGGGTGGCCAGGTAGGAGATGAAAATCAGCAGTTCGCCGGTGGAAAGCGACCCGTCCAGGACGTGGCTGACGCCGATATACAGCACCAGGGCCGTGCCCACGGCGGTGATGCCGCCGATGAGCCAGCCGTAGATGGTTTGCAGGGCATAGAGGGAGAGCTTGCGGTCGAAGGAATGTTGCGACTCGGCCACGAAGCGTTGTTTCTCCTCCTCCTCCCGGGCGAAGGCCTGGATGAGGGAGATGGACGAGAAGATGCGCTCCACCGTGGTATAGACCTGGCTCTCCTTCATGTGGGTCTCGGTGGTCAAATCGCCGATGCGGCGGCTGACCCTGGAGATGGCCAGGAAAAGAAACGGGATGATGCATACGGCGTAGATGGTCAGCTCCACGTCCATGCGCAGACAGACCACGAGCATGCCGATGAGCATGGCGGTGCTGGTGAGCGTGGTGAACACCCCGTTCATAAGCAGGGTCTGCACGGAATAGGTATCGCCCATGATGCGGTAGATGAGATCGCCGGTGGGCCATTTCTGATGAAAAAGCAGGGATTGGCGCTGCAGGTGCTGGAAGAGGTCGCAGCGCAGATCCTGGACCATGTTCTGGCCCATGCGGATGGTCAGGTAATTGTTGAGAAGCTGGGCGAACCCCACCAGGAAGTGCACGCCTAGAAGCATCCCCACCACCAAGGCCAGTTGCAGGGAGAGGCTGATGGTGGCGGGATCGAAGGTCCAGCCCCAGAGTTCCAGGGGGGTGCGGCCGATGATCTGGTCCACGGCGAGCTTGAGCGGCCAGGGCTTGAGCAGCTCCATGGCGCTGATTAAGCCCACCAGTCCCAGGCACAGGAGAAACGTCAGCCTGTAGGGCCGCAGATAGGCCAGAAGGCGCAGGAATACGGGCATGGGGGACGAGCCTTGTGCGTTTTGCGTTGGCCGAAATCGGCGCGTCGTCAGGATCGGCGCGGCGTGCGCCGCCGCTGGGTTTCGTGTCGTCGCCGCCCGGGGACCGGACCGCCGTCCGCCGTATGACCGGCGTCTTCAGGCCTGGAGCGGACGCAATACTGGGGCACGCCGCACAGGCGGCGCGCCCCAGTCGCTTACATGCATGGTCCCTAGGCAGCCAGCACGTTTTCGGTCTTGTGTCCGGCCGCGGATGCGGGGATCAGTCCGGAAAGGTCTTCCACGTCGCCTTCGCCGGTCACGGTGCGGCGGGACGGGGCCTTGGCGGCGCGACGCTTTTCCACGACTTCCTCAATGGGCTCTTCCAGGGAGCCGCCGGGGCCGCGCACCATGAGATACTGCACCAGCATGGTCACCAGGGCGGCGGCGCGGTACAGGCCCCACAGCATCCATCCGGCGAACAGCGCGGCCGTGGTGGCCACGGCCATGGCCGCATAGCTGGACAGGGGCAGGATGGCGATGGCGGCGGCGGCCAATCCGGCCAGCAGGAGCAGGGACCGCTTGCTGGGCAGGATGGTTCCGGCCAGACGCACGAACCGTTTGTACCCGCCATGGTTTTCGGCCGTCACCCGCAGCTTCAGTCTGGTCCACAGGCCGGTCTTGGTGGTCAGATCCCAGGGCGGCACCGAGGAGATGGAGGAGAATCCGGTATCCGTGGTGAAGGGCATGTGCAGGCCGGTCAGGACGGACAGGATATGGGACAAAAGCTCCTCGCGCTCCACGCCCTTGTTGTTCCAGAAGAAACGGTGGAAGGTCAGGCGGTGGGAGAAGACCCCGGCGATCTCGGAGGCCTTGCGCACAAGCCCCACCCTCGGCATCTCGCGCTCGTCATGGGGCATGTCCGCAGCCAGGGGCACGGGACACACGGCCTGGGCGGCGCACTTGCGCAACTGCCACACGGTCTTGTAGCGCGTCCAGCCCCGGCAAAGCGGCTGCAAAAGCGTCAGTCCGGCGATGGTCAGCCGGGCGGCCAGGGTGTTGTGGCGATCCGGCAGCTTGGCCTTGCTGGCCCGGTGCCCGACAAAGGCCAGGGAGGTCACGGCCATGGCCAGCCCGAGAATCCCCAGGACCGGCACGAAGGGCGTGGCCACCATGAGGGCCAGGGCCAGGACCATCCATTCCATGGACAGGGGCAGGTAGGCCACAAGGCTGCCCTTGGGCTCATAGAGGGTCTGGAAAAGGCCCATGCCGAAGACGCCGTGGTAGATGATGGGGCGGTTGGCCAGGAGGCAGCCGCCGATGTCGCCGTAGATGCGCCCGGCCCAGCGGGAGTTGCCCAGGACGTTGAAGCGGTCCCGGTGCTTGGGCAGAAGCAGGGCCTCGGCCCGGCCGTAGCCTTTCTGCTGCTTGATGTAGGCCGAGACGGTGTTGCGGCGGTGGTGCCAGACCATCATGGCCGCGCAAAATCCGATGATGTAGCCCTCGTTCTGCAACCGCCAGCACACGTCCACGTCGTCGCCTGCGGCCCGATAGGTGGCGTCGAAGCCGCCTATCTCCATGAGCTTTTCACGGCGGTAGGCCATGTTGCAGCCCGGGATGTGCTCGGCCACCTCGTCGGTCAAAAGGACGTGGGTGGGCGCGCCCGGGGAGACGGCCACGCAGGCCGAGGTGCGGTTGTCCTCGGGCGGGGGCAGGTTGGGGCCGCCCACGGCCATGAAGCGCGGATCGGTAAAGGCCCAGGCCATGTAGGTCAGCCAGTCCGGATCCACGTAGCAGTCGGAATCGGTGTAGGCCACGATCTCGCCCCGGGAGGCGTTCATGCCCACGTTGCGGGCGGCGGACAACCCCAGGTTGGGCTGATGGATGACATGGATGTAGGGATACTTGGCCGCGTAGCGGTCGGAGATCTCGCCGGTTTTATCCGTCGAGCCGTCGTCGACCACGATGACCTCGAAGTTGGGATAGGCCAGCTTCTGGAAGGAGGCCAGGCAGCCGTCCATGGTGGAGTCGGCGTTGTAGGCGCAAATCACCACGGAGATCAGCGGCGTGGCGTCGGGCAGAAGCGGCAGACGCTGCCGGTAGACCCCGGCCACGGCCTCATAGGAGGGCTTGGGGTTGCGGGCCGCGTCCACCATGCCGAAGGCCCAGTCCTCGATCAGGTTGCCGCCGGTGAACCACTCGTCGGTCCAGGCGAAGACCATGGTGCCCGAGACGCCGAGTTCGAAGGCGGCCCGAAGCTGCCAGGCCAGGGTTTCGGCCACGTGTTCCTCGCCCTGGCGGATGGAGTCCATGCCGAACTCGGACAAAACCAGGGGCAGATCCCCGGCCACGTTTTGCAGGCGCTTGACGTAGGACCGGAAGGCCTTTTCATCATGCAGATAGACGTTGACCGACAGGAAATCCAGAAACGGCAGGCGCAGGTATTCCGTGGACGGATAGTTGGCGTAGGTCACCATGCACGCGGGGTCTTCCTCGCGCACGATGGCGGCCAGTTTCGCCAGAAACTTCTCGATCTTTTTGGCCCCGTGCCAGCGCACGATGTGCGAGGGAATCTCGTTGCCGATCAGCCAGGCCAGGATGGCCGGGTGTCCGGCCAGGGGGGCGACGGCCTCGCGGATAACCTTTTTGATCTCTTCCTTGACCTCCCACTGGTCCAGGAAACACAGGTGCTGGGGCCAGGGGATGCCCACCATGACCCGCACGCCCAGGCTCTGGGCCAGGTCCAGGAACCAGCGGGGCGGGACGTAGTACACGCGGATGGTGTTGACCCCGGCGGCGCGCATCATCTCGAAGTCGCGCACCACGCGTTCACGCTCGGGCAGGGGTTCGCCGTTTTCATTCTCGGGGAACGGTCCGTAGGTGACGCCCTTGATGAAGAACTTTTCGTCTCCGGCGAACAGGTAGCGGCCATGGGCGCGCACGCGTTCCATGGGGGCGATGGCGAGTCCTTCTTCGATCTGGAACATGGATGTTTCGCTCCTGGTGCGCGGGGATCGTTTTTCCCCGCTTTTTTCATGATTCCGGGGAGTTCCCGGATTTGTCTCACTCTTTTCGCCGCAGGACGCGCGTGCATCCCGGCGAGCCCCCATAAGCAAGCATCGTGCCGGATATTGCACACCTGTCGCGGCGGGGCTTTCGGATGGCCGATCGCCTGCCTGACACGCGGCGGGAACGAAAATTACCATCCTGGGACCAAACCCGGTTACGATATCGTAATCGGCGCGAAAAGACGGACATGGCGCTGCCTGCGAACCGTCGCGCAACGTGAAAAACCCTCAGGCGCGCCGGGGGTGGCGACCCCTGCCCGGGGCACGGGGAGTGCCGCAGCCGGGCTCACGCCGGGAGACGGGAATGAAAAAGCCCCGTGGGGGGCTCCCATGGGGCGAAGGCGTGTGGGCGTCGCAGGAAATCGGACAGATAGGGATGCACGAAAGGGGGCGACGGCGGCCCGTGGCCTGGGCGGCTGGGACCGATGTGCGTCTCCGAAAAAAGGCGGCGGGCGGGCCGTCAGCTACCGGGCTTCCCTATGCCCAAGCCCCTCGGCCAAAAGGGCCACGGCCAGGGTGTTCATGCTGACGCCTTCGGCCGCAGCCTGTCGGGCGAGTTTTGCGTGAAGCGTTTTGGGAGTGCGCAGGTTGAACCTGCCGGAGGCCGGGCCGTGACCGCCCGGGGCCGGTATCTCACGCCCCTCCTCAATGTAAACGGACATCCAGCATTTGAACGCATCCCGGGCCATTTCAATGGCCTCTTCGACGGTTTCCCCATCACTCATGCAGCCCGGGAGATCGGGGAACGTAACCAGATACCCTCCTCCGTCCTCGCTGGAAAGGGGGGTTATCTGAAACGGGTAGCCTTCAAATTTCGGCATTGTGTCGGCCATCGCTAAACCTCCTCGGCCTCGTCCGCCAACCGCAGGAACATGCGGATATAGACCGGTTTGACGGGCTTGTGGGCGGGCACGGTCACGACGGTTTGGCATCCGACCGCACTGAACGTGACATGGCTTCCAGGCGCCTTGCGAATCGAAAAGCCGAGTCGCCGCGAGACGTTCTCCAGGTCATCGATCCGCCAATCCCGCGGGTTTTCCCGCATTCTGGCCAGTACCTTGTCCGCTGAGCCCATAACCATATGGTACTACATGCGACGCCATGGTCAAGAAGAAACAGAAAAGGCGGACCAGCCCCGAGGGCTACAGAAAGACCTTGTAGGAGAAGTCCAGGGCGACGCCGATCTTTTTGGCCATGGCCTTGCCGATGGGGCGCTTGTCGTTCTCCATCCCGGAGAGGTTTGGAACGGTGACCCCGATGGCCTCCGCAAGCTGCTTCTGGGTCATGCCCATGAGGGTACGCGCGCCGCGCAAAAGCGAACCCGGCGTGGACTCCGGCAAGACCTCGGAGGCCGGGATGCCTGCTGCGGACGCTTCCGCTATGGCCGTGGCGACGGCCTCGACACGGTTCGCCGGAACGACGGCGTGAATATCCCACATACCGTCAGTACGGGGCGTTTTCGTGAGTTTCAACAGAGGTCACCTCCACCACGCGAATTGACTTGTTTTCGATCTCCCAGACCACCACAGAGGTCGGACGGCCCCTGTTGAGGTGGCAGGAGATCCTCTCATACCCAGTCATCGTCTCAAAGAACTCTCGGCATCGGCCGGATCACCGTCTCCCTCATCCGGCCATGGCATATGTTCGCAATACCGACAGCCGTCTGGTATTGCCTCAAAACCTGCACGGGCATATGATAAAACATTCCCTATAACGCCTTCCCTGGAGCAGGATATGCGGCACGTGTCCCGGATCGTCAGCCTGTCCTTCCTGATCGTTCTCCTGGCGCTGCCCTGGCTTGGAGCCGGACTGCATGCGTCGTCCATGCCGGGCGATATCCGGGAGATTCAGCTCTCCGGGGTCTTGCGAATCGGCGTCACCGACGCCCAGGATCCCCCTTACGTCTTCGAGAAGGACGGACGCCTGACGGGCTTTGACGTGGACCTGGCCCGCCAGATGGCTGCGGCCCTCGGCGTGCGGCCGGAGTTCGTCAGGGTTCCCGGAGGCTGGGACGGCCTGGTGGACGCCGTGGCCGCCATGACCGTGGACATCGGCCTAAGCGAACTGACCAAAAACGTGGCCCGCGCGCAGCGGGTATTCTTCAGCCGCCCCTATATCCTGTCCCACGCCGTTTTCCTCGCCAACCGGCTGGTCATGGCCCAAAACCGCATCGACGCCGCCGACCTTACGTCGGTGCAGGATGTGGCGCGCCATTTCAACACGCCCGGCTTCCGGATCGCCACCATGGCCCACTCCTCCCTGGAGCCTCTTGTCAGGGAGCTTTTTCCCAGGGCCCAACTCATACCCGTAGCATCTCCCGCAACCGCCATCGCCATGGCCTATGAGGGGCAGGCCGAGTTGAGCATGGTCGGAGAGGCCATCTTCGAAATCGCCGTGCAGGCCGACCCGGGGCTGCTTTATAAGATCGACCGCCTTGCCCCGAGCCTGGACGATCCCTGCGCCATTGCGGTCAGCCCGGGCAGGCCGGACCTCTTGCGCTGGATCAATGACTATCTGGAAGTCCATCCCCTGCGCCCGAAGGCGACGCCGCGGGAAATCGTCGACCAGTACCTGGGGCCGACGGGTCCGCCCCCGGGGGAGGCTGTCCCGGCCGTGGCCGGGCCCGCGCCGCAGGGCGAACGCGTCGACATGCAAGACATGGCCCTGGTTGCCGTGCTGCACCTCCTGGCGCTCGGCGTCCTGTGGGCCACGGTGATGCGCAGGCCCTCCGGCCAGCACTGGCTGTTGTCGCCCTGGACGGTGCTGGCGGCCATGGGGCTTGGCGGCCTGACCGGCCTGTATTTTCCTTTTCTGGCCGCCTACCTCTCCCGCCCGGCCGGGCTGTACATGGGATTTTGGCGCATGTGCGTGTTGCCGATCATGGTCGCGGCCATCGTCACCAGCACCTACCGGCTTTTGGCCTGCGGCGGCAACGCACGGCTCATAAAACGCCTGCTGGCGTGGACGCCGCTTCTGTTGCTCGGCGCGTCGCTTCTGGGCGTCGGCATCGGCATCGTGGGCAGGCCCGGGGCGGATTTCTCCAAGGAGGCGCAAGGGCTTTTGGCCTCCATGAACAAGGGGATGCCGACGGCGCAGCCCGGCGGAGGCCTGTACGATCAGCTTATGGATATGGTGGACACCATCGTCCCCGACAACCTGCTGGCCCCCATGGTCAACAACGAGAATCTGGCCGTGCTCTTCGTGGCGATTTTTTTCGGGGTGGCGGTGGCGGCGGGGAAAAAAGAGGCCAAGACGACCCTGATCGGCATCATGGACACCATCCTGGAGTCCTTCACGATCATGATCCGCATGTCCCTCTATCTGTTGCCTTTCGCCCTCTACGCCCTGTCCCTGGACTTCGTCGCCTCGACCGGCCTCGAACTCATGCTGGCCATCCTGCGCCTGGTGGTGTGCCTGACCCTGGCGTTTCTTCCCGGCGGCCTGCTGGCTCTTGTACTGCTCCGCTGGAAACTCGGGATTCCGATTGCGGCCGTCTGGCGGGATTTCGGACCGATCTTTCTTTTGTCCTTTTCAACCCGCAGCAGCGTCATTTCCATGCCCATCGGCCTGGAACGGTTGAAAAACTATCCGCAGATCGACCGTGCGCAGATCACGGCCGCCTATCCCTTCGCCCTGTTGGTGTGCCATTACGCCTATGCGGCGTTTTTCGCCCTGACCCCGATCTTCGTGGGCCAGGCCTTCGGCGTGTCGTTCACGCCAGGGCAATATATCGCCATCGCCTTCCTGGCGCTTCTGTGCGTGGTGTCGGCCATCGGCACCATAGGCCTGTCCTATGTCCTCCTTTTGGCCATCGTCTGCGGCCCCCTGGGATTGCCTCTGGAACCGGCGGTGGTGGTGGGCATGGCCGCCGTCTCCATCGTGGACCCGATCATATCCGGCGTCCAGGCCCTCTTCGGATGCGGGGTGGCCACGCTTGTGGCGGACAAGGCCAAGCCGACGCCGCAGGCCTGCGGCGATGTGGAGCAGCCTGCCGGATAAGGCCCGCCTCCGGGGTTCTGCCGGGAGGCGGAAAGAACAAAGCCCCGTGGGGCGAAGGCGTGTGGGCGTCGCGGGAAATCGGGGCGGGTGCAAAGGCGCGCGGAGGACCGGGGCGCTTTCTGGTGGTTGCGGTACGCCATCCGCCGGGTGCGGATGCGGGTGGGTGACCGGGCGGATCGTGTTGGCGGCTACCGTCCCTGCCCGGTGGACTGGCTGGCGATAAACGCCCGCAGCGCCGCATTTATGGCCGTCTGATAGCCCTTCTTCTTCCGGGCGCGGAACCAGGCCACCACGTCCCGATCCAGACGCAGGCAGACCTTTTCCTTTGTCTCCGGCATGAAATCCTCCAGGCGGACCCGCTTGGCCCGCTCGAAGAAGGCGTCGTCAAGCGGCGGGTTGTCCGCATCGGAAATGGCGTTTTCGGTCAGTTCCGCGTCGGCCATGGCGTCGACGCGCGGCCAGTCCGATTGCGACGGGAGGTTTTTGGCCTCCTTGGCGGTATACCGGGTGATCGTCCTGCCGTTTACGATCCTTTCAGTCGGCATATTTCCTCCTCTCCCTGACGTTGGCCTTTCTCACGGAGATGATGCGGAAGACGCCGTCGCGCATCGTAAACGCCACCACCAGCGCCCGGCCTTTGGCCTCTCCGATGGCGATGCAGCGGGGTTCGCCGTAATCAAAGCGGTCGTCAACGAAAAGCGTGGGCGCATCTTCGAGTACGGCCACGGCCTCCACAAAGTCCAGGCCGTGTTTTGTGATGTTCGCCTGCCGTTTGGCCTCGTCCCACTCAAACTGCATGGGCAGAATGTATAGACGAAATGACCATATGGCAAGGGCGAAATTGGTCCGGGCCTGTTGAGATGGTGACCACCTGACGGGCAGACCAAGAAGAAAGGAACGATCCTTCGCCCGCTCCCCCTTGCCTTTTCCAAAAAACACGCCCATGAAATCAGGGTTTTTCGTCCCTGGCGGCGCGCCCCCGGCAGTGAACCCTCTTTCAGGAACCCCCCATGAACGCCTTCACCCTGGTTTTTGCCGCCCTGTGCCTGTTCGCCATCGGCTACCGGTTCTACGGGCTGTTCCTGGCCCGCCGCATGCTGCGCCTGGACCCCGGCCGCCCCACCCCGGCCGTGGCCATGGCCGACGGCGTGGACTACGTGAAAACCGACCGCTTCGTGATCTTCGGCCACCACTTCGCGGCCATCGCTGCGGCAGGCCCCCTTCTGGGGCCGGTCCTGGCCGCCCAGTACGGCTATCTGCCCGGGGCCCTGTGGATTCTCATCGGCTGCGTCCTGGCCGGAGGGGTGCACGACATGGTGGTGCTGTTCTGCTCCGTGCGCCACAAGGGCAAAAGCCTGGGCCGCATCGCCCGCCTGGAGATCGGAACCTTCGCCGGCCGGGCGGCCTCCGTGGCCGTGCTGTTCATCCTGATCCTGACCCTGGCGGGCCTCAGCCTGGCCGTGATCGGGGCCATGCACGACAGCCCGTGGGGCACCTTCACCGTCGCGGCCACCATCCCCATCGCCATCCTCATGGGGCTGCATCTGCACGTCTGGCGGCGCGGGGACGTGCGCGGGGCCAGCCTTATGGGCGTGGCTCTGCTCTTCCTGACCATCCTGGCCGGTCCCTACGTGGCCTCGCACCCGGTCCTGTCCGCATGGTTCACCTTTTCCCGCAAGGAACTGTCCATCCTCATCCCGGCCTACGGCCTCGTGGCCTCGACCCTGCCGGTGTGGCTTTTGCTGTGTCCGCGCGACTACCTCTCGACCTACTTGAAAATCGGCACCATCGGGCTTCTGGCCCTGGGCATCCTGTGGGTGCGTCCCGACCTGTCCATGCCCGCCCTGACGCCCTTCATCCACGGCGGCGGCCCCATCATCCCCGGCGCGGTCTACCCCTTCGTGTTCATCACCATCGCCTGCGGGGCGCTGTCGGGGTTTCACGCCATCATCGGCACGGGCACCACGCCCAAAATGATCGGCAACGAACAAGACATCCTGTTCGTGGGCTACGGGGCCATGCTGGTGGAGGGGCTGGTGGCGATCATGGCGCTCATTGCGGCCTGCGTGCTGGTTCCGGCGGACTATTTCGCCATCAACGCCGCCCCCGACGTCTTCGCAAAAATGGGGCTTTCCACGGTCAACCTGGACGAACTGTCCCGGGCCGTGGGCGAACAGCTCCACGGGCGCACGGGCGGGGCCGTGTCCCTGGCCGTGGGCATGGCCCACATCTTCGCCTCCCTGCCGTTTATGACCGAGCTTGACGCCTACTGGTACCACTTCGCCATCATGTTCGAGGCCGTGTTCATCCTGACCGCCGTGGACACGGGCACCCGGGTGGGCCGGTTTTTCGTGCAGGAGATGCTGTCGCGGGTCTGGCCGCAGTTCGGCCGGGAGAAATGGTGGCCGGGCATCGCCCTAAGCGGCGCGATCTTCACCCTGGCCTGGGGCTACCTGGTCTATACCGGCGACATCAGCACCATCTGGCCCCTTTTCGGCATGTCCAACCAACTCCTGGCCGCCTGCGGGCTGATCATCGGCACCACCATGCTCATCCGCCTGGGCCGGGCCCGTTACGTCTGGACCACGGCCGTGCCCGGGCTTTTCATGGCCGTGACCACCCTGGCGGCCGGCTACCAGAGCATCCTCGGCAACTTCCTCCCCAAGGGCCGCTACCTGCTGGCGGGCCTGGGCATCGTGGTCATGGTCCTCATGGCCGTGGTCATGGCCCTGGCCATACGCCGCTGGCTGGAGCTTCTCAGAACCGGCCGCCCGGTGACCGACGCCCACGGGGACACGGTGCTGGCCGTGGTTCCCGACTGACCATTTCCCGCCCCACAAGCCAACGGCCGGAAGGATGTCCCCTTCCGGCCGATTCGCGTCGCACCCGTTTTGCGAAACGGGCCTATTCGCCCAGAAGCAGGAGGTTCCCCGGCGCGGGGTTGGCGATTCCGCCGTTTCCGGCCAGGGCCTTGATGGCTGCCTGGAGATCCACCCGGGGCGTGGCGATGTTCGACTTGGCGTCGGTGATGCTTTTTCCGGTGGAGGTCAGGTAGGTCTTCACCTCGTCCGGGGTCAGGTATTTTCCCGTCACGGTCTTGGCCGCCTGCTGCAGGGCTGCCGCAGCCGCGGCGGCGTAGGGGCAGGCCGCCGAGGTGCCGCCGAACTCCGTATCGAAGGTCGAACCCTTGGCCGAGCATTGCAGGGTGTAGCACGAGGTGGACGGGGCCAGAAGCGTCAGGAACGAGGCCGAGTCGGAATAGCCCGTCACCTTGTCGGCGGCGCTGGTTTCCTCAAGGGAGTACGGGCAGTTGGGATCTTCCGGATCATAGGTCTTGGGCAGGCAGCTCTCGGGCTCCACGCAGACGGTCTGGGTTCCGACGTTGGCGTCGTAGACCGCGCCCACGGAGATGACCCCGGACAGGCAGGCCGGGGAGCCCATGGCGTTGCAGTAGCCCTCGTTGCCCGAGGAGACAAAGATGGTGATGCCTGCGGCGCGCACCTTGTTGACGACACTGACGTAGTCGGGAAGATCGGCGTCGCAGGCTGTGGTATAGTGGCCGCCGCCGAGGCTGGTGCTGATGATCAGGATGGGATTGGCCGTGTCGTCGTTTTGATGGGTGATGCTCCACTCCCAGGAGGCGATAATGGCCGAATCGTCCGCGCTGCCCTGGTCGTTGGCGGTCTTCAGGGCGTAGATCTTGGTCTGGGGGACCACGCCGCCGATGTAGTCCCCGGTATTGCCGATGGTCCCGGCCACGATCCCGGCGCAGGCCGTGCCATGCCCGTTGGCGTCCATGGGGTCGTCATCCTCGTCCACGAAGTCGTAGCCGCCGATGACCTTCGTATTCGTGCCGATGGCGGCCTTGCCCAGATAGGCGTTCATGTAGTCCACGCCCGAATCGCTTATGGCCACGGCCACGCCCGTCCCTGCATACTTCGACCGGGTGGCGGAGGCGTTCATGAGGGGAACGCCCTGGCGCAGGCGCAGGGTGTTTTTGCGGTCCTCGCGGACAAAGGCCACGGCGTCGTCGGCCAAAAGGGCCTGCAACTGGGCGGCGGTCAGGGTGGCCGCAAAGGCGGGGATGTAGCTGAAGCGCCGGGTGACCTGCCCGGCGTCGGCGGCCTTTTTGCGGGAGAAAAAGGCGTCCAGGGCGGCGGCCACCTCGGCCCGCAGCGCAGCCTTGGCCGACTCGGCGGCCAGGGACGCCTCCTGTCCGGCCCGATCCGGCTCGGACAGCATGACGATGAACCGGGCTGTTTCACGCCCGGACGCAAACGGCGCCAGGGCCGCCTCAGGCGACAAGAGCTTGGCGCTACGCCCGAGCCCGGCCAGGATGCCGTCCGGTTCCCGGGCGTTCGCCCCGGAGACCGGGATGAGGCACAGGGTCATGAACAGAAACAAGCCCCAACGTGCCATCCGAGAAGCGGTGATCCATTGCATTCTCTTCTCCCCCGTCATCCGCGTTGTTTTCAAGGCCTGCATGCCACATCACCCTGGCCGCCCGCGTTGCGCTCCCGGAAAAATCCGTCCGAATGCCTCACGGCGTCCAAACCGACGTCCGGATGCCGCTTTCCCGGAAACGTCCCCCGGGCACGGCGACGGACGGCCCAAAACGAGGCAACCGTCCGGTTTGTTCCGGGACGCGACCAGGCCTATTGGTCGTCCCCCAAAAGGAGCAGGGACCGCGCCCCGACGCCTGTCACCCCGGCGAGCACGGCATCAATGGCCGCCTGGAGATCCACCCGGGGCGTGGCGACGTTTGATTTGGCGTCGGTGATCTCGTCCCCGGTGGAAACCAGGGCGTCTTTGACCTCCTGCGGGGTCAGCCACCTCCCGATGATTGTCTTGGCCGCGCTTTGCAGGGCCGCCGCGGCCCCGGCGGCATAGGGGCTGGCCGCCGAGGTGCCGCCGAATGTCTGGTTGAAGGTCTGGCCCTGCGCCGAGCATTGCAGGGTGTAGCACCGGTTGGACGAGGCCAGAAGCGTCAAAAACGAGGCGGAATTCGAATAGCCCGCCACCTTGTCCGCGGCGGTGGCGTCCTGGATGTAGTATCCGCCGGGGCATTCCGAGGCGGGAGACTTGGGCAGGCAGCACTCCGGCTCCACGCAGGGGGTGTAGGTTCCGAAGTCGGCGTCGTAGACCGCGCCCACGGAGATGATTCCGGACAGGCAGGCCGGGGAGCCCATGGCGTTGCAATAGCCGTCGTTGCCCGAGGAGGCGAAGATGGTGATGCCAGCGGCCAGGACGTTGTTCACGGCGGCGGCGTAATCCGGCATGGCGGCATCGCAGTTGGAGGTGTAGCGCTCGCCGCCGAAGCTGATGTTGATGATCCGGATGGGATTTTCAGGATCGTCGTTTTGGTGGGTGATGCACCACTCCCCGGCGGCCATGATGGCCGAATCCGGGGCCTCACCCGTGGCGTCGGTGATCTTCAGGGCGTAGATCTTGGCCTTTGGGGCCACGCCGCCGATGTAGTCGCCCGTGTCGCCGATGGTTCCGGCCACGATGCCCGCGCAGGACGTGCCGTGCCCTTCCGTGTCCATGGGATCGGCCTTTTGCTCCCCGACGTCGTACCCGCCGATGACCTTGGTGTTGGAGGCCAGGGGGGCGGCCCCCAGATAGGTGTTCATGTAGTCCACGCCGGTATCGGCGATGGCCACGGCCACGCCCGCCCCGGAATATTTCGACCGGGTGGCGCTGGCGTTCATAAGGGGGATGCCCTGGCGCAGGTGCGGCTTGTTCATGCGGTCCTGCCGCACGAAGGCCACGGCGTCGTCCGCCAGGAGATTTCCAAGCTGCGCCGCAGTCAGAGTGGCCGCAAAGGCGGGCATGTAGTCGAAACGGCGGGTGACCTCGCCCACGTCGGCGGCCTTTTTGCGATTGAAAAAGCCGTCCAGCACCGCGGCCACCTCCCTGCGGCGCGCGGCCGTGGCCGCCTCGGAGTCCAGGGCCGCCCCCTTTTTCGTAGTGGCCGGTTCGGCCAGCATGACGATGAACCGGGTCGTCTCCTGGCCGCTCTGGAATGCTTTCAGGACGGTGGCCTGATCACGCAGTTTTGGATTATTTGAAATCGAAGAGAGAATTTCTCCCTGCGTCTCGGATGCCTGCCCTGCCGCTGACACGAACATACAAACCATGCACATGAATGTGGCAAAGAAAATCCTGGGCAGCATTTTTCTGAAACTCGTCTTCATACACCCTCACTTTGATTCATGTTTCCCAAATAGTTTATCTACAGTAGACATGTGCATTTTTATTATCGAAATCACAACAAAACTGTATAAAACCCCTCGCTCATGACCGCCTCTCGACGTTGTCCATTCGTACACGCCAGGTATCATTTCATACGATAGTCGTCTACAAGGCAGCCGATATATCGGTTGCACCCTCCCGGGGAAAGGGCACAAAAAAAGCCGGTGCGCGAACACCAGCCAAGCCTTCATCACGCCCAGGCGGCGCACACGCGGGGCAATCCCGCCGCCGGGCCGTGCCCCAGGCCGCACTCCCCGGCACAGGCCACATTCAGGCCAGCGGCGTCTCGCGTGCGGCAACCGTCGTCAGATGGCGCGCCAAATCCCCGAGCATGGCCAGCAGATGCGGCGCTTTCTCCGCCACCGTTTGTGCATCCCCCGCCCGGGCGGCCATCTCCACCTGGAAGGACAGCTCCCGCAGCGGCTCGGCATGCATGGTGCCGCATACGCCTTTGAGGGAATGGGCCAGCCGCACGAGTTGCTCCATGTCGCCCCGGGCCGCTGCCTCTGCGATCCGACGCGACCGTTCCGGGGTCTCTGCGACGAAGACGTCCATGACCTCCCGAAAGAGCTCCAGATCGTGGTCGAACCGCTCCAGCATTTTGGGAAGGTCGATCAAGGTGTTGTCATCATGGACCATATCGGCGTCATCCTCTCGGCATCCGCCCGGCATCCTGACGTTCCCGCCAGACGCCTCGCGCCGTGTCCTCGACAGCGGCGTTCTCCGGGCACTCGCACCAGCTATTTCAAATACATACTTTTTACGAAAAACACCGACATATTCCCACGGGCCGCACCAGTTACGGGCATTTATTGATATCTCGTATCTTGTACAGGAGCCATGTGCAAGTCGGCCGTTCGCCGCCTCAGTCTGCGGCAAGCAGCAGTTCGTAGACCCGGGCCACGCTCCAACCGGACACCCGGGCCGCCACGCGCCGGGCCATCTCCTTCGGCCGCAGCCCCTCGCGGGCCACCTCGGCGGCCACGCGGCGCACCTCGTCTGCGGGCGTGGGCAGGCCATCGTTCATGGCCGGTCCCACGACAACCGTAATTTCCCCCAAGACCTCCGGCGGGGCCGCCGCCAGTTGGGACAGCCGCCCGGGCAAAAACTCCTCGAAGGTCTTGGTCATCTCCCGGGCCACCACGCAGTCCCGCTCGCCCAGGGCGGAAAAGGCCGCCGCCAGGGCCTTGCCCAGACGGGTCTTGCGTTCGAAAAAGACCAGGGTGGCCCCTGTTGCGGCGTGTTTTTCGAAAAGACGGCGGATGTCGGAGGTCTTTCGCGGCAAAAAGCCCAGGAAGGTGAAGGGATAGGGGGGCAGTCCGGCGGCGCTCAGGGCCGCGGTAACGGCCGAGGGGCCGGGAACCGGGGACACGGCATATCCCGCCTCGCGGCAGGCCCGCACCAGGCGGTAGCCCGGATCGGACAGAAGCGGCGTCCCGGCGTCGGACACCAGGGCCAGGGTCAGCCCCCGGGCCAAAAGCCCCAGAACCTGATCCAGGCGGGCCTGTTCGTTGTGGTCGTGCAGGCTCAAAAACCCCTGGGCGGCGATGCCCAGGCGCTTGAAGAGGAGCCCCGTGCGTCGGGTGTCCTCGGCCAGCACCAGGGCCGCCTCGGCCAGCACCCGGGCGGCCCGGGGCGAAAGGTCGGTCACGTCGCCCAGGGGCGTGGCCACCACAAAAAGTCGTCCTGTCGCATCCGCGTGCACATGCCCTCCCGACTCGCCCTGCTGGCATACCATGCCGCGGCCTGAACGGGAAGCGGACCGCCTGGTCCGTCGGCCTTCTGGCGCGCCTGCCCGTATCCATAAAGCAGGCCGTCATCGTAGGATCTATTCCGGGTTCACGTCCAGCCCGCGATTCGAGGGCATGCCCGCCACATCCGCTACGTCTGCACCCTCCTTCGGCCGGACCGCATGCTGGTCGGCCTCGGGTTGCCCATACGGCGGAAAGGCCCGGGGAAGGCTTCCGGGATTCGTGAAAAAAAGATCAAGGACGAACTATTATTCTTTCCTCGCCAGATGTCGGCTTACCATTGCAATTTTTGATTCAATCACGTCATCCGAAAATAATTCTCTCATTCATGCTATCATTTTTTAATTCATATAATTTTTAGAATATATCTATCATTATCGTCACCATCTATTAAGAATATTGATGCTTCCTTCATCCCCCCGTATATATTTTCAATTTGACCCTCTTTTTCGAAATGAATACAAAATTGAAGGAGATAGAATAGCATCACAACCTCTGAAGCTCAATGCTGCATCGGCTCTCTCACTGTATGTGGAGCATGATCCTTCTGCGGAACACAGGCCTGGCGAAGGCAATGTGAAAGTCCTCACGCCGGTGCATCCAACCCGGCGGACAAGGCGGAACGGAATGCCACGGGAAATCGACGTGCAGGCCGCTCCCTTCGTATCGACGGGGGATCGGATCACGCTGCGGGGTTTATCGAAACATGTAAGGAGGAAGACATGGCGAAAGTCGGCGTTTACGTGTGTCATTGCGGCTCGAACATCGCCGGGGTCATCGACGTGGAGGCCGTGCGGGCCTTTGCCGAGGGCCTGCCGGACGTGGCCGTGGCCCGCAAGGACCTGTTCATGTGTTCGGATTCGGGCCAGGAGATGATCAAGCAGGACATCCGCGACGGCCTGGTGGACAAGGTCGTGGTGGCCGCATGCACCCCGCGCACCCACGAGCCCATTTTCCGTGGCGCTCTGTCGGCCGGGGGCCTCAATAAATACCTTTTCGAGATGGCCAACATCCGCGACCAGGACTCCTGGGTGCACGCCCAGGATCCCGAGGGCGCGACCCGGAAGGCCAAGCTGCTGGTGGCCAGCGCCGTGGGCAAGGCCGCACGCCTGAGGCCCCTGGAAGAAAAATACGTGGACGTGACCAAGGCCGCGCTGGTCATCGGCGGCGGCGTGGCCGGCATCTTCTCGGCCCTGGAGTTGGCCAAGATGGGATTTAAGACCTACCTGGTGGAGAAGGAGCCCTCCATCGGCGGGGTCATGGCCATGCTGGACAAGACCTTCCCCACCAACGACTGTTCGGCCTGCATCCTGACCCCGGTCATGGTCGAGGCCGGGAACCATCCCAACATCGAGCTTCTGACCTATTCCGAGGTCGAGGACGTGGAGGGCTACATCGGCAACTTCAACGTCAAGGTCCGCCGCAAGCAGGCCTACGTGGACTGGGCCAGGTGTACCGGCTGCGGGGCCTGCGCCGAAAAGTGCCCCTCCAAGACCCCCGACGAGTTCAACATGGGCCTGTCGAACCGCAAGGCGGCCTACATCCACTTTCCCCAGGCCGTGCCCAAAAAGGCCGTGGTGGACATGGCCCACTGCAAGAGCTGCGGCGGTCGGGAGATCGGAACCGAGCCCAAAATCAGCGAAAAGACCGGCAAGCCCCTCCTGGCCCCCTGCGAAAAGGCCTGTCCGGCCGACGCCATCAACCGCACCCTGCAATGGGATCCGGCGGGCGAGATCAAGGAGATCAAGGTCGGCACCATCGTGGTGGCCACGGGCTTCCAGGTCATGGACAAGGGCTGGTTCAAGGAGATGGCCCCGGACAACAAAAACGTCATCACGGCGCTGCAGATGGAGCGCCTGATCTCGGCCACCGGCCCCACCGGCGGCAAGCTGTTGCGCCCGTCCGACAACGAAAAGCCCCACACCCTGACGTTCGTCTCCTGCGTGGGATCGCGTGACGAAAAGCACCACACCTACTGTTCGCGGGTGTGCTGCATGTACATGATCAAGCAGGCCCGGCTCATCAAGGAGAAATATCCGGACGTAAACATCTACATGCACTTCATCGACGTCAGAAGCCCTGGCAAGGACTACGACGAATACTACACCGGCGCGCGCAAGATGGGCATCAACATCCTGCGCGGCAAGGTGGGCGGCCTGGAGGTGCTTCCCGGCGACAACCTGCGGGTTCTGGCCTACGATCTCGACGCCTGCGCCCCGGTGGAATACGAGTCCGACCTGGTGATCCTGGCCACGGCCATGGAGCTGCCGCCTACAGCCAAGAAGCTGGCCCAGACCTTGGGCCTGCAGTTCTGCGGCTCCAACTTCTTCAAGGAGCTGCATCCCAAGCTGGGTCCGGTCGAGACCTCCACCGAGGGCATCTTCCTGGCCGGCTGCTGCCAGGGCCCCAAGGACATCCCGGACACCGTGTCCCAGGCCAAGGGCGCTGCGGCCGCCGCGGCCGTGCCGCTGTGCCAGGGCCGGGTCAAGATCGAGCCCATCATCTCCGAGGTGCACACGGAGAAATGCAGCGGCTGCGGCATCTGCGTCCCCCTGTGTCCGTACAACGCCATCAGCCTCAAGCCCTACGCCGAGAAGCCCCGGGCGATCATCGACATCACCCAGTGCAAGGGCTGCGGCGTGTGCACGGCGGCCTGCCCCTCGGCGGCCATCGTGCTGCACGGCTACGAGGAAGACCAGATATTCGCCCAAATCGCGGCCCTGACCGCCTAAGGAGGGAATTTCATGCCCGCAATCGTTCTCGACAGCGACAAGATACAGGATTCCGTCAAACGAATCATGGAATACGGCGGCACGGGCGTCCTCAAGTGCGTCCAGTGCGGGGCGTGTTCCGCCGTGTGTCCCGGGGTCAAGGCCGGGTTTCCGGTCCTGTGCCGCCTTTTGATCAAAAAGCTTCTGGAAGGGCAGTTCGAGGAGCTGGTGGAAGAGACCTCCACCTGGGGCTGCCAGGCCTGCAACCGGTGTACCGAGGTCTGTCCCCAGGGCGTGCGGCCCCAGGAAGTGGTCTTCGCCTATCGCCGCTACCAGGCCAGCGAACTGGCCTTTTCCTCCTCCGCCACCACCAGCCAGATGAACCTCTACGGCACGGGGCACGCCGTGTTCACCGAGGCCGGGCCGCTGCGCGAAAAGGTGGGCCTGCCCGCCAAGGCCCCCACCTCGGCCTATGACGAGAAGGCCCAGAAGGAGATCCAGACCCTGCTGGACAACAGCCCCATGGGAGAGCTCGGGCTGTTCTAGGAACGATCCCGAATCCAGCAAAAACGATACATAGCCTGCAAAACCACATGCGAAGCGCAAAACAACACGTCCGCGTGTCTTTGTGCTGCGCGCAGGCCAACGCGACACTGCCAGAAGGAGATTTGGCAATGGAAAAATACGGACTCTATCTGGGATGCAACATCCCGTTCAAAGCGCCGGACATCGAACAGTCCTTCCGCAAGGTCTTTCCGGCGCTGGGCATCGAGGTCACGGATCTTCCCGGCGCGGGCTGCTGTCCGGCCTGGGGCACGGCCCCGTCCTTCGACCTGACCACCTGGTGTGCTGTCTCCGGACGCAACATCACCATCGCCGAGGACCTGGACGTACCCATCATGACCGGCTGCAACAGCTGCTTCGGCGTTTTGAGCGAGGCCAAGCACTTCATCGAGGCCGACGCCTCCCGCAAAAAGGCGGTCAACGAAAAACTCGGGCTCATCAACCGCCAGTTCAAGGGCACAAGCGACATCTATCACATCTCCCACGTGCTCTATGAGAAGGTGGGCCTGGACAAGATCAAGGAGAGCCTGAAGTACGACCTCTCCGGCCTCAAGGTCGCGGTGCAGCCCGGCTGCCACATCCTGTGGCCGTCGGACGTCTACCATGTCAAAGAGAAGAACTCGTTTTTCCCCACCCAGTTAAAAGAACTGGTGGAGGCCCTGGGCGCGTCGGCCCCGCATTATTCGCGTCTGGAGGCCTGCTGCGGCATGGGCGGCATGCGCTCCACGGACGTGGAGAAATCGCTGGAGCTGTTCAAGACCAAGCTTTTGTCCATCAAGGAAGAGATCGATCCCGACTGTATCGTGACCACCTGCTCCTCCTGCTTTCTGCAGTTCGACATGTCGCAGAAGACGCTTAAGGAACGCGGCGAGATCGACTTCGAGATCCCGGTCTTCTACTACACCCAGCTTCTGGCCCTGGCCATGGGATTCGACCCGGCCAACGTCGCAGCCCTTTGCGTCACCCCCCGCGACGCCATCATCGCCGAGATCCAGAGCGAAGCCCGCAAGGTCAGGGAGCAGGAACCGCTCATGACCCTGGCGCCAAGTATCGATCGATAAGCTGGATCTCATCTGCAACGCCGACTGTCCGGCGTTTTTTTGCCGGTGACCTCGACGGCCGGGTGGTTCCCCTGAAGCTGGCCGCCGCATCGCCGGGCCCAATACCGACGGCCGCAACCAGGCCATCCGCAAAACCCGCGAGAACCCGGAAATCGCCCTCATCTCCCAGGACTTCCTGGTCGCGCCCGGGCAACCGCTGGCCCATCACCTGCTGCACGCGACATATGTGGACCGCCCGGGCGAAGGAAGGCCCTCGCCGCCCCCCGCGCATGCCCCCGCCTGGAAGGCCCCCATTCGGCCGTCCAGGCGGGACAGCGCCTCCCCGGACGCATCCAGACGCATCCGGACGATGCGCTTTTTTTCACGAAACCAATTGCATCTTTTACCGATTGGGGATATCGGTCTCTCCGGTAGCAACTTTTTGATTTACGTACGTCGCTAATATGAAATTTTAAAATTTGTTGTCACCCTCCCTGCCATCCGCCCGGCCGCTTCCCTGCCTGGCCGGGCGTGACGGACAGGGAAAAAAGCAGACGCTCCCGACGGCGACACGGGAACGACCGACCAGGATGGCCACACGAGGCGCGATGCAATGCTCACCACCCGGGCCCAGACGCACACGGCATGTTCCCCTGAAACCACGACATCCCCGCCCCTGACGGAGACGCCCGGACGCCGCCATGCCGTGGTGGGTTTCGGAAACCTGTTTCGCGGCGACCACGGCCTGGGGCTCTACGCCCTGGAGGCCCTGGAACAGGTGGGGTTCGGACCTGATGTCCACCTGGATTACATCGCCGGGGACTACCGCAATCTCATGCCCTGTCTGTACTCGGCCCATGCAGTGGTGATCCTCCAGGCCGACGTGGTCACCGGACGCCCGGGCGACGTGCACGACCTGGACCTGGACCGTTTTCGGACCCTGGCCGCCCTGGATCACCGCATTCCCTCCCGCCGCGTGGCCCTGGCCGAGATGCTCGGGACCATCGAAACCGCCCACCGGCTGCCGCCACAACTGCGCATCATCCTGGTGGACCCCGATCCGACCCGCGACGCCCATGGGGCGTGCCTGTCCCCGGCCGCCCGTCGGGGCGTGCGCCGGGCCGTGGAACTGACCGCATGTTTTTTGGAAAAAAACCACGCCGTCTGCAGGCATGGCCGCATCGCAGACAGGGTGCACCGCATCCCCTGGCTGAACATGGCGTTTTAGCAAAAACCCGCAACGGGAGGACAACATGAACGACGACGCCGACATCCCGGGCCGCAGCGCCACCGACCCCGGACTGCGCATGGGCATTCTGGCCCTGGCCGTAAAAAACCGCACCGAGGCCGCCGAGGCCGTCAACCGGCTCATCAGCGACTACGGGGAACTGGTCATAGGACGCATCGGCGTGCCCTACCGGCAAAAGGGTTTCAGCGTCATCGCCATGATCGTGGAAGGCACGACGGACGCCCTGGGGGCGTTTGGCGGCAAGCTCGGCATGCTGCCCGCCGTCAAAAGCAAGATGGTGCTGTTTGACAGCACGGTGCCGGGCCAAACAGATTTTCAAGGAGCATAAGATGTTACAGGACACAGTCGCGGATTGGGTGGACGAGGCCCGGATCGGGGCCGCTCTGGAGTCAGGCCGCACGGAAGACGCGGGCAGGGTCCGCGAAATCCTGGCTAAAGCCCTGGAGCTCAAGGGTCTTCGCCTGCACGACGTGGCCGCCCTGGCGGCCGTCTCGGATGCGGGCCTTCTGGAGGAGATTTTCGCCGCCGCCCGGAAGGTGAAGGAAGAGATCTACGGCCGCCGTCTGGTGATGTTCGCCCCGCTCTACATTTCCAATCTGTGCAAGAACGAGTGTCTGTACTGCGCCTTCCGCCGCACCAACACGGGACTGACCCGCCGGGTGCTGTCCCAGGAGGAGATCGCCGAGGAGACGCGCATCATCATCAACCAGGGACACAAGCGCATCCTTCTGGTGGCCGGGGAGTCCTATCCCGGCGAGGGCTTCAAGTACATCCTCGACTCCATCGCCACGGTCTATTCCGTCAAGGAAGGCAATGGCGAGATCCGGCGCGTGAACGTCAATGTGGCCCCACTCTCCGTGGACGATTTCACGTCCCTCAAGGAGGCGGGCATCGGCACCTACCAGATCTTCCAGGAGACCTACCACCGGGGCACCTATGCCAAGGTGCACGTGGCCGGGAAAAAACGCGATTTCGACTGGCGGGCCTCGGCCGTGGACCGGGCCATGCTGGCGGGCATCGACGACGTGGGCGTGGGCGTGCTTTTTGGCCTCTATGACTGGAAATACGAGATCATGGCGCTCATGCTGCACATCGCCCATCTGGAAGAGCGTTTTGGCGTGGGCTGCCACACCATAAGCGTCCCGCGCATGGAACCGGCCATGGGTTCGGACATGGCCACCTCACCCCCCAGCCCGGTCTCGGACGAGGATTTCAAGAAGATCGTGGCCATCCTGCGCCTGGCCGTGCCCTACACCGGGTTCATCATGTCCACCCGGGAGACCGCTGAAATGCGCATGGAGACCTTCGCCCTGGGCGTGTCCCAGATCTCGGCCGGAAGCCGCACCAACCCCGGCGGCTATGCCGACGAGGAAAAATTCGAGGCCAGCCAGTTCCAGCTCGGCGACCACAGAAGCCTGTCCGAGGTCATAAAAGACGTCTCGGAACTGGGCTACATCCCCTCCTTCTGCACCGGCTGCTACCGTCTGGGCCGCACCGGCGCGGATTTCATGGACCTGGCCAAGCCCGGGCTCATCAAGGAGAAATGCGGCCCCAACGCCCTGTCCACGTTCCTGGAATACCTCATCGACTACGCCCCGGCCGACGTGGCCGCAGTCGGGGAGCGGGCCATCTCCCAGGAACTGGAGGACATGCTGCCCAAGACCCGGCGCGTGTCGCAGCACATGATCGAGAAGGTCCGTTCGGGACGCCGCGATGTCTACTGTTGAAACCCAGCGGCATCCGCACCTGGAGGCATGCGCCGGGGAGGTCCGCCTGGAGCGGGATCTCCTCGGCGAGTCGGCCGTGCCGCTTTGCGCAACCCACGGCATCCATACGGCCCGGGCCCTGGCGAACTTCCACCTGTCCGGGCGGACGGTGCATCCGGAACTGACCCGGGCCCTGGTGCTGGTCAAGCGGGCCTGCGCCCGGGCCAACATGGAGACCGGGCATCTGCCCCTGCACGTGGGCCAGGCCGTGGTCGCCGCCTGCGACGAGGCCCTTGGCGGCCTTCTGCCCGAAATCGGGATCACCGACGCCCTGCAGGGCGGGGCCGGAACCTCGGCCAACATGAACGCCAACGAGGTGCTGGCCAACCGGGCCGAGGAACTGCTCGGCGGCAGGCCCGGCGACTACGCCCGGGTGCATCCCCTGCACCACGTCAACCTGCACCAGTCCACCAATGACGTCTTTCCCACGGCCGTCAAGGTCGCGGCGATTACGCTTCTGCGCCGCCTGGAAAAGTCCCTGGCCGCCCTGCAGACGGCCTTCCAGGACAAGGAGCGGGAGTTCGCCTCCGTGGTCAAGATGGGCCGCACCCAGCTTCAGGACGCCTGCCCCATCACCCTTGGGGCCGAGTTCTCGGCCTACGGCGAGGCCGTCTCCCGGGATCGCTGGCGGGTGTTCAAGTGCGAGGAGCGCCTGCGGGTGGTGAACCTGGGGGGTACGGCCGTGGGCACCGGGGTGACGGCCCCGCGCGACTACATCTTCTGCGTGGTGGACAAGCTGCGCGAGGACACGGGGTTTGGGCTGTCCCGGGCGGAAAACCTGGTGGACGCCACGCAAAACGCCGACTGTTTCGTGGAGGTCTCGGGGATCCTCAAGGCCGTGGCCGTGAACCTCATAAAGATCTCCTCGGACCTGCGCCTCCTGGCCTCGGGGCCCCGGGCCGGGCTTGGGGAGATCCACCTTCCCGAGGTCCAGGCCGGGTCGAGCATCATGCCCGGCAAGGTCAATCCGGTGATCTGCGAGGCCGTGGGACAGGCGGCGCTGCGGGTCATGGCCCTGGACGGGCTGACGGCCTCGGCGGCCATGTCCGGACAGCTCGAACTCAACGCCTTTTTGCCCCTTTTGGCCGATGCCCTGCTTGAGGGCCTGAGCCTGCTGGATGCGGCCTGCGTCATGTTCCGGACCAAATGCGTGGAAGGCGTCACGGCCGACCCCGCCGCCTGCGAGGAGCATGTCCACCGTTCCTGGGCCACGGTGGTGGCCCTGGTTCCGGCCATCGGCTACGAGGCCGCCGTGGAGGTGGCCCGGGAGGTGCGCGAGACGGGGAAAACCGTGCCCCAGGCGGTGCTGGAGCGCGGCCTTCTGGACGCCCCGGAACTGCGGCGTCTTCTGTCCGCCGAAACCATGACCGTGCTCGGGCAGGGTCGGGAGGGGAGGCCATGAACCGTCAGGACATCCTCGAGCGGCTGATTGCCGCCCCGCTGGACGAGCTTTTGGCCGAAGCCGACGCCGTGCGGGCCGCAAGCGTCGGAAACGGGGTCTATCTGCGCGGCATTGTGGAATTTTCCAACCGCTGCGTGCGCAACTGTCTCTACTGCGGCCTGCGCCGGGCCAATACGAACATCACCCGCTACCGCATGACCCCGGACGAGGTGGTGGCGGCCGCCCTGCGCACCGCCGCCCTGGGCGTGGGCACGGTGGTGCTGCAATCGGGCGACGACCTGGAGTATGGGGCCGAAAGCATTGCGGACATCATCGTCCGCATCAAGGACCAGGCCGAGATCAAGATCACGCTCAGCCTGGGGGAACGGCCGTTTCCGGACTACGAACTGTGGCGGGACGTCGGTGCCGACCGCTACCTCATGAAGCACGAGACAGCGGACGCGGACCTGTACGATCGGCTGCACCCCGGGAAACATCTGCAGGAACGGCTGGCCGCACTGCGCTATCTCAAAGAACTGGGCTACGAGATCGGCTCCGGGTTCATCGTGGGCCTGCCGGGGCAGACCGCCCGGACCCTGGCCGACGACATCGCCCTGGTGCGCGAGCTTGGCGTGGACATGTGCGGGGCCGGGCCGTTTCTGCCCCAGGCCGACACCCCCCTGTCCACGGCGGCACGCGGCGACGAGGACACCACCCTGCGCGTGCTGGCCCTGTTGCGTCTGGCCTGCCCCCGGGCCAACCTGCCCGCCACCACGGCCCTGGCCAGCCTGGACCCCGGGCGCGGCCAGCTTCTGGCCCTGCAGGCCGGGTGCAACGTCATCATGCCCAATTTCACCCCCAGCGCCCACAGGGAGCACTACCGCATCTACGACCACAAGGAGGCCGTGGGCCTCAAGTCGGCCCAGGCCGTGATCCGGCAGGCCGGTCGCACGCTCATCCGGGACGGAGGTCTCAAAAAACCATGCGCGATACGCCAAAAGGACTTCGCCTGCACATCGGCGTCTTCGGACGCCGCAACGTGGGCAAGTCCTCGCTTGTCAACGCCATAACCGGCCAGCCCGTGTCCATCGTCTCGGACACGCCCGGCACCACCACCGATCCGGTGGAAAAGGCCCAGGAGCTTTCCCCCCTGGGGCCGGTGGTGTTCATCGACACGGCCGGTCTGGACGACGTGGGAAGGCTTGGAGAGCTTCGCGTCAAGCGAACCGAAAAGGCCCTGGAACGCACGGATGTGGCCCTTCTGGTCACCGACTCCGGGGTGTTCGGGGAGGATGAGGTGCGCATCGCGGCCATGCTCTCCGAGCGGGACACCCCGTTCGCCGTGGTGGTGAACAAGATCGACCACAGCCCGCCCACACGAGAATTTTTGGACCACATCGCGGCCTGCTGCAATCCGGCCCCGCCGGTCATCCCGGTCTCCGCCGCACAGGGCCTGGGACTTCTGGCCCTCAAGGAGATCCTGGTGAAGCTGGCCCCGGACGACTGGTTCGCGGAGCCGCGGCTGGTGGGCGACCTGTTGCGGGCCGGGGAACTGGCCGTGCTGGTGGTGCCCATCGATCTGGGCGCGCCCAAGGGACGGCTCATCCTGCCCCAGGTCCAGGCCATCCGGGACATCCTGGACAGCGACGCCCGGGCCATGGTGGTCAAGGAGCGCGAACTGCGCGACGCCCTGGAGCACCTCACCCACAAACCGGCCCTGGTGGTGTGCGACTCCCAGGTGGTGCTCAAAACCGCCGGGGACACGCCCGCCGACGTACCCATGACCACCTTTTCCATCCTCATGGCCCGCTTCAAGGGCGATCTGGCCAGACTGGCCGAGGGCGCGGCGGCCATCGACCGCCTGCGGCCCGGGGACCGGGTGCTCATCGCCGAGGCCTGCACCCACCATCCCCTGGCCGACGACATCGGCCGGGTGAAGATTCCCCGCTGGCTGCGGCAATACGCGGGGGGGGCCATCCAGGTGGAGGTGAAGGCCGGGGCCGCCTATCCCGAGGATCTTTCGCCCTACGCCCTGGTCATCCACTGCGGGGCCTGCGTCATCAACCGCAAGGCCATGCTGTCCAGGCTTTACCATTCCATCCGCCAGGACGTGCCCATGACCAACTACGGTCTGGCCATCTCCTTTCTCCAGGGGGTGTTGCCCCGCGTCCTTCTGCCCTTCCCGGCGGCCCGGGCGGCCTTTGAGAAGGCCCGGGCGACATGGCGGCGCTCCTCCCGGGAAGGGGCGGTCATGTATGGAGGCATCTGAGGCCCGCGAAACCGTGCCGTTTCGCATGAAGAAACCATAACAGCCCGAGGGTGACACGACCGCCACGGCGGTCCAAACAAAGGAGGAGCCGCACAGCATCACGTTGCCATGTTTGTATCATTCAATTCTGGCCACAACACATGGAGGAATCTCATGAGCAGAATCGAAATCGAGAAAATCTTTTACGAAAACCAGGTTCCGGACGCCAAGGCCGATCCGGACAAGCTCTTCTTCGTCCAGGTCGATGAGACCAAATGCATCGGCTGCGACTCCTGCATGAGCTACTGCCCCACCGGCGCCATCTTCGGCGAGACCGGCGAACCCCACAAGATCCCCGATCAGGCGGCCTGCATCAACTGCGGCCAGTGCCTGACCCATTGCCCGGTGTCGGCCATCTACGAAACCCAGTCCTGGATTCCGGAGATCGAGGCCAAGATCAAGGATCCGAACGTCAAGGTCATCGCCATGCCCGCCCCGGCCGTGCGCTACGGCCTGGGCGACTGCTTCGGCCAGCCCCTGGGCTCGGTGACCACGGAGAAGATGCTCGAAGGCCTGAAAAAGATCGGCTTCGACCACGTCTGGGACAACGAGTACACCGCCGACGTGACCATCTGGGAGGAAGGCAGCGAGCTTCTGGCCCGGTTGACCAAGAAATCGGACCTGCCGCTTCCCCAGTTCACCTCCTGTTGTCCGGCCTGGATCAAGTATGTCGAGACCTACTATCCGGAGCTGATCCCGCACCTCTCCACCTGCAAGTCGCCCATCGCCATGTGCGGTCCCCTGTCCAAGACCTACGGGGCCGAGCAGGCCAAGTACGACCCGGCCAAGGTCTATACCGTGTCCATCATGCCCTGCACGGCCAAGAAGTACGAGGGCATGCGCCCCGAGTTCAAGGCCAGCGGACACAAGGACATCGACGCCACCATCACCACCCGCGAACTGGCGTATATGCTCAAGAAGGCGGGATTCGACCTGCCCAAGGCCGCTGACGGCAAACGCGACGCCATCATGGGCGAGTCCACCGGCGGCGCCACCATCTTCGGCGTGACCGGCGGCGTCATGGAGGCGGCCCTGCGCTTCGCCTACGAGGCCGTGATGAAGAAAAAGCCCGAGAGCTGGGACTTCAAGGGCGTGCGGGGCCTGACCGGCTTCAAGGAGGCCTCGGTTGACCTGAACGGGACCGTGGTCAAGGTGGCCGTGGTGCACGGGGCCAAACGCTTCGCGTCCATCTGCGAAGAGGTCAAGGCCGGAAAGTCCCCGTACCACTTCATTGAGTTCATGTCCTGCCCCGGCGGCTGCGTCATGGGCGGCGGCCAGCCCATCATGCCCGGCGTGCTTGAGGCCATGGATCGTCGCGTGACCACCTTCCACGCCTCGCTGCAAAAACGTTTGGCCATGTTTAACGCCAACAAAGCATAAGGGGGGAACGCCATGTCCATTCTCCAACTCACCCGGCGCGGTTTCCTCAAGACGGCCTGCGTCGCCTCCGGCGGCGTGCTCATCGGACTGCGTCTGACCGGAAAGGCCGTGGCCGCCGGCAGGCAGCTCAAGGACTACATGATGGACCGTATCAACGGGGTCTACGGGGCGGACGCCAAGTTCAAGGTGCGCGCCTCCCAGGACAACGCCCAGGTCAAGGACCTCTACAAGAAGTTCCTGCACGCGCCCCTGGAGCACAAGTCCCACGAACTGCTGCACACGACGTATGCCGACAAGTCCGCCGGGATCAAAAAGCTGACCGCCGAGGGCAAGTATCCCAATCCCCGGGCCAAGGAGTTCGCCGGTTCGACCTATCCGTATGAATAGCCGCTAGGGCCGCGCAACCCGAGGTCAGGGCCGAAAGCCTGACGCCGAGGGTCTGGCGGCTTCCCCTTTGCTGCATCACCGCCGGTTCCATGCCGCTTCTGCCCCGTCCCTTCTTAAAAAAACAACCGCATCTTATGAGAATACATGTATTATTTCAAATTTTCGCCTTCGACATCTGGGAACCTCGATTTCAAGGACGCCACACCACGGCCTCGCGCCGTGGACATATACAGGGCGCATGCCGTTTCTGGCCTTCCGCCGGGTCAGGGTTCCTGGGGATAGACGCAGTTCACGAGCGCTCCGTAGCTGTAGGTGCAGGTGTACAGCCATCCGCCGCCATCGTCGTAATAGCTCCATTCGCCATGTTCGAGCCCGTTGTCGAACCCCCCGGCGCAGTATGTCTGGCCACTTTGATAGTATTGGAAGAACGGTCCGGTCTGATGGCCGTGGTCCCAGGTGTAGACCTCTTTGAGAATTCCCGTATCATAATACTTCTTGTCTTCCTCATGTGCCAGCCCATTTTCATCATATTTTGTCTCTGATCGTTTATTATTATTACTGTACCATGTTCCATAGAACTGTTTATTTCCCGATTCATACCAATAGCATGACGTATTCGATATGTTCTTTTTTGCATCATCAAAGTATGTCTCATCTGCGACAAGATATCCTCCTGTTGCATGTCTCCACTGATAGTATTTGTTTCCAGACTGAAAAACGGCGTCGTTCGGCACATCTCGGCAGAACATGGAGTTCGTCCCGACCTGGCCGACGCGCAGACCGGCCTGGGTCGTGGTCTTGAACAAGTTCGTGCCGTTGTTCGAGACCACGACCGCATACACGTCGCCGTCAGCGACCATCCGGCGATGCGGGGCGTTGTGGCTCAGGTCGGCAATTTTCTGAAACGTTGAAGCCGACGAGGAGATGATGATTTCTTTATAGATGGTATACGTCAAATTGTTCGAGTCGGAGATGATGTTGAAAAAATAGTCCTTGGACGTGCCGAGGCTCCCGAAATTGAACCGCCATTTCCGGCCTGAGAAGGGCTGCGTGCCCTGCACGATCTGGCCGGACGGACCGGACGTATTGAAGTACCAGGTCCGATCGCTCGGCGGAAGCCGCCAACCGGCGTAGCCGGTGGTCGCCGTGTTCCACTTGCGCATGAACTCATGCCAATGCCCGGCAAGGACGGATCTGTTTCCGAAACAGTCGAACAGGGCCCGAAGATCGGAATAGCGCCCATCCGTCCCCTGGGCCCGCACGGCCTGCCACAGTTCGGGCAAAAACCCGTCGCTCCCCTTGATGTCCCGCAGGTACCGGATAAATCCCGACCCCCAATAGCCCGACTCCTGCCCTTCCGTGGCAGACGTCCAGGACTCGAGGCCGTAGGCATGGCGGAAATCGTTGAGTGGGAAAACCGGCGACACATACGTGGGGGAACCGAGCATCCTGGCCTCGAACCACGCGGACGACGCCTCGGCGAGCATGAAGAAATACGGGGTGAAAACATCCGTGTTGCGAATCGCAACGGCTGACCTCGGATCATAATGGTGCTGCACCACATGGAAAAACTCGTGGCCGATGGTCGCGCGCAGGGTATTGAGATCGGAATTTACGCACACCTGACGGTTGAGGGTGATGGTTTGGTTGGCCTTTCCTGAAAGCGGAATGACGGTCTCGCCATTGACCCCCGGCTTGAGATTGTAGGACACGGCAATGTGCAAGGGCCAGTTCACCTGGGGGTCAAAAGCGAACCCCATGCCGGTCAGCAGGGCGTATGCCTGCTCGGCGTATTCCAGGATACGGTTGATGATCCCGGGTTCCATGACCACGACCCGGGTGGGGCAGGTGACGAAAAACCGCGCCGTGGAGCCGTGGGAGACGCCGGAGGACCGCAGATGCCAGATCTTGTACGCAACCCGGGGCTGCGCCATCCGGGGTCCGGCGGCGTCCGCCCGGAGTTCCGTCTCCAGGGCGGGGAGGACGGCGGCGAGGCGCTGCCCCTGGACGACGCCGGAGACGACCACCGGGGGCAGGGTTTCCTTCGCCCCGCTTGAACGCGTCACCTCGCTTTGCACGGCGACGAGGCCCGTGCCGTCCGCCTCTCCGGGAACGCCCAGGGCGAGCGTGATGTCCTGTGCGATATGCGTGGTGGCGATGTCCAGGACATAGGCGGCGTCATTTGCATCGCTGAAATCGTCCTGGGGAAGCGCCCGTTCGAGTTGCACAACGGTTTCATCCGGCACGGCGGCCGCTGGAAACTCCACGGCGGCGGCCCCGGCCCGGATTCTTCCGCCGGCGCTTCCAATGATCGCCGTGCTTTTCACGCGAAAGCTCGTGGCCGCAACAGTGAGGAGATAAAAATCATCGTCTGTTGCATGCGCAAATTGGATGCGCATGACACCACACAAGACGCAGAAAGCTATTGCAAACGTGACCATCATTTTTTGAAAAATCGTCTTCATGATGAATGACATGCGATGCCTCCTTTCCTGCCTTCCACTTGCAGGAGCGTTGCATCAGATACCATGAAAATATCACCCTGATTCACATCGCACGACACGCCTTTCATCGTGGCATCCTGGAACGTCGTGCCTGTGCCTGGCCACACCTGAGAGATTCAGACAGTTCGGACACAAGCGAGACAGGCGGCCCGATTCCTCCTTCCTGAACAGCCTGTCCCATGAACACCTTTTTCGAAACAATTCTGTCCACCATCCCCCCATGGTCGAGGATGAAAGGGGTTCAGCGGCCCGGAAATCGTCGCAGCATGTTCTGAAGGCGAATATTTTCCTCTCGCTCAGCCATTCGAAAGGCAGGATCTGAAGGACTGGCCTCTCTCCACCCCCCTCAGAACCCTTCATGCCATCACTGGACTCTTGAGCATTGACAGCTTAACAGTATTAATTCCATAATTATTTGCAAACTTGACATTTATTTCATACAAAATTCCAACACATTGAAAATATCGCCTGTTATATAGAGCATTCTGTCACAAAAGACTAACACAATACTTGAACTTACAAAAAAAATACTTTTCCTTTTCTCTTTCTGTCAAGAACAAAAAGAATTTTTCTGTAGAAAAATCCTTTTTTACAGTGTGGACATGCATCTGGATGACCTCGTTCGCCCGACTGGGAGGCGTTGCTCGTCGAGCCGCCCTCCTTGTCGCGCCCCTCGTATGGGGCGCCCGGGGTCACGGGGGAACCTGAAGCGCCTCCCGGGTTCATGTCCCCCGTGACGATCCGCAACACCGGCGTCCTGCCGTGGATGCTCAGGCCAGGACGGGAGAATACGGGTTTTCTCCGTCCGTGCCCCGTTTGATGAACCAGTACAGAAGCAGGATGGCCCCTATGCCGGTCAGGATGATCAGATACCACCATCCGGATCGGTTCACGTCGTGGAGCCTCCTGACGGAAACGGCCAGGACCGGGAGAAACGTGACGAGGTTGAATATGGTCGTCACGGGCATGGCCGAGGCCTCCCCCCCGCTGCTTGCGAACAGGGTTTGATCCAGCACCATCGCAACGATGGAGACAAGCCAGACCGCAAGGATAAAAAACCAGAACTCCCCCCGGGAGGCCCTCCCCGAGAAGGTCGCATACTTGTGCAGGCATGTTTTCAGCGCAGTCATGAAATCCATGGACTCCCATCCTTGTTTGAGGTGTACGGGGGCGACAGGATTGCCCCTGGAGGGGAAACCGCGCAATCGTCCGAAAGGAGGATTTTTCCTGCCGACCCGCACCGCCCGAAAGGAGGATCCCCCAGGGAAGGCGCACTCCGGCGGCACGGGCGGGAGGCTGCGGGGCACGATGCGCCAAGGCCCGATATTTGCCCTGTCCGCGGATATGGCGGCGGGATCGTCGCCAGGACGCCAGGGTCCGGATGGATTGCGGCCCTGCGGGAAAAGGGGGGGGGATCGACGCGGCGCGCCGCCGCATGGGCTTAGGAGAGGCAGGCCGGGATCAGTCCCAGGAGATGGTGATGGTGCGGTTGCCCCAATGCCGGGCGGCGACGCGGTCGTCTCCGAAATAGACGTCGATGGTCTTGCGCCATCGTCCGTGCATGAGATCCAGCACCTCATATTCCCCGGGCAGCCCTTCGATGGTCAGACGCGTTTTGTAGCCAAGCCCCGCCGCCGCCAGATCCGGCGACACGGCAATGGCCTTGGTCTCGGGGGTCAGGGTGTCGCCCCAGGCCCCGCGCGGATAGCCCGTCTTTTTCTTGCGCCCGTGGGACACATAGGCCTTGGCTTTCACCGTGAGCGTCCGGCGCGGCGGAAAGGCGCGGAAAAGCCGGTCGGGATCATCCATGGTTCCCAGGTCGAAGCAGTCGGCTGCCATAGTGGCCGGGGCAGGACGGGAAGCCACATGCGCCACCGCCGGTTGCGTCCCCTCCCCGCCCTTGGATGCGCAACCCGGTGCAAGGCCTGCACAAGCCACCACAAGCAGCAACATCCGCAAGGTCGCAGAAAAAACACTGCGCCACGGAGCGCAAGGCGGCTTCCTGCCGCCTGGGGGGATGGTGCGAGGGGCTACGGGCATAGGCATGGCAGATCGGGAGCGTTCAGGACACGTTCCCGCGACGTTCCTCCGTGCGACACAGCTTGCAAATCGGATGCCGTTGGGTGGATTCGTGAGCCGATTCGGAAAAAACCATAAAGCAGAATCAGCGGATAGTTGTCAATGCCGTCCGGGCGCGTCCGGGACGGGAGGCCATCTGCGCCCCCCCTTGCCGCTGGGCAAGGGCGCGGTCCACGCCGCCGGAGAATGGACGATCCGCCAGACCCAGCGCAGACCCGGGCCGAGCGTGCCCCACGCCGCCGGAGAGCAGACGCGGAAGCGGCGGTCCCGCCGCATGGACGGGACCGCCGAGAAGCATGGACCGTTCGATTACCAGCCCCGGCCGCGCGGGGGCGGCGGAGGGCCGTAGCCGCCAGGCCCGCGAGGATACGGCGGCCGACCATAGCCGCCAGGCCCGCGCGGGGGCGGCGGCGGGCCGTAGTATCCGCCGTAGCCGCCCCGGGGACCGTAATAGCCCGGAGGCGGGCCGCCGTACCCCCTGCGTCCCGGATACGGGCCGTAGCCGTATCCGCCCCGGTAGGGGCCCCAGTATCCCGGGGGAGGAGGGGGAGGAGGCGGCGGCCCATACCCGGGGCCGCGCACCGGAACGTACAGGGAAGGGCCATCGCAGTCCGGACCGCCTCCGATGACCAGAGGAACATCCACCCACAGTCCAGGGGCGGCGATCTGGATGGCCCGGGCCTCGGACGCCGCGACACACAGGCCAAGGACGCAGGCGGCGATAAAGGTGAGGCGCTTCATGGGAATCTCCTTGCGGTTTGGAAAGCCGGGCGCATGGTGCGCACGCTTGCCAGAAGGATTGCCAGGAGCGTGCCACAGCATGCGGTTTCCCCCAGGCCGGACACATCAGGCCTTGCCGGATGCCATCCCTCCCCGCCGGGGCGCGCCGTTGGCCGGGTTTTCGCCGGGATGACGACATACCGTCGTTATTGCGCATAGTCGCGCCCACCTCCGGCGCATCCCCGGGATCACGAAATTTGCCGTGACGAGTACGAAAATGGCGTTTCCGGCGAGGCGTGCCCCATGCGGCCCATGCGACGGCATCCCCCTTGCCCGCCGCGAGTGCCTGGAGTATGGAGGGAGTGTGCGTGACAGCACCGAAACCCGGTCGCGGAGTTTCCGAGATGCTCAGCGAAGACACCAAATGGAGCGTGTTGGCCCAAAACGCCCGCGGCGACGACTCCACCCTGGCCGAACTGCAGACCATCCTGGCGGAAAAACACTTCGCCATGAAGTACGCCATGGTCCGCATCCCCGATCCCGCGCCAGCCGACCCCGGCGAGGCCGTGGACCTGGCCGCCTACCTGCACTCGGGCCGCGGAGCCCTGGCCGAAAACGTCGCCTGACGCTCACCAGCCGAAACACAGGCGGACCTGCCGGTCCTGCCGGTTCTCAAAACGAATGCCTGATGCCCAGGCCGTACCCCAGGCCGCCGATGCTGGTGTCGGTTTCGTAGCCGACCCGGGAGGCGTCGTTTTTGGAGACCGAGACGTCCACGGCGTAGCCCAGGGTGGTGACCAGTTGCGTGTCCTTCCCGGCGGGCAGGGTGGTGCGCACCCCCAGGGCATGGCCCGAAAAATCCTCTTTCTTGTCCGCCGAGTCGGACAACAGCACCGCGCCCGGATCACGATGCTCCGGGGACAGGGCGCCGCCGCCCTTGAGGGGAACCTCCAGCAGCGATCCGCTGCGCGGGGGATCGGGCTTGGGCGGATTGCCCATGATGGCGGATGTCTGATCGTGGACGTTCCACTTGGCCGCCAGGTGCTTTGGGGAGACGGCTTTTTTCGCCGGACCTCGCCCCGCTCCCCCGGCCAGGGCGCATCCGCCCGTTCCGGGTCTGGCCGCCGCCTCGGCAGGGAGGCGCAGACGCGTCCCGGCCTGCACCTGGTCCGGACGCATGATGCCGTTTTCGGCCTGAAGCGCCGCCAGGGACACCCCGTAGCGTCTGGCCAGGGAAAAAAGGGTGTCGCCCGGCTGCACCACATGCGTCCGGGACGTGGCCGGGATCTGGGCCTGGGCCGCAGGCGCGAAAACGGCGGCCAGGAGACAGGCCAGACACACGGCGGCAAAGGCCGGGGCCAGGTCGCCTGGGGAAGGAATGCGTGCCGTGCCGGTCATGGAGTGCGCCCGTGGTTGCGGTGGTTGTCGGGGCGGGCGAGACTGGTCCCACGGATATTTTTCACAAACCGTGCCAACACCCCGTTTCCCCCTGTGGGCCGAGACATCACACCACCCCTTCGAAATTCCAGGACAATCCTGATTACCCACCGCGCCTTCACTGTCCCCAGGCAATCTGCCCGTCCCAGCGGCCGGACTTGCCCTTATCACCGTCTCACAAAGTGAAACGGATTGCACATCCGGCCGCCACGTCATCGACCCTTCCCAAAAGCGCATCCCCTGTCCGGACCAAGCCCGGTGCAGGGGATGCGAAAGATGGCCATGCCTGTGTGCGTCAGGCGCTTTGGGCGGTGGCGGCCTGAAGCTGGGCGATTTGCTGCTGGATACTGGCGATTTCCGCCTGCAGGGCGGCCACGATGGGCTTTTTGGTCCCGTCCGGGATGTCCTGCTGCTCCACCTTGAGGATCTTGCCCTGCAACTCCTCGATCTTCTTCTTCAGATCCTCGATCTGGCTGGCGGAATCGCTGCTGCCCGAGCCGCCGCTGCCGCCGGCGCCTTCGGCCGACTCGGACGATTCGGAGGATTCTCCGTCGCCGCTTTCGGTTTCGCTCTCGCTGCTGGTTTCGCCGCCGCCGCTGCCGGACTGGCCCCGGGCGTTGGCCAGAATCTCCGCCAGTTTCCTGGCCGCGTCGGAGATGGTCACGGTGTCGGTCCCGGAGCTTGACGTGGTGCTCGACGACTCGTCGTCAGCCGCCTTTTTCGAGGCGGTCACGGACTCGATGGCCGACGTGTAGCTGCTCCCGGACAAAATGCTGGTAATATCCATGATGCGACTCCAATGTTGTGTCGTGTCCCCCTCTCCCTGGGATGGAAAAAGTTACCGCCTTCACGCGCACGGTCGTGTCATGGTGCGACAAAGCATATTCCGCTCCAAAGCCCGCCGCCTGCCCCAAAGGGCATGGCGATGGCCGCAAAACATGTGCATATGCAAAGGGTTGGCGTTGGCGGCGGCGTCAGGGAGGCTTTCGCCCCCGGGCGGGATGGGAAAATACTGCCTGTGTGACGTCCTGCGGATGGATCCTTTAGAACCTGCTTCCGCCGCGCTTCGGAAAAACGCGCCTGCCCTGCCACCTGCTCAGGGCGAATCCGGAGTCGCGGATGGCGACGGCATGCCCAAGGGGGATCCGGCGGCGGAGGGCTCGGGAGGATTTTCAAGGCAAAAGGCGTACTGGTAGCGTTCCACCACCTCCAGGATCACAGCGTCGGGCCTCTCCGCAGCCACGATGTCCGGGGAATAGGCGTGGCTCCACACAAAGACCGCACTCTGGAAGCGCCCGGCCAGAAAGGGAATCATGGCCGACGAAAAGGAGTCGCGGAAAAAGAGCACCCTGGGCAGCCGCGCATCCCCGGTCTCGGCCACCACCATGGCCCGATCCGGATGGTTGGCCGGGTCGGCATAGGGACGGGGCGCGCCGAAGCTGGCCAGGACGCCTTTGGCCCGGGGATTTTTCGGCCTCAGGCGGATGTCCGTTTCCGGCCAGATATCCGGCAAAAGGAGCATCCCGGCCAGATCGCCGCCCGGGATCACGGCTTCGGTCACGGCATAGTCGGCCTCGTCCAGGGGGGGAATGGCCGGGAAGCGCTGCCGCAGGGCGTCCACGATCCGTTTGGCCCCGACAAACGCCCCCCAGTCGTTCCAGTGGGTGTCGGTCTTCCAATAGGCCCGGCGCACGGCCTTGGCCCGGGCCATGTCCGGGCGCAGATCGATAAGCGCCACGCCTGCCGCCGTCAGGCGCTCCCCCAGGATGTCCAGCCGGGACCGGGGCCGCAGGGGATGGACGTATCCGGGAAGATATTCGGGATAGACCGTGTGCTTGTCCGGGCACACCACCACATAGAAGGCGATGCCCCGGGCCGCCAGCCGGTCCCGGCGCTGCACCAGGATGCGCGTCATGTCCTCTTGCAGGGCCTCGGACATGTCCATGACGTGTATGTGGTCGTCCAGGGCATGCTCCAGGGAATAAAACAGCCAGCCGTCGCGTCCCAGCACCACCCCGGGCACGGGGGATTCCCCGAAGACGGCCAGCCGCAGCCGGTTCCCGGCCCGGATCAGGGTCTCGCGCAGGGGAAAATGGTCCGCGAAGGCGGCCCGCAGGCCCCTGGCGTAGGCCGCCGGATCGGAGACAAGCAGGGGGAGGGCCGGGACGGCGGCCAGGGTGCGGTTTTCATGGGCCAGCACCCCCACGGGCTCAAGGCCCAGGGCGGCCACGGCCAGGGGGGTGACGAGCACGGCCAGGAAAACGAAAATCCGCAGGAAGTCTGTGGCGCGCGCGTTCATGGTCATAACCTGGCTCATAACCTGGCTCAAAATCTGGCGTAGATGAAGGGGGAATAGGTTCCGGCCGCAAGCTGCATGGCCGACAGGACCAAAAGCGCAACCGGGACCAGGACTGCCGCCGCCGTGGCCGCGCCCCGGCCGAGAGCGCCCAGGCGCCCGGCCAGATCCGACATGGTGCGGGCCACGCCGCCAAGCGGCAGGGAAAAGACCACGGCCAGGACCAGGGCGCACACGGCCTGGCGGCTGGCCACGGTCATCCAGGTATAGGCGAAGCCCTCGAAGCGAAACGAAAAGAGCGCCACGAGATAGTTTACGGCCTGGGGCAGGTCGGCGGCCCGGAAAAAGACCCAGCCCAGCATGACCGCCGTGAGGGCATAGGCGTGCCCCACTGCCGCCGGGGCGGCGTCCACGGCCTGGCCGAACCGGGTGCGCTCCAGAACCAGAAACGCCCCGTGAAAAAGCCCCCAGACCACGAAGGTCCAGCTCGCACCGTGCCACAGCCCGCACAACACGAAGACCGTCAGCAGGTTGCCCTGCACCCTGGCCGGGCTGACCCGGCCGCCGCCCAGGGGGATGTACAGGTAGTCGCGAAACCAGGTGGACAGGGAGATGTGCCAGCGCCGCCAGAATTCGCGCACGGAGCGGGAGACGTAGGGATGGTCGAAGTTTTCCGGCAGGGCGATGCCGAACATGCGCCCAAGGCCCACGGCCATGTCCGTATAGCCCGAGAAATCGAAATAGATCTGCCCGGTATAGGCCAAAAGGCCGAGCCAGGCCGTGCCCATGTCCAGGGACTCGCCCAGGGGGCGGGCGGAGAAGGCGGCGTCGGCCACGGGCCCCAGCGTCCCGGCCAAAAGCGTCTTTTTGGCCAGCCCCAGGCAGAAGCGCACGGACCCGGCGGCCAGGTCGGAAAGGGCCGGACGCGGCAGGCGCATGCCCGGGAGCATGGTGGCGTAGCGGGCGATGGGACCGGCGATCATCTTGGGGAAAAAAGACAGGTACAGGGCCGTGCGCAGGAGGTTTTTCTCGGCAGCCGCCTGGCCCCGGGAGACATCGACCAGATAGGACACGGCCTGGAAGGTGAAAAAGGAGATGCCAAGCGGCGGCAGGCCATGGACGTCTGCGGGATCGATGCCGCTTGATTCCAGAAACGGCAGGGCCGAGACCGCGAAGGCCAGGTACTTGGCCTTGGCCAGATAGAGGATGTTGGCCGCCACCCCCAGGGCCGCCAGCCTGCGACGTCTGGGCGTGCGTCCGGCGTCCCGGGCGTTGCCGATGGCCAGGGCCAGGGCGTGGTTGCCGAGGATGGAGGCGGCCAGGACCGGCAGGGCCGCCACGTCGCCCATGGCCGTGAAGACCAGGCTGGCCAGGAGCAGGAATACGGGCCGCAGCCGGATGGGCGCGGCGAAAAATCCGGCCAGGACGGCCGGGAGAAAGGCGAAGAGGAACAGCGGGGAATCAAGGCTCATGTGGTCACGTCCATGGGCTTGCCTACCGGGGGATGCCCGCCGGGGGATGCCCGCCGGGGGATGCCTGCCGGGCCGGAACCTGCCGCCCGCCCGACGGGTCTCCTTATCCCCTCGCCCGCCCCGATACAAGCGCGGCCATGTCCGGCCCGGCCGCCCGCAGACCCTCTCCCCGCCCGGACGCCTCGGCCCGGGACCCATGCTGGGCCGCGTCATGCGCAACGCGAAATCCTCCGGAAAAACCCAGGCCCGGCGCGTCATACGTCCCTTTGGCCGCCCGGTCCGTTCCACCCGTCCGCCGCCGTTTTCGACCTGCCCCGCCAGCAGCGCAACGCCCGGGCCGGGGTGACAGCCCCCCCGGCCTTTGCTACCACCACTGCCGTCCGGCGCATGCCGCAACCCCCGGAGGTATCCTCACCGTGTCCAAAAAAAAACACCGCGAGCGCCCCGCGCCCGAGACCCTGGGGCTGCCGCCGGTTGGCGTCGACACCCACGCCCATCTGGACATGCGCGGCTTCGAGCCCGCCGAGATTCCCGACATCCTGGCCCGGGCCCGGGCCGCCGGGGTGACCCGCATCGGCAACGTGTTTCTGGGACCGCAGGCCTATGCCCGAAACGCCGCGCTTTTCGCCGCCGCCCCCCAGGTCTTTTTCATCCTGGGCATGCATCCCACGGAATGCTCGAACTACGGCGAGCCCCTGACCGCCGCCATGGAGGCGGCCTTCCGGGCCGACCCGAGGCTTCGGGCCGTGGGCGAGATCGGCTTGGACTTCTACTGGGACGACGCGCCCCCCGAGGACCAGCGGCGGGCCTTTCGGGAACAGTTGGAGATGGCCCGGGGGCTGGACGTCCCCGTGGTCATCCACAGCCGGTCGGCCGAGGAGGATACCCTGGCCATCCTCGCTGACATGGGATTTTCCGGCCGCCCCCTGGTGTGGCACTGTTTCGGCGGCGAGGCGGACCTGGCCCGGCGCATCCTGGCCATGGGCTTTTTCATCTCCGTGCCCGGCCCGGTGACCTATGCCAAAAACGTGGCCCTGGCCGCCGCCGTGGCCGAAATCCCCCTGTCGCGGCTTCTGCTTGAGACCGACGCCCCGTTTTTGACCGCCGAGCCCTGGCGGGGAAAACGCAACGAACCGGCCCTGCTCGGCTTTACCGCCGCCCGCGTGGCCGAACTCAAGGGCCTTGCCCCAGAGGCGCTGTGGCGGGCCACGGCGGAAAACGCCGTGTCGTTTTTCGGGCTTCCCGCCCTCCCCTGCCCATCCTGAGTCCGGCCCGCTAGGCGCATGTTGCGAACGCCACATCGCGCCTGCCCAGGCTGTCCGCCCCGGTCACGGGACCGGTTCTGCCGTCTGGCGGCCCATGCCGTCGTTTCCCTTGCCGTTTTTCGGTCCAGCACACAACCCGGGCCTGCATCGACGCGGAAACGTAGATACGGCATGTTGACTTCTTTCACGAACATTGTACCACAGAGACAGAGACGTCCATTGTGGGGGACAGATTCCCGGGCAGAAGCGCCGGAAACCCGTGCATTGCATTTGTTTTGCATACATTGGAGGGGCTCTCGCATGAAACGCCAACCACTTGTATGGATGACCATCATTCTGTGTCTGGCTGCCGCCTCGGCCCTGGCCGCAGGATCGGACAAGCCCGCCGGGTACGTCCAGGAGACCAAGGGCCAGGCCCTGGCCGTGCGGGCCGGACAGTCCCGGGAACTTGCGGCCAAGGCCCCGGTCTTTTCCGGCGACAGCCTGGCCACCCTGACCAAATCGTCCCTGCAGATCATGTTCGCCGACGGCGCCGTCCTGGCCATGGGCCCGGAGAGCATTTTTGCTGTGGACGAATTCGTCAACGAATGGGGCCAGGACAAGACGTTCACCAACAAAATGAAGTTCTCCTACGGCCCCGGCGTGTTCCGGGCCGTGACCGGGGCCATCTCGGACCGCAATCCGCATGCCTTTTCCGTGGACACGCCCCTTGGGGCCATCGGCATCCGGGGCACGGAACTGGGCTCCCTGGTGCAGGCCCCGGCCACGGTCAACGGCAAGCCCTACGGGGCCGCCCTGGCCGAGGCCTTCGCCCCCGGGGCGAATGCGGCGGGCATCCTGGCCGCCCTGCGCCAGGCCGCGCTGGAGGCCACCCCGGCCGAGGCCCATGGCCACATAAACGGCTGGAACAAGCGGCCCCTGGCCTTCACGGACAAGATGGGCAGGACGGTGGAGATGGCCGTGGGGCAGGGCGTAAGCGTCACCCGGGAACGTGGTTCGTCCGGGGCCGGTCCCCTGCCCGACGCCCTGACGACGGCGGTCAAGGCTGCGCCGATCAGCCGTTCGGCCAAGGTTCCGGGGGCCTTCAAAAACACCCTGGGCGACACCCCGGGCTCCAGCAACAGCAACACCGGCAGTACCGACCGCACCACCGGAAGGTCGGGCTCCGGAGGCCACAACGGCGGCAACAGCAACACCGGAGGCACCCGGTAACGGCGCACCGCTTTCATTCCCCAGGTGTCCGGCATCGTTCCCAGGAAACAACCCTGTTGACATCACGCCCGGACATTGTACCAAACGGAAACCATGAGCCGGTTGCCCCGGCCCGCATGACGAAGGCACCGCCCCTGAAGGTCTTTTATATGCCCCCTATGCACGATGGAGGACTTCACATGAAAACGAAATTTCTTTTCTTTGCTGTAATCGTGTTCAGCCTGCTGGCCTTCCAGGCCCTGGCCGCAGGATCGGACAAACCCGTCGGCTACGTCCAGGAGGCCAAGGGCCAGGCCCTGGCCGTCCGGGACGGGAAATCCCTGCCCCTGGGCGCCAAGGATGGCGTGCATCCGGGCGACACTCTGGCCACCAAGGCCGATTCGTCGCTGCAGATCATGTTCTCCGACGGCAGCATCCTGGCCATGGGCCCCGAGAGCCTGTGCGCCGTGGACGAGTTCATCAACGAATGGGGCCGGGACAAGACGTTCACCAACAAAATGAAGTTCACCTACGGCCCCGGGGTGTTCCGGGCCGTGACCGGGATCATTTCGGATCGCAACCCGGCGGCGTTTTCCGTGGACACGCCCCTTGGGGCCATCGGCATCCGGGGCACGGAATTGGGCTCCCTGGTGCAGGCCCCGGCCACGGTCAACGGCAAGCCCTACGGGGCCGCCCTGGCCGAGGCCTTCGCCCCCGGGGCAAACGCGGCGGGCATCCTGGCCGCCCTGCGCCAGGCCGCGCTGGAGGCCACCTCGACCGAGGCCCATGGCCACATAAACGGCTGGAACAAGCGGCCCCTGGCCTTCACGGACAAAATGGGCAAGACGGTGGAGATGGCCGTGGGGCAGGGCGTGACCGTCAGCCGCGAGCGCGGTTCGTCCGAAGCCGGTCCCATGCCCGACGCCCTGACGACGGCGGTCAAGGCCGCACCGATCAGCCGTTCGGCCAAGGTTCCGGGGGCCTTCAAAAACACCCTGGGCGATACGCCGGGATCGAACAACAACGGCGGCAACAGCGGTGGCGGGTGCAGCGGATAGCGGCGCCGAGCTTTCGCCTGGAAATGACGAACGGCCGCCCGGAATTGATCCGGGCGGCCGTTTTTCTTGCAGCACGTGGCCTTTCCACACAACCATCCACGTCATCTCATCCGATACAAGTCCCCAACCCCGGCTTCGCTTCTGAAGGCCTGCGGTCAGAGGCGGAACGAAAAGGGCTTTTGTCCCCAGGCATCGTCCACAATTTATTTGTATATATCCCCACGCGGCCCAAGACCTGCGATGAGCACGGCCTTTTTCTCATGGTCCACCATGAAAAGGACGCGCCATCGGCCGACCCGCAGCCGCCATCCCTCAAGATTTCCCTTGAGCCGGGCCACATCCCCGGCGAACGGGTCCGCCTTCATGGCCAGCATCGCGTCCAGGAGCCGTTCCCTTTCCTTTCGCGGCAGCCTGGACAGGTAGCGTTTTTCCTTCTCCTGGATGATGACCGACCAGTCGGCGGGGGCCTCATTCATCGCGGTCTGCGAGAAGTTCCCGCCGCACGTCGTCCACGGACTGCCCCTGCCCGGACCGGTATTCGGCCAGGGCCTCGGCCATCCGCCTTTCTTCCTGGGCCGAAAGGACGTCCTCGGGATTGATCCTCGCCCACTGCTCGTTCACGGCGTCCATGACGATTTCACGAATCTTGCGCCGGGTTTCCAGCTTGAGCAGCACGACCCGCTTGTATTCCTCAGGCGTCACCCGGACGGTTATCGTCCTGGTCCGAGGGTCGACGGTCTCGCGCATCGCTTCCAACCTCCATCACGTGGTGTGCCGCAACTGTCAAATGTTCAAAAGCAGTCTTTTTATCTGCATGATTTCACACAAAGTCAATGGACGTCGTCGCCCGGCAGGAGGCGCACGCCGCCCCTTTCGGACAAGAAGCGCACGCCGCCCCTTTCGGACAAGAAGCGCACGTCGCCCCTTTCGGACAAGAGGCGCACGCCGTCCCTTTCGGACTGGAGGCGCACGCCGCCCCTTTCGGACTGGAGGCGCAGGCCGCCCCTTTCGGACAAGAGGCGCAGGAGGCGGCCGCAAGACGGCGATATCCGCAAAAAAGCCCTGCACGCCAAAAGAAGACTTTTCTAAAAAACCCGCAGGTTCTCTCTGGCTCGGCCCTAAATCCCCGCCCCGTATTCAAACACCCCTTCCCGGGCCCGGCCCTGGAGCACCCTGGCCCCGGCAGGCACGTCGCGGGTCAGCCACACGTTGCCGCCCACCACCGCGCCCCGGCCGATGGTCACCCGGCCCAAAATCGTGGCCCCGGAATAGATGGTCACCCCGTCCTCCACCACGGGATGGCGCGCAATCCCCTTGATGATGTTGCCCGAGGCGTCCTTGGGAAAGCTTTTGGCCCCAAGCGTCACGCCCTGGTACAGGCGCACGTTGTCGCCGATGACGCAGGTCTCGCCGATGACCGTGCCCGTGCCGTGGTCGATGAAAAACCGCCGCCCGATCTCGGCCCCGGGATGGATGTCGATGCCCGTGGCCGAATGGGCCATCTCGGTGATGATGCGCGGGATCAGTTCCACCCCCAGGTGGTGCAGTTCGTGGGCCACCCGGTAGTAGGTCATGGCCGTGATGCTCGGATAGCAGAAAATCGTCTCCCCGGGGCTTCTGGCCGCCGGATCGCCCTCGAAGGCGGCCTGCACGTCGTCGGCCAGGTACGAGCGGATGCGCGGCAGGGCGGCCAGAAACCGCCCGGCCAGGTTCTTGGCCCGGTCCTCGCAGGCCTGGCAGCCCTCCACCTGCTCCCGGTCGCAGAAAAAACAGTAGCCGCGCCGGATCTGGTCGGCCAAAAGCCTGGACACGGCGTCGAGATTGGCCCCCACATGAAAGCGCATGGACTCGGGGGTGATGTCGGAGTTGCCGAAATAGCCCGGGAACAGCACGGCCCGCAGCCGCTCCATGACCTCGCGCAAGACCTTCACCGCCGGCATGGGCTGGTCGTGCAGCGGCCGGTGGTAGACGGTCGTGTACGAGGCCGGGTCGCACAGGCGTTCGGCCACCTCCTCCAGACTCAGGGGTTCGGGCTCCCCGGCGTGATGGTCGGCCATCTCCATGGCCGCAGACGCCTCCGGCCGCGCCAGCGGGGCGAAAAGATCCGGCATGGCCTAGTCCTCCCCCCGAAAAAGCGCGGTGCTCAGATACCGTTCGCCCGTGTCGCAGACCACGAACACGATGAGCTTCCCGGCGTTCTCCGGGCGTCTGGCCTCGAGAAGCGCTACGTGGGCGTTGGCCCCCGACGAGATGCCGCACAACATGCCCTCGTCCCGGGCCAGGGCCCGGGCCATGGCCATGGCCTCCTCGTTCTCCACGGCGACCACGGCGTCCACCAGGTCGCGGCGGAAATTCCCGGGCACGAACCCGGCCCCGATGCCCTGGATGGCATGCGGCCCGGGGCAGCCGCCGGACAAAACCGGCGAGGCCGCCGGTTCCACGGCCACCACCCGGATACCCGGCTTTTTGGCGCGCAAGGCCCGGGCCACGCCGGTGACCGTGCCGCCCGTGCCCACCCCGGCCACGAACACGTCGATTTTCCCTTCCGTGTCCGCCCACAGCTCCTCGGCCGTAGTCAGGAAATGGGCCTCGGGGTTGGCCGGGTTGTCGAACTGCCCCGGCACAAAGGCCCCGGGACTGGCGGCCGCGAGTTCGTTCGCCTTGTCGATGGCCCCGCGCATGCCAAGCGCGGCCGGGGTGAGCACCACCCTGGCCCCGTAGGCGGCAAGGAGCATGCGCCGCTCCAGGCTCATGCTCTCGGGCATGGTCAAGACGAGGCGCAGGCCCTTGACGGCGCAGACAAAGGCCAGACCGATGCCGGTGTTGCCGCTGGTGGGCTCCACGATGAGCGTGTCCGGGCCGATGCGGCCGTCCCGCTCGGCGGCCAGGACCATGTTCAGGGCGATGCGGTCCTTGACCGAGCCTCCGGGGTTGCGGGACTCGATCTTGGCCACCACCGTGGCGGGCAGGCCCCTGGCCAGGCGGTTCAGGCGCACCAGGGGGGTGTGGCCGATAAGGGACAGCATGTCGTCGTGGATGTGCATGGCGTTTTATCCGGTTCAGCAGGTGCAGGACGGCTTTTCGTCGGTTGCGGCCGAAAACGGGGACATTTTGCGCAACCGCTCGATGACCCCGGGCATCTCCGTGAGCACCGTATCCACTTCCGCATCGGTCGTATAGCGCGACAGGCTGAAGCGGATGGAGCCGTGGGCGAAGGTGAACGGCACGCCCATGGCCCGCAGCACGTGCGACGGCTCAAGGCTCCCGGAGGTGCAGGCCGAGCCGGAACTGGCGCAGATGCCGAACGTGTCCAAAAGAAGCAGGATGGCCTCGCCCTCCACGTATTTGAAGGCGATGCTGGTGGTGTTGGGCAGGCGGTTTTCCGGGTCGCCGTTGATGATGCTGTCCGGGATGGCGGCCACAAGACCCCGCTCCAGGCGGTCGCGCAGGGCCTTGACCCTCGTGTTCTCGTCCTTTATCCCGGCCACGGCCAGCTCCATGGCCCGGCCCAGGGCCACGATGCCCGGGGTGTTCTCGGTGCCCGCCCGGCGGCCGCGCTCCTGGTGCCCGCCGATGAGAAACGGCCGAAACGGCGTGCCCCGGCGCACGTACAGCGCGCCCACGCCCTTGGGGGCGTGCAGCTTGTGGCCCGAGAGCACCAGATAGTCCACGGGCATGTCCTGAAGCGATATGGGAATCTTGCCTACGGCCTGCACCGCGTCGGTGTGGAAGGCGATGCCGCGTTCCCGGACCATGGCCGCGATCTCCGGGATGGGAAAGACCACGCCGGTCTCGTTGTTGGCGTACATGATCGACACCACGGCCGTGTCCTTGCGAAGCGACGCCCGCAGCTCGTCCAGGTCCAGACGGCCTGCGGCGTCCACGCCCAGGTAGGTGACGGCCACGCCCCGGGTTTCCAGATGCTTGGCCAGGCTTAAGACCGCCGGATGCTCCACCCGCGTGGTGACCATGTGCCGTTTTTCGGGGTTGGCGCGAAGGGCCGACAGGATGGCCGTGTTGTCGCCCTCGCTGCCGCAGGAGGTGAAGATGATCTCCTCCGGACGGCACCCAAGGGCCTGCGCCGTGCGCGCCCTGGCCTTTTTCACCAGCGCGCCCACCGACCCGCCGAAGGAATGCATGCTGGAGGGGTTGCCGTAGTGGTCGCGCAGCACGGGGAGCATTTCGTCCAGCACCTCGGGCGCGACCCGCGTGGTGGCGTTGTTGTCCAGATAGATGGGCTGCATCAGCGCGCCTCCTTGACGGTGATCTCCGGGTCCACGGTTTCCCGAAGCCGCTTCTCCACGAAATCGGCCAGGGTCAGCTTGCTTGACGGACAGCCCACGCAGGCCCCGCGAAGCGACACGAGAACCACGCGGCCGTCGATGTCCACAAGCTCCAGATCGCCGCCGTCGTTTTTGAGCGCCGGGCGGATCTCCTCGTCGATGACCTTGGTCACCAGGCGCATGCGCTCCAGGTTGGTCAGGGGCTTTGGCGCGCCGTCCCCGGGAGCCTTGGGCGCGGCCACCACCCCGGAAAGCTCCTCGGCCAGGATCTGGCCGATGCGCTCATGACAGTCGCCGCAGCCGCCCCCGGCCTTGGTGAAGTCCGTGACCTCCTCAAGGGTGGTCAGGCCGTTTTCCCGGATGGCCCGGCGAATCTGCACGTCCGTGACCCCGAAGCATTTGCATACCAACTCGCCCTCGGGCTCGTGGGCCGGGGCGGCCTCGCCCGCAAAATTTTTGAGTGCCGCGTCCAGGGCCTCCTGGCCCATGACCGAACAGTGCATCTTCTCCTTGGGAAGACCGCCCAGGGCGTTGGCGATGTCCTTGTTGGTGATCTTTTTGGCCTCGTCGAGGGTCTTGCCCTTGAGCATCTCGGTCAGGACGGAGCTGGAGGCGATGGCGCTGGCGCAGCCGAAGGTCTGAAACGTGGCGTCGGTGATGACGCCAGCGTCGTTAATCTTGAGAAAAAGCTTCAGGGCGTCGCCGCAGGCCAGGCTGCCCACCTCGCCCACGGCATCGGCGTCGTCCATGGTCCCGGCGTTTCTGGGGTTTAAGAAATGGTCCCGAACCGTGTCGGTATATTCCCACATAGGGCGCTCCTTGTTCGCTTGACCCGGCCCCGGATACGCCCCTTTTCGGACGCCTCGGCGCGGGAACGGTTTCTTCCATCCGATGCAGATAATACAGCCTGCCGGGAAGGGGAATGGGCCAGGGCGGTTTTATTTC
>JAVHLG010000015.1:10929-18567 GCA_031082225.1 Desulfovibrionaceae bacterium | reverse complement strand
CAATGATTTAATCCGGAGGGATTCCGCGCCGCCCTTTTTCCGCCCACCGTCTCAATCCGCCAGTTCCGAGAACCTGCTTTCCCGGCCGACAAACCTCGCCCTGCCAAGGCGCCTCGTCTGTGTGACAGGTACCATAAAAAAATCACTCTCGCGTGCAAACAGTCATTGACAATCCGAGAATCCGTCAATAATTTTTCATTAGTTTTTAACCATATTTTATAATCTTTATTATGGCGACGATCACCTGGACGAAAAAAGCCGCCAAGCAATTAGGCCGACTGGCCGCTACGGACCGGGCAACCGTGGCGAGCGGTGTTGGCGACCTGGCCGACTGGCCAAACTGCCGGAACGTAAAGGCCTTGACGGATCGCACCGATTTCCGATTGCGGGTCGGACGGTGGAGGGTTCTTTTCACCGTCGATACGTCGGGCAATCCCGTCGTCATCCGAATCGAGGAGGTCAAAAAACGTGACGACCGCACCTACAACTAACCCACAAATCATCTCCGCCCCGGACGGCACCCCCATGTACGTCCTTATTCCCTACGATGAATACATGACATCCCGGGAACGGCCGGACCACGAGGTGACCCTGCCCCACGAGGTCGTGATGCTGGCGGTTGTGGAACAAAAAGGCATCGTCAGGGCCTGGCGTGAGCACCTGGGCCTGACCCAGGCCGAGATCGCCCGCCGCATGGACGTCACCCAGTCCGCCGTGGACCAACTCGAACGTCCTGACCGGGCGCTGCGGTTCAGCACCCGCAAGCGCCTGGCCGAGGCCATGGGCATCGCGGTGGAGCAGCTCCAGTCCCTGAACGAGGACTAACCCCCGACACGTCGCCATCTGCCGGAGTGACGGAGCGCTTCCCCCGCCCCCGCCCTTGCCGATTCCCGCGATTCGCGGTAAGGCCGCTGCCTGCGCCGGGAGAAAAACCATGCCCGGCCCGTGTGGACATACCCCGCCATGACCTACTACGCCTTCATCGGAGCCGTGGAGCAGGGATTCGTCTATGGGCTGATGGTCCTTGGCGTGTACCTGACCTTCCGGGTGCTCGACTTCCCCGACCTCACCGTGGACGGCAGCCTGCCGCTGGGGGCGGCGGTGTCCGCCGTGGCCGTGTCCGCCGGGGTCGATCCCTATCTGACGCTCGTTTTGGCCTTCGCGGCTGGTTTCGCGGCCGGGGCCATCACCGGCATATTGAACACCAAGCTCGGCATCCTGCACCTTCTCTCCAGCATCCTGACCATGATCGCCCTGTATTCGGTCATCATCCGGATCATGGGCCGCCCCAACCTGACGCTTCTGGGCAAGCCCACGGTGCTCGACGCGGTCACGGGCCTGGGCCTGCCCGCCCACGCCGCCGGGCCGCTTCTGTATGGCGTCCTGGCCGTGGCCGCCGGAGCGGCGCTGACCTGGTACCTGGCCACCCGCTTCGGGCAGGCCACCCTGGCCACGGGCGACAACCCGCGCATGATCACGGCCCTTGGGGTCAACACCCACACCACCATCATCGCCGGCGTGGGGCTGGCCAACGCCCTGACCGCCGTGTCCGGGGCCCTGGTGGCCCAGAACCAGGGCGCGGCGGACGTGAACATGGGGGTGGGGACCATCGTGGCCGGGCTGGCCTCGGTGATCATCGGCGAGACCCTGGTGGGCGGCGGCAAGGGCGGCGTGGGCCGGGCCATCGTGGCCGCCCTGGCCGGTTCCGTGGCCTACCGGCTGGCCATCGCCGTGGCCCTGGACCTGCGCATCGGCCAGCTCTCCGTGACCCCGAGCGACTTAAACCTCATCACCGCCCTGGTGGTCATCCTGGCCCTGACCGCGCCCAAGATGCGCGCCAAAATCACGGGGCGGCGATGCTGACGCTTACCGGCATCACCAAGACCTTCAACCCGGGCGGGGCGGACCCGGTCACGGCCCTGGCCGGGGTGTCCCTGGCCATCGAAAAGGGCGACTTCATCACGCTCATCGGGTCCAACGGCGCGGGCAAATCCACCCTCCTCAACTGTCTGGCCGGGGTCTTTTTTCCCGACGCCGGGAGCATCATCCTGGACGGCATAGACATCACCGCCCTGCCCGAATACGCCCGGGCCGCCTTTCTCGGCCGGGTCTTCCAGGACCCCCTGCAGGGCACCTGCGCCTCGCTGTCCATCGAGCAGAATCTGGCCCTGGCCGCCCTTCGCGGCAAACCCCGGGGGCTTTCCCGGGGGGTCGATCCCCGGGACCGGGACCGCTTCCGGCAGGCGCTTCGCAGCCTGTCGCTCGGCCTGGAAGACCGCCTGGACGCCAGGGTCCGGCTGTTGTCCGGCGGCCAGCGCCAGGCCCTGACCATGCTCATGGCCACCCTGGCCGAGCCCCGGGTGCTGCTCCTCGACGAGCACACAGCGGCCCTTGATCCCAAGACCGCCGCCCACATCCTGGACCTGACGGACCATCTGGTCCGGGAGCAACGCCTGACCACGCTCATGGTCACCCACAACATGAACCAGGCCATCCGGCTCGGAAACCGCCTGGTCATGATGCACCGGGGCAGGATCATCCTTGACGTGGCGGGTCCGGAAAAGCAAAACCTCACCGTCGAGGCGCTGCTGACCCGGTTTGCCTCCCTGCGCGCCGGGGACGGTTCCGGCGACGGACCAAACGGCGGCGCGGACGACATGACGGACAAGATGCTCCTGGTGTAGGCTTATCGGCCCGCCGGAGCTTTTCATCACACGAACCAGCAAAGGAGCCCGCAACCATGGAACGCACCCTTTCCATCATCAAACCCGACGCCGTGTCCCGCAACCTGACCGGGGCCATCCTGAAAATGATCCAGGACAGCGGCCTGACGGTCGTGGCCATGAAGATGATCCACATGTCCAAGGCCCAGGCCGAGGGCTTCTACCACGTGCACAAGGCCCGGCCCTTTTTCGCGGACCTGACGGCCTTTATGTGCTCCGGGCCGGTGGTGGTCTCCATCCTGGAAGGCGACGACGCCATCGCCCGCTACCGCACCCTCATGGGCGCCACCAACCCGGCCAACGCCGAGGAAGGCACCATCCGCAAGCAGTACGCCCTGGACATCGAGAAAAACTCCGTGCACGGCTCCGACGCCCCCGAGACCGCCGCCTTCGAGACCGCCTATTTCTTCTCCAACCTGGAGATCGTGGGCTGATGGCCCCCGTCGTCGGCTTCATCGGCACGGGCAACATGGGCGCGGCCATCCTGCGGGGGCTTGCCCCCCTGGGGAAGGCGGATCTGCTCGGCTTCGACCTCAACGCCGCCAAGCTTGGCGAACTGGCCGCGGAGACAGGCATGGCCGTAGCCGAAAGCCCCCTGGACGTGGCCGGGCGCGCGGACTACGTGGTCCTGTGCGTCAAGCCGCAGCACATGTGCGAGGTGCTTACCTCCCTGCGCCCGGCCCTGGCCGAAGGCAAGTGCCTGGCGTCCATCGCCGCAGGCATCACCATGGAAAAGCTTGCGGCCTGGTCCGGCGGCCGCTGCCCGGTGGTGCGCATCATGCCCAACACCCCGGCCCTGGTCGGGGCCGGTTCCTATGCCGTGTGCCTGGACGATCCGAAACTGGCGCAGGCCCAAAAAGACCTCGTGCTCGAACTGTTCTCGGCCATCGGCAAGACCTTTCCCCTGCCCGAGAAGGATTTCGACGCCTTCACCGCCCTGTCCGGCAGCGGCCCGGCCTACGTGATGTATGTCATGGAGGCCCTGATCGAGTCCGGGGTGTATGTGGGGCTTTCCCGGGGACTGTCCACGGACATCGTCATGGAGCTTCTGCGCGGTTCGGTGAAAATGGCCATCGAGAGCGGACAGCACGTCAGCGTCCTGCGCGAGATGGTCACCTCCCCGGCCGGAACCACCATCGAGGCCCTGTTGCACCTGGACCGTTCGGCCGTGCGCGCGGCCATCATCGAGGCCGTGGCCATGGCCCGGGACCGCAGCATCGAGCTTGGGCGCTAGCCCGCCTCCCCTCTCCCCCAAAAAGAAAAATCCCCCGCCGGCCCTCACCAGCGGGGGATTTTCCCTAAAGGATGCCTGGTTCGGGACTAGTTGCCCCGGACCACGTTGGCGGCTTTGGGTCCGCGTTCGCCTTCCACGATCTCGAACGCGACGACCTCGCCCTCACGCAGCGTCCGGAACCCCTCGCCCTGGATCGCCGAGTAGTGGACGAACACGTCATCCTCCCCCTCGCGCATGATGAAACCATAGCCCTTCTTGTCGCTGAACCATTTCACATTGCCCTCGAAACTCATGAGTAAGGCCCTCCTTAAAAAATAAACATGCTTTCCCCATATCCCCCTGGTGCGGATATGGTCAACGACTTTTCTCTTTTGCGAATGTTCTTCAGCTTTGCGAACAATACGGGAAGGATGGAGGAAATTTTTTCATGCCGTCCGCCCGGGGGGGGGGCCGTCCTAGAAAAAAAAGAGCACGACGCCCCCGGCCACGGCAAGTCCCGTCCCGGCCCGGGACACCACGCGCAGCAAAAGCCGCAGGTGCGGTCCGTCCCATCCCCCGGCCGGTCCCAGGTGCGGTTTGTCCACAGTCCGGCCGAAATAGACCGACCGGCCGCCCATGCCCGCGCCGCACACCCAGGCGGCGGCGGCCATGGGCCATCCGGCGTTGGGACTGTCCATCCTCCGGGCGTCGCGGCGGATGCGGGTCCAGACCCCGACCGGCCGACGGCGCAGCATCCATCCCGCGCCCACCAGGGCCAGGGCCGCCAGCCGGGCCGGGACAAAGGCCAGCACATCGTCGGCCCGGGCGGCGAACCAGCCCAGGTCGCGAAAACGCGGCGTGCGGTAGCCCCACATGGAATCCATGGTGCTGACCGCCTTATAGGCCCACATGAGGGCCGGGCCGCCCAGGAGCAGAAAAAACAGGGGGGCCGCGAATCCGTCGTTGAAGTTTTCGCTCACGGTTTCGGCCAGGGCCCGGCGTACGGCCGAGGCGTCCATGCCGGATGCGTCACGGCTGACCAGACCGGCCACCGCCCGGCGCGCCCCGCCCAGATCGCCGGATTCGAGCAGGGCCAGGACGGTCCGGCCCTCGTGCAGAAGGCTCCCCAGGGCCAGCCCGGCAAAGGCGAAATACAGGGCCGCCAGGCCGCCGACCCCGGGCAGGGTGACGAGCAGATGCACGATCAGGGCGCTCCCCCCGGCCAGGGCCAGGGTCACGGCCGCCCCAAACAGGCGTCGCAATACGGGCGTCTCCGGGGCGAGGCGTTCAAGCCACACCAACGCGGCCCCGATCAGGCGCACGGGATGCGGCCAGCCGGGCGGATCGCCCAACAGGCGGTCCACAAGGACCGCCGCCAAAAACAGCAACGGATTCATGTTCACATTTCCGGGGATGGCGCGGGGTCAGGGGATGGCATACGCCTCCAGGCGCATCCGGCTTGAGCGGGGTTTCATCGGTTGGGCCGCGTCCCGGCCCGAAAGGACAACCGGCATCGGGCAGCGTGCCCCATGCGACACTGCCGGGACCAGGGCGGCGTCCAGGCCGACCCGGACATCCCGGGCCGGTTATTCCCCCTCGTCAACCAGTCCATACACGTATTCCCGCAAGGCCTGGATCCAGGGCCGCGGGGCGTGGCCCACGGCAGCGGCGAACCTGCCCGTATCCAGCACGGAATAGGCCGGACGTTTGGCCTTTTGCGGATATTCGGCCGAGGTGATGGGCAGCACCTCACAGTTGATCCCGGCCGTGGACACGGCCTCCGAGGCCAGTTCGCACCAACTGGCCCGGCCGGAGTTGACCGTATGGAACAGGCCCGTGGCCCCGGCCTGCAGCAGGTCCACGGTCATGCCGGACAGGTCCACGGTGGAGGTGGGGGAGCCGATCTGGTCGTGGACCACCTTGAGCACGTCCCGGGTTTTGGCGAAGCCCAGGATTTTCTCCACGAAATTGGTCTTGCCCGGGCCGAAGAGCCAGGCCGTGCGCAGGATGAGGTGCTTTTCCAGGCCCAGCTCCAGGATGGCCCGCTCCCCGGCCAGCTTGGTTTTGCCGTAGACGCTCTGGGGATCCACGGGGTCGGTCTCCGCATAGGGCGAGGTCTTTTTGCCGTCAAAAACGAAGTCCGTGGAATAGTGGACAAGCCCGGCCCCGGTCTCCTGGCAGATGCGGGCCAGGTTGCCGGGCAGGACGCGGTTAAGGCGCGCCGCCTCGTCGGGTTCGTCCTCGGCCTTGTCCACGGCGGTGTAGGCGATGGTGTTCACGATCCAGTCGGCCGCAAACGCTCGGATGGCGGCCACCACGGCCTCGCGGTCAAAGGGATCCAGGGTGCCCCGGGTGGTGGGCAGCACCTCGTGTCCGGCCTGGCGCAGGGCCTGCGTCAGGGGAACCCCCAACAATCCGGTGACGCCCCCGAGCACGATGACTTTTTTGTGTCCGCTCATATGCGCTCCCCATACCAGGCGGTCATGAACCGGGTGTAGTTGCCGCTTTTGACGTCCTGCATCCAGGCCGCGTTGGCCTCGTACCAGGCCAGGGTCTCGGCCATGCCGCGATCGAAATCATAGGACGGGGCGAAACCGAGTTCGCGCCCGGCCAGGGTGAAGTCCATGGCGTAGCGCCGGTCGTGTCCGGGCCGGTCCGTGACGTATTTGATAAGGCTCTCGGGCTTGCCCAGGGCGGACAGGATGGTCCTGACCACCTCGATGTTGGGTTTTTCCGCGTCGCCGCCGAAGTTGTAGACCCCGCCGGGACGGCCCTTGAGCAGGGCCAGCTCCACGCCCCGGCAGTGGTCCAGGACGTAGATCCAGTCGCGCACGTTCTGGCCGTCGCCGTAGACCGGCAGGGGTTCGTCGTTTTTGGCCCGGGAGATCATCAGCGGGATGAGCTTTTCCGGAAACTGGTAGGGGCCGTAGTTATTGGAGCAACGGGTGATGACCGTGTCGTAGCCGTAGGTCTCGTGGCAGGCCCGCACCAGCATGTCCGCCGAGGCCTTGGAGGCGGAATAGGGGCTGTTGGGGGCCAGGGGGGTTTGCTCGCTGAACTTGCCGTCGGGCCCAAGCGTGCCGTAGACCTCGTCCGTGGAGACGTGCACGAAGCGCGGCACGCCCACGGCCCGGGCCGTCTCCAGAAGGATCTGGGTGCCGACGATGTTGGTCTGGATAAACGGCGAGGCGTCATGGATGGAGCGGTCCACATGGGTCTCGGCCGCAAAGTTGACCACGGCGTCGATCTTGTGGACGCGCAGCAGGTGGGCGGCCAGTTCGGCGTTGCCGATGTCCCCCCGGGCGAAGAAATACCGCGTGCCGCCGTACTGTTTCTCCACCCCGGCCATGTTGGCCGGGTTTCCGGCGTAGGTCAGCTTGTCCAGGTTGACGATGACCATGTCCGAATGGGTGGCCAGCATGTGGATGATGAAGTTGGCGCCGATGAACCCGCAGCCTCCGGTGACCAATATGCGCATATCCCCGCCTTTTTTCAGTTTTTTTATGAATTGACCGGCCCACGCGCCCCCGTTCGCCGAAACGTCACAAAACCCTTGCCTCGGCCGGGATTTTTTTCTATCTTCCCAAGTGGGCGGTTAACTCAGCGGTTAGAGTGCCATCTTCACACGGTGGAAGTCCGGGGTTCAAATCCCCGACCGCCCACCACCGAAAAGACAAGAAGGGCCATCGATTACGATGGCCC
>JAVHLG010000015.1:0-10919 GCA_031082225.1 Desulfovibrionaceae bacterium | reverse complement strand
ATATGCGGGGCTTTTGTTTTTGTGTCGGCCGCAACCTCCCGCGAGGCATTATTGGCCGTCCTTTCCATGCTTTTTCAGTTCCTGAATCTTTCTGTAATAGTCCACAATCTTGGCCTTGTTGGCATCGATCTCGTCGTTGTAGTGCTTCTTGATGATGCGGATCTCCGTGCGCCGACGCACCGTGGCCGGATCATTTTCCGTGGCCCGGCGCATTTCGGCGTCGTATTCTCGAAGGATCTTTTCATCCTCGACTATCCGTTCCCGGCAGGTTTCGATGAACTGCTGGTACCGGAGGATGCTTTCCTGCTCCGTGTAGCAACGGGCCGTGGAGGGTGCCGCCAGGACGAGGACCGCCAGCACGGCAGGGAAAAAAAAGGGTGTACGCATTTTTTTATCGGAAAACGTCTGGTTCTCCGGAGGCCGGAAGGCCCGTCTCCGGCTGGGGGCCGTCAGGCCCGACTCCGGGTGATTGCGCCGCCTGCGCCCATGCCCGGCGCGCGGGGCAGGGCCGTCGCCGCCCCGCCCCGCGCTATAACGCACAACGCCACCCTTGACAAATACGGCCCCACGGGCTTTTTACCGTCTTCGCCGCATCTTTTGCGGCATGGAGGCGCACAACGATGCATACGTTCATGGACCGCGACGCCTTTGGCCGCCTGGTGGGCATCGAGGCGGTTTTCATCGAGCCCGGCCGGGCCCGCATGCGCCTTGACCCGGACGACCGCCACCGAAACGGCCTGGGCATGGTCCACGGCGGGGCGCTTTTCACCCTGGCCGACCTGGCCCTGGCCGCCGCCTCCAACGCCGGGGACCATTCCGCCGTGGCCATCAACGCGGGCATGACCTTCGTCAAGCCCGGCCGGAAGGGGCCGCTTTTCGCCGAGGCCCGGGAGTTGTCGGCAGGCCGGACCATCGCCGCCTATGCCGTGGACGTGACCGACGAGGGCGGCGCGCTTTTGGCCACGTTTACGGCCACGGTGTATCGCAGGGAAAAAAAGGCGTGATCGAGATTGTCCTTTTTACCCCGGAGATCCCCCAGAACACGGGCAATGTGGCCCGGCTGTGCGCGGGCACGGACACCCGGCTGCACCTCATCGAGCCCCTGGGGTTCTCCCTGGCCGACCGCTACCTCAAGCGGGCGGGCCTGGACTACTGGCCCCACGTCAGGCTTTCGGTGTGGCCGGATCTCCAGGCCTTCCTGGACGCCGGGCACGGCTCCCGCCGCCTGGTCCTGACCACCTCGGGCAACCGGGGACATGAGGGAACCCCCTACCACCGGTTCGCCTTTGGCCCGGACGACCTGCTGGTCTTCGGCCCCGAGAGCAAGGGGCTGCCGGAGGCGCTTCTGACGGCGGGGCACGCCGCCGTGCGCATCCCGGTCACCACACACGTGCGCAGCCACAACCTGGCCAACGCCGCGTCCATCATCCTCTACGAGGCCCTGCGCCAGCTTGACGCCCTGCCGGAATAGCCCCGCCCGCGTTTGAGGATCACGCGCTGCGTCGTGTCGCGCCCTTCCCTTGGCGGGACCAAGGACGGGACGCCTGGGGCAGGACAGGGTCTGGGCGCCGCCCCTGCCCGCACCCGGGCAAAGGGGCCGGACCAAGCGGCGGAAATTCCCTTGAGCATGTCCCGGGGATTCTTTACAGGTTACAGCATGAACCACGCGCCGTGGATCGTCCCGTCCGCCCTTTTTGAACCCGGCTGGGTGGATCGCATGCGCGACTCCATCGCAGTCAGCGACTTTTCCCCTGAGGCGGCCATCATCACCGCTGTCTTTTTCGGCGGCTTCGCCATTTTCGTGGCCGTCGCCTTTCTCGTCAAATCCCGCGCCACGGGCGAGGTCCGCCTGACGCCCCTGACCTGGATCACCCAGCCGGACAAGATCCAGGACATCTTCCAAGGCGCCCTGCGTCGCCGCAGCAAGATCCGGCTGACCTTCTCCCGCGACGATTCCACGGGCGTGTTCACCGACGCGGCCCTGACCGAGGTCTATTCCGACAGCCTGGTGCTGGAACTGTCGGCGGGGGTCCGGGCCAACCGGGGCTGGATCGGCAAGCTCGTGGAATGCGACTTCCGCCTGCGCCCGGATCCGGCCACGGAACAGTGGCATTTCTACACCTTCACGGCCGAGATCAAAGACGCCAAGACGGTTCCCGATCAGTTCGCCCAGATCACGGTATCTTTGCCCAGACGCCTGGAGATGGAGCAGAAGCGGGCCTTTTTGCGCGTGGAGCCCGGCCGGGCCGACGTCCGGGAATGCGACGTATGGTCCGAGACCCGGGTACGCGGCGAGCCGCACCGCCCCGACGACCCCGAGACCTGGGGACGCCCGGAATTGAGCCTGACCGAGGCCACGGCCCCGGACATCTCCCTGGACAACATCTCCGGAGGCGGCCTGCGCCTGTCCCTGCGCGGCGACGCCTTGCGCACCGGCCTGACCCTGCTGACGCCCGGCCGACGGGTCTTCCTGTTTCTGCGCCTGGACGACCGGCAGGCCGCAGACGGAAGCACCCTGTTCCGGCTGGCCTGCCAGGTGATGCACGCCTATGCCGCCGACGCCGCCGACGGCAGCCGGGCCTTCGGCCTGCGGTTCGTGGGCTTCGGCGAACCCGCCGAGGACAACCCGGCCCGACTGGGCTGGAAGGCGTCCCAGGGGGGCGGCGTGCCTGCCCTGGACGACTGGGCCTACGCCAAGCATCTTGACCTCTACCGATCGCGGGGCAGATAGCGCGCCGCATCCGGGGCCAGCCCCATGGACGCCCCGGGAGGTTCATGCTAATCGCCACAAAACGATGACGAAACGCGCGTCATTCTGGCACATGTTTCCCCTATGCCGGGCGGGGCGGCGTCGCTTCGGGGTCGTAAACGTCTACGGGAGGAATCCGTCTTGGAAGACGATTCGGAAAGTACCTTCTGGAACTCCATCACCAAATTTTTCCGGCAACGCGACGACGAATCCCTGGAGGCCCTGATCCAGGAAGCGCGCAAGGAAGGCCGCATCCTTCCCGAAGACGCCTCCATGCTCTTAAACGTGCTGCGTCTGGAAAAAAAACAGGTGGCCGACATCATGATCCCCCGGCCGGACATCATCTGCGCCGACCTCACGGACGGCTTCGACGAGGTCTGCCGCCTGATCGTCACGCACGGCCACTCGCGCATCCCCATCTACAAGGAGAACCGGGACCACATGGTGGGCGTGGTCTACGCCAAGGATCTGCTCAGGGCCCTGCTTTCCCCCGAGGGATCAAACGCCTGCCCGCCCCATCCGGACCTGTCCGCCATCCTGCGCGACCCCCTTTTCATCTCCGAGACCCTCAATCTGCGGCGCATGCTGCTCGAATTTCGCGGCCGCAAAAAACATATCGCCATCGCCCTGGACGAATACGGCGGCACCTCGGGGCTTTTAACCCTGGAAGACGTCCTGGAGGAGATCGTGGGCGAGATCGAGGACGAGCACGAACCGCACAAGCCCGAGGAACTACAGGTCATCGACGAACACACCCTGCTGGTGTCGGGCCGCGCCCCCCTTGAGGATCTTAACGAACGCCTGGGCGTTCGCATCGAGTCCGAGCAGGTGGAGACCATCGGCGGCTACTTGAGCGAACTGGCCGGGCGGGTGCCGCGCAAGGGGGACGCCTTCACCCTTTTGGGACGACGGTTCACGGTCAAGGAGAGCGACAAGCGCCAGGTCCGCTGGATACTTGTGGAGGATATGCCCCCTCAGACGCCAGACAACCACGACCGGAGATAGCTGCGTCCGCCATGTTTGCGCCCATCACCCTCGCCGTCGTCGGAACCTGGATCGGGTTCGCCAATCCGGCCTACCGGTTTCCAGGCCTCATCCTGCTCTTCCCCCTGGCCATGAGCCAGGCGGCCTTCACCGCCAAAACCCCGGGAGCGGCCGCCAAGGCCGGACTTGCCGCCGGAACCCTCGGGGCCCTGGGCGTGCTGTACTGGACGGCCATCCCCATCCGCTTCTATGGCCATCTGCCCTGGCTGCTGGCCCTGCCCATGCCCGTGCTCCTGTCCCTGGCCATGGGCGCCTACGTGGCCCTTTTCGCAGCCCTTTTGCAACCGGCGGCCCATCGTCTGTCGCCCCTGCCCTTCGGCCTCTATGCCGGGGGCCTGTGGACCCTGGTGGAGATCGGCCGGGGCACGCTGTTCACGGGCTTTCCCTGGCTGAACCTGACCGCCGCCCTGACCCCCTGGCCCTTTGCCGTGCAGGGCGCGTCCATCCTCGGGGCCTACGCCCTGGCCGGCCTTTTGACCGCCTGCATGGCCTGGATCGTGGCCGGACGCTACTTCTCCCTGACCTCCCTCCTGGGGGTTCTGGTCCTGGTCGGCCTCGGGGTCTACGGCAACCTCGAACTGAAACGCCCCCTTCCCGAGGGCCCGGCCATCCGGGTCGGCATCGTCCAGGGCAACGTGGACCAGAGCCTCAAGTGGGATCCGGACTACCAGAAGGCCACGGTGGACGCCTATCTCGACCTTTCCGCCAAACAGGCCGCCGAGGCCGCCACGGATCTTTTGGTCTGGCCGGAAACCGCCATGCCCTTCTATCTCCAGGACGGCGACGTCCTGGCCGCCTCGGTGGTCCGCTTCGTCCGGGAACGCGGCGTGCCGCTTGTCACCGGCTCCCCGGCCTACACCCGGGAGGGCGAAGGCTATTTCCTCTTCAACCGGGTCTACCTGATAACCCCGGACGCCGGGGCAGCGACCCACTACGACAAGGCCCACCTGGTGCCCTTCGGGGAATACATCCCCTTTGGCAAATATCTGCCTTTCTTGACAAAACTGGCCCATGGCGTGGGCGACTTCATGCCCGGCCAAAACGCCGCCCCCCTGCGGCACGGCAACCTTGCCCTGGGACTTTTAATCTGCTATGAAGCCATATTCCCGGAACTGGCCCAGGCAAGCGTGGAGGCCGGGGCCAACATTCTGGTCAACGTCAGCAACGACGCCTGGTTCGGCCGCTCTTCCGCCCCCCTGCAGCACCTTGATCTGGCCGCGCTTCGGGCCGTGGAGCAGGGGCGTTTTCTCATCCGGGCCACCAACACGGGCATTTCCGCCGTGATCGACCCCCGGGGCCGGGTGCTGGCCCAAAGCGGCCTGTTCGCGGCCGAGACCCTGGCCTACAGCGGGACGGTGCTGTTGTCGGAGCAGACCGTCTTCCACCGCCATCGCGGCCTGATCCACTGGACCTGCGCCGGGATCGTCGTGGTGCTCGGGGCCCTGACCATGCTGTCCGTGCCGCACCGGCGTCCGCAAAAATTTCGCTGACCTTAACGAACCCCCTCCACACGGAAAACCATGCTCCAATATCCGGAACTGCGCGCCCAGGGCAAGGAACTGATCGACAAATTTCAAGACCTGTGGAGGCGTCTTTGACATCGATGCCGACCGGGGACGCCTTGAAGAAATCGAACGCGAACTGGTGCGACCCGACGCCTGGGACAATCCCGAGCGCCTGACCCCCTTTCTGCGCGAAAAAAGCCTGATCGCCTCCCGGGTGGACCGCCTGGAGGATTTGAGCCGGGGTCGCGACGACCTGGAGGAATGGCTCGAACTGGCCAAGGACGAGGGCGGCCAGGAGGTGCTTCTGGCCCTGTCGGAGCAGATCGTTCTTTTGGGCGAGAAGCTGAAAAAAGCCGAGATGGCCGCCTTTTTCACCGGGACCGAGGACACGGCCGACGCCATCTTCGAGATCCATCCCGGAGCGGGCGGCACCGAGGCCCAGGACTGGGCCGAGATGCTCTTGCGCATGTACCGCCGCTGGTGCGAACGCGAGAACTTCGAGGTGAAGTTTCTGGACTTTTTGCCGGGCGACGAGGCCGGGGTCAAAAGCGTCACCCTGCAGATCAGCGGTCCCTACGCCTACGGGCTGTTGCGCAGCGAAAAAGGCATCCACCGCCTGATCCGCATCTCCCCCTTCGACTCCTCGGGCCGCCGCCACACCTCGTTCGCCTCGGTGGACGTCTACCCCGACGTGGGGGTGGACATCGAGATCGAGGTCAAGGACGAGGATCTGCGCGTGGACGTGTTCCGGGCCAGCGGCCCCGGCGGCCAGCACGTCAACAAGACCAGCTCGGCCATCCGCATCACCCACCTGCCCACGGGCATCGTGGTCCAGTGCCAGAACGAGAAGTCCCAGCACCGCAACCGGGAATCGGCCATGAAGGTGCTCAAGGCCCGGCTCTACGAACTGGAGCTGCAAAAAATCGAGGCCGAGAAGAAAGTGGACTACGAGGCCAAAAACGCCATCGGGTTCGGCAGCCAGATACGAACCTACACCATGCAGCCCTACCGGCTGGTCAAGGACCACCGCACGGGGGTGGAAATGGGCGACGTGGACGCGGTTCTGGACGGGGATCTGGACAAGTTCATCCGTGGCTTTTTGTTGCGGCAAAGCGATGCCAGACAGTATTGATCCCGTGGCGGAGAAAAACCGCGCGGCCATCCTGGCCGAGATACTGGCCCTGCGGCGGCTTATGGCGGAGCGTACGGCCTCCTGTCCCGGGGACGGCCAGGACGACGACATCATGATCATGCGCCTGTGCACCGGCCTCAGCCTTGCCGCCTGGGACGCCCTGGCCAGGGATCACGACCTGCTTGACTGGCTGGCCATGCCCATGCGGGGCCATCCCCTGCCCTATCTGCGGCGCATCCAGAAAACGATCCGGGAACTGGCCCACCTGTCGGATCACGACCACCTGACGGGGCTTGCCAACCGGGCCGCCTTCGAGCGCACCCTGGCCGCCGAGATCGAGCGCAGCACGCGCAACGCCACGACCCTGTCCCTGGCCATCCTGGATCTGGACGGCTTCAAGGCCATAAACGACACCTACGGCCATCTGTGCGGCGACGAGGTCCTGCGCCGGGTGGCGGCGGTCATCGCCGAGGCCAAGCGCACCTATGATTTCGCAGCCCGCATCGGAGGGGAGGAATTCGCCCTGATCCTCCCGGGACTTGGCCTTTCCCGGTCCGAGACGGCGGTGCGCCGCCTGCTGGCCGCCGTGGCCGACCTTCATGTGGATTGCGGACAAACGGCTCCGGAACTGCGGGTGACCGTGTCGGCCGGACTGGCCTGCACCAAGGGGAAGGTGCCCCTTGGCCGCGACGACCTGTTCGGCCCGGCCGACAGGGCCCTGTACGAGGCCAAGGCCCAGGGGAAAAACCGGGTGATCAAGGCCCCGTTGGTGGATCTGACCGTGCCGCCGGAAAAGACCCTGGTGGGGGCCGACGAAAAGAAATTCCTGTTCACCGGTTCCTGAAGGATGTGACCTGCCATGGACATGACGGAAAAAAATCCCAACGCCACCCTGAGCGTCTCGATTTTGAGCGGCAAGGGCGGCGTGGGCAAGACCAACCTGGCCCTGAACCTGGGGTTCGCCCTGTTTCGGGCCGGACACCGGCTCTTGCTCATGGATTTCGATGTGGGCCTGGCCAACGTCGATGTGCTCCTGGGGCTATCCCCGGAAAAAAACCTCCAGGATCTGTTCCGGCCCGGGGCCACGGCCGAGGACGTGGTCTACCCCATCGAGGAAGGCGGCTTCGACTTTTTGCCCTCGGCCAGCGGCGTGCCCGAGCTTCTGGAGATGGACGAGGACATGCGCGAGGCCCTGTTTTCCAAGCTCAATACCGTCTTTTCCCGCTACGACTACCTGTTTCTGGACCACGGGGCCGGGATCGGCCCCAACGTGCTCTCGGCGGCCTCGCTCAGCCGCATGCCCGTGGTCGTGGTCACCCCGGAACCCACCTCCCTGACCGACGGCTATGCCGTGATCAAGGTGCTCTCCAGCAAGCATCACGTCCGGCACTTCCATGTCCTGGTCAACCAGGTCGCCAACGCCAAGGAGGGGCAACGCACCTTCGACCGGCTGGCGGCGGCCTGCGAACGTTTTCTGGGATTGTCCCTGTCCTTTCTTGGCGGGGTACGCACCGACGCCGCCGTGCCCGAGGCCGTGCGTCGGCAGGTGCCGCTTTTGAAGTTCGCGCCCACCTGCGCGGCGGCCCAGGACATCATCGCCGTGGCCGTCAAGATTCACCGGCATCGGCAGAAACTCGGCGCCACGCTCAGAAAGACCGCAATTCTCAAGAATATTTTGGAACGGGCCTCCTAGGCCTTGACGAGGCGGTCTGTTTTTCGGCAAGAGTTTAGAATGGATGCATGAAAATGGGGGGTCGGTCTGGGGGTCGCATGTCCCGGTTTTTCGGGAGCACGGAGTCGCACGGGTCACAACCGCAAGGGAACGTACAATGAACAAGAGCGAACTCATCAAAAACCTGGCCGAGGCCAGGGATCTGCATGTGGATGAAGCCTCGGACATCGTCAACGCCTTCGTCGAATCCATCAAGCAGGCCCTGGTCAACGACGACCGGGTGGAGATTCGGGGATTCGGCAGTTTCAAGATCAAAAGCTACAAGGGCTATACCGGACGCAACCCCAAATCCGGGGACGTGGTCACCGTGGCCCCCAAAAAGCTTCCCTTCTTCCGTCCCGGCAAGGAACTCAAGGAATTCATCAACCAATAGACCGGAATATCATGTGAAACGTCTCGCAGTTCCGCTTCTTGCCGCCATCCTCTGGGCCATGTGCGGCTTTGGCCATGCCTCGGCAGCCGACTCCCTGACGGTGTTTTTCGCCGCCAACACCCATGGGGCCTTTGCGCCCTGCCCCACCTGAGGCGGCAAGACCGTCGGCGGCATGGCCCGGAGGGCCACGCTTCTCCATCAGGTCCGTGACGGACTGCCCCCGGACGCCATCCTGCTCCAGGTGGCCGGACCCTACGAATTCCTGGAACCCGGCGACGCCGAGGCCCCGGCCGGAACCGCCCGGCCCATGGCCGCCGCCCTGGCCCGGCTGGCCCCGGATGTCCTGTGTCTGGCCCCGGAAGAGGCCGACATGCTGTCCCGGTCGGGTCTGGCCCTGCCCCAGGGGGCCGTGGTGCTCTCCGGCGCGCCCCAGACCAGGGTGGTCTCCCGGAGCGGGCTGCGCCTGGGCTTGGTCTTCTTCCCTGTGACCGGCAAACCCGGGGCCGAACCCGAGGCCAAGGCCCGGGCCGCCGTCGTGGCTGCGGCCCGGGAGATGCGCGGCGCGGCCGACCTGATCGTCGGGATAAGCCCCTGGGGGAGCATGGCCGAGGAGGCCTTTCTTAACGCCAACCCCGACGCCTTCGACGTGCTCTTGGGCGCAGGCCACGGCTTCGGCACAGCGGCCATGCCCCAGCCTACGCCCCGCACCCTGTGGGCCCGGTCGCACACCAAGGGCAGGACCGTAGGCCGCCTGGACATCACCCTGCCCGTGAAAAAAACCGACGCCCCCTGGCTTGTGGGGGAAAACCACCGCGCCGAGCTGCTCAATCCCGACTACAAGGTGCTGGACGACCCGGATATTGCGGCCCTTGCGCCGGGGACGCCCACCGTGGCGGCCGCGCCGCCCCCGGCGGCAACAGCCACGCCATAAACGCCCCGGCCCGGTCTGTCCCGCTGTCGCAGGGAATTGCGTTCACCATCGCAGGCGACTTTTACCACAGTCGCCTGGCGACTTTTTCCACGGTCGCCCTGCGACTTGCCTGTCTCAGGGCGAAATTCCCCTCGGACGGCGGGGCAAACGGCCTCGAAAACGCCTCCCGGCCTCTCCGGCCTGACCCGGATGCGCCCACGCCCCGTTGACATTCGCCCCCGCTGCCCTACAACGGACGGCAGGCCGCCACAGGGGGACGCGCGCGATGGACGAAACGACCAGGATCTTTGTGGCCGGACGCCGGGGCATGGTGGGCAGCGCCTGCTGGCGGGCCCTTCACCGGGCGGGCTTCACCAACCTTCTCGGCCCGACCTCGGCCGAACTCGACCTCACCCGGCAGGCCGAGGTGGAGGCCTTTTTCCGCCACACCCAGCCCCAGGTCGTGATCCTGGCCGCCGCCCGGGTGGGCGGCATCCTGGCCAACGCCACATCTCCCGCCCCTTTTTTGCGCGACAACCTGGCCATCCAGACCAACGTCATCCACGCCGCCTGGCAAAACAGCGTCACAACCCTGGTCTTTCTGGGCTCGTCGTGCATCTACCCCAAGTTCGCGCCCCAGCCCATCCGCGAAGACGCCCTCCTGACCGGGCCGCTGGAGCCCACCAACGAGGCCTACGCCCTGGCCAAGATCGCCGGGGTGCGCCTGTGCCATTTCTACAACCGGCAATACCAAACCCGCTTCTGGCAGCTCATGCCCACCAACCTCTACGGCGAGTCCGATTCCTTCGACCTGGAAACCTGCCACGTCCTGCCCGCGCTCATGCGCAAGTTCCACCTGGCCGCCCTGGCGAAAAAGGGCGACGCGGCGGGCATTGCCCGGGACGCGGCCCGCTTCGGGCCCCTGCCCCGAGACATCCGGGAAAACCTGGGATTTCAGCCTGACGGCGCACTCGATCCCTCACGGACCAAGGTGGTCCTGTGGGGCACGGGAACGCCGCGGCGGGAGTTTCTGCACGTGGACGATCTGGCCGGGGCCGTGCTGCACGTCCTGTCCCTCGCCGACGTCCCGGCGGACCTGGTCAACGTGGGCTGCGGCCAGGACATGACCATCGCCGAACTGGCCCGGATGGTGCGGCGCATGTCCGGCTACGACGGCGAAATCGTCTGGGACGCGTCCAAACCCGACGGCACGCCGCGAAAACTCCTGGATACCTCGCGCCTGACCGCCCTGGGGTTCACCCCGTCCATCTCCTTGGACGACGGCCTGCGCCGGGCCTACGACTGGTACCGGCGGGAATCGGCGGGCTGAGCGGCCGGGGCTGCCGCCCCGGACCCCGCCCGGCGGCGCGCAGAGACATCGGGGCTGCCGCCCCGTACCCCGCCCGGGGGAAATCATTTCCCCGGACCCCATAAGCGCTAACTTAACTTGCAATCTTTTGCGGATTTTGGTACT
>JAVHLG010000150.1 GCA_031082225.1 Desulfovibrionaceae bacterium | reverse complement strand
GCAGAGTCAGGCCCTCTGCCACGGCAGGTCCAAAGGTTCCAAAGCTGTGACGCACTCCTTGGCGAATAGGCTCCAGAGCTTCAAAGCGCGTCCCGTACTTGGCGGCGTGGATGCCGACGCACTCCAGAGAGCAGTGGTCCACGGCCAGGAAGATCGAAGCGTTGCCTTCCTGCATGGTCATCGTAGTGGTCATGTCCGTGCCCCACATCTCGTCCACCCGAGTAGTCTTGATCGTCCCGTCATGCGCCTTGGGGCCATGCGGTCTGCCGGGGTTGCGTACTGCGAGCAGGCTGTTCTCCCTCATGAGTCGAAGCGTTCGCAGAGGAGATGTTCTGATGCCCTGAAAGCGCAACCTGGCCCACACTTTCCGGTAGCCTTCGCCAGTGAAAGGCGAATTCTGGATGCATGCCACGATGTGGCCGAGCAGCTCCTCATCGCTGTGGAAGCCGACAGGACCTCGGCGGCCTGGCGTGCCATCAGTCGCAACCTTGCGTGCATAATGCGTG
>JAVHLG010000014.1 GCA_031082225.1 Desulfovibrionaceae bacterium | reverse complement strand
CGACACCGTGGAGGAGGCGCCGCCTCCACGGTGTCGTGTCGCGTTCATTCCTCGATGACCTCCGATTTTCCGGACACGTCGATATGCGGCCCGGCCGGGTAGCAGCCCAGGATGCGCAGGCTGTGGGTGCATTCGCGCAGTTCGTCCAGGAGCCTGGCGTATTCGGCCCGGCTTAGGTCGCACTGCAGGTCGGCAAAAAACACGTACTTCCATTTCTCGCCCCGAAACGGCCGGGATTCGAGCTTGGTCATGTTGATGTCGCGCCCGGCCAGTTTTTCCAGGACCGCGTGCAGGGCCCCGGGCCTGTCCGGGAGGTTGAAGAGGATGGAGGTCTTGTCCCGGTTTTCCTGCTTGGTGTCGCTTGGGCCGATGATCAAAAACCGGGTCCAGTTGTCGGGCAGGTCTTCGATGTGGCTGGCCAGGACGTTCAAGCCGTGCATCTCTCCCAGGCGGCTGTGCCCGATGGCGGCGGCCGTGGGGGTTTTCAGGATGCGCAGGGCGGCGGCGGCGGTGCTTTCCGTGGGGATGATCTTCACGCCCGGCAGGTTGGCCCGCAGCCACCCGGCGCACTGGGCCAGGGGCTGGGGGTGGGAGTAGACGGTCCGTATCCTGGCCAGTTCCGTGGCCTTGGAGAGCAGGGAATGGCTGATCTTGCAGTAGACCTCGGCCTGGACGAAGACGTCGTGGCGCATAAAGAGGTCCAGGCTCTGGCCCACGGTGCCTTGCAGGGAGTTTTCCAGGGGAACGAGCCCCAGGTCCGCCTCGCGGGTGGCCACGGCGGCGAACACGTCGTCGATGGAGGGCTTGGGCTCGAACTCCCCGGCCCGGCCCAGGGTGGCCATGGCCGCGAAGTGGGAAAACGTGCCCTCGGGGCCGAGGAAGACGACCTTTTCCGGGCGTTGCAGGCGGCGGGAGGAGGACAGGATCTCGCGGTAGATGATGCGCAGGTGTTCGGCGGGCAGGGGGCCGGAGTTCTCGGCCACCAGGCGTTTGAGAACCTCTTTTTCGCGAAAGGGCTTGAACACGGCCTGGTGGGTGCCGTCCTTGCGTTTGCCGACCTCGATGCTGGCGGCGGCCCGGCGGTTGAGAAGGGCCAGGATCTGGTCGTCGATGGCGTCGATGTCCCGGCGCACCCCGGCCAGGAACCCCTCCAGGGCCTCGGGGGAGGCGGCGGCAGGGGCGGCGGGTGAGGGCTTTTTGGCGGCCATGGCTCAGCCCTCCTTGATGTCTTCGGCGATGCGCATGCCGAAATGGCGTCCGGCCACGTCCGTGCGGCACAAAATCTCGTCGCCCACACGCAGGGAGACCACGCTCACGGGCGAGCCGTCTGGGGTAACCAGACGGATGGTCTCGGCGTTTTGCAGGAAGATGCGGCCCTCGGTGTCGCCAATATTTGCGGCGATGAGCAGCATGGGCCGCACCTCCACCTTGACCCGGCCCACCACGGCCAGGGAGGTCTCGCCCGTGGCCGAGACGATGAGCACCTCGTCGCCTGCGGCCAGTTCCTCCAGGTAGCGGGTTCTGTCCCCGGGCATGGCGGCGTAGGCATGCACGGCCCCGGCGTTGATGCGGAAGGGCCGGGCGGCCACGTAGGGGTTGGACTCGGTCTCGGCGTGGACCAGGAAGGTAAACGCGCTGGAATTGCCCACCAGCATGCCCTGGCCGGTGCGCAGCATGGAGATGGTGTCCACGCAGACCCGGTGCCCCAGGCCCACGGGGGTGATCGCGGTGACCACGGCCGGGGTCAGGGACATGGTCCCCTGGCTGATTTTGAGTTCGGCCACGATGCGTTTGAGGTCGGCTGCTCCCTCGGGCAACACCAGGATGCGGTCCACGCCGCGCTCCAGGATGCCTGCGGCCAGCCTGGCCTCGGCCAGGCTTGCGGCCTCAAGGCCCACGCCCGCGACCTGGGCCAGGATGTTCTCCACGGGGATGATCTCGCAGCCGCGCGCCAGAAAGACCGTCTCGCCCTGGCGGATGCGGCGCACGGCCTCTTCCTCGTCGGCCTTGCAGGCCACGGCGACGATGGCCGCCCCGGACAGGGGGACCACCCGCACCCGGCCCAGGGCCTGGATTTTCTCCACGTCGGCGTCGTCGGCCAAAATGGCGTCCACGCCGGACTCCAGGGCCAGGGTGACGAACTTCTTGTCGAAGGGAACGGCTTTCGCCCAGATTTCCTTGCTCATGACGTCCTCATGTGTTGTCGGCCAGAAGTTCCATGGCCTGGTCCACGTCCCAGTTGCGCTGGACGATGCCGTGCAGGGCCTGGACGATACGCGCCGGTTGGCGGTGCTGGAAGATGTTTCGGCCGATGGACAGGCCCGAGCCCCCGGCCTGGACCGAGTCGTGGGCCATCTGGATCAGGTCGCGGTCGTTGTCCATCTTGGGCCCCCCGGCGATGACCACGGGGATGCAGCAGGCCTCGACCACCCGGGCGAAGCTGTCCACGTCGCCGGTATAGGGCACCTTGACCACGTCCGCGCCAAGCTCGGTGCCCACCCGGGCGCAGTGGCGCACGATCTCGGGGTCGTATTCGTTTTTGACCTTGGGGCCCCTGGCGTAGACCATGGCCAGAACCGGCATGCCCCATTCGGCGGCCTTGGAGGTGACCTCGCCGAAGTGTTCGAGCATGTGCCGCTCGGTCTCATCGCCCAGGTTCACGTGCAGGGATACGCCGTCGGCCCCGAGTTTCAGGGCGTCTTCCACGGTGGCCACCAGGATCTTGGCGTTGGGATAGGGGGACAGGGCTGTGGAGGCGGAGAGGTGGATGATCAGGCCCACGTCGCGGCCCCGGCCGCGATGGGAGCAGCGGGGCAGGCCCTTGTGCATGAGCACGGCGTTGGCCCCGCCCTCGGCCACCTGGTTGACGGCCTCGCGCATGTCGATCAGGCCGTCGATGGGGCCCACGGTGACGCCGTGGTCCATGGGCACGATGATGGTGCGGTGGGTGTTGCGGTTTAAGATGCGTTCGAGCCGGACGGCTTTTCCCAGAAGCATGGCCATACCCTCCTTGCGGGTTGCGGTTTGGCCTCTCGGGGTCGCAGGCGACCGGGAAGCCGACGGCCAAAAAAAAGGGCCGCCGGCGTTTCGAATCGCCCGCGGCCCTTGGAGAGGCTTTCGTGCAGTTCTGGTTACACCGCACCCCTCCCCCGACCACGGGCGTGGCTAAACCAGTACCAAAAATAAAAACCGGAGGTCGGGATGAGGTTTTGGTGTTGCATGGGGACGTGGATAGTCGGGGGCAGCCGGGATTGTCAAGATTTTTTTCTTTGGGTTTTGCGGGTCTTGCCGAAAAGGCGGGGTCAAGAGGCCGTGAAACTCAAAAAAAGACTTGATGCAGGGCCTTGAGTCTTCTAATAGGCTTGATGAAATCCGGTACCCACTGGAGGGAATTGCCGCCTCCGGGCAAGTCCGCGTTTTGTCCCCGCACCCGGCCCCGGCTTCCCCGGGACCAGCCGCAAAACCAGACGCGGCGCGGGGAATGCGGCAGGCGATCAAAAAAGGCGTTTCTTCGCTTGACGTGGACCCGGGAGCTTGTTAAATTCCTCACAAGCTTTCCACGTCAGGACTTAATAGTCTGATATATTGGGGGGTTGCCATCGCTTGTCGGTCAGGCGGTGGGATTTCCGGCCCAGATGGAAGGCTGAGGGTCGCCGGCAAGGGGCGTCGGCGCACGGCGCGACGAGAAAAGCCGGGGAGGGACACTTCCCGGCGGTTGTTTCGTTAAGGCCGCGTGAAATCACCCGACGTATTGCTATACGGTGGAATTGGCACAGGCAGCAATCAACAACCAAAAAGTGGAGGACGACTATGCCTACCTTTGTTGATCCGAGCAAGTGTGACGGATGCAAAGGCGGTGAGAAAACCGCGTGCATGTACATTTGCCCCAATGACCTGATGATCCTCGATCCCCAGGAAATGAAGGCTTACAACCAGGAACCGTCGGCTTGCTGGGAGTGCTACTCCTGCGTGAAGATCTGCCCCCAGGGCGCCATCGGCGCCCGTCCCTACGCCGACTTCGCTCCCATGGGCGGCACCTCGATCCCCATGCGGTCGGCCGACTCCATCATGTGGACCATCAAGTTCCGCAACGGCAACATCAAACGCTACAAGTTCCCCATCCGGACCACCCCGGAAGGCTCCATCAAGCCCTATGACGGCAAGCCCGAAGGCGCCAATCTGGACGACGAACTGCTGTTCACCGAGACCAAGCTCGTCGAGCCCAAGGAAGTCCTGATGAAGGCCTTCCCGGTGACCGAGTCCGATACCGTGCAGTGCTGGCTTGACGGTTTCTGCAAGTAATCTTTGCACTACAAGAATATAATAGGAGGAGACATCCTATGCCTACCATTCCCGTTAAGGAAGAGCCCAAAGGTATCGCCCTTGCCGAACCGGAACTGATCGAAAAAGACGTCGACATCCTTATGGTCGGCGGCGGCATGGGCACCTGCGGCGCGGCGTACGAGGCGTGCCGTTGGGCCGACAAGATCGGTGGGATCAAGATCATGCTGCTGGACAAGGCTTCGCTTGAGCGTTCCGGCGCCGTGGCCCAGGGCCTGTCCGCCATCAACACCTACATCGGCGAGAACGTGCCCGACGACTACGTGCGCATGGTCCGCACCGACCTGATGGGCCTCGTGCGCGAGGATCTGATCTTCGACCTGGGCCGTCACGTGGACGACTCCGTGCACCTGTTCGAGGAGTGGGGCCTTCCCTGCTGGGTGAAAGAAGGCGACCACAACCTGGACGGCGCTGCGGCCAAGGCCAAGGGCCTGTCGCTTCGCACCGGCGCGGCCCCTGTCCGCTCCGGCCGTTGGCAGATCATGATCAACGGTGAGTCCTACAAGTGCATCGTGGCCGAGGCGGCGAAAAACGCCCTGGGTCAGGATCGCTACCTGGAGCGCGTGTTCATCGTGAAGCTGCTCTTGGACGCCAACGAGAAGAACCGCATCGCCGGCGCCGTGGGCTTCTCCACCCGCGAAAACAAGGTGTACGTGTTCAAGACCAACGCCATGGTCGTGGCCTGCGGCGGCGCGGTCAACGTGTACCGCCCCCGGTCCACTGGTGAAGGCATGGGTCGCGCCTGGTACCCGGTGTGGAACTCCGGTTCCACCTACACCATGTGCGCCCAGGTCGGCGCTGAGATGACCATGATGGAAAACCGCTTCGTCCCCGCCCGTTTCAAGGACGGTTACGGCCCGGTCGGCGCCTGGTTCCTGCTGTTCAAGGCCAAAGCCACCAACGCCAAGGGCGAAGACTACTGCGTCACCAACCGCGCCATGCTCAAGCCCTACGAGGATCGCGGCTACGCCAAGGGTCACGTCATCCCGACCTGTCTGCGTAACCACATGATGCTTCGCGAAATGCGCGAAGGTCGCGGCCCCATCTACATGGACACCGCCACCGCGCTGCAGACCACCTTCGCCAAGCTGACCCCCGAGCAGCAGAAGCACCTGGAAGCCGAGGCCTGGGAAGACTTCCTCGACATGTGCGTCGGTCAGGCCAACCTGTGGGCCTGCATGAACATCGAGCCCGAAGTCAGCGGCTCCGAGATCATGCCCACCGAGCCGTACCTGCTCGGCTCCCACTCCGGCTGCTGCGGCATCTGGGTTTCCGGCCCCGACGAGAAGTGGGTTCCGGACGACTACAAAGTCAAGGCCGACAACGGCAAAGTCTACAACCGCATGACCACGGTCAACGGCCTGTGGACCTGCGCTGACGGCGTTGGCGCCTCCGGCCACAAGTTCTCCTCCGGTTCCCATGCTGAAGGCCGCATCGTCGGCAAGCAGATGGTGCGCTGGGTGGTGGACCACAAGGACTTCAAGCCGGCCCTGAAGCAGAGCGCCGCCGAGCTGGCCAAGGAAATCTACCAGCCGTGGCACACCTTCCAGGAAGGCAAGGCCGCTTCGACGGATCCCATCGTCAACCCCAACTACATCAGCCCGCACAACTTCATGATGCGCCTGGTGAAGTGCACGGACGAGTACGGCGGAGGCTGCGCCACCCTGTACACCACGTCCAAGACCCTGCTGGACACCGGCTTCAAGTTGCTGCAGATGCTGGAAGAGGACAGCCAGAAGCTGGCCGCCCGCGACCTGCACGAACTGATGCGCTGCTGGGAGCAGTACCACCGCCTGTGGACCGTCCGTCTGCACATGACCCACATCATGTTCCGCGAAGAAACCCGCTACCCGGGCTTCTACTATCGCGGCGACTTCCTGGGCCTGGACGACAGCAAGTGGAAGTGCTTCGTCAACTCCGTCTACGATCCGGAAACCAAGGAAACCAAGGTCTTCAAGAAGACCTACCACCAGATCATTCCGGACTAAAGATGCGCATGACGGCCGCGGGCGTAACGCCCGCGGCCGTTTTTTAACGGTCTTATCCGGGACGACCGACCGGGCGTTGACGGAGCCGTCCGCGGGGTCTATCGTCGCGGATCAGGCCGTTTGCATGCGGGCTATAACCACTGCCGGGAGGTTGCGATGTCGAGCAGCGCGATACTCGTCGTCGGCGGCGGCTTCAGCGGTATCACTGCCGCCCTGGAAGCCGCTGAAGTCGGCCACGAAGTGTACATTGTGGAAAAAAACCCTTTTCTGGGCGGCCGGGTGATGCAGCTCAACAAGTATTTCCCCAAGCTGTGCCCCCCGTCCTGCGGACTGGAAATCCAGTTCCAACGCATCAAGAACAACAAGAACGTCAAGTTTTTCACCATGGCCGAGGTGACCAAGGTCACCGGAAAGCCCGGCGACTACGACGTGACCATCGCCATCAGACCCCGCTTCGTGGAGCCCGGCAGTCTTGACCTGTCCGATGCGGCCGAGGCGCTGTCCAAGGACGTGCCAAGCGACTTCGAACTGGGCATGGGCAGCCGCAAGGCCCTGTACATGGACGTGCCCTTCGCCTTCCCCAATCGCTATGTCCTGGACAAGGACAACTGTTCGAAAGAGGATCTGGCCTCGCTTGCCGGAACCGACATCATCAACATGGGCGACGCCCCCAAGGACGTGACGGTCAAGGTCGGCAGCATCATCTACGCCACGGGCTGGAAGCCCTACGACGTCACCCGCCTGACCAACCTGGGCGCCGGAACCATCAAGAATTGCGTCTCCAACATGCAGCTCGAGCGCCTGGCCTCCCCCAGCGGCCCCACGAACGGCTGCATCCTGCGTCCCTCCGACGGACGCGCCCCGCGCTCCATCGCCTTCGTGCAGTGCGCCGGCTCCCGCGACGAGAATCACCTGAACTACTGTTCCTATATCTGCTGCATGGCTTCCCTCAAGCAGGCGGCCTACGTCCGAGAGCAGTATCCGAGCGCGCGCATCACCATCTATTATATCGACCTGCGCACCCCCGGCCGCTACGAGAACTTCGCCAAAAAGATCCTGGCCGACGACAAGATCGCAACCGTCAAGGGCAAGGTCGCGGCGGTAGCCGAGGACTCCGGAACCGGGGACGTGCTGCTCACCGTGGAGGACGCCGTGACCGGGATCAAGTCCGAGAACCGGTTTGAGATGGCGGTCCTGGCCACGGGCATGCAGCCCAGCCTGGCCGGGCAGAAGCTGCCGGTGGACGTGGCCCTGGACGAGATGGGATTTCTCGTGGGCGGCGAGGAGAAAGGCATATTCGCCGCTGGGTGCGCCAAGTCGCCGCTTGATGTCATGAAGTCGGCCCAATCCGCGACCGGCGCGGCCATGAAAGCGATTCAAACGGTGAGAGGGAGGTAGAGGGCGATGGCCGAAAAAATCGGTGTGTATATAGATGAGTCCAGCGTCGCCCCGCATCTGGACGCGGGAGAGCTGGCCGCCTTCGTCAAGGAAAAGCTCGGCGGCACGTGTCCGGTCATCAAGACCCACAAGCGCCTTTCGAGCCCCGCCGCCGTGGCCGACATCAAAGCCGACATCGAGACCGGCGGCATTGACGCCGTCTTATTGTGCGGCACCTCGCCCCGGGTGGATTGGGACGTCTTCGACTTCGGCGACAAGGTGCTTGTGGACCGGGTCAACCTGCGCGAATTCGGCGTGCTGGCCTACAAGAATCCCGACGGCAGCGAGATCGGCAAGGACGAACCGGCCCCGGATCTGCTCAAGATGGTGGCCCGGGACTACATCAAGATGGGCGTGATGAAGCTCACCAAGATGAAGGCCCCCGATCCCGAGATGGTCGAGTCCGTCAAGACCGTGCTGGTCATCGGCGGCGGCTTCACCGGCCTGAATGCGGCCCTGTCCGCCGTCAAGGGCGGCTTCGACGTGGTGCTGGCCGAAAAGACCGACGCCCTGGGCGGCAAGGCCGCCACCCAGTACAAGACCTTTCCCATGGCCTATCCCTATGCCGAGGCCCACGCCATCGGCATCGAAAAGCTCATCGCCGAGGTCACGGGCAACGCCAAAATCAAGGTGTTGACCGCAACCACCCTCAAAGAGCTTCAAGGCGCGCCCGGCAACTACACCGCCGTGTTCACCGGCCCGGGCGGCGAGACCTCCGAGCCCGTGGGGGCCGTGGTCCTGGCCGCCGGGTGGACCCCCCAGGATACCGAATACCTGAAGCCCTTCGGCTACGGCTCCCTGAAAAACGTCATCACCTCGGCCGAATTCGAGGCCATGGCCAAAAACGGCGGCATCAAGCGCCCCTCGGACGGCAAGGCCCCGGGGAGCGTGCTGTTCGCCGTGGATGTGGCAGCGCTCATCAAAGAGATCGAGGCCCCCCAGCCCGAGGCCCCGGCTGAGGGCGAGGCTGCGCCCGCCGCTGCGCCCGCTGCTGCAGAGGAAGCCGAGGCCAAGACCAACTTCACGGAAGTCAAGACCGCCAAGCACCTCATTTACAGCTCCGAACTGACCAGCCTGGTGGCGCTGAAGCAGGCCGGCTACGTGGACGAGATGCTGCCCGGTTCCGTGGCCATGATCGTGTACGATTCCATGATGGTCCCGGGCATCAACGAGCGCTACTACCGCGCCGCCCAGGACAAGCCCGGGGTGATGCTCACCAAGGGAACCATCACCGGCGTCAAGGAAGGCCCTGGCGGCACGCTCAAGGTCAGCGCCACGGGCACCCTGCTCGGGGCCGAGGCGGAGTTTTCCGCAGACCTGCTGGTCCTGCCCACGGGCCTGGTTCCGGCCACGGCCACCGACCCCACCATCAACCTGGTATATCGCCAGGGACCGGCCTTCCCGGACCTGGATCTCTTCGACGGCTACGCCGATTCGAACTACATCTGTTTCCCCTATGAAACCCGCCGCACGGGCATCTACGCCGCCGGGTGCGTGCGCCAGCCCATGACCATGGCCCAGGCCAAGGACGACGCCGACGGAGCGGTCTTGAAGGCCATCCAGTGCATCACCTCGTCCAACCGGGGCGTGGCCGTGCATCCCCGGTCGGGCGACCGGTCCTTCCCGGTGTTCAACTTCGTGCGTTGCACCCAGTGCAAGCGCTGCACCGAGGAATGTCCCTTCGGGGCCCTGGACGACGACGAGAAGGGCACGCCCAAGCCCAATCCCACGCGTTGCCGCCGTTGCGGCACCTGCATGGGCGCGTGTCCGGAGCGGGTCATCTCCTTTGACAACTACAACGTGGACATGATCGGTTCCATGATCCGCGAAATGGACATCCCGCCCAAGATCGACGAGGGCGGCCCCCGGGTGCTGATCCTGGCCTGCGAAAACGACGCCTATCCGGCCCTGGATATGGCGGCGCTGCGCGGCAGGCACTGGAGCCCCTACGTGCGCATCATCCCGGTGCGCTGCCTGGGTTCGGTCAACGCCATCTGGGTGGCTGACGCCATGTCCAAGGGTGTGGACGGGGTGATGATGCTCGGCTGCAAATACGGCGACGACTATCAGTGCCACTTCGTCAAGGGTTCGGAGATCTGCAACCGCCGCAAGGAAAACATCGCGGAGTCGCTCAAGCGCCTGGGTGTGGAGCCCGAGCGCGTGGAGCAATACCAGGTGTCCATCGACGAGTACGACAAGGTCCCGGACATGATCGATTCGTTTATCGAGATGGTCCTGAAAATCGGACCGAACCCGTTCAAAGGATACTAGGAGGGGACAATGTCGCAAGTTGCAAAGATCCAACCCGATCTGCAGTTCGTCAAGGAATTGCAGGCCGTCGGCGGGGAATCCCTCAAGAAGTGCTATCAGTGCGCCACGTGCAGCGTGGCCTGCCCCCTGGCGCCGCCTGAGAATCCCTTCCCCCGCAAGGAGATGGTCTGGGCCCAGTGGGGCCTCAAGGACCGTTTCGAGGGCGACATCGACATCTGGCTGTGCCACAACTGCCAGACCTGCTCGGAGTTGTGTCCGCGCGGGGCGCGCCCCGGCGACCTGATCAGCGCCCTTCGCAACATGACCTATCGCAAGCTGGTCAAGCCTTCCATCGTGGGCGAATGGATGAGTTCGAGCAAGTACCTGCCCATTCTCATCGGCATCCCGGCCGTGCTGTTCCTCATCCTGTGGTACATCAGCACCGGATTGACCATCCCCGAGGGCGAGATCATCTACGGCAAGGTGTTTTACGGGGATTACTACATCGATCCGCCGTTCGTCCTTCTGACCATGTTCGTGGCCTTCACCTTCTTCAAGGGGGTGATCACCTTGTGGAAGTCCTTTGACAAGGCCCTGCCAAAAACCCTGGTCATCGGGACGCAGCGCGTCAAGCCGACGCTTATCGAGTCCATCAAGGCCGTGCTTTTGGGCGAGATCGCCACCCACGTGAAGTGGAACGAGTGCGGCAACGACAACACCGAGCGTTTCAAAGGCCACCTGACCTTGTTTTACGGCTTCGTGGCCCTGGCCATCGTCACCAGCGTCGTGGCCGTCAGCCACTGGGGCGGCAAGATCATTGAGTTCATCGCGCCGCTCGGGCACACCCCCATGCCCCTGTGGAGTCCGGTGAAGCTTCTGGCCAACGTGGGCGCGGTGATGCTCCTGGTGGGCCTGACCTACCTGACCCGGCGCCGCCTCAACGCCGATCCCTCGAAATCCACGTCGTCGTTCTACGACTGGTACTTGCTTGGCGTCATCTGGGCCGTGGCCTTGACGGGCATCGGTTCGGAACTGTTCCGCTTGTCCGGTGTGGCGACCCTTGCCTATCCGGTCTATTACCTGCACCTTGTGGCCGTGTTCATGCTGTTCGCCTACCTGCCCTGGTCCAAGCTCGGGCATCTGGTCTATCGCACCACGGCATTGGTGTATGCCCATCAGGTCGGTCGTCTGCCCCTGGCCCGTGAAGAAGAAAAAATTTTCATGGTTTAATGAAAGGAGGATGATACCATGGCTGAAGCTCGCAAAGTGTTCCCCATGAACACGTTCGTGTCGTATCTCAAAGGTGTGGACAAGGAAGGCAACAAGAAGGGCGTCGTGGAGATGGTCGGGTACATGACCCAGGCCGAGATCGACGAGGAACTGGCCCCCTTCGCCGCGGCCCTGGCCAAGGCCTGGATTTATGAGCAGCATCCCGAACTGGTGAAGATGACCAGCGGCGACCTGTCCGCCCAGGGGCAGAACGTGTCCGTGGCCATCCTGCCGCCGGACGTCACCGCCGAGGTGAACACGCTGTTCGCCAAGCTGGCCGCCGACAAGAAGACCATCTGTGAGCAGGCCGCCAAGCTTGAGAAGGTCGAGAAGGAACTGGCCGAGAAGACCGCCATCCTCAAAGACACCGACACCCGCATGAAGGCCGCCGAGACCAAGGTCAAGTCCCTGGAGGCCTCCCTGCAGAGCGCCGGCGACAAGGTCATCGTGGCCTCCGAGGCCAAGGTTGTGGAATACATCGGCAAGGTGGATGAACTTTTGAAGATGATCGAGGACGTGAAAAAGCACGGCGTGGTCACCGTCTCCGGCGGCGGCGCGGCCCCGGCGGCAGGCGGCGGTACCGGCACCCCGGATGTGGGCGGCGAGCCGTCGGCCGACTTCGGCTTCGGCAGCGACGCCTTCGCCACGGACAAGTGGTAGGCCGCATCCCGGCGCCGCTTGCGGAACCGGTCCACCGGCTTTCATAGCGGGCTCACAGGCCCATGGTATGTCAGACATCGCGCGGTCGTTTATTACGGCCGCGCGATGTTTTTTGGCGTGGGCAAGACGGTTTCCTTTGATCATGCCCTCTTTCCAGAAATCAGATCCAGAATCGCGTTTTTGCTACGATTGCGATCAAATGCAGTTTGATGGAATATGCTGTAGAGCCGAATCTGGTAATGAGTTATAAGTCATTCCAGGTTTGACAGAACACTGGCATATCAATGCGCAGAGGAAGAAAAATGCAAAATCACATTCTGACGTATAGTCGATCATTTTTTATTGATATACGTATTTTCGTCCTTATGTGTGCTATATCGGTAACTCCTGCGTTTGCATATATTTTGCCTGGCACTGGACAGACGAGATGTTATAACAACGCCACAGAGATCATCTGCCCACAACCGGGCCAGCCATTTTACGGACAGGATGGGAACTACAAGGGGGTTCAGCCATCCTACCACGATAATGGCAACGGGACGGTCACGGATCGGGTGACCAATCTCATGTGGCAGTTGGCCGACGACGGTATTGTAAGGATTTGGGACGATTCCGTGAGTTATTGCGAGAACTTGTCCCTGGGGGGGCATGAAGATTGGCGTCTGCCATCAGTCGTTGAACTCTTGACGATAGTGGATAACGGGCGAGATTCCCCCGCGATCAACCCCGTTTTTTCATGTTCTCATCCAGACGCATACTTTTGGTCAGACACGGTTTTTCCTCATCCTGAGATCTTTGCGTGGCACGTGATCTTCAGCCACGGCTATTCGGACTATAGCCTCAAGAGCTTTACGTATAACGTTCGGTGTGTTCGTGGAGAGCCGTTGCCTGAATCCGTGTTTACTGACTATGGAACAACGGTCATTGATCAAACCACTGGATTGATTTGGGAGAAGGATGTAAGTGCCCCGAAGATGAGTTGGGAATCGGTGCTGGCATGGTGCGAAAACGCCACTACTGGTGGGTATGATGATTGGAGGTTGCCAAATATACGAGAGTTGGAAAGCCTTGTAGCCTATTCTCGGTATTATCCTGCCTTTGACCCAATCTTTTCAGGACCGTTAGAATTGTATTGGTCCAGTACAAGCCTTTCAGGGGCATGGGACAACGCCTGGATGTTGAATACGTACTTCGGAACCACGATGAGTCCACTCAAGAACAGCCAATGGTACGCCAGATGTGTTCGCGGAGGACGAGGTTCTTATAATCCTGGGGTCTCGTTGTTGCTGTTATTTCAGGATGAATCATCGTTGAATACAGGGAAAGTCCTTCCTGGAGGGCCCTGAACCCTTTTAAGGGGATATGGAAATAGCACGATTTTTCACGGCAAGGTCTGATGACCTGCGCGAGTTTGCACGGCAGTCGCCGTGGCGTCTTTCTCATGCCGACCCTGAGCCGCTGCTGGAATGGCCTGCATCCCGGGTCCGGTCGGCCTCCTGGCGCAGGCGGGCGATGATTTCCTCATAGCCGCCGGGGCGGTGGGGCCGGGTGCAGCCCGTGCAGTCCTTGACGCCCTGGCGCAGCACGAAGTCGCCGCCGCAGGCAGGCAGAAAATACAGGGGACAGAAGCAGAACAGGCAGTTGAAATCCTGCGGTGCGACACCCTGATGGCAGGGGAAATATTCGCACTGCTCGTTGCAAAAATAGCGGTGACTTGGCTTCATGGGCTGATCCTCCCGCTTCTGTCTACGCCATGCGGCCCGGGTCTGGAAGCCGCAAACGGCCATGGGGTTGGCACGTGGTTTGCTTAATATTCCACGACAGCACCCAACCAGGAAAAAAGGACCGTCCGACATGTCCCTCGACCTTTCCCAACTCACCCTCATGCGCGCCCGCCAGGATCTGGACGGGGCCATGGCCGGTCTGGGAAAGTCCACGTCGGGCGATCCCCTCAAGTTTCGGGCCATGCTGTCCAGTCGGCTGGGCATTGACGGCGAGATGCTCGGGGCGGGGGAGGCCTTTGCCGGGAAGTCCATGATGCAGGACTTGTCCGGGCTCGGGCTTGGAGACGGCGCGTCCACGGATGACGCCGTTTTGGGACTGTCGGGCCTTGGCGCGGGGCTTTCCGGTCTGGGCGGCGATGAGGCCTTCGGAGATGGCCTGGGCGGCATGAACATGCTCAAGTACAATGCCCTGCACACCCTGGCCAAGATTGCCGACGCAACGCCCGTGGCAGCGAATGCGGCGGGTCAGACCGACGGCGTGTCCGGCGGCAGCGAGGTGCGGCGCAGCGTGGTGAAAAACGCCGTGCGCATGGTGGTCAATCCCGGGGCCAGGCATCCTGACGACCTGGGACATCTGAGCAAGGTGGCCTCGGGCGGCGAGACCGGATTCACCCAAAGCGAGGAAGAACTGCTCATGGCCGCCGCCAAGGCCGAAAGCCGTCTGGAAGAGCGGATGATGGCGGACACGGCCGGGCAGGGCGCCGGGGTCGGCCCGGTGCTGGCTTCCAGCCTGGAGCGGTCGGCAGGTTCATTGAGTTCCCGTTACGAGTCGGGCGGGGCTATCGACTGCATCGGCTACGACAAAAAGGGCGGCACCTCCTACGGACAATACCAGATCGCGGCCAAGACCGGGACCATGGATGCGTTCATCAAGTTTCTCGACACGAACGCCCCGGATATCGCCACGCGCTTAAAGAGCGCCGGGCCCTCGGATACCGGCGGCAAGACCGGCCGCATGCCCGAGGAATGGAAGCAGATCGCGGCTGAGGATCCCAAGCGGTTCGAGGCCCTGCAGCACGAATTCATCCGGGTCAACAACTATTCCCCGGCGGCCAAGAGCATTGTGCTGACCTCCGGGGTGGACGTGAGCAGCCGCTCCCACGCCCTGCGCGAGGTGCTGTGGAGCACGGCCGTGCAGCACGGCCCAAGCGGCGCGGAGCGTATTTTCAGCAAGGCCATCGACACGGCCCAGGCCTCCAAGACCGGTCAGGATTTTGACAAGGCGGTCATCGAAGAGGTCTACTCCATCCGCCAACGCCAGTTCGGCAGCCACGGCCGACGCATCCGCGAGGCGGTCACGGCCCGCTTCCAGGACGAGAAGAGTTCCGCCATCGCCATGCTCAACCAAACCGCCGCCTAGTGTCGCCTGCGGGAATTTCCGTTCCGCTTGAAAAACAGCAAGACCCTGGATGTGTGCTGTGTATTCACAAAGAAAAAGGGATGTTATTTTGTGAGCACCACACGCGCGCCGTTTCTCCAAAGTCGGATATGACGCGAAAACACGTTCTTGCCGGATGACGGGACTCTCTTGCCCGGCCCGTTTGCCTGACGTAAAAATTTGTATTACCAAAAGGCAAATATCCATCTGGACGTGCGCATGCCCGTAACTCCCTCTTCCGGCGGCAACGCGGCCGAGGACATCACGCAGCTGACCAGACGCCTGGAAAAGCTCAAGCAGTGTTTCGCCCTGTGCGGGGTCATCAATTCCACATTGGACCTGCCCGAGGTCTTGGACCGGATCATGAGCACCTCGCGGCGGGCCATGGGTGCGGAAACCTGCAGCCTGCTCCTGGTGGACGAATCCCCCGGACCAGGGCGCGGGGAACTGGTGTTCCAGGTGGCCCAGGGGCCCATGAGCGACAGCCTGCGCCAGGGCTTCCGACTCAAGCGCGGCGAGGGCTTGGCGGGATGGGCCTGCGAGCACGGTCGGCCGCTTCTGATCGAGGACGCCTATTCCGATTCGCGCTTCAACCCCGAGGTGGACCGCCGCACCGGCTACCGGACCAGGACCATCCTCACCGTGCCCCTGGCGGTGCGCGGGCGGATCATCGGCGTTTCCCAGCTCATCAACAAGGTTGACGGTTCCCCCTTCAACGCGTCTGACCTGGAGATGTTCTCCCTGATCTGCGACCAGGCCGCCGTGGCCATCGACAACGCCCGGCTGCACGGCGAGATGCTCAAGAAACAGCGCATGGATTTCGACATGGAACTGGCGGCGAACGTCCAGCAGGGATTTATCCCCAGGCGCATGCCGCAGATTCCCGGCCTGGACGTGGCCGGGCTCAACCACAGTTGCGACGAGACGGGCGGGGATTACTACGATTTCGTGATCCGCAGGCATGACGACGGCGCGCCGTCCCATCTGGTGGTGATGGTGGGCGACGTCAGCGGGCACGGCATCCCGGCCGCCCTGCTCATGGCCAGCACCCGCGCCTTTTTGCGGGCCAGGCTTCTGGCCCCCGGCGACATCCCCCAGGCCCTGTGCGACGTCAACCGCCTGTTGTCCGACGACTTGGGCATGACCGGCCGGTTCATGACACTGTTCCTCCTGGAGGTGGAGCTGCCCTCCCGGAACATCCGCTGGTCCCGGGCCGGGCACGACCCGGCCCTGGTGTACGATCCGGCCTCGGACGCCTTTGCAGAACTCGGCGGCAAGGGCATCCCCCTGGGAATCGACAGGGATTGGGTCTTCACCTGGGACCAGCGGACGGCCTTGCCGCCTGACTGCGTGGTGGTGCTCGGCACGGACGGCATTTGGGAGGCCCGCAATCCCGATGGCGAGATGTACGGCAAGACGCGTTTGAAAAACGTGGTGCGGATTCAACACGACCGTCCGGCGGTGGAGATCGCCGAGGCCGTCATGGCCGATCTGGCCGCCTACCGGTGCGGCGTGGCGCGGCGCGACGACGAAACCGTGGTGGTCATCAGGACCACGGAAACCTAGGAGTGCGACATGTCGAAAATCATGTTCCCTGTCATGCTGCTTCTGCTCGTGATGGCGGCGGGATGCGGCGAGGATGACCGGAAATCCTTCGGCCGGGTGGATCTGAACAAGGACGGCAAGGTCATTTTCGAGGAGGGCGTCATCGCCTATCCGGACCTGACCGTCGAGGAATTCCGCCTGTACGACAAGGACGGCGGCGGGGCATTAAGCGGCGAGGAATATGAGGTCTTCGTAATCGCCCGCAAATCGGGCACGCCGCCGCCGGCCAAGTCCGTGGCCGAACCCGCGCCCGCGCCACCGGCCCAGGCCGTTCAGGCCCCGTCACCCGGGGCGACGCCCGGCCCGGACGGCGCGACCCAGCCGGAACCGGCCCAAACCGCCGCACCGGCCCAGCCTGACGCGCCGCCGATCCTCGCGCCGCAGGCCACGCCTCCCCAGTCGGCGGCCCCGGTGCAAAGCGTGGAGGTCATTTCCACATCCATCACGCCCGAACCGGAGAAAAAGCCCGCCGGGCCGTCGGAGATCGCCTATACCGTCCAGCGCGGCGACACCCTGAACAAGATCGCCCGCAAGTTCAAGGTGGACGTCAAGGACATCATGACCCGGAACAAGATCGACAACCCCGACAAGGTGGCCGCCGGGCAGGTTCTGGACATCCCCCTGCACGAGGGCGCGGCGGCCGACGGCGGGGCGGCGGGCCTCGCCGCAGGGGACATGGCGGCCTTCGTGGAGGCGTTTTTCGTGAAAAGCGGGGCGGCGTCCCCGGACGAACTGGTGGCCCTGTACGCCGAAGAGGTGGACTTCTATAAAAAAGGCGTCGTCAAGAAGGATTTCGTCTTGGAGGACAAGGTCCGCTACTTCGAGCGCTGGCCCCACAGGGCCTATACCCTGGTCGGGAAACCCACGGTGGCGGCTGTGCCGGGGACAAACCGCACCCGCATCGACGCCCCGGTGCGCTATCAGGTTAAAAACAGCGACAAATCCGCCACGGGCGAGGCCCTGTTCGTGTTCGAGGTGGTCACGGAGAATGGTTCGCCGCGCATCGTGTTCGAGGACAGCACCGTCACCTCCAAGCCCTAGTGGGTGCGTTTCGTAAATAGAGAGGCATTATATTGCGGTCGTGGCCACCAAACAATGGCTTACAAACACGGCTTTCGGCCTAACGAAGTACATGTTTCCTTGTGGAACAGTACACGATTGGGTGCGTTTCGTGAGAATCAGGCCGCTATTTGTATGAAAAAGTAAGCATCTCAGGACGTTGTTTTCGAGATTCGCCTGTGCCCGGTTTCCGGGGCAGGACACTGGTCCGGTGATGTGTTGACTGCCCGCGCGCCGTCCGAACTTTCTGGCGGCGCATTTTTTGCATATGGCAACGGAAACGGTCCTCCGTGCGGAAAAATCCACCCCAGCGAGGCAGCACATGGAAATCACCGGAACCTACAACGACATCACCCGGCTTATGAGCCTTGTCGGCTCTTCCTCCGACGAGGCGGAGAAATCCGAAACCACAAAAAATTCCCACACCACCACCGCCTCCTCGACCAAGACCGATTCCGAATCCTCTTCCGGCGATCTGGTGTCGCTGTCCGCAAACGGCTACGGCGTCAGCGGACTTTTGGGAACCGTCACCCCCAACCAGAGCGTGCTGACCTCCCTGGAGGAGAAAACCACCCTGCTGCAGCAGCATTTTCTGGGGGCCATGAACACCAAGCTCGAAGAGGCGGGCATCGACGCCGAAATCCCCATCACCCTCAAGCGCAACGCCGACGGGTCCATCGAAGTGGCCAACGACCACCCGGACAAGGAGGCCATCGAGGCCCTTTTTACCGAAGAACCGGTCCTGGCCGAGGCCTTCAACGCCATCGCCGACCAGTCCGAACTGGCCCGCAAGATCAAGGCCGAACGCAACGTCATTTTCTCCCGGTCCGGGGGGATGGCGGCCTACGTCAACGCCTCCCTGACCTCGTCGTCCTCCGATACCGACAGCTTTTACGCCAGCATGATGGGGAACAGCCTCTCGGTCTGGTTCGACTCGGAATAACCCGGAACCAACCGGCCAGCCGGGGCCTTCCGGTCATGACCGGGGTGCGGGTCCGGCCGATGGCCCGTCCGGCGGAAGCCAGGTCCGGATGTAGGCCTCCACGTCAAATTTGCGACGGCAGCCGCGCTCGTTCATGTACCGCACCTGGCCGTAGACCGGACGCTCGGTCCAGGGCCGGTCGTGCAGGCCGCCCACGGACCACAACACCCCGACATAGCCGTTGGGATCGCGGCCATCCAGGGCATACCGGTCGTTGAGCCACACCGCCGTCTCAAGGGCCTGCCTGGGGTCCGGCGACCACTCCAGTATCTTCTTGGCCCAATACATGCGCATGTAGCCGTGCATCCGGCCCGTTTCCCGAAGCTGGGCCTGGGCCGCGTTCCACAACCCCGAATGCGTCAGACCCCGCGCAAACGTCTCCCGGTCGTACGTATATTCCCGCCGGTCCCCGGCATGGGCCGCAAGCGTCCTTTTGCCCCAGTCCGGCAGGCCCTCGAAGCGGTCATAGTCCGGGCAATACAGGCAGAAATTGTCCGACAGCTCCCGCCGTACCACGGCCTCCTCCACAAAGGCGTCCACGTTCTCTCCGCCGACCTCCTGCCGCGCCGCCATGACCGAAAGCACCGCCCGCTGGGGCGCAAGCTGCCCGAAATGAAAATATGGCGACAGCCCCGAGACCATGCCCGCGTTCGGGTCGTTTCTGCCCTGTGCATAGCCCGGCAGGCGCATTTCGATGAACTCCCTCAGCGCCGCCCCGGCCGCCTGTTCCCCGGGAAGAATGTCCGTCACCAGCGGCACGCCGCTATCCGCGCCACGCCCGGCAAGCAGCGTCGACACGTCAAGCTCCAGCCCAGGCCCCCGCTCGGCGAAGGGATGCTCCGGAACCTCGGGGAAATCCTCCAGATATTCCGGCAAAAGCCTCCCGATCCTCGGCCGTAGCGTCCGCGCTCCGTATTCCCGCTTGTGCGACGCCACCCGGCAGGGAACCACGTTGTGGGCGTCCGTCTCATACAAGTCCGCGTCCACCGCCGCCACGACCCGCCGCATCCATTCCTGTTTCACCCGCAGGGGGTCGAAATCCGTCACCACCGCCCGTGCGTCCACCTCCCGGCAATACTCCGCCACCTTCTCGCCCGGGTCACCGCGCAAAAGCTCGAACCGTATGCCGCGCGCGGCGCACCCGGCCGCCACCTCCCCCAGTCCCGTCAGCATGAAGGCATAGTGCCGCAGGCCCGCGCCTAAAAAACCGTCCGCCAGGCAAAACACCACCCGAAGCGGAACCCGGTGCGCCACGGACAGGGCAAAGGCGTGCAGCAGGGCCCAATTGTCGCGGACGCGCTGGTCGCGGCTCATCCAGTAGACCACCGGCCCCCGGCCGCCCGGGCCGGTGCGCCAGAGGTGGGAACGTGAGGGATTGATGTCCATGGGACAGGTGTAGTGCGGAAGTACGGCGGCGGCAAGCGAAGGGACGATGTTGGGGAGGAGGCGCTGCCTCCTCCCCAAACCCCTCTACCGCCAGGGGGCGCTGGCCCCCTGGTGGCGGGGGGCGCGGGGGGAGGTGAAACCTCCCCTCAAATGACAAAGCCCTGCGGGCTTTGCGCCGCCAACGACGGCTTGCAGCCGTCGGGCGGAGAGGCACGAAAATGGCTCACTGACGGCGCGGCGAAGCCGCAGCCTGTTCGCAATTTTCGGGACCGTCGACGTTGTCGACAGTCCTGCCTTTCCGCATCTTACTCCAGGGCCTGCACCAACGCTTGAGCCGCAACCGCCAGTTCATCATCGGCCAGGGTGCGCGGGTCGAGGCACAGGGTATCGTGTTCGATGCGCGCTACCAGGGGCGGCGTGGCGGCCAGCAGCCGTTCGCGCAGGGCGTCGGCGGTGACGGCGGCGTCGGTGGGGGTTATTGCCACCAGGGTGGTTGGCAGGTCTTCCTCGGGGAACGCGCCGCCGCCCACGCGTGACGCGCCGGGCCGTGTTGTGGCGGTCAGGAGGCCTGGCGCGGTCTTGCGCAGGATGGCGGCCAGGCGGCGGGCCTTTTTGCGCAGGGTGTCGGGCGACTGGGCGATGAGCGCCAGGGTGGGGACTTTGGCGGCAGCCAGGGCCGGATCGAGGTACAGGCGCAGGGTGGCCTCCAGGGCGGCCAGGGTCATCTTGTCGATGCGCAGCGCCCGGTTCAGGGGATTTTTCTTGATGCGGTCAATGTAGTGCTTTTTGCCGACGATGATCCCGGCCTGGGGGCCGCCCAGCACCTTGTCGCCGCTGAAGCTGACCACGTCCGCGCCGTCGGCCACCACGCGCTGCACCGTGGGTTCGTGGCCCATGGCCAGGGTGGAGAAGTCAAAGAGGTTGCCCGAGCCCAGGTCTTCGATGACCGGCAGGCCGTGGGCCTGGCCGATCTCTTTGAGTTCCTTGAGGGGGACTTCCTTGGTGAAGCCGATGATCTTGAAATTGGAGGTGTGGACCTTGAGCAGGGCGGCGGTGGCGTCGGTGATGGCATTTTCGTAGTCGCGGCGGTGGGTGCGGTTGGTGGCTCCGACTTCCTTTAAGATCGCGCCGCTTTTGGCCATGACCTCGGGGATGCGGAAGGAGCCGCCGATTTCGACCAACTGGCCCCGGGAGACGATGACCTCGCGGCCCCTGGCCAGGGTGTCCAGGATGATGAGCACGGCGGCGGCGTTGTTGTTGACCACCAGGGCGGCTTCGGCCCCGGTCAGGGTTTTTAAGAGGTCTTCGACATGGGAATAGCGGCTGCCGCGTTCGCCCGTGGCCAGGTCGAACTCCAGGTTGGAATAGCGGGCGGCGGCCTCGGCCACGGCGGCTACGGCGGCGTCGGCCAGAAGCGAGCGGCCCAGGTTGGTATGCACCACCACGCCCGTGGCGTTTATGACGCGCCGGAAGCGCGGCCTGGTGTGGGCGGCGGCGAAGGCGCACAGGCGCGGGGCCAGGGCGGGAAGGGCCAGGGCCTCGGGGCCGGGGACGAGCCCGGCGCGTATCTCCTCGCGCACCACGTCCAGGAAGCGGTCGGCGGCCTGGCGCACAAGCGGCCGGGGCAGGCTGTCGAAGGGTTTTTGGCTGACGAGATGGGCCAAAATGGCGTCCATGGACGGCAGATGGCGGAAGAGCGTGGTCATGGCGTGGTCCCGGGGGCTGTTTTGTATGGTCGCGCCGGAAGTTGCGCGTGCGTGGCATAGCGCACAACGGGGCCCAAGGCAATTTTCCCGGCGCGGGCATGGCCTGGGACGCATTGCCGAACGTGCGACGACGCGGTATGGGGGCGGCATGGACGAGAAAATGATGACCGGAAAGGCGACGCGGCGTGCGTTTCGCATGTGCGTTGCGGCGGCCGTGTGGGCGGTCGTGTGGCTTATGCCGTGCGGCGCTGCCGGGGTTTTCGCCGCAGGGCCGAAGATATCCAGCGCGCCGGTTGCGGCCACGGAGATTCGGGGGTCGCTTGTGACCGCGCCCGGGGCGGGCAAGGCGGCGGCCATCCGGGAGAGCAGACGTGGCAGGCGCGGCAGCGCACCGGGACCGGTGAAGACGACCGCCACGGTGCCCCGGCGCTATCCGGAATTGGTCCAGTCCGGGCGGCTGATCGAGCTGGTGAACCGCTACAGCACGAAATACGGGGTGGATGCGCGGCTGGTGTATTCGCTCATCGAGCAGGAGTCGCGGTTCAACAGGATGGCCGTCTCTCCCAAGGGGGCGCAGGGGCTGATGCAGATCATGCCGGACACGCAGCGGTTTCTGGGCCTTTCGGACCCGTTTGACGAGGAAAAAAACATCGACGCCGGGGTGCGGTACTTAAAGGCCATGCTGGACCGCTTTCAGACCGAGGTCATGGCCCTGGCGGCGTACAATGCTGGGCCGGAGGCCGTGGCCCGGCATAACGGCGTGCCGCCGTATGATGAGACCAAGGATTACGTGCTGCGGGTGGTGGATCGCTATTTCTTTTTACGCCTCAAGTATCCGTCCGGCAACATCGGCGAGATCGCGGCGGCCGAGGCGGGGATGTAGGAGGGCGGCGGCCGTCATATGACGCCGGAGGGTCACGCGTCGTCGTGGCAGGGCGAAAAAAAACGGTCCGCGCCATGTTGCGCCTCTGGTGCTTCCGGGCTATAGGGCTGGAACCGATGCTGTAAGGCCGCGACGCCGGATGGAGCCGTTCCAACCTCTTTATCGCACCACGAAGCACCTTCGCCACGCATGAGACGCAAGACCGCACTTTTTTTTCTGGCCGCCGTGGCCGCCCTTCTGTTTCAGGAGATCCTGGCCCGCAGGAGCCTGGTCGGGGCCGTGTCGTGGATCGGCGAACATCCCGCCGCCGCGCTGCTCAATCTGCTGCTGTCGGGCATGGTGCTGGCCGGTGTGATGGCCCTGGCCGGAAAATGGCGGGCCGGGCTCGGACTCGGATGCGGCCTTCTGGGACTCATGGCCCTGACCAACTCGGTCAAGCTGGGCATGCTCAATACGCCCTTTTTTGCCTGGGATCTGATCTATCTGCGGCAGATGTACGCCCTGGGCGAGGCCATGGTTTCGGGGCGGACCATCCTGGCCGTGGGACTGTTCGCGGCGGGCGTCGTGGTCTGGTGCTGCCGGGGAGGCCGGGACAGGCTGCCGCTCGCGGCCCGGGCCGCCATGTTTGGGGTGGTCGCCGGGTTGGCGGCGCTTTTTGCCTTTGAGGAAACCAGTCCCGCCGGACACCTGGGCATCGAAAACAAGATCTGGAATCAGACCGAAAACCATGCCCAGAACGGATTTCTACTGGCCTTCTCCATGAACGCCTCGCCGCTTTTCGTCTCCAGACCGGACAAATACGACGAGGAGTTGGTGACCCGGCTTCTGGCCCACAACGCCGAACTGCGGCAGGATCAGCGCGAAGCCCCGGCGGCCCCGGTCAGCCTCGTCGTGCTCATGAGCGAATCCTTCTCCGACCTGCCCGGGGTGCTTTTTACGACGGACGAAAATCCGCTGGAAAACTTTCAGCGGCTGGCGGCGCACTTTCCGAGTTTCCGGCTGGTGTCGCCTTCTTTCGGCGGCGATACCAGCCTGGTGGAGTTCGAGGCCCTGACCGGTCTGTCCAACGCCTTTCTGCCCCAGGGGGTCGTCCCCTACCAGCATTACCTGCGCCGCCCCACGCCGTCGCTGGCCTCGGTCCTGGGCGGCAGGGGATACCGTACCGCAGCCGTGCATCCCTATCACGACTGGTTCTGGAGCCGCGACGTGGTGTATCCCAACATGGGATTTAGCGCTTATCACGCCCTGTCGGACTTCGACGAATGGGCCACGCGTGGCTATTTCATCTCGGATGCGGCCCTGGTGGACAAGATCATCGAGGTGATCGAGGCCGGGGATGGGCCTTTTTTTATCCATGCCGTGTCCATGCAGAACCACGGGCCGTACATCCCGGGGCGCTTCGGCGAGGACGAAATCGCGGTCCAGGGAGATTTCCCCGAGGATGTCGGGCGGGTGTTGGGCACGTACTTAAGCGGCGTGCGCGACGCGGACCGGGAACTGGGCCGCCTGCTCCGGTATCTGGAGACGCGGCCGGAACCGGTGATCTGCCTTTTTTTCGGGGACCACCAGCCCTCCATCGCCAAGGATCTGGCCCCGTACCGGCTGGCCGGGGCCGTCATTGCGAACGAGGTGGGCGAGGACATGTTTCTGGCGGACACGCCGGGGCTTGTCTGGGCCAACCACCCGGACATGCTCGACGCCGGGGACATCCCGGAAAGGATCAGCCCTTCGTATCTTCCGGCCATCCTCCTGCACCAGATGGGTATTCCCCTGCCGCCGCACATGTTTTACCTGCGACAGGGGCTTATGAACTATCCTGTGGTGCACCGCAAGTTCGTCCTGGACCGGGAGGGCGCGTTGACGCCCTTTGACGCCATGCGCCGGGAACGGTATTTCTGCGACCTGGAAGTGCTCCAGTACGATCTGCTTTTCGGGGCGAAATATTCCGATAGACAGTAGGGCCGCGCCCAGGCCGGGCCCCGGCCGGGCGGTTAGAAGGGATGCCCGGCCTGACCCAGGCCAATTCCGGGGTGGCGCGCCGGGGCCGGGCGGTCAGCGGGGATCGTGCGGCCTGACCCAGGCAATTTTTTGGTGCCGCGCCCAGGCTGCGCGGTTTGCGGGCCTGGCGTCCGCCCCCGGGCCGTCGCCGAGGAGACCGGGCCGGTTGATCTGGCCGGGCCGGTTGGTCCGGTTGGGCGCGGCAAGGATTTTCCCACGCATCCAATTCCATGCCGGATGCCGTGTGGCCGCTATTTTTGTGCGCCGGACGCGGGGGAGATGTTACGATGCAGGATATCGCGCGGTTTTTGTCGGGCTTTCGGACGTTCCAGCAGCATTATTTCTGCGCCGAGAACGAATATTTCGCGCGCCTGCGGAAGCGGCAGAGTCCCAGGGCGCTGGTGGTGGCCTGCAGCGATTCGCGGGTGGACCCGGCGCTTTTAATGGGCTGCGAGCCGGGGGACATCTTCGTGGTGCGCAACGTGGCCAACCTTGTGCCGCCGTACGACGCCGGAAGCGGCCTGCACGGCGTGAGCGCGGCCCTGGAATACGGCGTGAAGCACCTTTTGGTCGAGCACATCATCGTGCTCGGGCATTCGTCGTGCGGCGGCATCGGGGCGCTGGCGCAGTCGGACGGCGGGGAGCTGGGGGAGTTCATCGGCCCGTGGGTGGGGATCGCCCGGGAGGCTGTGGCGGAGATACAGGAGGAGTTCCGGGACAAGCCCGAGGCGGTGCGGCAGCGCGGCTGCGAGATGGCGGCTATATTGGTGTCGATCGGGAACCTGCTGACGTTTCCGTGGATCAGGGAGCGCATTGAGGCCAAGGCGCTGTACATCCACGGCTGGTACTTCGACATGGCCACGGGGGAGCTCTTAAGCTACCTGTCCGAGACCGGGACGTTCGAGGTGCTGGTGGCGCGGTGTGTGGGGTGAACACCGCGTGGGCTCTAGAAGTTGATGATCCTCTCCGCCAGCTTCACCTGCTCATAGAGAAACTTCATATTCGACAGGGGCACGTACTGGGAGGCCTCCACACCGTGGACGCCCATGCACTTGCCTCAGGCCGCGAGTTTGCCGTCGCTTAGGGCGAACACCTTGGCCTGCTCGGCGATGGGGAACGCCTCCGAGTCCCCGGCGTACAGGTCCACGGCCGGGCCGTTCAAAAACAGCGTCACCTCTTCGCCTTCGTTCAAAAGGAAATTGCCGAACCGCACGGCGTTCCATTTGATTTCCGGGTCGGGACTGGAAAGAATGAGAAGTATTTGCATGGGCTATCGCTCCTGTCCTTTTGAATAGAAATACATGATGAAAGAGCGAAGTCAAGGTGCGTGGCGTGGCGAAGGCGTCAGGCGCGGCTGTCCAGCCGTGGCGGTCCCGTGCGGCCGCCGAGCGGCAAAACGTGGCGTGCGGTGTCGGCGATGCCGGGGGCGTCGGGATGCAACCGTGCAACCTGCCCCGCCACGAGGCCTGCGGCCGATGGGAGAGTCCGAGCCGGTCGGCGTAGCGGCGTCGGTTTCCATCCCACGGAAGGGATGATGCATTCCCTAATACACCACCTGGTGCGACATGACCTCGGGCCGGTGGAAATAGAACTCGGTGCGTCGGTTTTTGGAGATGTTCTCCGGCGTGGTGTCGGGCATGATCGGGCGCGAATCCCCGTAGGCCACGGCCCGCAGCCGCGACGGCAGGATGCGGGGATCCTTGGCGAGGATGTACTGCACGGCGGTGGCAGCCCGCGACCCGGCCAGTTCCCAGCTCCCCGGGAATTTCTGGCCGCCGGACTCGTCGATCCCGGCATGGCCGCGCACCACCAGATAGAGGTTGTAGTCGGCCAGGATGTCGGTGACATTGTCCAGCACCTTTTTGGCCTCACGCGTCAGGGCGGTCGAGCCCGACGCAAACATGGCGTCATTGTTGACCCGCAACAGCACCCCCACGTCATCCGAACTGATCCCCGAGCTGGTTTGCAACATGGGATCATCCATGACCATCTGGCGCAGCTTCAGGGCTATGCTGGCGTTGGTGGCCTGGTCCCGGGCCTGTTCCGGACTTTTGGCGTCCGGGCTGACCGAGGGCGTGACGAACGGCGTGGCGGACAGGGCGGCCGCCGTGGCCCCGCCGTGCTCCTTTCCCTGGAACATGCCTGAGATGATCGCCTTTTGTTCCGGCGGCACCATGTTCAATATCCACATGAGCAGGAAAAAGGCCATCATGGCCGTGACGAAGTCCGCATAGGCGACCTTCCAGCTTCCGCCATGGAAATTCTGGTTCCGGCGGCCCGGCTTCGACGGCGGCGAGGGCCTTTGGAGTGCGGGTTTCTCGACGGTCATGGCCTAGTTCCTGAAAGCGGTCTCAAGTTCTTCGAAGCTCGGGCGGTAGTCGCTGGGCACGGACCGCCGCCCGGATTCCACGGCGATCATGGGAGGCGCGCCCCGTACCGAGGCGCTGACCGCCGCCTTGACCACGTTGAAGAGCATCTCCCGTTCCCGGGTCTGGTTCTCCAGGTTGGCGGCCATGGGCCCGACGAATCCATAGCACCCAAGCACCCCAAGAAACGTGCCGACCAGAGCCGCGCCGATGGAATGGCCAAGAATCTCGGGAGGCTGGGTGATCTTGCCCATGGTCAGGACCACGCCCAGGACCGCCGCCACGATGCCCAGTCCCGGCAGGGCCTCGGCCAGACGGCTGATGTTCATGGCCGGGGCCATGCCCTGGGTGTGGCTGACCTCTATGTCCAGGGACATGAGATGCTCGATTTCATGGGGATCGCCGGAGACGAGGTAGACCCGGAAGGTGTCGCAGATAAATGCCACCAGTTCCGCATCCCTGGCCATTTTGGGATGCGCCGTGAAGATGGGGCTCTGTTGCGGGCGTTCGATGTCGCCTTCCACTGCGGCCAGCCCTTCGCGGCGTATCTTGCTGAAAATCTTCGACAAGGCCGCAAGGACGGCGATGTAGTCCTCCCTGGTCGTATGCCTGGAGGTGAAGACGCCCCCGATGTTGCGGGCGATCTGCCGCAGGACGAACCGCGACGAACCGATGAGCAGGGAGCCGATGGCCGCACCGAAGATGATGAGAAACTCCGCAGGCTGGAACAGGACGCTCAGGACGCCCTGTTCCAGAAGATAGCCGCCGATGATGGCGCCGAACACGATGAGGATGCCAAGGACGGCGATCATTCATCCCTCCTGTGCGTCGTCGATGGCATCGAGCAGGGTCTCCAGATGCAGCCCTGGCGAGGCGGTTTGTTCCATGGCGTCGCGGTTCATGTGCATCCGGTTGATGGCGTCGCACCACCTGCCGAGTTCCGTCACACCGTATTGACGGATGTGGAAGAACGTGAAGGACTTTTCATGCGGATCAGGGAGGATGATGGAGACGAAATGCAGATTCATGGCCAGTTCGCCGTCGTGGGGTTCGGCCTTGACGATCCTGGCTTCGAGAAACATGGGGAGGTGTCGGCTTGGGCTTAGTCCCTGGGGATCATGGAGCTTGAAATAGACGTATACGCTGCCTGCGGACACACATGCAGCCTGATGATGCGACGCGGTTCGCAGGCGCAGGCCCATACCCTTGGTGCTGATGTCCGTGATGCGCAGTGTGGTGTCGCAGGGCTTGCGCGTGGCGATGTCCGGAGTTCCCAGTTGTTCGAGGGATATGCGGTCGTTTCGCCCCGGATCGGTGCGAAACCAGACGGCGCAGGCCAAAAGAAATTCGGGCGGTGCGGCTACCCGGAAGTCGTTTCGCTGTTCGGTGTCGTCGCCGTCAAGATCCGGACTGTCCTGGGACTGCACGACGCCTCGCCATGGTGAAAGAGTTCCAGACCTGATGTCGCACGGTCCAAGGCCATAGGGCAGGTTTGAGACGCCGCCCGCACCGAGGCGGTGGCATGGTGAAACGCCATTCGCGATGAATAACAGATAGCGGATAAAAAAGTAAAGCCACCCTGTGGTGTCCAGGACAGGACGGCGGAAAACGGCGAGGCGGCCGTGCCCGGAGGGCTTTCGCCCCAGGCGCGGCGCGATATCACTTCTTCCAATACGGATGCGAAATATCCTCAAACGCCGACAGCGCCGCCGTGGCCCCCTGCCCGACCGCCGTGACGATCTGTCGCACCCCGCCGGTCACGTCGCCGCAGGCATAGACCCTGGGGATGCTCGTGCGCATGCCCGCATCCACCTTGATATAGCCCGCCTCGTCCAGGGTCAGGCCAATGTCCTGGGCCAGCCCGGTCACCGGGATGTACCCCACGGCCACGAAGAGCGCCCGGACAGCAAGCTCCCGGGTGCTCCCGTCGGCCGTATTTTTCAGCCGCACCGCGGTCACGCCCGCGTCGTCGCCCAGAACCTCCTCGACAACCGAGTTCCAGACCACCTCCACGCCTTCTGTCTCCAGCGCGTCCACCAGATGCTTTTCGGCCCGGAATGCGTCCCGGCGGTGGATGATCGTGACGTTCGAGCCCAGTCTGGCCAGATGCAGGGCCTCGGTGAGCGCGGTGTTGCCGCCGCCCACCACGGCCACGGCCGCGTCCTTGTAGAGGTAGCCGTCACAGGCCGCGCAGGCGCTCACCCCGCGCCCGAAATAGCGGTCCTCTCCCGGGATGCCGAGCTTGCGCCAGGTGGCCCCGGTGGCCAGGATCAGCGCCCGGCACAGGTAGACCGTGTCGCCTGAGTCCACCTCGATGCGCCTGCCGATCTTGATCTCGTCCACCCCCGCGCCCTCGATGACGGGCACGTACTGCCTCGTCTGGGCCGCCACCATCTCCATGAGCTTGGTCCCGGCCACCGTGGCGAATCCGGGATAGTTCTCCACCTGCGGGGTCACGGCCACCTGGCCGCCGACCATGGCCTTCTCCAGGACCACGGCGGTCAACCCGCCCCGGGCGGCGTACATCCCGGCCGTGAGCCCGGCCGGTCCCGCCCCGATGACCACCACGTCCACCTCCTTGACCGCCACGTCCCCGGCATGGCCGTGGGCATGGTCATGGGCGGCGTCCGGGTCGTCGGTCCGGATGGGCGCGGACTGCATGGTCGTGAGCCCGGCCACGAACCGGTCCTCGGGCTCAAGGCCCAGGATGGCGAGCGGGGCCAGGCTGCCGTCGGGGTCTTCGATGATGGTGTGGGGCACGGACCCCACGCCGCGCGCCGTGGCCGCTTCGGTGTGCTGGGCGGCGTCGATGCACGTGGCGGCGACCAGGTCCGGGCGCTCAATGGCGCAGCGGAAGGCGTTTAAGACCTGGCCCGGGCAATAGGGGCAGGCCGGATTGACGAACACCGTGACCCGGCGCGGATCTTTGAGGGCGGCCAAGGTTTTCTTCGAGGTCTCGGACAGGCCGCTTTGCCGGGCCGAGACGCGCAAAAGGACCTCCATGAAGGTGCGTACCTCCTCGCCAAGCGGCGCGCCCAGGTAGCGGATGGACAGATCGTCCGGGGAAAAGAGCAGGGTGGGGGAGAAGTCCACGCCCCGGGTTTTGGCCGCGTCGTCGGACACAGCGAAGGCCTTCACCTGGATGCGGTCGTCCAGGCGCGACAGGTCGCGAAGGAACGTGAGGAGATAGTCGTTGTAAGGGGCATTGTGGTCCGGCGCGGTGAAGACCTCAAGGGCCACGGGACCGGCCAGGCGCTCGAAAAGCCGGACCACGTCGCGCCGGGTGTCCTCGGGCAGAAACCAGTCGTCGGCCGGGGCGGGCGTGTCCGGCGTGGCGACGGGTCCGTCGGCGGCCTGGGAGAGGGTGGACGGGGCATTCTCCTCGGTTTTTTTTCCGAAAAAAGGACTCATGGGCGACTCCTTGGGATGCGGGGGACGCGCTGTGAAGATGTCGGACGATGGCCTGATGTAGCCCAAATCGCGGCTGTGGGCAAACCGGCGGACGACCGGGCGCGACAACGGGTCAGACGCAGTTGCGCAATCTGTCCGAAAAGGATACGAATTATGGGTAACTCGTTGATTTGTTTGTTGCAGGACGTTGCAGCGAGACAACAGGAGCGGTGTTTCATGCTGCCCGGGAAGCCAATGGGGACGGGCGGCGGCATGGTCCACCGGAGTCTTTTTCCGGCGGCCCGGTTCCGCATGGTTTCGTGCGGTTCCCCAGGAGGGGTTGCCATCCATGGGTTTTCGTCGACTCTGGTCTCTCAGGCTTCGCGACCAACTGGTCATCCTGGTCCTGCTGGTGCTGCTCCCGGCCCTGGCCCTGGCTGTGTATTCCGGTCTGCAGCAGCGTCAGGCGGCCGTCGAGGAGGCCAAGCAGCAGGTCGTAGGGCTGGTGCGGCTTTTCGGCCACGAGCAGGACCGGCTGGTGGAGACCACCCGGCACGTCTTGAACACCCTGGCCCACATTCCCGAAATCAAGGCCCGCAACGTGGCCGCCACGGACCGCATCCTGGCGGAGCTGCATGCCCACACACCGTTTTATTCCACCCTGGTGGCCGTGGATCCGTCGGGCGAGGTCTTCGGATGCGCCCTGCCCGAGACCAAGCCCATAAGCGTGGCCGACCGGGAGTGGTTTGCCGAGGTCACAAGGAGCAAGGCGTTCACCGTGGGCCGGTTCCTGGTCAGCCGTTCGGCGCGCAAAGCCTCGCTGCCCATGGCCTTTCCGGCGCTCGACGCCCAGGGCCGGGTGGACTTCATCCTGGGCGCGGCCCTGGATCTGGAGCATTACGGCAGCCTCTACGCCAGGGCCAGCCTGCCCCCCGACGCCACCTTGACCCTGGCCGATGCCGGGGGCACGGTCCTTTTCCGCAACCGGGACGCCGTGGACTGGGTGGGCAAATCCCTGCCCGAACGTCTGCAGGAACATATCAACAACGGCCTGGAGGAGGGCGTCTTCACGGCCCCGGGCATCGGGGGCGACCGGCGCATCTATGCCTACAAACGCCTGGCGGTCGGCGATGCCGACGATCCCGGCCGGTTCATGACGGCCATCGTGGGCATCCCCGAGGCGCAGGCCCTGGAAAAATCCCGGCGGATTCTGGTTCAGCACGTGCTGGGGTTGCTTCTGGCCGCCTGTGCGGCCTTGGCCGCCGCCTGGATCTTCGCCCGCCGCACCATCCTCGATCCGCTCCAGTCCCTGACCCGGGCGGCAAAACGGGTCAAGGAGGGCGATTCCACCTCCAGGACCGGTATCCGGACCGGGGGGGAGATCGGGGCGCTGGCCCGGGATTTCGATGCCATGGCCGAGGCCCTGGCCCGGCGCGAGCAGGAGCGCGACACGGCGAAAAAGGAGCTTGAACGCCAGTTTTCCTTTGTCAGCGCCCTGATCGAGGCCGCCCCCATCCCCATCTACCACAAGGACCGTTTCGGCCGGTTTGTGGGCTGCAACCGGGCCTTCGCCGAATTTGCGGGCAAGGACGAAGGGGAGATCATCGGCCAAACGTGTTTCGATATCTTCCCGCCCGAGGCCGCCGCGCACAACGTCGCCAACGACGAGGAACTCATGATCCGGGGGGGGCGTCAGCTTTACGAGGCGACGGCCTGGTCCGCCTCGGAGGGAGAGCGCCAGATGATTTTCCACAAGGCCGCCTACCGCGACGCCGCAGGCGAGGTGGCGGGTCTTGTGGGCCTTTTGGTGGACGTCACGGCGCTTGCGACGGCCCAGGCCGAGCTTGTGGCGGCCAAGGAAAAGGCCGAGGAGGCCAGCCGGGGCAAGAGCGATTTCCTGGCCAGCATGAGCCACGAGATTCGCACGCCCTTAAACGGCGTGTTGGGCATGTTGCAGATCCTGTACGGCGAGACTCTGGATCCAAAGCATCGCCAATATCTGGAAGCCGCCTTGGGCGCGGCGCGGACCCTTTTGCAGGTCATCGGGGAGGTGCTGGACTTCTCCAAGATCGAGGCCGGGCGCATCGACCTTGTGCAGCGGGACTTCCGGGTCGCCGATCTGGCGGATGCCGTTCGGGGGCTTTTCGGGGCCCAGATGGAGGCCAAGGGGCTTGAACTGTCGGTCGAGATCGCGCCGGACGTCCCGCCGTGGGTGCGGGGCGATGCGGCGCGCCTCAAGCAGATCCTGTTCAATCTGGTGGGCAACGCCCTCAAATTTACGGATTCCGGCGGGGTGCGGGTGGGCATCGGGCGGGACGCCGCAGGGGAACGCCCGGGCGAGACGGTCCTTGAACTGGTGGTTGCGGACACGGGCGTGGGCATCCCCGAGGAGGTCCAGGGGCGGATTTTCGAGCCGTTCCGGCAGGTCGGAGCCTCCATGGAGCACCGCCGCCAGGGGACGGGCCTGGGGTTGTCCATCGTCAAGCGTCTGGCGGCGGCCATGGGCGGCACCATCAGCCTGCACAGCCGGGAGGGCGAGGGGGCCCGGTTCACCGTCCGGGTCCGCCTTCTGCAGTCTTCTGGCCCTCCCGCCGACGAAGCCCCCGCCGGGACGCCTCCTCCCCCGCAGGCCTCTGCGCGCCGTCCGGTTCCGTCCCTGCCGCCGCCCGGGGAGGCGGCGACGCCTCGCGCCCCGCTCCCGGCGCAGGATATGGACAGCCCGACAGGGCTTCGCGTGCTGGTCGTGGAAGACGACGACCTGAACCGGTTGACGGCGGTCAAACTTCTGGAGCGGCTCGGCTGCATGACCGTTGGGGTGCAGGGCGGCGGAGAGGCCCTGGCCTTGCTCGAGACGACGGATTTCGACATCGTGCTCATGGATATCCAGATGCCCGGCATGGACGGCATGGAGACCACCCGGCGCATCCGGGCCCATGGGCGTCCCCAGGTGTCCGGCCTGTTCGTCGTGGCGGTCACGGCCCACGCCCTCAAGGGGGACCGGGAGGCCTTCCTGGGCTCCGGCATGGACGGCTATCTGGCCAAGCCCGTGGATATGGACGAACTGCGGGTTATGCTTGCCAGGGCTGGGAAGGGACGTGTTGTTTCATCGAAATGACAGGATGTCGCGGCGTAAAGATTGACCGATCACCCGGGCCATGCCCAGGGGCGGCGTGGCGCGCCTGGAAGCCGTGCTGCGCCTTGCCGTTTTCCGGGAAACGGGCTAGACAATGGGACGGACCCACTTTTTTCGGCAAGGAGGACAGTCATGGAGTTTCGGGGAGCCTTTACCGCCTTGGTGACGCCTTTTTCCGGCGGCGAGGTTGACGAGGACCGCTACCGCGCCCTCATCGAATGGCAGATCGAGCAAGGAATTCACGGACTGGTGCCCTGCGGCACCACCGGCGAGTCCGCCACCCTGTCCCATGCCGAGCATAAACGGGTCATCCGCATCTGCGTCGAGCAGGTCAATAGCCGCGTTCCGGTTTTGGCCGGGGCCGGCTCCAACAACACCCGGGAGGCCGTGGACCTGACCCGGGAGGCCAAGGAGGCCGGGGCCGACGGCGCGCTGCTCATCACCCCCTATTACAACAAGCCCACCCAGCACGGGCTGGTGGAGCATTTCGCGGCCATCGCCGCCGAGGTGGCGTTGCCCTTTGTGGTCTACAACGTACCCGGACGGACCTCGGTCAATGTCCTGCCCGAGACCCTGGTGAAGATCAAAAAGCGCGTGCCCCAGGTGGTCGGCGTCAAGGAGGCCACGGGCAACCTGACCCAGATCTCGGACATCGTCGAATATTGCGGCCCGGACTTCGCCGTGCTCTCGGGCGACGACTTCACGGTGCTGCCCACCCTGGCCGTGGGCGGGGTGGGGGTCATCTCCGTGGTCTCCAACATCGTGCCCGGGATGATGGCCGGGATGTGCACCGCCTTTTTCGCGGGCGACCTGGCCAAGGCCAGGGAGCTGCACTATGGCATGGCCCCCCTGTGCCGGGGCATGTTCCTGGAGACCAACCCGGTCCCGGCCAAGACGGCCCTGGACTGGATGGGCAGACTCGACTTCGAGACGCGGCTGCCCATGGTGGAGATGCTCCCGGCCAACCAGGACAAGCTGCGGGCCATCCTGGCCGCCGCCGGGCTTGTCTGATAGGACGCGGCCGAACACGACACCCCAAAGGGTCTTCCTTCCGGGAGGCCCTTTTTTTGGCTTGTGCGCCCGGCAGTGGGGCTTGCCATGAATCGGGCCGGGCGATATGGTAGGAATGAGTCATACCGTGAAAGGGGGAGCCCATGCCCGCGGTGGAAAAAATCAGTATCGCCTTGACGCCGGACTTGGCGGCCCTGGTGCGTCAGGCCGTTGAAAACGGCGACTATGCATCGAGCAGCGAGGTCATCCGCGACGCTCTGCGCGATTGGAAGCACAAGCGGGCCATGCAGCGGCAGCAAATGGAAGAGCTGCGCCGCCTGTGGACGGAAGGGCTTGGCAGCGGGCCGGGACGCTTTTCCGGCATGGATGCGATCCGGGAAGAGGCATGGCGGCGTTTTTCCGATGCCCGGCGTGACGTGCCGTAAGGCGTGGCCATGGCGGAATGCACGCTGCTTCGGGCCGCTGAAGAGGATCTGATCGGAATATGGCTGTATATTGCGGATGAGGATCAGCAGGCCGCAACGCGAGTCCTGCAATCCATCGAGGACGCGTTTCGTCTCCTCGCCGGAAACGCCAGGCTTGGACCTGCACGGGAAGACATCGCCCCGGGCCTGCGCTATTTTGTCGTCGGGAGTTACCTCGTCCTGTATCGCGAGATACCGGACGGCGTCGAGGTTGTCCGGGTGCTGCACGGCGCGCGCGATCTGGCCGCCGCCCTGCAATGACCAGGAAGCATGCAGCGAGAGCCGGTTCTTCCACCATGCCCCAATCATGTCCCCCCTCTGCGTCTTCGGTTCCCAGGCCCGGCGCCGATCCCTTGGTCGCCCTTGACCGGGCCAGCGTCAGTCTCGGCGGCCTCCGCATCCTTGATGCCGTGTCCTTTCGCCTTTTTCCCGGGCAGGGCTGGGCGGTCCTGGGGCCAAACGGGGCAGGCAAGACCACCTTTTTGCGCCTGGTGCGCGGCGACATCCCGCCGGACCGGGACGGCACGGGTCAGCGCCGCTATGTGGCCGACGGCCGCGACCAGTCCTCGCCGCTCGGGCTGCGCCAGCGTTTCGGATCGGTCAGCCGCCCGGACTGGGATTTCTGGCGCGGGTTCGAAGGGACGGTCACGGTTTTTGATGCCGTGTGCGCCGGATTTTTCGACACCCGCCTGCTGCATCAGGCGACGACGCAAAAAGAGCGCCGCCGGGCCAGGGAGGTGATCGGACAGGTGGGGCTGGCGGACCTGGAGGATGCCCCCATGGCCGCCCTGTCCGAGGGGCGGCTTCGGGCGGCGCTGGTGGCCCGGGCCTTGGCCCCGTGGCCCCTGCTGCTGCTCCTGGACGAGGTTGTGGACGGCCTGGACGCGGACAACCGGGCCCGGGTGCTTTGGGCCATGACGGCGGCCGCCGCCTCGGGGGCGGCCCTGTTGGCCACGGCCCACCGGGCCGAGGATGTTCCGCCTGGCGTGACCCGGGCCGTGGTCCTCGAACAGGGGCGCATTGTGGCCTGCGGCGCGCTGTCGGACATGCCCGTTTTCGGGATGGCGGGCGACGGGCCGAGGCCTGGGGTCGCGTCCGCCGCGTCCGCAGCGCCAGCCGGACCTGCCCGACCAGATGGGGAGCCGCCGCTTTTCGAGATCGAAGCCGCCGACGTTTTGTATGCCGGGAGGCGGGTGCTCGCGGACGTGTCCTGGCGGGTCATGCCCGGGGAGGGCTGGGCCGTGCTCGGCCCAAACGGCGCGGGCAAGACCACGCTTTTGCGCCTGATCCTGGGCGAGATCCATCCGGCCCTGGGAGGGACCATCCGTCGCCCGGGACTGGTGAAACTGGCGGGAACCGATCTGCGCGACATCAAGGCCCGGGTGGGCCACGTGTCCGCCGACCTGGAGTCGGCCTATCCGCCGCACGCGCCGGTCTGTGACGTGGTGGCCAGCGGCTTTTTCGCCGGGGTGGGGCTTTTTTTCACGCCATCGCAGGCCCAGGCCGAGGCCGTCCGGACCACCCTGGCCGGGTTCGGCCTGGCCGAACTGGCCTCGCGCCCCCTGGCCAGCCTGTCCACGGGGCAGCGGCGGCTGGCGTTTCTGGCCCGGGCCGTGGTCCACATTCCCCGGTTGCTCATTTTGGACGAGCCGTTTTCCAGCCTGGACGCCGCCGCCCGGGACGCGGCCGCCTCCGCCGTACAGGGGATCATGGTCCGGGGCGCGGCCGTGATCCTGGTCACCCACCGGGTGCGGGACATCCTGCCCGGCATCGGCCGGGTGCTGCGGCTGGAGCGGGGACGGGCGCGGGAATCGGCTGTCTGACCAGATCGTTTCTGTCCAGCCCTTTGCCGGACGGGCGCGGTCGGCTGGCGGCATGACCAGGCCGAACGGCCCGGCCGCAGTCCTGGTCATCCGCCGCCTCCGGCCGGGTGGGTTTTTTGCTTTTCGCCCGGGGCAAAGCCGGATATGCACACCACAAAAAACGGGAAACGGAGCCAGCGGGGCGGTTGTCGCGCCCCGGCATCCCACGTCCCCGGCGCATTCCATGAAGATCCTGGGCATCGACTTCGGGCTGGCCCGCGTGGGACTGGCCGTCACCGACCCGGACGGGCGCATGGCCTTCCCGCGCGGGGTCATCACGCGCACCACCCGGGCGGCCCTTTTCGACGAACTTTCGGCCGTCATTGCGGCCGAGGGCGTGGAGCGGATCGTCATCGGCAGGCCCGAACCCATGGACGGCGTTCCCGGCCGGGAGGCCGAGACCGTGCGCCAGATCGAGAACTTCGCCAAAAGCCTGGCCCGGCGCACGCCCCTGCCCATCGTCTTCGCGGACGAGACCCTGTCCTCGGCCCAGGCCACAGGCGACTTGCGCGCCGCCGGACTTTCGGGCAGGCGTCTGCGGCAGGCCCTGGACGCCCAGGCGGCGGTCCACATTCTCAACACCTATCTGACGGCCCTGCGGCCGGGAACCGGTGACCCATGCGCTACGTGATCCTGACCGTGTTGTTGGCCGTCCTGGCGGCGGCCGGAGCGGCCGGCTACCACGCCTGGACCTTTCTGACCGTGCCGCCCGAAGATCCGGGCCGCGAGGTGGTGTTCGTCATCGAGCCCGGGCAGCGCTTCGGCGACGTGGCGGACCGGCTGGCGGAGCAGGGGGTCGTGGCCGACGCCCTGCTCTTTCGGCTTTACGCCAAATATACGGACCTTGGCGGCAAGGTGAAGGCCGGGGAGTTCGCCTTGTCCACGGGCTGGACCCCGGGCCGCGTTCTGGAGGAACTGACCACCTCGGCGGGCATCCAGCGCAAACTGGCCGTGGCCGAGGGCCTGACCATGCGCCAGATCGCCAGGGTGGTGGAGGACTCGGGTTTCGGCACGGCCGAGAGTTTCCTTCGGGCCGCCAGGGACAAGGAGCTTCTTCAAAAATACGACATCCCGGCGGACACGGCCGAGGGATTCCTCTTCCCCGAGACCTACCTGTTTGCGCGTCGTCCGGACACGGACGCGGCCTACGTGGTGGAGGCCATGCTCAAGGAGTTCCGGCGGCAGATCCAAAACGTCTGGCCGGGAAAACCGCTTGCAGGCGGGGATCTGTTCCGGGCCGTGACCCTGGCCTCCATCGTGGAGAAGGAGACGGGCGCGCCTGCCGAGCGGGCCCGGGTGGCCGGGGTGTTCCTCAACCGGCTGGCCAAAAACATGCTGCTCCAGACCGATCCCACGGTGATCTACGGCCTGGGCGAGACCTTTGACGGCAACCTGCGCCGGGTGCATCTGGACGACCCGAAAAACCCCTACAACACCTACCAGCGCCCGGGGCTGCCCCCGGGCCCCATCTGTTCCCCGGGGCTGGCCTCGCTTCTGGCCGTGACCGCGCCGGAGATCCATAACTACTATTATTTCGTGTCCATGGGCGACGGCACCCACCAGTTCAGCAGAAACCTGAACGACCACATCAACGCCGTCAACCGCTATCAGAGAAACCGCAAGCCCTGAACAGGGGCGGCCCTGCGACCGGAAACCGCCGCGAGTCCGCATGGGCGGCCTGTGGGGCGAGTTGCGACGGGGCGGCGTCTTGCTGACCGGTGTGAGGTGGTCGCAGCGACCGGGGGAAGGGGCCAGGGGAGGCGGTCGTCGGCGAAACGCAATGACGCCGTTGTGACCCGAAACGCCCGACATGGCGCGGCAGGGGACATGAGCGGGCCGCCCGGGAGCGGCTACGGGGGGGGAGGGCTACGCCTTGGCGCGCAGGGCATGCAGGGCGCGCAGGGCGTTTCCCGAAGGGGCATGGCCGGGGTGCAGGGAAAGAGCCCTGTGCAGGGCGTGTTCGGCCCCGTCAAGGTCGCCCGTGCGCATGAGCAACACCCCAAGAAAATGATGGTACCCTGGGTTGTCGTCGTCGCGATCAATCGCCTCGCGAACGGCTAAGATGGCTGCTGTCGGGTTCTTTCGTCTGGCATGGATGTTCGCGAGCCGACAGCGCAGCGGGGCCGATCCCGGATCAAGATGAACGGCCCTTTCGAGCGCGGACTCCGCAGAGTCGAAATCTTCCCGGGCTACGTGGACGGTCGCCGTCTGGGTATGGAACCATGCGCTTTCGGTGCAGGCCTCCGCATTTTCAGGGGAATAATTGTACAAATCGCCAAGAAGCTTTTCTTGCCTGGCGGTGGTGAAGGTATAATATCCTGGAAGGCCAAGCCTGAAGCATTCCTGGCAAAAGGTATTTCCAAGCCGGGCTTCGAGCAGATCCTGCTCATTTATGATGTCGAGTACGCTGCGACCGGTAGAAATCCGTGTTCCGCAGCAGAGCATAAGGTGCCCATTGGTGTCAAAAACGAGATTCCGACTCATCAGGAAGCATTTATGCGGCGTCAGGTGACTGCATATGTCTGAACGGGCATCATCAAGCGTCTCGTAAAGAAGCTCATATCGTTCCTTTGGGATGTTCTCTCCGCGCAGTATGGCATGTGCGTCTTCCATATCCGTGATATAATATCTCGAAGGAACAAGATCGATGTTCCTCTGGATGGTAAAATTGACCAGCTTGGGGAATTCTCCCAGATTGTATCTGTGTATTCCGTATGTGAGAGTCAGGTGTGGACCGGGCTCTGCAAGTTTTGCTTTCTGAACCAATCTGTCGATGTTTGCGATGACGTTGCGGATGTTTCCCTTGCGGTGGTACCGCTGGTAGATGTCCTGTTCCAGGCCGCTCACGGAAAGAATGAAAAACTGAACAGTCCTGACAAGACGGTCCAGGAGTGTGTCGCTCAACGTGGTATTCATGTTTGACGAAAAGGCCGTCTGAACGTTGGAGAAGGAATCGGCCAGATCGAGGAATTCGAAGATGTTCGGGGAGAGAGTCGGCTCAGACCAATTGAAGGGGGCGATATATTCAACGTCAAAGTGTGTTATCAAATGCTGTAGGCAATCCTTCAGGGTCGAAAGCGATATGCATTTGCCCGTGCTCCCTTTGATGCCCTGGAGGCAGCAGGCGCAAGAGAGATTGCACGCTTCAATGAGATCAAAGTCAATGTTGTACGCCATGCAATGGCCCCTGCGAGAGAAAAAATCTTTCGCCCGGTGTTCACGGGTTTTGGAGTCGCACGTACGGAAAGCCGATCCTGGCGACAGTCGGGTGGCTCGTGTCGCGTTCCGCAAATAGCCAGGTATTATCTTGCGGTCGTGGCCACCAAGCAATGGCTTAAAACGCTGCTTTCGGCCAAACGAAGTACATGCTTGATTGCGGAACAGCACGCTAGTATCATGTTCCGCAAATAAGTACGCATTATAGTGAAGTAATGGCGGCCATAAGACCTCATAAACCCAGAGCTTCCAGCCCAATGAAACATACGCGTATTTGTAGAACACCACACGAGAAGGCGGGTTGTGCTTTTTCCGTTATTGCCCGCACTTGTGCTTGTAGTTCTCGCCTTCCTTGATGAAGATGATGCTCTCGGCGATGTTGGCCGACTGGTCGCAGATGCGCTTTAAGCTGTGGGCGATGAAGGAATACTGCACGGCCCGTTCCACGGTGCGCGACTCGCGGATCATGTAGTCCGTGGTGTCCTTGAAGATGCGCACGTTCAAATTCATGGCGTCCATGTTGCGGTCAAAAATTTCCTTGGCCAGTTCGGCGTCGAGTTCCATAAACGACGTGATGGTCTTGCGCACCAAATCGAGCGCCATCTCGGACAACTGCCGCAGGGCCGGGTTGATCTCCATGCGCGGCCGTTCGTGCAGGATGAGCACCCGCTCGGCGATGTTGGCCCCCTCGTCGCCTAGGCGTTCGATGTTCACGATCATGCGCATGCAGCCCACGATAAAGCGCAGATCCTTGGCCACGGGCTGGTGCAGGGCCAGGATGCGCAGGCTTTCGGAGTCGATGAGGCATTCCAGGGAGTTGATGTGGCGGTCGTCGTCGATGACCTGCCGGGCCAGGGCGGCGTTGTTGTCGAAAACGGCCTGGGTGGCCATGTGCACGGCGTCGGAGGCCATGTGCAGCATTTTTAAGATGTTGACCCGCAGGGTCGTCAGTTCTTGTTGCAGCGCGGTCTCCACGAGATTCTCCTTGCGGTTTGGGCCTTTCGTTTACGTGACAGTGTCCCTGTCGCGCATGCCGATAAGATACAGGATGCTGTCCAGACCCAGGGTGGAAATGGCCTGCTTGGCCCCCTGCTTGACCACGGGCTTAGCGTGGAAGGCGATGCCCAGCCCGGCCAGATTGAGCATGGGCAGGTCGTTGGCCCCGTCGCCCACGGCGATGACCTGTTGCAGGCTTAACCCTTCGCGGGCCGCGATGTCTCTTAAAATTTCCGCCTTTTTCGCGGCGTCCACGATATCGCCCACCACGTTCCCGGTGAGGCGGCCGTTTTCGATCTCGAGTTCGTTGGCGAAAAGGAAATCGATACCCAGGCGGTCCTGCAGACGGCGTCCGAAATAGGTGAACCCGCCGGAGATGATGGCGATTTTGTAGCCGAAGCGCTTGAGGTTGTTGATGAGCCGTTCGGCCCCGTCGGTCATGGGGATGCGCCGGGCCACGGCCTCAAGGGTGTCGGCGGGCAGGTCGCGCAAGAGCGCCAGACGCCTGCGCAGGCTCTGCTTGAAGTCGATCTCCCCGCGCATGGCCGATTCGGTGATGGCGGCCACCTCGTGGCCCACCCCGGCCTCCTTGGCCAGTTCGTCGATGACCTCGGCGGCGATCAGGGTGGAGTCCATGTCGAAGGCCACCAGGCGGCGGTTGCGGCGGAAGGCCCCGTCCTCCTGGAAGGCGATGTCCACGCCAAGCTCGGCGGCGATGGCCAGGAACTGGCCCTTGATGCGGGCCGGATCGGTCGGCGTGCCGCGCACGGAAAATTCCACGCAGGCCTGACGCGGGGGGGCGGTGTCGCTTAAGGAGGCGCGGCCCGAGAGGCGGGTGATGACGTCGATGTTCAGGCCGTTTTCAGCGATGACCCGGCTTATGGCCGCCACCTGTTCGGCGGTGATGGCCCGGGCCAGAAGGGTCACGATGTGCCGGGCCTTGCCCTGGGCGGCGACCCATTTTTCGTACCGCTTGGGGGGGATGGGCGTGAACGTGAGGTTGACGCCGAGTTCGTGGGCGGTGAAAAGAAGGTCTTTGATGATGGGCGCGGACTCGGATTCGCGGGGAATGCGGATGAGGATGCCAAGCGACAGGGTGTCGTGGATGACGGCCTGTCCGATGTCCAGGATGTCCACCCGGGTCTGGGCCAGTTGCCCGGCCAGGGTGGCGGTGAGCCCGGGCTTGTCGTCGCCGGTGATGCGGATCAGGATGATCTGCTGCATGGGCCGGGGTTATACAGACCCCGCGCCGGGCGCGCAAGCCGGATGGCGGCCTTGCCGTCCTGTTGCGCGGTACGGGAGCGATCATGAGTGAACTGTGGCTCATCCGGCATGGGCAAAGCGTCTCCAACGCCGGGTTGCCCACCGGCCATCCCAGCCTGTCGGCCCTGACCGATGTCGGCCGACAACAGGCCGCACACGTGGCCGGGGCCCTGCCCCGGGCCCCGGATCGTCTGGTGGTCTCGCCCTATTCCCGGGCCATGGATACGGCCAGGCCCATCATGGACCGCTTTCCGGACGTGCCCGTGACCGTCGAGGCCGTCCAGGAGTTCACCTATCTGGGCCCGGAGAGCTACCAGGGAACCACCCGGGATCTGCGCCGCCCCATGATCGACAGCTACTGGGCGCGTTGCGACCCCCTCCACCGCCAGGGCGCGGGGGCTGAGACCTTTGCCGAACTGGTGGTCCGGGTGGAGGCGTTTTATCGCCGTTATGTGGAAGGGCCCGACGTGCCGCCGGGACTTACCGTGGTGTGCAGTCACGGCCAGTTCATCCGGGCGGTCCTGTTGCGGTTTTTCGGCGGCATCGGGGCAAAATCCGCCGCCGACCCCCAGGCCATGGCCCGCTTCCGGGGGTTCCGCGCGGCCTTTGCCGTGCCCAACGGGGCCATCGCAGGTCTGAGCGTGGGGGGGCGGCCACGCGTAGGGGGTTTTGACGTCTCGCATCTGCCGCCCCGCCTGGTGACGTATTGAGCCGACGCCCGTCCGGGGCCGCACGGACGTTTTTTCCCGGGTGACCGGTCAAGACGTGTTGAATTGCGCGAGGCAGTGGCGTAGGAGGGTTTCGTGGGCCTTTGCACGCGGCGAATGAAGCCTTTCCACGTCCGAAACGGCGTCTGACGGTCACGGGGGCCATCATCCATGCGAACAGCTTTTTTTCCCGGACTTGCCCTGGTGTGCGTCCTGGCCGCCAGCGCCGTGTGCGCGGACCGGGCCAGGGCCGAGGACAGCCGGGACGGCAGATACTGGAACCGCCTGGAGGGATCGGAAAAGACCGATCTGGTCATCGGCATCCTGGAAGGGCTCAATCTGAGCGAAAGCATCCTGCACATCATTTTGCAAAACGAATACACCATGTGCAGCGACATCCTCACCAGCATCGCCCGTCAGACCGACATGTTCTTCGAGGGCCTCACCGTGGGGAGCATCGTCGAGGGCTTAAACGCCCTGTACGCCGACGCGAAAAACCGTTCCATCCCCATCTCCTGGGGGGTGTGGGTGGTGGCCCGCCAGGACAAAAAAGACCGCACCGTAGGCAAGTTCCTCCAGGAGTTGCGCACCCTGTACCGGTAGAAAATCCGGTTTTTGGACGGCATTTGGCTTGCTTTTTTCCATGCCCCGTTTCAGTATGCGCCCGGCCGACGCCGGGAAGGCCCCTTTGTTGGGGTAACCAATTGAAAGTGTTGATAAATATGGATGATTTCATGGCCGCATTCACCGCCAAGCGCCTGGAGGCGGTCAGGAAGGCCCTGGCGGCGAACAACTTCGAGGCCCATGTGGCGGCGGACGCTGCGGCGGCGGCGGAATTGGTTTTGACGCAGCTTATTCCCGAGACCGGGGCTGGAAGCGTTTCCTTCGGCGGATCGGGCACGGTGGCGGCCTTGGGGTTGGTGTCGGCGCTTTTGGACAATCCCGATTACGCCGTGCTCAACACCACGGACAAAAGCCTGGCCCCGGCAAAGATGTACGAACTGCGGCGAAAGGCCCTGCTGGTGGACTGTTTTCTCACCGGAACCAACGCCGTCACCGAGGCCGGGCAGCTGGTCAACCTGGACATGATCGGCAACCGGGTGGGGGCCATGCATTTCGGTCCCAGGCATGTGATCGTCCTGGCCGGGCGCAACAAGATCGTCCCCGGCGTTGCCGAAGGCACAAGCCGGATCCGGCAGTTCGCCGCACCGGCCAACGCCATGCGCCTGGACAAGAAGACGCCCTGCGTCAAGACCTCGTTTTGCCAGGACTGCAACAGCCCGGAACGTATTTGCAACGTATGGACCATCACCGAAAAATCCTATCCGCCCGGCCGGATCAAGGTCGTCCTGATCGATCAGGATCTGGGCATCTGACGGGAGTCGCCTCTGCGGATGCGGCGGGTTCCCTGGATGCGCCAGCGCCGTGTCCGCGAAATCGACGGACACGAAATTCGCGCGCAACCATTTTTTTGACGTTTTGTTCTTCAAAATACGGGCGTATTTTTTAAGGGAAGAACCACGAGAGGCCATGCGGGCGATACCCGGCCTTCCCGGGCGGGGAGGACCGGGACGAGAGTCAGGCGGCCGGGCGCGATCCGGGAGGCGGTTTTTTCGAAAGGGCGTTTTGTCATGGATGAACCCGCCGGACCGGGCCGGTCTCCGGGTTGCAATGCGGCGCCTGCGCCGGGGCTGCGGGAGCGCCCGGGGCGTGGCCCGCAGGCGTTTTCACAAGGGGGAAGGGTCATGGATTGGAAGAGAATCCCGCGTGACGCGGACTATTTTGCAGGCGACGTCGACGAGGAATATTTCATCTGCCAACGGGGGTTGGTCATTGAGGGCAGGTTTTTGGGCGAGGCCGATCCGAATCTGGAAAAGGCCATCTGGCCGACCGTGCAGGGCAACCGGGCCTATATCCGTATCCGGCGAAAAGGGCTGGACAAGAAGTTCCAGTTGACCCGCATCCTGGCCGACCTGTTTCCCGAGGTGTGCCTGACCGAGGTGGTCATCGAAACCCGCAAGGGGCCGTGGCCGCTGTCGGGAGAGACGGGCAAGCGCGGACGCGTCGAGAACGCGGGGGCCCGGGAAAAACCCAAGGCCCGGGTGGCCAAGGTCGGCGGCAAGGGCGAGGGGACTGCCGTGTCGGTGCGGGGCGGAGAGAAACCCGCCCGGGCGGCCAAGCCGGAGCAGGCTGAGCCCGGCGGCCGGGAGGCGTTTGAAGACGAGGAAAAAGTGGGATTCGACCCCCTTCTCGATGTCCGGGAAGAGGAGGAGGACGACGACCTGATCACGGAAAGCCGCGAGGTGCGTACCTGCAAGGTGTGCAATCTGAAAAAGCGGGTACAGGAATTCAGCCCCCGCGACGACATGTGCCTGGACTGCTACATGGGGCGCGACGAACTGCTCAAGGAGATCATGGCCAAGAAGCGGCGTAAGGCCAAGGTGTTTCAGCCGCGCATCGTGGAAGAGGGCGACGACCAGGGCATGGCCGACGGCGTGGACGGCCTGGAACGCATCGAATACGGGATTTCCGTCTCCGAATAGGCCGGATCGCGGGGCGGACGCCTCGTGCGCAACCCGGCGTCACGGGCATGGCCTGGCATGCTTGTGGCGCCGGGTTTTGTGTTGTGGTCGTGACCTGGTTGTGGTGCGATGTTTGCATAAAGTCCTCGCGTCGCACCCGACGAAAAAAGGAGCAGGTCATGACGCAGGCCGTGGGAAACGGGATAAGACCGGGCATACTGGGCGAGATGCAGGCCCTGGCCATGCCGGACGCAAAAGACTACTACCGGAATTATCTGCATAATTTTCAGGTGGATTCGCCGCTGGCCGTGAGTTTCGTCAACCGGGTCTTTGCCGAACCCGGCGGGGTGCAGTCCCCGGATATCCGACCTTTTCTGGAGCAGGCCCTCAAGGCGGCGGTCAATCTGTCCCCCCTGGATCCCGACATCCTGCGTCTGGGATGCGACACCGGCGTGGCCCCCGGGGCTGACATGGTGGTCAAGATCATCGAGGCCACCCATGCTAAGCCCGAAGTCCTCAATGAAATGCGCGCCCTGCCCTTCAAACAGTGCCATGAGGATCTGCGTCGGGCCTGCATTGCCGTGTTATCCAAGCATCCCATGGCCGTCCGGTACGCCGACCTGCTTTTGAACCTGGATCTCTTCGTGGGATCGCGTCCCTGCCCGGAACTGGCCCGCTTCAACTGCCCCAAGGCCCTGCGCGGGCTCTGGAACAAGCGGCTTTTCGACCATCACGCCACCCTGGGCGACGACGCCGGGGCCTGGCCCCTGTGGGAGGCTCTCAAAACCCATGTCAACGACCCCTTTTTCCTGGCCCGGGCGGCGGAAATGCATCGTCGCGCCGGACGGACCGACGAGGCCGTGGCGCTCTATGAGCGGGCCTCGGCCCTGGATCCGCTGCAGCGTCCCTTCGCCCTGCGCGCTGAGGCCCTGCGGCGGCCCTTTACGCCCGATCCCGGCCTGATGGACCGCAAAAAGGTGTGCATCGCGCTTTACAGTTTCAACAAGGCCACGATCCTGGGCGAAACCCTGGAAAGCCTGGCCGCCACCCGGATCGGCCCGGCCCGCATCCTGGTGCTCTTAAACGGCTGCACCGACGACAGCGCCGCCGTGGTGGCCAAGGCCCGGGGTCTTTTCCCGGACAATCCCTTCGAGATCATCGAACTGCCCGTGAACATCGGGGCCCCGGCAGCCCGCAACTGGCTACTCGCCCAATCCGCCGTGCGGGAGAGCGACTACGTGGCCTTCCTGGACGACGACATCTATCTGCAGCCCGACTGGCTGTCCCACATGCTCACCGTGGCCGAGGGCGATCCGGCCATCGGCAATGTGGGCTGCAAGATCGTCTTTCCCGGGGAATTTCCCCTTCTGCAATATCTGTATCGCCACGTCTCCTTCTGCACCGATGACGCCATCCGGGTCAGCCTGCCCACCCCGTATATGCAATACGACATCGGACTCTATGACGTCATCCGGGAGACCAGGGTGGTCATGGGATGTCAGCACCTGTTGCGCGTGGCGTCCCTGCGCGACGCCCCCTGGTTCGACATCCGTTACAGCCCTTCCCAGATCGACGATACGGACCATGATCTGCAATTGTGTCTGGCAGGTTGGAAGGTGATGTACTGTGGTACGGTGACCTGCGTACATCGGCAGAATTCCGGCACCTCCCTGCGAAGCCAACTGGGATATGCGGCCCAGGGCAGCATCATGGGCAACGACGTGAAGTTCCACTACAAGTGGCTGGAACGGATCGACGAGGTGCGTCGCCTGGATTCCATCAGCCTGGGCGGGTGAGCTATTCGAGCCGTCGCGTTTGGCGGCATGGCGCGACATACGGGCCGCCCTGAGCCGTTTCCCTTTATAAGGCTCAGGGACCAGGTTCGTTGGAAGCAAGGCGGCACGCTGCACTGCGCCGCCGCGTCCGGGCCGGGTGTCGCCCGGAGCGGCCGCGCTTTTTGTTTGGCGGCAGGCCGCGATTCCGGTAGGATTGCAAACGGCCGTCGCAGGGCGGCCACCCGGTCATGTGCGGCGCGTCCGGACATGTCCCGGTCGAACGGGGGGAGGCCTGTTCGACGCGGCTTTGAACCGGGCACGGAACCGGCGTGAGGGAGAGCGATGACCAGTCGGGAGGAGGGGGCGGACGGGAGACCGTCCGGTCGTACAGCTTTTTTTTCGCGATTTCGATGGGAGGCGGACATGACCCTGCCCATCGTGGCCGCGCTTGGCATTGTGCTGGGCTGGTACCTGGTGTTCAATTACGAGGGGGCCCTGCGCGCCGGAACCTCTGCCGCCTTTTGCAGGACCCAGCTCGAAATGGCCCGCAGCCTGGCCCGGAACGCGGAACAACTCATCGAGTCCCGGCATGGCGTCGATGCCCCCCCGGTCATCGAATCCGAGATACGTCAGCGCATCCTTGATCCGGTGAGTCTTTTGGGCGGAGGGGCCTGGATGTTCGCCCCGGGCCGGTCCGATTGCCAGGGCGACCCCGGACTGCCCTGGTGCGGCGGGTTGTCGGACGCATCCTCCGCTGGCGACGGGAACGATCTGGCCTCGGGCATGGAGCGGCTTTTGGCGGAGGCCTCCACCGGCCGGGAGGGCGCGGGCCGTTTCGTCTTCAAGGGCGGAAACCGGCAGGAGATCATCGCCTGGGCCCCGGTGCGGGCGGGCGGGATGTTCGTGGTGGTGGGGGTGACCGCCTCGTTCACGGATCTTCTGGCGGTCACCGGGGTCGTGCGCCAGTCGCGAAGCGCCATGGTCATGATGGGGCTGATGACCCTGGGCGGGCTTGGGCTGGTCATCCTGTCCGCCGGGAACATCGTGCGCCGCCGCCGGGCCGAGATCGAACTGGCCAGGGCCAATGCCGACCTCGAGGTCCGGGTGGCCAGCCGCACCGAGGAATTGGCGGCCAAGACCAAGGCCCTCATGGAGTCGCGCCTGCGGGAGCGCCTGAGCGAAAAGGAGGCGGAAATCGCCTTCCAGGCCGGGCTGGTGCAGTCGGCTGGCGCCTACCTGCACACCACGGGCAACGCCCTGACCTCCCTGGAGGGGCTTTTTCTTAAGATGCGCCGCACCCTGGAGGCGGCGGCCCGCACCGGGGAGGCCTTCGCCGCCGCACGCCAGGCTGCCGAAACGGCCCTGGGGCGGCCGGACGGTCCGGTGGTGGACGACATCGCCGCCCTGGAGACGGCCCTTCTGGGCCGCGCCGTGCCCCGCCTGGAGGCGATTCTGGCCGAGATGGGCGAGGTCAAGGCCCGGATGATCGCCGAGCTTGAGGGCAGGCGGACCCTGTTCGACGCCCGCAAGAACCGGGGACGGCTGCATCAGGCCGTGGACCTCGGGCGTCTGCTGGCCGACGCCGTGGAACAGGCCCGGCCGGAATGCGCCGCCCGGGGACTGTCCCTTGTCGCCAAGGACTCCCCTGGCCTCGTGGTCCAGGCGGCCAGGCGCACGGTCAGCCATGGGGTTTCGCGGTGTCTGGCCATGGTCCGGGACGCGGCCCGGCCGGGACGTCCGGGGGAGATCGCCTGCCAGGCGGCGCGCGGCCCGGACGGCCGGATGCTGTTGGTCATGCGGGCCCGGGGCCCGGCCTTCGTGGAGGCCGACCCCTCCCGGGAGGATCCCGAGCTTCTGGCCTTCATCAACTATCTCAACGAGAACCACGGCGTGTTCGGCATCGTGCGCGACAGCGAAGGATTTTGCGTGGAAGTGGAGCTGGGAGACATGCCCATCCAGGAATGGGCGGGGGCGCAGCCCGCTCCTTGACACCCCCCCGTGTTTGTCTCCATATCCGGTGAAAGAAGCCGCCGTCAGGCGCAGGGTCCAGTGCCGCGAACAACGAGGAGGACATGGTCAAAGTCAGTGTTTCCGATCTGTCTCCGGGCATGGAACTCGCCGAGGACGTCAAGACCCCGGGGGGACGGTTCCTCATGCCCCGGGGCACGCGCCTGGAGCGCTCGCACCTGACCATGCTGGCCGGCTGGGGGGTCGGGGATGTGGATGTCGTCGTCGCCCGGCCCAAAGCCCCGCCCGGGCCGCCCAGCGCCGACAGGGAGACGCCTCCCGCGCCCGAGGGGCCCAAGCCTGCCGATTTTTTTGAACAGGCCATGGAGGCGGCCAGGGGCCGTTTCGTGTTCGTGGACCTGCGGGAGGAGGTGGCGGCCACGGTTTTTCGCTTAAGCGTGGCCAGAACCGCCAAACGGCTGGCCCGGGCCGCCCTGGAGGCGTCCGGGAAAGGCGCTCCGGCCCCGAAGCCCCAGGCCCGGCCCGTGCCCAAACCCCCGGCCGGGGCGGCGGCCGAGCCCATCCCCACCCCCGAGGATCTGCTGCGCGAGGATCCGCAACTGGTGTCCCTGCCCGAGGTGTTTACGCGCATCAACGAGGTGCTGCACGACCCGAGAAGCAGCGTGGAGGACGCCGCGCGGATCATCGGCACGGACGCCAGCCTTTCGGCCAAACTGTTGAAGCTCGTCAACAGCGCCTTCTACCGCCGGGCCTCCCGGGCCGTGGAGAAACGGTTTCCGGCCAAGGTGGACAGCCTGACCCGGGCGGTGATGATCGTGGGCGGCAAACAACTGGCCACCCTGGCCCTGGGCGTGTCCGTGCTGCCCATCTTCCGGGACATCCCCCCGGAATACATCAACATGAAGGCCTTCTGGAAGCACAGCATCGGCTGCGGGATGATCGCCCGGGCCCTGGCCGAACACGCCGGATCAAGCGCCGGGGAAAGCTCTTTCGTGGCCGGGCTTTTGCACGACATCGGCCGCCTGGTGCTCTACAAGCATCTCCCCGGTCCGTCCGGGGCGTCGCTTCGCCGGTCACGGGAGGAGTTCATCACCCTGACCCAGGCCGAGGGGGAGATCTTCGGGTTCGACCACGGCCACCTGGGCGGATTGCTTCTGCGCAAATGGCAGTATCCGGCGGCCCTGGAAAAGATGGTGCGCTACCACCACGACCTGGGCGAACCCCTGTTCATCGAGGAACCGGCCGTGATCCATGTGGCGGATTTTTTGGTCAACGCCCTGGAGATCGGGACCAGCGGGGAATGGCGCGTCCCGGCCCTCTTGCCCGCAGCCGTGGAGGCCCTGTCTCTGACGGGGACCGACCTCAAAAAAGTGCTGGCGGGCGTCGAGGAGCGCATCGAAGAGGTCTTCGCCAGCTTTTTCCCGGGCGATGGGGAAGCCTTGCGCGGCGCCCCTTGACGATACGCCGGGAGTGTCAAGAAAAAAGAAGCATTCCAGGCTGTTCGCGACGAGGGCAGGGGCCCGGATTTCGGGGACGCAGGACGGGGGCGTCCAGGGGCGGGGAACGCCGCCGTGAACATGCGTGAGAAACGCCAGCCGAGGCGGACGATGGGCGAAAACATCCTGGTGATCGAAGACGACGCGGCGTTTCGCGAGATGCTGGTGGAGGCCCTGACCGCCAAGGGCTTCGAAACCCAGTGCGCCGGGTCTGTGGAGGAAGGCCTGCAACGGCTGGGAGAGGCCCCCTTCGATCTGGTCCTGACCGACGTCATGCTGCCGGGCAAAAGCGGCATCGAGGCCATAAGCCTCATCCGGGACATGGCCCCGGCCACCGACGTCATCGTCATGACCGGCTATTCCACCCGGGAAAAGGCCCTGGAGGCCGTGCGACGCGGGGCCTACGACTTTTTTTCCAAGCCTTTCAGCCTGACGGAGCTTGAGATCGTCATCCGCCGGGCCGTGGAACGCCGGGGGCTGCGGGCGGAGCTGGCCTCCCTGCGCACCCGTCTGCGCACGGCCCGGGGCGCGCCCGCCATCGTGGGCCAAAGCGAGGGCATGCGCCGGGTGGTGGAGCTGATCCACCGGGTGGCGGGCCTGGACACCACGGTCCTGGTCACGGGCGAATCGGGAACGGGCAAGGAGGTGGTCTCCGACGCCGTGCACGCCCTGTCCAAGCGGGCGACGGGGCCGTTTGTCAAGGTCAACTGCGCGGCCATCCCGGAAAACCTGCTGGAAAGCGAGCTGTTCGGCCACGAGAAAGGGGCCTTCACCGGGGCCCTGGCCTTGAAAAAAGGCAAGTTCGAGCTGGCCCAGGGCGGCTCGCTCATGCTCGACGAACTGGGCGACATGCCTCTTTTTTTGCAGCCCAAGCTGTTGCGGGCCGTGGAGCAGAAGCAGATCGAGCGGGTGGGCGGGGCCAGGCCCATCGACATCGACATCCGGATCATCGCCGCCACCAACCAGGAACTCCCCCAGCTTGTGGCGGAGAAGAAGTTTCGCGCCGACCTGTACTACCGCCTAAGCGTGGCCGTCATCCGCATCCCGCCCCTGCGCGAACGCAAGGAGGATCTGCCCCTTCTGGTGGAGCATTTCCTGTCCCGGATCAACGTCAAGCTGGGGCTTGACCTGCGCGGGGTGACCCGGGAGGCCATGGGGCTTTTGTATGCGCACGACTGGCCGGGCAACGTGCGCCAGTTGGCCAACGTGCTGGAGCGGGCGGCCATCATGAGCACGGGCGAGGTGCTGGAGGCCGAACATTTTCGCGACGCCTTCCAGGCCCGGCCCCGGGCGGCCGGGCAGGGGGATTGCCTCCCCGGGGCGGCCGAGGCAGGCGGGGGGCATGTGGCCTCCCTGCGCCAGACCCTGGAGGACGTGGAGCGCAGCATGATCGAGTCGGCCCTGGCCAAAAAGGACGGGGTGCAGAAGGACGCGGCGGCGCTTTTGGGGATCAGCCCCAAAAACCTGTGGAACAAGCTCCAGAAGCACGGCATCGACCCGGCCCGGTTCTCCGGCCAGGTGGCCTGATCCCGGCCTGTCGGGTTGACCCCGTGACCGCACCTGCCTGGGGCCGGGGGGGACCTGTTGGAAGTGGAGCGGGCCAGACACCCCCGTGACCGCACCTGCCTGGGGCCGGGGGTGATCCCCTTCCGGGGATCGGGTGCCTGCCCGCCCGCACCCTCCGGCGCGAGTCCTGAATGCCGTCCCTGTGGACGGTTTTTTTGTTTCATTTTCTTAAACACATCCTCGTTCATCCCATGAAACACGCGGCCTTTTCCCTGGCCCGGGCAGCTCGGAAAAACACGGCGGGGCATGCCGTCCGGACGGCGCGGATCGGCCCACGGCGCGCCCTGCCGGGGGCCTGGCCCGGGAGAACCCCCCTGGGCACGGCTTTTGCTTCCCTGTGACTGCCGAGGCAGGCCGACTGCGTGGCAGGCCGTGATCCGGCGGCGGCGGGCATTTCCGGCGCACCGGGAGACCAAAAGGGCGAAAGGGCATGAAATCCAAGGCCGCACTCCATCTGTTGCTGGCGATTCTCCTGGCCACCGTGGCCGGGGGGCTCACCCTGCGCTGGCTGTCCGGACAGAAATCCGCCCTCAGGCAGACCGAACCGGTCCCGGCCCAGGTCGTGGCCCCCGTGAAAACCCAGGATCTGGTGGTCGCCGCCAAGGGCCTGGAACGGGGCCTGCGCCTGACTCCGGACATGCTCAAGGTCGTGCCCTACGACGCCGGGATCGTGCCCCCCCAGTCGTTTTCCAATCCCGACGATCTGGCGGGCCGCACGCTCTCGCGCCGACTGTCCCAGGGGGACCCCCTCACCGAGGACAAGCTGTTCCCCAAGGGCGCGCTCTCGGCGGGCCTGGAACAGATGGTGGAGCAGGGCAAGCGCGCGGTCACGGTCAAGGGCTCCAAGGAATTGGGGGCCGGAGGGCTCATCGTCCCGGGCAGCCGGGTGGATGTGATCATGACCATGCAAAGCGGGGAGAAGCCCGATCCGGACGCCCCCGACGTCAAGGAGAGCAAGCTCATCCTGACGAATATCCCGGTCCTGGCTGCAGGCACGGAGATGGAGCCCAAAATCGGCAAGGACGGCCGGGAGGAACTCTCCCCCACGGACTATTTCACCCTTCAGGTCACCCCGGCCGAGGCCGAAAGGCTGGCCTACGCCGCCAATAACCACGTGCTGTCCTTTGCCCTGCGCGCCCCCCTGGACACCACGGCCGTGGCCACCTCCGGCGCGGACCTGACCGCAGTCCTGGAGCGTCCCGCCGAGCCCGGCGCGGCCCCGGCCATGATCGAGGAACCGCCGGTGGAGGTCATCCGGGGATTGTCCAAGCGGTATCGTCAGCCCAGGCAGGACACTGTGGAGCGCAGGGTGGCCCCGGGCAGCCGCGAGGCGGCCGGGGCCTTGCCCGACGCGCAGCTCCCGGCCATGGACGGCGAGGGCGGCACATCGGCGCAGGACATGGACCTCGGCCCCACGCCGGTCATTCCGTAACCCAGGAGCACGGACCATGACATCCGCCACGCCACGCACCATTTCCCGGCTCCGGGCCATGACGGTCTGGACATTGGCCTGGCTCGTGGTTTTTTCCGGTCCGGCCACAGCCGGGGTCATCAGCGCCGCCCCGGCCTCGGTGCGCCCGGCCCAGCGCCTGGAACTGGCCATGGGCAAGTCGATCATCTACACCAGCACCCGGGGCGACATCGGCCGGGTGTCCGTGGCCAAGCCGGAGATCGCCAACTTCGTCATGCTCTCGGGCAAACAGGTCTACATCACGGGCGAGGCCCCGGGCGTGACCTCGCTGACCGTCTGGGACCGTTCCGACAGGGTCATGGACGTCTACGACCTGGACGTGGCCCCGGACGTGTCGCGCTTAAAGCGCATGCTGCATGACATCCTGCCCGAGGAAACCGGACTTGCGGTCATGGCCTCCCACGATTCCATCACCCTGTCCGGCACCATGCGCAATTCCGAGAGCCTGAAAAAGGCCCTGACCCTGGCCGAAGTCTATGCCCCAAAGAAGGTGATAAACCTGGTCACCGTGGGCGGCGTGCATCAGGTCATGCTGGAGGTGCGGGTGGCCGAGATGTCCAAGGACATCGCCAACCGCATGGGCATCAACATCAACGCCATCTCCCAGGGGGATTTCGCCTATTCCCTGCTCGGGGGCCTGACCTCCCTCGACGGCTCCATCATGGACATCATCAATACCCAGTACGATTATTTCTACCAGTCCGATGGGGATAATATCGTCTTCCCGCCCATCTCGGCCAAGTCCTCCACCTTCCAGCCCCGGCAGGAGCAGGGCACGGCGGTCGTCAACAACGCCACGGGCGTGGTGCGCTACAACACCAACTACGGCAATCCCAACAACGTCACCTGGACCGGCGTGGTGGACATCCTCAAGAAAAACGGCCTGGCCAAGATCCTGGCCGAGCCCACCCTGGTGTGCCTGGACGGGCAAAAGGCCTATTTCAACGCCGGCGGCCAGATCCCCTACGCCATCTCCAGCGCCTTCAACCAGGGCATCGAATGGAAGGACTACGGCGTGAAGCTGGAGTTTTCCCCCACGGTCCTGGCCGACGACCGCATCAATCTGGTCATGCAGCAGGAGGTGTCGGAGATCGACGACAGCATCAGCACGTCAGCCGGGCCGGCGCTTTTGTCCCGCAAGGCATCCACCACCATCGAACTCGGCGATGGCCAAAGCTTCGCCATCGCGGGCATGCTCAAGCAGGTCTCGGGCGAGAGCATGGACAAGTTCCCGGGGTTGGGCGACATTCCCATCCTGGGCAGCCTGTTTAAGAGCACCCAGTTCCGCAACAAGGAAACCGAACTGGTCATCATCATCACCGCGCATCTGGCCAAGCCGCTCGACAAATCGGCCATCAGCCTGCCCACGGACGGGTATGTCCCGCCGGATGACCTGGAATTTTTCCTCAACATCGCCCCGGATCCCGTCACCGGCCGGTCGGCCGTCCCGGCCAAGAACGCCTCGGCCAGCGGCCTGGACGGCCAGTTCGGCGCGGCCCTGCCTCCCGTGGCCCAGGCCCGGGATCTGAGCGACTGAGCGGCCGCCCGGCCAAGGAGCGCCCCATGCCCCCAGGCAGAACATTTCCCCTCGTCGCGGCCCTGGTTCTGTCCGCCGTCTGCGGCCTGTCCGGCTGCAACGAGGTGACGCGCAACAGCGACATGCATTTCGGGGAGTCCTTCCACAAGGTCTTCGCCAACCAGAGGCTCAACCCCGATGCCGGGGCCGAGGGCACGCCGGTCACCGGCTTCGACGGACAAAAGGCGTCCAATACCATGGGCAATTACCAAAACAAGCCTGCCCCGCCCAAAAGCGGGGGCAAAAGCGAAGGGGGATCGGGCATGACCGACGCCGTGCTTTTTACCCCCAAGGATAGCGGAAAGTCCGAGAATTAAGCCAGCCTTCCGGGCCGGGCAGCGGTTTCCATCCCCCCGGAAACGGCGTATGTTGCATTCACGCGACCTGGTTGTACGCCGCACCGCGCCGCATGTCGGCGGACCCGCCCGGTGCGGGACAAGCCCCTTCCGGTGTCGCGCACGCGGCGCAGCGCCGCCAACGAATCAACGCGGATCGCCGCCCCGGCAAAGGGCCATGGCCTGTCGGCGCGACGGTTCCTTTAGGCTCCCATGCAGGAAAAGATCGCCGTCGTCCTTGATGTCGCCGACCCCGGCGTACGCGCCGTCTTCGAGCGGCGGTTGGCCGAATTCGCCGAATTCGAGGTGCTCGGGGCCACCACGGGCATGGCCGAACTGGTGGTGCGCGAGACCGCTTCCGAGGATATCGGCCCGGTGCTCGACGACCTGCGCCCCGCCCTTGACGCGTCGCAGGGGGTCGAGGTCTTTCTGGTGGCCCCGCGCCTGTCCACGGACACCCTCATGCAGGCCATGCGGGCCGGGGTGCGCGAGGTCTTTGAGGCCGATTCCTCCGAGGACGACATCCGCATGGCCCTTTGGCGCTTCAAGGAGCGCCACGAAAAACGCCTGGCCGAGCGTCATGGCCAAAACGGCGCAGCCACGCGCCAGGGCCGGATCATCAACGTCTTCGGGGCCAAGGGCGGGGTGGGCACCACCACCCTGGCCGTCAACCTGGCCGCCTCCTTTTTGTCCGGCAGGGAAGGGGCCATGGTCTCGCTCATGGACATGAACCTGCCGTTCGGCGAGGTGCAGCTTTTCCTGGATCTGCATCCGCGCTACCACTGGGGCGAGATCATCGGCAACATCTCCCGCCTGGACGCCACCTACCTCATGAGCATCATCTCCCGGCACGCCTCGGGGCTCTACCTCCTGCCGCCCCCCAGCCGCCTGGAGGACTTGCAGATGGCCACCCCGGAGAACATCACCGCGCTTTTGACCTGCATGCGCTCGCTGTTCGACACCGTGGTCATCGACCTGGGCATGTACCTGGACGAGATCACCCTCAAGGTCATGGACATCTCCGACGACATCATCCTGGTCTGCGTCCAGAACCTGCCCTGCCTGGCCAATGTACGCCGGTTCATGGAAAACGTGCGGGGCGTCGAGGGCGACCTGACCCAAAAGCTCAAGGTGGTGGTCAACCGGCACCTGCCCGAGAGCGACCTGGCCGTGGAGGACATGGAAAAGGCCCTGGGCATCAAGGTCTTCCGCAGGATCCAAAACGACTACAAGACCACGCTGGCGGCCATCAACCAGGGCAAGACCCTGGCCGAAATCGCCCCCAGGACCGAGGTCGCCCGGTCCATCGGTGAACTGGCCAGGGCCCTGGTCCCGGCCGGAGAGGCCAGGAAGGGACGCGGGCTCTTCGGCCTTCCTTTCCTGTCGGCAGGAAAACGCCAAGGATAACGGCTCATGGACAACGCACCCCGCCGCTCCATCCGGGGCATGCCCCCCCGCTTCGAGACGCCCGCCGCGTCCAAGGATCCGGGCATGGCCGGGGATGAATACTACGAGGTCAAGACCCGCATCCACGACCGGCTGATCGACCTGATCGACCTCTCCCTGCTCGATTCCCTGGATCCCGAGGCCCTGGCGGCCGAGATCGCCCGGCTGGTGGAAAAGCTTTTGCGCGAGGAGTTCGTGCAGACCCCGCTCAATCTGGGGGAGCGGGAACGCCTCATCAGCGAGGTCAAGGACGAGATGCTGGGCCTTGGGCCCCTTGAACCCTTTCTCAAGGACGATTCCGTCAACGACATCCTGGTCAACTCCTTTCGCCAGATCTACGTGGAGCGCAAAGGCAAGCTGGTCCTGACGGGGTCGCGCTTCAAGGACAATTCGCACTTAAAAAAGATCATCGACCGCATCGTCTCCCGGGTGGGCCGCCGGGTGGACGAGTCCGCCCCCATGGTGGACGCGCGCCTTCCCGACGGCTCCCGGGTCAACGCCATCATCCCGCCCCTGGCCATCGACGGCCCGGCCCTGTCCATCCGCAAATTTTCCAAGGACAAGCTCACGGCCCAGGACCTGATCAACTTCAAGGCCATCACCCCGGACATCGCCGAGGTCCTGCGGGGCATCGTCCTGGCCCGGCTCAACATCCTGATCTCCGGCGGCACCGGCACCGGAAAAACCACCATGCTCAACTGCCTCTCGGGGTTCATCCCCCACGACGAACGCATCGTCACCGTGGAGGATGCGGCCGAACTGCAGCTCAAGCAGGAGCATGTGGTGCGCCTGGAGTCGCGGCCGCCCAACATCGAGGGCCGGGGCGAGGTCACCCAGCGCGACCTGGTCAAAAACTGCCTGCGCATGCGCCCGGACCGGATCATCGTGGGCGAGGTGCGCGGGGCCGAGGCCCTGGACATGCTCCAGGCCATGAACACCGGCCACGACGGCTCCCTGGCCACCATCCACGCCAACAGCCCCCGCGACGCGCTGATGCGTCTGGAGACCCTGGTGGCCATGGCCGGTCTGGCCATTTCGCCGCTGTCGCTCAAGCGCTACATCGCCTCGGCCGTGGACGTGATCGTGCAGATCGCCCGTTTTTCCGACGGCTCGCGCAAGCTCGTGAGCTTCCAGGAGATCACCGGCATGGAGGGCGAGGTCATCACCATGCAGGAGATATTCGCCTTCGAGCAGCGCGGGGTGGCTGCCGATTCCCGGGTCAAGGGCGCGTTTCTGGCCCGGGGCATCCGTCCCAAATTCGCCTCCAAGTTCGAGGCCAAGGGCATCCGGCTTCCCGAGGCCATCTTCAATCCCCGAAACGTGGTGGAGGTCTAGGCCGCCGCCACGGAACGCATCTTGAATGGCTCCCCTGGCCCCGGGGCCGCCGCCGCACCCCGGACCTGGATTGTAAACCGCCAACCCCGCGCCGGGAGGGTCCGACCACATGCCGCTCGTTTTGTCCGTTCTGGTCCTTGCGGCCTTCGCCTACCTGGCCGTGGCCACGGTCCTGGTCTGGCATTCCCGGGGCCGGGCCGAGAAGGAGCGCCTGTCGCGCCGCCTGGGGGAATTGACCGGCCGGGAGCCGGACGCGGCCCCCCTGGACATCGTCAAAAAGCACCAGTTGAGCGCCGTGCCCTGGCTGGACACCATGCTCTCCCGGCAGCATTGGACTGCGGCCGCCGACCGCATGCTGGCCCAGGCGGACATCCAGGCCCCGCTCGGGGTGTTTGTGCTGTCCTCCCTGGTCTTGGCGGTTATCGGCGCGGTCTTCATCCAGTTTCTGTCCAAAAGCACGCTTATCGCCGGAATCGGGGCCGGTTTTTTTGCCGTGCTGCCCTTCTGGTGGATCCGCCTCAAACGCCGGCGGCGCATGGCCCACTTCGAGAAGCAGTTGCCCGAGGCCCTGGATCTGGTGGCCCGGGCCCTCAAGGCCGGGCACACCTTCAACAGCGGCATGGCCATGGTGGGGCAGGAGTTCGGGGATCCCATCCGCAAGGAGTTCGGCAAGACCCTGGAGGAGATCAACTTCGGGGTGACCCTGCTGGAGGCCCTGGACAACATCATGGACCGGGTGGACTGCCCGGATCTCAATTTTTTCGTGGTGTCGCTCAAGATTCAGAGCGAGACGGGCGGTAATCTGGCCGAGATCGTGGAGAACATCGCCTCGCTTATCCGGGAGCGGTTCAAGCTGCGCGGCCGCATCCGCATCCTCTCGGCCGAGGGCCGCTTCGCGGCGCTGATCCTGTCGCTGATGCCGTTTGGCGTGGCCGGGGCCATCTATGTCAGCAACCCCGGCTACATCGGACTTCTGGTCGATGACCCCTTAGGCCGGATGATTTTGTGGACCTGCAGCGGCATGATGCTGTTCGGCATCCTGGTGATGCGCAAGATGATCCGCATCAATGTCTAGTGTCGCGTTCCGCAAATGAAGAGGTAGTACATTGCGATCGTGGCTACCAAACAATGGCTTAAAAACACGGCTTTCGGCCAAGCGAAGTACATTCGTATTTGTGCAACATGGCGCCAGTGCGGCGTTCACAAAGATGCCTGGCTGTTTTTTGTGAATAAATATAGTGAATTCAAGATCTTGCTTCTTTCTCAGCCATAACGGGAATTGCCGGACAAAACACTCGTAAAACCGCGCAAGGAAGCGAGGCCCCATCCCGTGGACGCGACGTACCTGGCCGCCCTGGCCGTAGCCATGCTGGCCCATCTTTCGGTCTTCGCCCTGGTGCTCGGCGTGTTCGCCCACCTGGAGGAACTGCGCCGCCGCCGGGAGATCATGGGCCGCACCCTGGGGCTTTCCCCGGAGGACAAGACCCTGCGGCGACCCGGTGTGGTGGGCTGGCTGGCGACCTTTTTCACCACGGCGGCGGTCTCCTTCGGGCGCAAGGTGAAGCCCACCAAGGCCGAGGACATCTCCGCCACCAGGGCCACGCTCATGCACGCCGGATTTCGCGGCCAAAACGCCGTGGAGTTCTACTGGGGCATAAAAATCGGCATGGCCCTGGCCGGGATCGGACTGGCCGCCGCCGTCATCCTGGTGGTCGCGCCCACGTTGCGCCCGGAATACAAGTTTCTGATCGGCGCAGGCACGGTGTCGGCCTTTTTCTACGCCCCGGGGCTGGTGCTCAACCACCTGGTGAACAAACGGCAGCGGGCCATCCAAAACGGCCTGCCAGACGCCCTGGATCTCCTGGTGGTCTGCGTGGAGGCGGGCATGGGCCTGGACGGGGCCATGCAGCGGGTGGGGATGGAACTGGCCCACAATGAGCCGGTCTTAAGTTCCGAACTGAAGCTTTTGACCCTGGAGCTTCGGGCCGGAAAGTCCCGGCGCGAGGCCTTGAAGAACCTGGCCACCCGGGTGGGGCTGGAGGATGTGGGGAGTCTCGTGGCGCTTCTTATCCAGGCCGACATGTTCGGCACGAGCATCGCCCAGACGCTTCGGGTCTACGCCGACGCCATGCGCACCAAACGCTTCCAGCGGGCCGAGGAGATCGCGGCCAAGCTGCCCGTGAAGCTGCTTTTGCCCCTGGTCTTTTTCATCTTTCCCACGCTTTTGATGATCATCCTCGGCCCGGCCGCCATCCGGCTCATGGCCATGTTCGCGCAAACCGCCAAATAGGTCGGCCCGTCTCGCCGTTCCACGGGAAATGGAGTGGTGGAGCGGTTTTCTGCCGCCAAATCCACGGATCGTGGATCGCCTGCCCCGGCCGGGGCGGCAAGGCCCTCCCCGTCCCGAACCCCGCCAGCCTGCCGCAGCATCGCAACCGCCATGGAACATGGCATCTTTTGCAAGGGATCTTCGTTCTCCCCGGGGCCGTGGGGAACATCTGAACACGGCGGTGGTTCTAGCACGGTTGTTGCTAACTCCCCCTTGCCATCCCTGTCACTTCCGGCAGGGGGCGTCATCCGCTACGCAAACAGGAGGGGCCATCATGAAAAATACGGTCCCCGGCGCACACGCGACCATCCGGGATGCACAGGGGGGATTCGCGGCCGTGGAAATGGCCATGCTGGCCGCTTTGGTCCTGGCCCCGCTGTTGATGCTTCTTGTGGAAGGCTCCAAGATTCTTGGGGAATATGCAACGATCCTGTCCGCCTCGCGGGAGGCGGCGCGTCTGGTGATGCGCGAAAACGGCGACACCACGGGTGCGGTTCCCTTGGTGCAGAGCCTGACCAGCGGGCTGGATGGGCCGACGCCGGAGGTGGAGATCGTCGTGACCGAGTCGGACACGGAAAACACTGTGAAAGTGAAGGTGGAGTATGTCTACCAGACCGTCATCGCGGCCCAGTCCCAGGCCGACCTTCCTTACCCGGATCTGGACATGCTTGGCGGGTGGGATCGCAGGCTTGGGGCCCAAACGGTCATGCCGCTGCCCTAGAGACGACAGGCGCCGGGGCGCCGTGGCCCCGCTTCTGGCCCTGGCCCTGCCCGCGCTCATCGGCGCGGCGGGTCTGGCCGTGGACGGCGGGCGCATGTATCTGGCCGACCGCCACCTGCAAAACGCCGTGGACGCGGCGGCCCTGGCCGGGAGCATGGCCCTGCCCGAGGATCCGGACATGGACCAGGGCATCGCCGTGGCTGCGGCCCAGGAGATGCTCACGGCCAACTATCCCGAGGCCACCATGGTCTCGGCCGGTCCGGGGTCCGAGGTCCGCAGCGCCTGCATCAAGGGCCAGGCCACCGTGGACTACCTGCTCATGGGCGTCCTCGGTCTGACCAGCGGCCAAGTCACGGCCCAGGCCTGCGCCGGGTTCAACAACCTGGAGATCGTCCTTGTTTTGGACACCACCGGCAGCATGAAGGGCACGCCGATCAGTAACGTCAAGTCGGCGGCCACGGATCTGGTGAACCTGATCCTGCCCTCCAACACCACCCCCTCCACCAAGATCGGCATGGTTCCCTTCCGGGGCATGGTCCGGATGCGCGCGGGCGTGGACGGCGTGGCCGCAGGCTGCCGCAATGCCAACGGCACCCTGAATACGGGCAAGCTTCTTGATGTCTACAAGGCCACCAAGTACCGCTACCCCTCCGGATCGTCCCTGAATGTGGACTCGGACACCTGCAGCAACATCTCTTATGCCGAGGCCCTGACCACGGACCGGGCCTCCATCCTGTCGCGCATCTCGGCCTTAAGCGCCGACGGTTCGGGCTCGGGCACGCTCATTTCCGAGGGCATCAAGTGGGGCAGGCATGTGTTGACCCCGGAGGCCCCGTTCACCGAGGGCAGTTCGGATGAAAAGTACCGCAAGATCATGATCGTTTTGACCGACGGCGACACCGAGGACGGCCGGTGCGGCGGCACGTACGGCATCTCGTATACCCCGAACAACTACTGGACCAACGCCTACTTCGGCATGGGGCTGTCCGCCACCTATCCCGCCCCCGCCAACTTCCCGGACTGCAAGGACGGCGGCGGCCTCAACACGGCCATGCTCACCGAGGCCCAGACGGCCAAGGATCTCGGCGTCGAGATCTTCTCCATCCGCTTCGGCGTTTCCGACACCACGGACGTCTCCCTCATGAAGCAGATCGCCTCCTCCAAGTCCGGCACCCTGGACCATTACTTCGACGCCCCGAGCGCCACCGACATCCTCAAGGTGTTCAAGCTCATCGGCCGCCAACTCGGGCATCGGCTGATCCCCTATGACGAGGCCATGGGAACCTCGTCCTAGTGTGGCGTTCACACATAACACACATGCATTTTTGTGAATAAAAATAATAAGTTCAATGTATTGCTGCTTGCCAGGGCATAACGGGAAAAACGCAGCGCAACACTGGCGGGGTCGGCGCAAAGCGGCAAGGACGGGAACGCACCATGAACGCACATCATAGACAAATAGGCCAGCCGCCGGTTTCCCCGCGCCGCCGCGGCCTGGGGCTCGGCGCGGACTGCCGGGGAACGACGGTCGTGGAACTGGCCCTGGTTTTGCCCCTGCTTATCCTGTTTATCATGGGCATCTTCGATGTGGCCAACATGATGCGCATCAGCCTGGGCATGCAGCATGCCGTGCGCATGGGCGTGGCCATGGCCTCTTCCGGGGCAGGGGTGGAAACGGACGAGCGCAGCGTGGGCATGGTTGAGGGCGAGGTGCGCAACCAGTTGAAGCCCCTGGGCCAGGTTGTGGAGGATGGGGCGGTGGTCTCGGTGAAGAGCTGGCCGGGCAGCGCCGCCTCTGGGGACGGCACGGCGGGTTCCCTGGGCGGGCCGTGCGATGTCGTGGAGGTGAAGGTGGACTATAACTATCCGACCCTGGAGCCGTTTCAGGTCGCCATGGACCTGTTCGGGGGCGGGGCCCCCGCAAGCGTGGCCTTGTCCCGGTCGGAACGGCGGCTCAACGAACCCTGGGCCTCCTGCAACTAGCCGCCTCGTTGGCGGCCCGTGGGCCGAAGCAGTCAACCGGCCTGGACCGGCCTGGACCGGCCTGGACCGGCCTTGCGTCCTGCCCCCTGCGACGTCCCCGTTTCCCGACAGGGGCCTGGTCATCAACCTTTCGCCTCCGTCTCCGGGGGCTTTTTTCGTTCCTTTGCCGTGGCGTCCGTCGGATATCCCCTCCGGCTTTACCGTCCCGGCGCTTTGCGCTACGACAGGGACGCAAACCACGGGAGGGACGATGGTCGGTCTCGCAGGCCGTTTTTTTGCCGTTTTGGCGTGTCTTGCCGCTGTGTCCGGTCTTTTGGGCTGCGGAACCGGGACCGGCGGCTTCGACAAGGCGGACAAGGCCCCCGGCGGCGAGGCCGGGGCCCTGGTGCGGACCGGGGACGCGGCCCTGGCCGCCGGGCAGACGCAACGGGCCCTGGAGGCCTATGACCGGGCCGGAAAGGCCGGGGCCGAAGAGGCCCTGGTGCGGGAGCGGCAGTGCCGGGCGCATCTGGCCGGGCGCGCCTACCAGGCCGCCCTGGATGCCTGCCGGGCCTGCCTCGAGGCGTGGCCCGACGACCCCGGGGCCCTGTACGGGGCCGGATACGCCAGCCTCATGCTGCACGACCCGGCCACGGCCGCAGACTATCTGGAGAAGGCCCTCGCGGCCCGTCCGGACATGGCCCCGGCGGCCCGGACCCTGGGGCTGGCCCATTATCAGGCCCAAAACCACGAACGTGCCGTGGCCGCCCTGGAACAGGCCCTGCAGATCGGCGGGGCCGACGCCGACACCCACAACAATCTCGGCCTGTCCCTCCTGGCCCTGGGGCGGTCCGAGGAGGCCGCAGGGGCCTTCCGGGCCTCCCTGTCGGCCAAGGATTCCCCGCGAACCCGCAACAATCTTGGCCTGGCCCTGTGCCGGACCCAGCGTTTCGACGAGGCCTACGCCGCCTTCCTTGCCGCCGGGGGCGAGGCCGCCGCCCACAATAATCTCGGGGTGTGCTACCGGGAACTGGGCATGACCGACAAGGCCGCCGAGGAATTCGAAAAGGCCATCGCCAGAAATCCCCGGTTCTACCGCACGGCCTCGGAGAATTTGAGCAGGCTGTCCGCAGGCGGCGGCCAGCCGCCCGTTGCGCCGCCTTCCCCGCCGACGGCGTCCCCGCCCCCGGCCGCAGGGGCCGGAGAGACGGGCAAAACCGCCCCTGCCGGAACCATCCCCCCGGCGGGCGGGGGCGGTCCGGCGTCCGAAAAAAAGCCTGCCGCCAAAAAGCCGCCAAAAAGCAAGGACGAGGCCACGCCGTCAGCCGCGCCGCCGGACACGACTCCGGCCGCCGCGTCCGAGCCTTTGGACGAGCGGGACGCCAGGGCCCAGGAGAAAGCAGCCGTCCAGGCGGCCCCGACCGCTTCGCCGCCGCCGGAGGCGCAACGCCCGGACGCCCCTCCTGCGGATGCCGTCACAACCCCATGACCCGCTCCGGCAGGGCGGGCGGGGCCACCCCCAGTCCCGGCTGCACAGCGAACGGATGACCGCCATGCCCGCCCCGCAACGCGTCGGCCACAACGAACCCTACCACATGCTCGTGGCGGACGACGAGCCGCAGATCCTGGCCCTTTTCAAGGAACTCCTGGCCCCGGAGGACGACCTGGACCTGTTGCCCCCCGGAACCGGGCCGGGCCCTGCTGCGTCGCCGGATGGCCCGCGCTATGAGGTCACCCTGTGCCGCCAGGGGGAAGAAGCCGTGGCGGCGGTGCGCGACGGCCTGAAAACGGGCCGCCGCTATGCCGTGGCCTTTCTCGACGTGCGCATGCCCCCGGGGCGGGGAGGGCTTTTCGCCGCAAGCGAGATCCGCCGCCTGGACCCGTATGTCCAGATCGTGGTCATGACCGCCTTTTCCGACATCGACGCCGAGGAGATGGCCCGCCGCGTGCCGCCCGCCGACCGGCTTCTGTATCAGCAAAAACCCTTTCATCCCCAGGAGATACGCCAGTTTGCGGCGTCGCTGTGCTCCAAGTGGAGTTCCGAGCGCGACTTTTTGACCCTCCAGACCCGTCTGGAATCCATTGTGGCCGAGCGCACCAGGGAACTGGCCGAGACCAACGAGCGCCTCACCCGGGAGATCCGGGAGCGCGAGCGGGTGGCGGAACTCATCGCCGGGGCCAAACGGGAATGGGAGGGCACCTTCGATTCGGTGCAGGATCTGGTGGTCATCATCGACCGGGACATGATGATCAAGCGCCTGAACATGGCCATGGCCCATCGCCTGGGGTTGTCGCCCCGGGAGGTGGTGGGGCGTCCGGCCTCCTTTGTCTTCGATGTGCCCGGGCTGGCGGAGGAGTTGACGCGGCGGCTGCAGACCCTGACCGACGGCCGCTTCCATTCCCTGGAACTGACGGTGCCCAGGCTGCATGGGGAGTTTCTCATCACCGCCTCGCCCATCTACCTCGCCGAGGACGAGCCCCTGGGGACGGTGTTCGTGGCCCACGACGTGACCGAGCGCAAGGTTTTGGAGAAAAAGCTGCGCCAGAGCCAGAAGATGGAGGCCATCGGCACCCTGGCCGGGGGCATCGCCCATGATTTCAACAATATTCTAGGCATCGTCATGGGCTTTTCGGAGATGATCCTGGACGGCGCGACGGGGGACGACACCCTGCGCCGCCGGGTGGAGCACATCCTGCAGGCCTGCCGCCGGGGAAAGGAACTGGTGTTGCAGATCCTGACCTTCAGCCGCCAGACCGAGGAGGAGACGAGCACCCTTCGCCTCTCGCCCCTGGTCAAGGAGACCCTCAAGCTCATCCGGGCCACCCTGCCCCACACCGTGGCCATCGAGGAACGCATCGCCAAGGGGCCGGACACGGTGTTGGCCGAACCGGCCCAGATCCAGCAGATCGTCATGAATCTGTGCGCCAACGCGGCCCACGCCATGCGCGAATCCGGAGGAACCCTGACGGTGACCCTGGACGCGGTCAGCCTGCCCGGACCGGGCCCCCAGGCCTCCGGGCCGCCCCCCGGGGATTATGCCCGGCTCGTGGTGCACGACACCGGGCACGGCATCGCCAAGGACATTCTGGACAGGGTGTTCGACCCCTTTTTCACCACCAAGAAGCCCGGCGAGGGCACGGGAATGGGGCTTTCCGTGGTGCACGGCATCGTGCGCAAGTACCGGGGCGAGGTGAAGGTCAAAAGCGAACCGGGCCAGGGGACAAGCTTCGAGGTTTATCTGCCCCTGTCCCATCTGCGCGCCCGGGACGCCGAGGAAGAGTCCCCGGGCCCTGCCCGGCGCCGGGGGCGCATCCTGTATGTGGACGACGAGGAATCCCTGGCCGAGATCGGGGCCGAACTCCTGGCCGGCCTTGGGTTCCAGGTCACGCCGGAGATCGATCCCAGGCAGGCCCTGGAGCGTTTCCGGGCCGATCCCGGGGCCTTTGACGCCGTGGTCACGGATCAGACCATGCCCGGGCTCTCGGGCACGGACTTAAGCCGGGAACTGCTGCAGATCCGCCCGGACCTGCCCATTGTCCTGGTCACGGGATTCAGCGAATCCCTGTCCAAGGAACGGGCCAAGGCCATGGGGATACGGGACTTTCTGCTGAAACCGGTGCTGCGCAAGGATCTGGCCGGGGCCGTGTCCCGGGCCCTTGGGGAGGAGACCGGATGACCTGCTGGAGGCGTACATGACTGATACGGCGCGACTGGGTTCCGTCATCGCCGCGGCCGGGGCCACGGTGACCGTGTGCCTTGCGCCCGGGGCCGCCCCCGGCGTCCGGCTGGGGGACATGCTTCGCATCGAGACCGGTGCGAGCCTGTGCTTCGGGCTGGTCGGGCGGCTGTGGTGGGAGGGGGTCGATGCGGACAGGCCCGAGGCCGGACGGCGTCTGGCCGAGGTGGTGCTTTTGGGCGAGACCCTTGACGTGGACCGCCCGGAGGATTTCGTCTTTCAGCGCGGGGTGTCCGTCTCTCCGGTGTTGGGGGCGGCCGCCGCCAAGGCCAGCGGCCGGGATCTGGCCCTGATCTACGCCAGGCCCGCCTCGCCAAGCGTGGCCGTGGGAACCCTGCACCAGGACGCGGACATCGCGGCCCGGGTGATGGTGGACGAACTTCTGGGCAAGCACTTCGCCATCCTGGGCACCACGGGTTCGGGCAAGTCCTGCGCCGTGGCCGTGGTCCTGGGCGCGATCCTGTCCGAATACCGCCATGGGCATATCGTGCTGCTCGACCCCCACGACGAATATGCCGCAGCCTTCGGGGACATGGCCCTGTCCGTGACCCCGGACGATCTGCATCTGCCGTACTGGCTGCTGGACTTCGAGGAGATGACCCATGTGCTGTGCAGTTCCGGGCAGCCCTACCGGGAGGTGGAGGCCAACATCCTCAAGGAGGCGGTGCTGGCCGCCAAACATGAGTTCATCACCACGGCCGGGGGCCAGGACTACAACCTGACCATCGACACCCCGGCCCCGTTTCGTCTCCTGCGGGTGGTGGAGATCCTCAAAACGGGCATGGGGCGGCTGGACAAGCCCGAAAGCTCCATCCCCTTTCTGCGGCTTTTGGCCCGCATCGACAGCCTGCGCAAGGACCGGCGGTTCGGCTTCATGTTCGGGGGCCTGGGGGTGGAGGACTGCATGGCCGAGGTCATGGCCCGGCTGTTGCGCCTGCCGCCCGGGGGCAGGCCGCTGACGGCCATCAGCCTGGCCGGGGTGCCCTCGGAGATCGTGGACGTGGTGGTCTCGGTGTTATGTCGGCTGGTGTTCGATTTCGCCCTGTGGACCAAACGTGGCCAGGGCGCGCCGGTGCTCCTGGTGTGCGAGGAGGCCCACCGCTACGTGCCGCGCGACCGCAGCCTGGGGTTTGAGCCCACGCGCAAGGCCGTGGCCCGCATCGCCAAGGAGGGCCGCAAGTACGGCGTGTCCCTGGGGCTTGTGACCCAGCGGCCGTCGGAGATCTCCGAGTCCATCCTGTCCCAGATGAACACCCTTTTCTCCATGCGCATGAGCAACGAGGCCGACCAGCGGTTCGTGACCATGGCCATGCCGGAAAACGCGGCCGGACTGCTCTCGGTGCTGCCGTCCCTGCGGGCCCGGGAGGC